>JALFRA010000040.1 GCA_022785125.1 Clostridiales bacterium
ACTTCAGCGCCGGGTTTACCCTGGATACCTATACGCACATCACCAACGAGATGCAGAGAGGTGCGGCGGAGAAGATCGGCGGCTTCATGGAAACGGCCACGGCCAGACCGGAACCCGAGCCGCCCGACCCGCCGGAGGAGAGCCGGTGCAAGGTGATCCCGTTCGAGAGAGTGGGGTAAAAACAAAGAATGCCCAAGGGACGAAAGTATGTCCCTTGGGCATTGCAATTTGAGTATCGGACAGAAATAAAAGGTCAAAGGGCGGCGGAACATTCAAAGTCATCCGCTACAATCTCGACTGTATCGTCGGCGGAGTTTTTATCGTTGGAGAAGTCTCCTTCAAAAAACCATTTGTAAGCTCGAACACTAATTGCTTTGGTTTCCACCAAATCAAGGCCGCCGCCGATAACGGCACCAACACCAGGGACGAGCTTCCCTAAGTTGATAATGCCCTTGCTTCCGAATTTGGTGATGAATCTAAATCCTACTTTCTGGTTGATCTTTGTTAAAACCTTTCCCGGGATCTTCTTAATCAAACCATTCGCGAATTTTACCCCAAACTTGATTCCTGCCTGTTTAACCAGTTCATTTACAGCTACACCAGCAAGACAGGCGTACACAAATGTCTGAGTTTGGTCGCTGTTCAGTTCAAAGCCGGCCATATATGCGGTGCAGGCGATCATGCGCATCTGCACATACAAAACACTGCCAATATTAGCGGGCAAGGTAACAGGCATCGTAATGATTCCGCCAAATCCAGTAATGAACCCAGAGGTAGTGCATTTGATAATTTGATTATTGATCATGGCCTTGCATGCCTGCTGATTGGTGGGATATTTGTCTAAATAGTCGTTGGCCAATTCCGCTACAGATGGACTCACATAGGGAACGCCATTCAGACATTTTTCGTAGCAGCTGTCAAGAAGCGCCATAATATCTTCTTGAGAAATGCCCTTCTTCTCTTTGCTCACAACACACTCACTCCAAAGCTGATTTTTGAATCAAGGATTTGCTTGCTCAAAATTCAAAATCATTATATCGAACATGAACAAAAAACTCAAGAATTTATCGGAATCCACGACAGCAATATAGGCATTTCTCCCGTTAGGGATGGGTTAGGGATTTGGTGGTTTCGGCGGCACCTCTACCTCGAGTGCCCGTCGCTTTCCTGCCCCTAAAATCACCGCGGAACAGCAATCGCCAAAACCGCAAAAATCGAACTAAAAACACAGAAAAACCGCCTGTTTAGGCGGTTTTTCCAAGAAAGGTGGTCCGAGTGACAGGATTCGAACCTGCGGCATCCTGCTCCCAAAGCAGGCGCGCTACCAACTGCGCTACACCCGGATATGAAGTTGTGGGGTGGCCCGGGCGTATTCTCCCAAAGCAAACGTGCTACCAGCTGCATTACACCCGGATATGTAGTTTACCAGCATAACAGGTATTATTATAATATATATCACCAAGGATTGCAAGCATCCAATCAAATATGTTATGATGCTCTTTGTGAGGTGAATAAATCGATGCGAATGAGAAAAAAGCCCAACCTGGCTCCCCGGATGGAGCGGTGTGCCCGTGTCCTGATCTCTGATCCTGCTGCCCTGCGGGGCCGTTGGATGAGCCTGATGCCCCAAGCAAGCGTTCTCTACCTGGAACTGGGCTGTGGTAAGGGGCGTTTTACTGCCGAGACCGCCGCACAAAATCCCCAGGCCCTCTACATTGCAGTGGAACGGGTACCTGACGCTATGGTTATCGCCATGGAGCGGGTATGCGCCATGGATCTGCACAATGTCTTCTTTATCGACGGCGATGCCGCCGACCTGACTGAGCTCTTCGCCCCCAGCGAGGTGGACCGCGTCTACATCAACTTCTGCGATCCCTGGCCCGGCAACCGGCACGCCAAGCGCCGCCTGACCCACCCTGATTTTCTGCTGCGCTACCGTCAAATCCTTTCCCGGAAGGGTGAGATCCACTTCAAGACAGATAACCATGATCTGTTTGAGTGGTCCCTGTTCCAGTTCCCCAAGGCGGGGTTCCAACTCTCCCAGGTCACCCGTGATCTCCATGCCAATGGTATCTGCGGCGTCATGACCGACTATGAGGAAAAATTCCACAACCTGGGCACCCCCATCAATCGGTGCGTAGGTTCCATCGCTCCCCTGCCTGTCTCCCACAAAAACGCAGAGCCATAACCATCAGGGCCTGCCGCAACGAGCGGCAGGCCCTGATTCCTTTATCCACGATAGCGGTGGTAACCACGTCCCTTTTGTCCTCCATAACGGCGGCGGCGTCCTCTGGTAGCAATGCGATAAACAATCAATACGATCAAGGCCAGCACTACAAGGCAGACGACAAGAGCGATCCAACCTACCAGGTTCAGCCCTTTCAGCAGGCTCACCGGATTCAGGGACGCCTCCTCCACCTTGCGTCCCTCTGGTGCGGCATAGCGGCTGTCCACCGTACCCATGGACTGGAGGTAAGTGGCCAGAGCATACCACTCCTTCAGTTCCGAGCCATTAGGAGTATAAATGATTTGGTCCTCAAAATTGGTCACCGGGTTGCCCTGAGCATCCTTGGGCGTAATGGTCAGAATACCAAAGGACTGGTCATTGACCGTACCCAGCATCTGGCCGGTATACAATCCGGTCACCACCCGGTAGAGCTTGTCGTCCTCCAGCGGCACGGTGGTACCGTCAGGCAGCACCTGGGCATAGTCATTTACCCGATTGAGGATGATCCGATAGGGGTTCCAGGTCCAGGTCATTCCCGAACCATAAATCTGGGCGGCGGGCATCAAGCCGGTCACAGAAGCGTCTACCTCAAAGGCATCCCTCAGTTCCCGGCCGGTGATCCACACCGAGATCAGCGGATAGCCAGGGGTACCGTCAGCGCCGGAGCCCAGAGAGGAGACGTTAAACACATCCGATGTGGTGATCTCCCCAGCAGAGAAGGACTCCCGGATCACGCCCGCTGCCACCACGGCGAAATCCACCGGCACATAGTCCTCCCCCTCTGCCCGCTGAACAGCATAGATGTAGGAGTCGGCAATCAGATTGCCCAAGGTATCCTCCTTATGCTCCTTGCCGAACTGGGAGATGGGGGTAAAGTCAAACTCCGACCGGGCCAGCACCTGATTGAAGGTCAGTCCGAACCGGGAGAGGTACTCCTCTTCGATGATAGGCTGAAAGGACTGGGCCAACCGCTCCATCTCAGTATTAGCCGTCACTGTCTCGTCCACCGGCACCAGCCGGTAATCATAGTCAGTGACAGTACCGGCATCGTCCAGTTCCAGAGCCAGCACACCCAGATTAGTGGTATACTCTCCGCAGGAGACAATCAGGGTATCATTGACCTGAATCGGCTTCTCCAAGGTAGAGTGGGTGTGGCCGGAGATGATCACGTCAATGCCGTCCACCGCACGGGCCAGCTCATAGTCCTCCCCTTTTCCGCCGTCAGTGCCGGTGTGGGAGAGACACACGATCACAGAGGGGCCTTCCAGCTGGGCCAGTTCCGCTTCCAGGGCCGCCACCTCTCGCCGGGCAGCATCGGCCACAGGCTCAAATTCCATGCCCGACATGGGAGCGCAGGCATCCGCGTCCTCCCCCATCAGGCCGAAAATACCGTAGTTGATCCCGCCTCGGGTGAGGATGATGTGATCCTGCACGCCGTAGTGCTCCATGGCCTGGATCAGTTCCTGACTCCCAGCCCCGTCCAGCACCGTACCGTTGGACTGCACAATGGCGGGCACCCGGCTTCCGCTGGCGGCTGCCGTCTCCAGCATCTGAGCCAGGCCGGAGGCACGGTAGTCAAATTCATGGTTGCCCAGGGTGGTCACATCATACCCCATAGCCCCCAGTGCCTTCAGTTCCGGCGCCTGGGTGGCATAGATGGTTTGAAACAGGGTTCCCATAGAAAAATCGCCGCCGTCCACCGTAATGGCGTCAGGGTATTTGACCCGCTCCAGCGCAAGAAGGGTTGCCAGACGGGTATAGCCACCATATTCCCCGCCATCTTCCGAAGGCGCAGGATAAAAATGGTCATGGGTATCGTGGGTGAACAGAATCACTGCGTCGTGGCTGCTCTCAGCCGCTCCCCAGGCCGGACAGATGGAGATCAACAAAATAAGGGTCAGAACTGTCAAAAAAAGCCGTTTCAGGCCATGATGCACCATAATACTCCCTCCTTGTCCCCATTCTGCCATAATTCCAATGAAAAGGAAAGCAAAAAATAGTCTGGATTTTTTCTTCTGTTTTCTACTTGACATTGGGCTACTCCTTTGATATACTGTTTGGGCACAATAAAGCAGGAAGGTACCTCCGTCCTCACCTCCAGCATCAGCAAAGAGGTCAACATGGTCAGCGGCGCGCCGTGTGTTCGGCGTGGCTGTTCTGTTGTGGCGCGGGTACCGGAATGCGGTAACCGCGTTTTTGTATGCAGCAAAGAATTGGAGGTGCTTTCGTATCAGCAAACAGGGTCATCAGATCAACGAAGAGATCCGCGACAAAGAAGTCCGGCTCGTTTCCGACAGCGGCGAGCAGCTGGGTATCATGTCCGCCCGTGAGGCGCTGGAGCGCGCCATCGAGCAGAATCTGGACCTGGTGAAGATCTCTCCCAACGCCGTGCCCCCCGTGTGCAAGCTCATGGACTATGGTAAGTACAAGTTCGAGCAGACCAAGCGGGAGAAAGAGGCCCGGAAAAATCAGCACGTCGTGGAGATCAAGGAAGTCCGTATGTCGCCGGGCATTGACGTGAACGATTTTAACGTCAAGCTCCGTAACGCCCAGAAGTTCCTGAGCCAGGGCAATCGGGTGAAGGTCACCGTCCGCTTCCGCGGCCGTGAAATGGCCCACACCGATATCGGCAAGGGCCTGCTGCTCAAGTTTGCGGAACAGTGCAGCGAGGTGGCCGCGTTGGATAAGGACCCCAAGCTGGACGGACGGCATATGTCCATGTTCCTCTCTCCCAAGGTTGCCAAGGACGGCAAAAAGTCCTGATGCAATCCCCTGAAATCCAAAGACAAAGGAGTTAACCACCATGCCTAAACTGAAAACTCACTCCGGCGCGAAGAAGAGATTCAGCCTGACCAAGTCCGGCAAGGTCAAGCGCGCCCATGCCTTCAAGTCCCACCTGCTCAACGGCCACGGCAAGGACACCAAGCGTAAGAGAGGCCTCCGCGCCGGCGCTTATGCGGACAAGACCAACGAGCCCGCCATCAAGCGCATGATCCCCTACAAATAAGATAATTCCGATTTTACCTTAACATAGGAGGCTTTTTACAATGGCAAGAGTGAAAGGCGCGATGATGACGCGCAAGAGAAGAAATAAGATCCTCAAGCTGGCCAAGGGCTACTGGGGTGCCAAGAGCAAGCACTTCAAGATGGCCAACGAGCAGGTCATGAAGTCCCTGACCTACGCCTACACCGGCCGTCGGCTGAAGAAGCGTGACTTCCGCTCTCTGTGGATCACCCGTATCTCCGCCGCCTGCAAGATGAACGGCATGAACTACTCCACCTTTATGAACGGCCTGAAGAAGGCTGGCGTGGAGATCAACCGCAAGATGCTGGCCGAGCTGGCTGTCAACGACAAGGCCGCTTTCACCGCTCTGACCGAGATGGCCAAGGCTCAGCTGGCCTGAGTTTGAATCCAAAATTCCTGTGTTCCTCTTCGGAACACAGGAATTTTTTTATGCCCTTGACAAAACCAGTCTAACGGGATAGACTACAAGCAGGAAGTCTATCCCATTAGACAAAGGAGGTTCCTATGGAGACGCCCAAAATTTTTGAAAGCGAATACCGGTTCTGTCTCATTCTCTGGGAGCACGAACCGGTAACATCCACAGAGCTGGTAAAGCTGTGTCAGGCCCAGCTGGGCTGGAAGCGCACCACCACCTACACCGTCATCAAGCGTTTGGGGGAGCGGGGCGTGCTGAAAAATCAGGACGGGCTGGTGACCGCCCTGATCTCCAGGGAGGACGCCCAGGTGTCCGAGCTGGATGAACTGATGGAGAAGAAGTTCCAGGGCTCCCTTCCCGCCTTTCTGTCTGCCTTCGCCCGCAGACAGTCTCTGACCGAGAAAGAGGTAGAGGAAATCCGCCGCATCATCGAAAAATAAGGAGGTCCTGCCATGGAAGAGCTGTTCCTAACCCTGGTCAACCTCAGTCTCACCGCCAGCTGGCTGGTACTGGCGGTACTGGTGCTGAGACTGCTCCTGTGGAAAGCCCCCAGGTGGAGCTTCTGCCTGCTCTGGGGCCTGGTGGCCCTTCGCCTGATGTTTCCCTTTTCCCTGGAAAGCCCTTTCAGCCTGGTCTCCAGTACCCAGCCTCTGCCCCGGGAGATCCTTCACACCGCCACGCCTCAGATCCAAAGCGGCATTCCAGCCGTCAACAGCGCCGTTAATCCCATCCTGCAAGAGGCTCTGGCGCCAGCTGCGGGGGCCAGCGTCAATCCCACCCAGGTCTGGTCCTTCCTGTTGTCCCGGATCTGGCTGGCGGGGATGGTATTGCTGCTGCTCTACGCCCTGGTCAGCACCCTGCTGCTCAAGCGACGGCTGGCTACCGCCACCCTGCTGGAGGACAATATCAGGCAGAGCGAGCAGGTGGGTTCCCCCTTTGTACTGGGCCTGTTCCGCCCGGTCATCTATCTGCCTTACCACATTGCGGAGCAGGACCTGACCTATGTACTGGCCCACGAACGGACCCATATCCGCCGTCTGGATCACTGGTGGAAGCTGCTGGGCTTTGTACTGCTTGCAATCTACTGGTTCAATCCTCTCATGTGGGTGGCCTATCTGCTGTTCTGCCGGGATCTGGAGGGTGCCTGTGATGAGAAAGTCATCCGGGTCCTGAACTCGGAAGAACGGCGAGGCTACTCCACCGCCCTGCTGAATTGCAGCATCCGCCGCCGGCCCGTGGCGCCCTGTCCCCTGGCCTTTGGAGAAGCTGGGGTAAAGAGCCGGGTGAAAGCGGTGATGCACTACAAGAAGCCCGCCTTCTGGGTGGTGGTCATCGCCCTCGCTGCCTGCGTCATTGCCGCTCTGTGTTTTCTGACCAGTCCCAAGGAGCCCACCGTTTACGATGTCTTAACTCAGGACGGCTATGAGATTCTGGGGCAGGAACAGGCGTATCTGACCCTGACCGTACCCAAATCTGTTCTGACAGACGACTGCTATACCGGCGAGGGCCACACCTTTGCCAACAGCCAGGTGGTGGTCTGGCAGGATGATGCCACCACCATCTATCTCCATAATGTCATGCCTTCCAACGAAAGCGCTGAACTGCTGTATATGACCTTTGACTGCTCCTACCGTTTCTCCAACTATGGCAGTTTTGTCACCCCATTGCAGGCAACAGAAGATTCCTCCGTCAGCCCCCAGATCCTTTTGAGAAGCAAGATCCTCAGAGACGAGACGACCATCTACCCAGACGCCCTTGACCTGCGCGGTTACGGCCCCGACACCCAGTTTACCTTCTATGTGTCCAAAGAGGCCTGCATGGCCGCTCAAGATACTCTTATGATTAACATAATATGCAACCAGGTCCAGTATACAAAAGAGGGTTATAAAATATCCGGGAACCAGCCCTCCCCCGCCGGTCTCTACCTCTATGAGGGGGATGGGTTCGGCGGCGATTTTACCATCAGCCTCCGGGCGGACGGCTCTTTCACCTACTATGAAGGACACTTGAGCAGCTATATCGGGGCGGGCCAGTGGTCTGTCTCCGGCGATGTTCTCACCCTGGAGGATAAGACCGGCGTTTCCAAGGTCAACCATTTCCGCATAGAGGGGAACGACCTGATCTTCCAGGCAAACGGTTCCACTAATTTCATCTATGTGAAGGTGGCCGATGGAGCAGTCTTTTCTAAAAATAGTAAGTCCTCGATTCCGGCGGACACCGCCACCAAATGGTTTGACTATACCACCGCCCCCGGCGAAATGGATTGGGATGGGGAACTGACCATCACCCACACGGCCTTCCCCGATGTAACCTTCCGCTACACACCAGAGGAGATCACAGCGCAGCAAAAGCGAGAGGAAACACCGGTCCAGCTGATTTCCGGTATGCCTATCTGGAGCACCTATTTCTGCGATCTCAACGGTGATGGCCTGCCGGAACTGTGCGCCACCCTCAGCATGGGGTCCGGCATCGTAGATACCCGGATCATGGTTTGCGACTATGCCAACGGCCGCACCTATGAGCTGGAGGACCGGATGAACTATGACTATGCCCTTCGGTTTGACCCGGACAGCGCCCTGCTGTATGTGGACAGGACGCCCTATGGAAGGCGGGAACCCGATCAGTCTGGCCTGTTGACGCTGGAGGACTCCATCCTCACATACCACAATCAGTCCCCCAATTAGCAACAAAAAATGGCCTGCAAGTGATTCCACTCACTTGCAGGCCGTTTTTATGCTAAAGTCTGCATCCTGGTACACAGCTTTTCCATCAGGGCGCTGTTGTGGCTGACGATCACCAGCCCCAGGTTGCGCTTCTCCGCCTGCTCCAGCAGGAAGGTCCAGATCTGGGCCTGGGTAATGAGATCCAGCATGGCACTGACCTCGTCGCACAGCAGGTAGCGTACCCCGGGCCGCAGGGCCCGGGCAATGCAGAACCGCTGGAGTTCACCACCGGACAGCTCCGTGGGATACCGCTCCAGCCAGCCAGGCTGGATGTGAAGGGCCTCCAGCAGTCCCTCCTCCACTGGTCCACCTTCTTCTAACGTATCTCCCAGCTTCATCAGCGGGTCCACCGCCGTCTCCGGGTGCTGCCAGATCATCTGTACCGGGCAGATGCCCCGGTATTCCTTCAACGGCTTGCCGTCCACCAGCACCGTGCCGCTGTCTGGCTTCTCATAGCCCGCCAGCAGTTTACATAAGGTTGTCTTCCCCCGTCCGCTGGGGCCCAGCAGCCCAAGCCGCTCCCCCGGCTCCAGCGTCAGGTCGATGCAGTCCAGCACCGGCTCTTTTCCCTTCCGGCGGTAGCCAAAGGTCAGATTCTTTGCCTCCAGACTCACAGCTGTTCCCCTCCTTCCGGATATAAGCAGCGCACCAGGCCGCCGTCCAGCTCCCGATAGGGCACCGGACCCAGGCATTCAGGCCGCCCCTTGGGGCAGCGGGGTGCAAAGGGGCACCCCTTCCCTACCTCGCCTGGCCCGGGCTGGGCGCCGGGGATGGGGACAAAGCCATTCTGGGGCAGCGCCTGCCAAAGAGCCCTGGTGTAGGGATGGCGCAGTTTCCCCGCCTCAAAATCGGCGGCATTGGCCTCCTCCACTGTCTCACCGGCGTAGAACACCCCTACCCGGTCGGCAATGGTGAGGGCCAACTCCAGGTCATGGGTGATGAGGAGCACCCCCGCGCCGCCGTCGGCCAGCTCCCGGAAGTGGCCCAGCACCCGTTTGGCCGCCCGGGCATCCAGACCGGGGGTTGGCTCATCGGCAATGACCAGCTTGGGGGTTGCCGCCGCCGCGGTGGCGATGAGCACCCGGCGGGCCATGCCGCCGGACAGCTCAAAGGGGTAGCGTTCTTCGGTGTCCACCCCCAGGCCGTACCGCTCCAGCACCGCCCGGCTGGCCTCCCGGGCGCTCTGGTCCCGGCGCCCCTTGCGGATCTGAGGCCCCACCTTCATCAGCGGGTCCAGATAGGTCACGCCCTGTGGCACCAGGACGATCTCTTTGCCCCGCACTGCCCTCGCCCGTTTGGGGGTGAGGGGCTGGCCCAGGAAGGTGATCTCTCCGGCCATATGGCTGTTATAGGGCAGGATGCCCAGGATTCCGTGGGCCAGCAGGCTCTTACCCGAACCGCTTGAGCCCACCACCGCCACCACCTGACCGGGCCGGATGGTGAGGGATAAATCCTGAATCACCGGCAGCAGCATCTGTTTTGTGCCCCGTCCATACTGGGTGAAGGAGATGGATAGGTCTTTGACTTCCAAAATCGGTTCCAACTCCATCCCTCCTTACCTATGTACGCTGGCAGGATTCAGCAGCTTCCGCAGCTGCTCGCCCATGGCCGCAAAGAGCACCACCACCAGCACCAGGCTCAAGCCGGGAAACACCGCCAGCCACCACTTTCCGGTTGTAAGATAGCTCATGCTCTCCGACAAAATCACGCCGATGGCAGGCTGCTCCGGCGACAGGCCGAAGCCCAGGAATGTGACGCTGGCCTCATGAAGGATGGCGTGGGGGAACTGAAGCACCAGTCCGGTGAGGAACTGGGGCAGCAGATGGGGCAGCAGGTGCCGCCGGGCAATGGTCAGCCGGGACACTCCCAGCTTTTCCGCCGTGCGGACATACACCGCGCCCCGCAGCTGTAGCACCTCACCCCGGATGACCCGGGCCAGAGAGGGCCAGTGGCTGAGGGCCACGCCGGCCACCACGCCCACGAATCCCTTGCCGAACGCCAGAGAGATGAGCATGACCAGCAGGATATGGGGGATACCCATGACCAGATCGATACACCAGGAGATCACCGCGTCCACCCAGCCGCCAAACACAGCGGAGGCCACACCCAGCACCAGGGCAATGACGGCGCTGACGGCGGCAGTCAAAAGGCCGATGCGGATGCTGAGGGACAGTCCGGTGAAGGTGCGGGAGAGCATATCCCGGCCCATCCAGTCGGTGCCGAAGAGGAACTGTCCACAGGGGGGCAGATTCTTGCGGGTAAAGTCGGTAACCATGGCCTGCCCACTCAGCAGGCCGCCAGCCACCGCCACGGCGCACAGCACCACAGCGGCGGCAATCAACAGAAAGAGGGCATTTTTTCGCCCGTTCCAATGTCTCATTTCCGGGCCACCCCCCTTCTGATCTTGGGGTCCACCACGCCGTAAAGCAGATCTGCGATCAGGTTGCCGCCGAATACGATGGCGGCGCTCACCACCGTGATGCCCAGCAGCAGGGGCAGGTCGGAGCCCAGACCGGCGTTGACCGCGGCCTGGCCCAGACCGGGGTAGGAAAATACCTGCTCCACCAGCACCGAGCCGCCGAAGATCTCGCTAATGGAGGCAAATTGCAGGGTGATGGCAGGCAGGGCCACGTTGCGCAGGCCGTGGCGCAGGACGATGGAACCTTTGGACTCCCCTCTGGCCCGGGCGAAGAGCACATAGTCGCTCTCCATAATGTCCGCCATCTTCTCCCGGGTGTGCATGGCGATATTGGCCACGCCGGTGATACTCAGGGTAAGGGCGGGCAGGAAGGCGTGGTAAAGCCGGTCGGCCAGGGTAACGCTGGCGGCGTCCGCCCCGATGGGCACCGACAGGCCGATGGGGAACAGCCCCAGCCACACGGAGAAGATCACCAGCAGCACCAGAGCCAGCCAGAAGGCGGGGGTGCTGGAAATGAGCCAGCAGTAGCCCCGGATCAGCTTATCCACCAGCTTTCCCCGGTTGGCGCCGGCGATGACGCCCAGTGTCAGTCCCAGCACACCGGAGATCACCCAGGCGAAGGCCATTAGCCACAGGGAACTCTGCAGCCGCTGGCCAATCACCTGACTCACCGGCTGGCGGTAGAGCAGCGAGGTGCCCATATCCCCCCGGACAAAGTCACCCAGCCAGCCCAGATACCGCTCCACCGGAGGAGTATTGACTCCCCAATACTCCTCCAGCTTGGTGATCTGCTCCTGGCTCATGGTGCCCAGGGCCGCCTGGCCCACATTGGTCTGAAGGGGGTCCAGCGGAGAGGCCGACATGAGCAGAAAGGCGGCCAGACTGACCCCCAGCAGCAGCAGGACCATGCGGATCAATTTTTTGCCCGTGAACATCAGGCGGTGTTTCAAGGGAATTCCTTCTTTCCGGTGGGTATCAGAGGGATGGGCATAGATTCCAAACCGTTCCCCTCATCCGTCACGGCTTCTCCGCGACACCTTCCCCCAGGGGAAGGCTTTCTAAATCAACCCCAGCTCCACTGATCCACGTTGTTGACGATGGACCAGCCATGGCCGTGGGGGTGGATCTTCTGCTCGGCCACCTGAAGACCGTTCCGTACCCAGTACAGGTGGCTCACATTCACCAGCCATACCCAGGGGATGTCCCCGTCCTGGGTAACGCCGGTGGCGCCGTCCCACTGGGCCTTCTGCCACAGCGCATAGGACTCCTCCAGATCGGAGCACTGGAGGGCCTGGTCCATGTAAGAATCCACAGTGGAATTGGCATAGGGGGAATACTGGGCGGTGCCGGTATCCCCGATGGTGTGATAGATGTTATAGAGCTCCATGGGAGTATGGGCGCCCCAGCCCCAGATGAGAGGCTCCGTCCGGGCCCGGTCGTAAGCAGTATCCCAGCCCACGCCCTCCAGAGTACAGGAAATCCCCAGTTCCCACAACTGGTTGGCAAAGTCGGCGCACAGGGCCTGACGCACCGAGTCGCCGGCAGAATAGAGCAGGTTCAGCGTGGCCTTCACACCGTCCTTTTCCCGAACGCCGTCAGCCCCCATGATCCAGCCCGCCTCATCCAGCAGGGCTGCGGCCCCCTCCCGATCGTACTCCACTTCGGAGGCCGGATTATACCAGGGCATCTGATCGCACACGCTGTAGGCGGGGGTTCCGTAGCTGTTGAGCACGTTGTCGATCATCTCCTGCCGGTCGATGCCGATGTTGATGGCCCGACGCACCAGTACGTCGCCAGTGAGGGTACCCTCGATGACCGGCAGATTGAACCCCCGGTTGTCCACACTGTCATAGGCCGCCAGGCTATAGCTGGTAGGCTTCTGGTCTGCATAGGTAGCAGAGGTATAGGCCAGGTCCACCCGGCCGGCCTGGACCGCCAGGAATGCGGCGTCCTCCGCCATGAAGAGGATGGTCACCCGCTTCATTTTGGGAGCCTCGCCGTAGTAGTCGGGATTGGCCTCCAGAATCACCTGCTGACCCTTGTCCCACTGCTTGAGGATATACCGGCCGGAGCCAATGGGATTGGAGCCGTAAGTGGTGGCATCGTACGCGTGCTCAGGTACGATGCCCACGATGGCCATGGTGTAGGGCCAGATGGAGAAGGGGGTGACCATGTGGAATACCACCGTGGTATCGTCCACCGCCTCGGCCCGGTCCAGCATGGTAAAGTCATTCACAGAGCTAGCCGCCTTGACGGTATTGTAGGTAAAAGCTACGTCAGAGGCGGTCAGAGGCTCCCCGTCGGTGAATTTCACATCATCCCGGATCTTGACCGTCCAGGTCAGGCCGTCATCGCTGACCTGGATGTCGGTGGCCAAATCGTAGCCGATGGTCAGATCTGTGTTGGTTATCGTCAAAGTGGACTGGATCAGGGGCTCATGGACATGCTCACCGGCGCCCCAGCCGTAGGCGGGATCGAAACCGGCCTCGGGCTCGGAGGTGGTGCCCATGGCAATGACCACGCTGTCCTTGCTGTCCGTTTGAGGGGTGGTGGTGCCAGCTGTATTTCCGCCGCCGCAGCCCGCCAGCATACCGGCGGTCAGGGCCAGGCACAGGATGAGCGTCAGGATTCGTTTCATGGATGGCTCCTTTCCGTTACAGGCTCTTCTTCACTTCTTCCAGCACCACCGCCAGAGGGAGAGCATTGGCCCGAGCAAGGGCGGCAGCGTCCTCATACTCCGGCTTGGCGTGGGAGATGCCAAAGCCCTCCGCCGTCTTGACCCGGACGGCCCCCCAGGGGGTATCCACGCTTTTGCTGCCAGGGGTGAGAAAATACTTCTCGCAGCGGCGAATCCGCAGGCCATTGGTGGTGGTGTGGCGGAGAACAGCCTGGGCCAGCTCCCGCTCCTTCCCCACGTCGCACAGCACAGTGAGCACATGGCCGGGGCGGCCCTTCTTCATGGTGCCGGGAACGGAGTATACGTCCAGAGCACCTGCCGCCAGCAGCTGCTCGGCGGCAAAGGCCAGGGCCTCTCCGGTCATATCGTCGATGTTGCACACCAGCTCCACGATCTCGCCGTTGCCGCCCTCCTGGCTCTCGCCCCAGAAGGCCCGGACGCAGTTGGCCTGCTCAAACTGGCGGGTGCCCACGCCGTAGCCCACCTTTTCCACATTGAGCACCGGCATGGAGCCAAAGGACTGGGCAAAGTGGGCCAGCAGAGCCGCCCCGGTGGGGGTACACAGCTCGCCTTTGATCTCACCGCCGTAGGTGGGCACACCAGCCAGCAGAGCGGCAGTGGCCGGAGCAGGCACCGGCATGATGCCGTGGGCGCAGCGGACAGTGCCGCTGCCCACATGGATGGGGGACACCACGATTTTGTCGGGGTTCAACAGATAGAGGGCGTAGCACACGCCGGCCACATCAGCCACCGCGTCCAGAGCCCCCACCTCATGGTAGTGGACCTCCCCCACCGGGCAGCCGTGGGCTTTGGCCTCCGCCTGAGCGATGGCGTCATATACCGCCTTGGCGTGGGTCTTGACCTCCTCCGGCAGGGGCAGGTGGTCGATCAGGTGAGCAATGTGGCCGGGGGTGGCGTGGTGATGGTGGTGGTGCTCATGGTCGTGATGATGGTCATGGTCATGATCGTGGTGATGGTCATGATCGTGGTGATGGTCGTGGTCATGGTGATGCTCGTGGTCATGATGGTGATGCTGGTCGTGGTCATGATCGTGCTCATGATGATGGAGGTGCTCATCCTCCTCCTCGCCGTGGACGGTGACCTTCATATGGGTGCCGCTGATGCCGCTGGTAACGGCGGAGGCCGCCTCCAGATGAACGCCGGGGAGGCCCAGGCTGTTCATGGTATTCAGGAAACCCTCCTTGTCCTCCAGCAGCTCGTACAGAGCGGACATGAGCATATCGCCCGCCGCACCCATGTTACATTCAATATATAAGGTTTTCATTTTAACCCCTCCATCTGATTGATCATGCTGGCCAGATAGCCCGCACCGAAGCCGTTGTCGATGTTGACTACGCTGCACCCGGAGGCACAGGAGTTAAGCATGGCCAGCAGGGCGGACAGGCCACCGAAGCTGGCGCCGTAGCCCACGCTGGTGGGCACTGCCACCACCGGGCAGTCCACCAGACCGCCCACCACGGAGGCCAAAGCCCCCTCCATACCGGCAACCGCCACTACGCACCGGGCGCTCATCATGGCATCCAGATTGGACAACAGTCGGTGGAGCCCCGCCACCCCTACATCATACAGCCGGGTGACCTTGTTGCCCATTACCTCGGCGGTGAGGGCGGCCTCCTCCGCTACCGGCATATCGCTGGTACCGCCGGTGGCCACCACGATGTGCCCCAGTTCCTGCCGGGGGCCGGGGAAGGCAATGCCCAGTCTGGGGATGGGTCGGTAGTCCAGGGGGACCGACTGCTCCACAATGCGGGCGGCCTCCTCCCCCATGCGGGTGATGAGGATATTTTTACAGCCCCGCTCCCCCATGGCAGCGGCAATACCGGCGATCTGCTCCGGAGTCTTGCCTGCACCGTAAATCACCTCTGCCGCACCCTGGCGCACCGAGCGGTGGAAGTCCACCTTGGCGTAGCCCAGATCCTCGAAGGGCTTGGTTTTTAGCTCCAGCAGGGCGTCCTCCGGACTGGTGTTTCCAGCTGCAACCGCCCGCAGCAGCTCCAGAATGTCATGCTTGTTATCCATACGCTTACCTCCCCTTCAGGTCCAGCAGAACAGCGGAGAAATCTGCCTCCAGTGCCTCCGTGATTGCAGTATGCAGACTGACAGCCTTCTCCATCTGCGCCGCTGGCAGCTGGATGCGGGCGGCGTCCCCCAGCAGCCGCACCCGGAAGTCGGTGAAGCCCAGCTTGAAGAGGGCGTTCTCTCCCCGCTCCACCTTTTCCAGCGCTTCTCTGGTAATGGAAGTTCCAGTTGGCACCCGGGTAGCCAGGCAGGCATAGGCCGGCTTGTCCCAGGTAAACAGCCCCGCCTCTTTGGACATCTGCCGCACCTGATCCTTGGTGATGCCGCACTCCCGCAGGGGGGAGCGCACCTCCAGCTCCCGCAGGGCCTGCATCCCCGGCCGGTCCCCGGCGTCATCCGAGGCGTTGGTGCCGTCCAGCAGCACGGTATAGCCGTCCTCCGCCGCCCGCTTCCACAGAGTGGTAAACAGCGCTCTCTTACAGTAGTAGCACCGCCGGGGGCCGTTGGCCGCCGCCTCAGGCACCGCCAGCACATCTTCCTCCACCACCGTCATGGGCACCTCCAGCTCCTCCGCCAATCTTTTGGCGTCAGCCAACTCAAAGGCGGGCTGAAAGACGGTGTTGACGTAATAGGCCCGCACATCACAGCCGTAGGTCCTGGCCGCCCACAGCAGCATGGCCGAGTCCGTCCCGCCGGAAAAGGCCAGAGCCGCCCGGGGAACCTCCTTGAAAAACTGTTCCAGCGTCATAGCTATACTCCTTCGCAAAAAAGAAGGTATCCGCTCCCTTTAGGGGAACAGATACCTTCCTAGTATCTTTACAATAGGTCAAACCACATACTGGGACATTGGATCTACCCCAGCTCTGGCCAGGTGCTCCGGCTTCCTGCCGGAATTTTGACCGAAATCCCAGTACTATTATAGCTTACCATAGACTATCATCCATTGCAAGCATTTTCTGCTCACTCGGCCCCATCTTTCAGTTCTACAGGTGCCAGTTCGCCCAGCACCTCCCGTACCAACGGAAAGATATGGGTCCCTTTCAGGTAGACCAGACTGAATTCCCGGGATTCATCCAGGCAGTCCAGGTGGAAAAAAGCCAGTTCCGGCTGTCCCGCAGCCACCGGCTCATAGGCAAAGGTGATACCGCCCCCCTCCGCCACAAACCGGGTAATGAGAGAGAACTGGTTGGCGCAGATTACCCGGGAAAACAGCTCCAGGGAATAGCCCCGTTCGGCCAGCACATTCTCCAGAATGCCCCGGGTGCCCGATCCCTCCTCCCGGACGATCATGCACTGGCCCTCCAGCGCCGTCAGGGGAATGGTGCGCCCGGCAAAGGGGTGGTCCCTTCGACACAGACCTACAAATTTGGACCGGCGGAACAGGCGGCTGCCGAACCGGCTCCGGTCGAAGGCCCCCTCGATGAGGGCAAAATCCAGCTGTTCATGCTCCAGCTGCCCCAGCAGGGCGGCGGTATTGTCCACGGAGATTTTCAGATTGCTGTCGGAATGGCGGATATACCGGCCCAGAGCCTCGGCCACTACAAATTCCCCGATGGTTTTTGTGGTTCCGATCCGCACTTCCCTTACCTTTGTCTCCATCAGTTCCTGCTGGAGGCGCTGCTCATTGTAAAGGGCAGTACGGGCATATTCTGCCACCCGCTGAGCCTGAGAGGTGGCATGAAGCTGCCGGCCATCATATACAAACAGCTTGCAGCCATACTTCTCCTCCAGCCCCCGGATCTGCTGGCTTACCGCCGGCTGGCTCATGCACAGCTTCTCCCCTGTTTTCCGGTAATTCATGGTCTCGTACAAGGTCAGAAAGGTTCGGATACGATAGTCTACCATGGTCCGTCACCCCATAATTTTTTTCGATCAATCAATAACTTTTAAAAACTTTATTTTATTATACTGAGGTGCTATACTGATTACAAGCGTAACACAAAAATTTGTCAATAAGGACGGGGAACAAAGATGCGTATTCTGGTCATTGGCGGCGTGGCTGCCGGTACAAAGGCCGCTGCTAAAATCAAGCGGGAGGACCGCAGCGCGGAAGTCATCATTCTGAATAAAGGTCAGGACATCTCCTATGCCGGCTGCGGCCTGCCCTACTATGTGGGCGGCGCCATTGGCAGCCGGGAGGAACTGATCGTCAACACCCCCCAGAAATACGCCGGACTCACCGGCGCTCAGGTGGTCACCGGCTGCGAGGTCACCCATGTGGACCCTGCCGCCAAGACGGTGAGCGGCCTGCGAAATGGTCAGAGCTTCACTGAAAGCTACGATAAGCTGATCATTGCCACCGGCGCCGCTCCCGTAGTGCCCGATATGCCGGGCAAGGATCTGCCCGGCGTGTTCCCCATGCGCACCCCCGACGACGCCGTAGGTCTGCGGGATTATGTGGCCGCCAACAGCTGCCGCCGTGCCGTGGTGGCCGGCGCCGGCTTCATCGGCCTGGAGATCGCTGAGAACCTGCTCTCCCAGGGTCTGGACGTGACTGTGGTGGATTTTGCCGATCAGATCATGCCCAGCGCCTTTGATCCCGAGATGGCTGACTTTGCCCGCCGGAAGCTGAAAGAAGCGGGTATCCGCGTAGTTACCGGCCAGCGCATCCAGTCCGTTACCGGCACCGACAAGGCCACCGGCATCGTCACCGACGGCGGTGCCATTGCCGCTGACGTGGTGGTGCTGTCCATCGGCGTGCGCCCCGCCACCGACTTCCTGAAGGATACCGGCATCGAACTCTTCAAAGGCACTGTGGTGGTGGACAAGGAGATGCGTACCAACCTGCCCGACATCTACGCCGCCGGCGACTGCGCCATGGTGTACAACCATCTTACCGGCAAGCCCCAGTGGTCTGCCATGGGCTCCACCGCCAACATCACCGCCCGTGCGCTGGCCAAAACCATCACCGGTACCGCCACTCCCTACGGCGGCTGCCTGGGCACCGGCGTGGTGAAGCTGCTGCCGCAGCTCAACGCCGGACGCACCGGTCTCACCGAGGCCCAGGCCAAGGCCGAGGGCTTTGATCCCATCACTGCGGTGTGCGCCTGCGACGACAAGGCCCATTACTATCCCGGCGCCTCCAGCTTCCTCACCAAGCTGATTGCCGACCGCAGCACCCGCAAGCTGCTGGGCATTCAGGTCATCGGGTCCGGCGCGGTGGACAAGATGGTGGACATTGCTGTTGTCGGCCTGTCTGCCGGTCTGACCATTGACGCCTTTAACGATCTGGATCTGGCCTATGCCCCCCCCTTCTCCACCGCCATCCACCCCTTTGTCCAGGCCTGCTATGTACTGGAAAATAAGCTGGCCGGTGTGCTGGATTCCTTCACCCCCGCCGAGTATCTGGCCGGCGCTGCCAAGGACTACAAGGTCATTGATGTACAGCCCGCCCCCGCCATCCCCGGCGCCCACTGGGTGGAACTGGGCAAGGTCAACGGTCCTCTGGAGGGGATTGACAAGGACGAAAAGCTGCTACTGGTGTGCAACCGGGGCAAGCGGGGCTACTTCCTTCAGAGCAAGCTGAAGTTCTACGGCTACACCAACACCAAGGTTCTGGAAGGCGGCGTCACCTTCAATCAGGTGAAGGTTCCCCGTCCCGCCGGCGCCGCTCTGCCTCCCACCGAGGTCAAACGCCTCAAGGGTCTGGGCTGCCTGTGGGATAAGCGCACCTCCGACTGCTTCAATGTCCGGGTCATTACCCGCAACGGCAAGTTGACCTTTGCCGAGCACGCCGCCGTGGCCGAG
The DNA here is from genome assembly GCA_022785125.1 of Clostridiales bacterium. Classification (GTDB taxonomy): domain Bacteria; phylum Bacillota; class Clostridia; order Oscillospirales; family Oscillospiraceae; genus Flavonifractor; species Flavonifractor porci. The sequence goes on from JALFRA010000040.1 coordinate 19,274, forward strand.
GCCGCTCAGAAGTTCGGCTCCGGCGAGGTCACCATGACCACCCGTCTGACCCTGGAGATTCAGGGTGTTCCCTACGAGAACGTGGAGCCCCTCATCGAGTTCCTCAGCGCCGCCGGTCTGGACGTGGGCGGCACTGGCTCCAAGGTACGCCCGGTGGTGTCCTGTAAGGGTACCACCTGCCAGTACGGTTTGATTGACACCTTCGACCTCAGCGAGAAGCTCCATGAACTGTTCTATAAGGGTTACCACGATGTGTCCCTCCCCCACAAGTTTAAGATCGCCGTGGGTGGCTGCCCCAACAACTGTGTCAAGCCCGACCTGAACGACCTGGGCATCATCGGCCAGCGCCTGCCTGAGCCCGATCGGAACAAGTGCAAGGGCTGCAAGGTGTGCCAGGTCGAAAAGGCCTGCCCCATCCACGCCGTGTCTATGCAGGACGGCAAGGCCGTCATTGACACCAGCGAATGCAACCACTGCGGCCGCTGCCTGGAGAAGTGCCCCTTCGGCGCCTACACCGAGAGTACCTACGGCTATAAAATCTACCTGGGCGGCCGCTGGGGCAAGAAGGTGGCCGCCGGACGTCCCCTGTCCAGGATCTTCACCAGCGAGGAAGAGGTCATCGCCCTGGTGGAAAAGGCCATCCTCTTCTTCCGGGATGAGGGCCAGACTGGCGAGCGCTTCTCCGACACCATCGCCCGCCTGGGCTTCGACTATGTGGAGGATAAGCTGCTCCACGGCTCCATTGACAAGGATACCATCATGAACAAGACAGTGATCGGCGGCGCCAGCTGCTAATCGCCACCCTTACCAAAAAAGTCCCCCGCCTGCTGCCGTATTCCGGCAGCAGGCGGGGGACTTTTGACATTTCGGGCAGTAAAAATGGGCTGCTGCAGGTTTGCAGCAGCCCATTTTTTACAATCAATAAAGCTTGGCGCCAGCGGGAATATGGTCGTCCACCATCAGGCAGTGGAGCTTCTCCTGGCCCTCCTCATAGTGGATGGCGGAGATGATCATGCCGCAGGAGTCGATGCCCATCATCTTGCGGGCGGGCAGATTGGTGATGGCAATCAGGGTCTTGCCCACCAATTCCTCGGGCTCATAGGTGTCGTGGATACCACTGAGGATCACGCGGTCAGTGCCGGTGCCGTCGTCCAGAACGAACTTCAGCAGCTTCTTGCTCTTGGGCACCGCGGTGCACTCCTTCACCTTGACGGCCCGGAAGTCGGACTTGGAGAAGGTGTCGAAGTCCACCTCGTCCTTGAACAGTGGCTCGATCTCCACCTTGGAGAAGTCGATGGGACCGGCCTCGGCGCGGGGCACGTCCACAGAAGCGGCGGGAGCAGCGGCGGTCTTGGGGGCGTCCACCTTCTCCAGGGGCTTCATGGTGGGGAAGAGGATGACGTCGCGGATGGAGTCGGAGTTGGTGAGCAGCATGACCGCGCGGTCGATGCCGATGCCCATGCCGCCCGTGGGGGGCAGGCCGTACTCCAGGGCGTTGATAAAGTCCTCGTCCATCATGCCGGCCTCGTCGTTGCCCATATCCCGGAGGGCCAGCTCATGCTCGAAGCGGCCGCGCTGGTCGATGGGGTCGTTGAGCTCGGAGAAGGCGTTGGCAAACTCGGAGTGGTTGACGAACAGCTCAAACCGCTCGGTGAGGCGGGGGTCCTTGGGAGAACGCTTGGTCAGGGGGGAGACCTCCACAGGGTACATGGTGATAAAGGTGGGCTGGATCAGCTTCTCCTCCACCCGCTGGTCAAAGGCCTCGTACAGAGCGGTACCCCAGGTGCGCTCGCAGCCCTCCATGTCGATGCCCACAGCCTCAACCGCCTTGCAGGCCTCCTCGTCATCAGAGATGGCGTCAAAGTCCACGCCCACATACTCCTTGACGGCGTCGATCATGGTCAGACGCTTCCAGCCGGGAGTCAGGTCGATCTCCACGCCCAGCCATTCCACCTTGTAGGAACCCAGGATCTCCTTGGCGGCGGAGGACAGGATGCCCTCGGCGATATCCATCATGTCGTGGAAATCGGCATAGGCCTCGTACAGCTCGATGGAGGTGAACTCAGGGTTATGCTTGGGGTCCATGCCCTCATTGCGGAAGATGCGGCCGATCTCATACACCCGCTCGAAGCCACCCACCACCAGGCGCTTCAGGTGCAGCTCGGTGGCGATACGCATATACATATCGATGTCCAGGGTGTTGTGGTGGGTGATGAAGGGCCGGGCGGTAGCGCCGCCGGAGATGGTGTTGAGGACGGGGGTCTCCACCTCCATGTAGTTGCGCGCATCCAGATACTTACGCACGTGCTTGATGAAGGCGGTGCGGATCTCAAAGGCACGGCGCACATCCTCGTTCATGATCAGGTCCACATAGCGCTGACGGTAACGGGTCTCCTTGTCGGTCAGGCCATGGAACTTCTCAGGCAGAGGCTGAAGGGACTTGGAGAGAAGGGTCACCTTATGGGCCTTCACAGAGATCTCGCCCCGCTTGGTCTGAAAGACCTCGCCTTCCACACCCACGATATCGCCGATGTCGATCTTCTTGAACTTGGCGAAGGCCTCCTCGCCCAGCTCGTCGATGCGGACGTACAGCTGGATGCGGCCCTTGCCGTCCTGCAGATCGCAGAACATGGCCTTGCCCATGCCGCGCTTGGACATGATGCGGCCGGCGATGGAGGTCTCGGAGCCCTCCAGGGCCTCAAAGTTCTCCTTAATATCGGCAGAGTGATGCTTCACCACATATTTGGTGATCTGGAAGGGGTCCTGGCCCGCCTCCTGCAGCTCCTTGAGCTTGGCGCGGCGGATCAGTCGCTGTTCGGACAGGTTCTGCTCTTCGGGCTGATTGACGCTTCTCTCTTCAGTACTCATTGCTCTTGCTCCTTACTTTTGAATCTCTAGGATACGATACCTTAACACACCGGCGGGAGCCTCCACCTGGACCTCCGCGCCTACCGCACAGCCCAGAAGGGCTTTTCCGAAGGGAGAATCCTCGGAAATGCGGCCGTTCATGGGGTCGGCCTCCTGAGAACCCACCACCTGGTAGGTCTCCTCCTCCTCAAACTCCAGGTCCAGCACCTTAACGGTGGAACCCAGACGGACGGAGTTGGGGTCGCTCTCATGCTCTTCGATGACCACATAGTTGGCCAGGATATTCTCCACCTCGGCAATGCGGGAGTAGAGCTTACCCTGCTCGTTTTTGGCCTCGTCATACTCGCTGTTCTCAGACAGATCGCCGAAAGAACGGGCCTCCTTGATCTGATCGGCCACCTCTTTTTCACGGACGGTCTTCAGATAATTCAGCTCCTGTTTCAATTCCTCCAGGCGCTCAGCGCTGAGTTTAAATTCTTTCGCCATGTCGATCGTGCACACCTTTCCTTGATTGCTTTTACTCTATCAGGATGGAGCCAATATGGGCTCCTGCAAATTCAGAACGGAAACACTCCGCCACGTTAATACGATATTATATGTAGTTTACCACCTCCTGTCAAGTCAATAATTTGGTATTAGGTGGCAGAACGTTGAGCTGCTCCTGACCGATCCGCCCCTCCTCCCACAGCAGGGCCAACAGGGGGAGCCGGTCCAGTCCGGCAGGCAGCGTTTCTCCTCTGATAGCGGGCAAAAAACCCGCCAGATCAGGTGTGGGACCATAGAGGCGGAACACGGTCTCCCCTGCCGCCGGAGACGGGCCAAAGCATAAAGTTACATCAGCTTTCATTCCCTCGGGAGGCCGCACCGCCGCCCCAAACTCCGCCCTCAGCCAGGCGGCCAGCTCCTCCCCTTCCTCCCCGGCGTCCACCATGAAATCCCGTACCTGAGGACACAGCTGTTCCGCCGTCCGGAAGAGGGCCGGACTTACCCCCGTCCCGGACAGCAGCACCGCCGCCTGCTCTGGCCGCCGTTCCCGGCAGCGCAGGGCCGCCAGCGCCAGCGCAGGGGCCAGCATCTGACAAAAAGCCTCTGTCTCCACCGGACGCAGCCCCGCCTCCTCCAGCGCCTCCCAGCAGGGAAATCCCGCCTGGGTCAGCACCCGGCGCACCCCGCTCCGGACCAGCTCCCTGGCGCCCCGGGCCACCCGCCGCAGCCGGGCCCGCTCCCTCATCCCCTCCCGCACCGGCACCGTGGCCCGCTGACAGGGCAGTCCCAGCAGCCAGTCCCGTTCCACCCGGATTCTGCGGCCTTTTTCTTCTTTCCATTCCATGATCCCCACCATAGTGTCACCTCGCCTACAGCCTATGCTTTTTCCTTTCTGGTATGCCGCTTTACTTTTCCGGTTCTTTACAAAGCCTTACCTTGATTTTGCACACCTTTACGGTAGGATGATAGCGCACCCGTGCCCCTTCGGGTATGATTCATATGTCTCTGGAGAGATTAAGATTGAACCCGATTTTGGAGGAATCAAACATGAATTGGAAGCGTCCCCTGGCAATCACTCTGGCCGCAGCGTCCTTCGGCACCGCTCTGGCCGCCTGCAGCGCCCCCGCCGCCTCTACCCCCGAAGCCAGCACCACCCCCACGGTGGAGGCACAGAATCTGTCCAACCAGTCCGTCAAAGCCCCCAAGTATGTGTTTCTGTTTATCGGCGACGGCATGAGCTATCCCCAGATCCAGTCCACTGCCGACTATCTGGGCGCTCTGACCGACGCCGACTACTGGCAGGCCGAGCCCAGCCTGGACGACAATGGCGGCGCTACTCTGGACGGCCCCTCCTACCTGAACTTTATGAACTTTGAGGCTGCCGGTTCCGCTGTTACCTATGACTCCAACAGCTTCTGCCCCGACTCCGCCTCTACCGCCACCTCTATTTCCACCGGCCACAAGACCTATTCCGGCACCATCAACATGGATGAGACCGGCACCACCCCCTATGAGACCATCGCCGAGAAGGTCCACGACCAGCTGGGCATGAGCGTGGGCGTCATCTCCTCCGTCAACCTGAACCACGCCACTCCCGCCGCCTTCTATGCCCATCAGGCCAGCCGCAACGACTACTACGAGATCGGCCTGGAGCTGGTGGAGTCCGGCTTTGAGTATTTTGCCGGCGGCGGCCTCCTCAAGCCCACCGGCGCTGACGAGGATCAGGAGGACCTGTACGCTCTGGCCGAGCAGGCCGGCTACAACGTGGTCAAGACCCAGGCCGAGGCCGAGCAGGTCACCGAGGGTCCTGTGATCATTGTTGACGAGCATCTGGCCGACAGCGACGCCATGGCCTACGAGCTGGACCGCGCCGACGAGATGTGGTCCCTGGCCGACCACGTCTCCAAGGGCATTGAGGTGATGGAGGGGGATGAGGACGGCTTCTTCATGATGTGTGAGGGCGGCAAGATCGACTGGGCCTGCCACGCCAACGACGCCGCCTCCTCCATCCACGATACCAAGGCTCTGGCTGACGCGGTGCAGGTAGCCATCGACTTCGCTGAGGAGCATCCTGAGGAGACCCTGATCCTGGTCACCGGCGACCATGAGACCGGCGGCCTGACCATCGGCTTCGCCGGCACCGACTACGACACCTACCTGAACCTGCTGGAGGCTCAGAAGATTTCCTTCGCCAAGTACGACAGCGACTATGTTGCCGCCTATAAGGAGAACAAGACCTCCTTTGAGGATGTGCTGACCGACATCGAGACCCTGTTCGGCCTGAAGACCCAGGGCGAGGAGGGCGACAAGCTGGTGCTCACCCCCTACGAGCTGTCCCAGATCAAGACCGCCTATGAGAAGAGCATCAACGAGACTGCCACCGGCATGGATGAGCAGCAGGAGTATGTGATGTACGGCACCTACGAACCCCTCACCGTCACCATCACCCACATCCTGAACAACAAGTCCGGCGTGTCCTTCACCTCCTACAGCCACACCGGCCTGCCCGTGGCCGTGCTGGCCCATGGCGTCAACGCCGGGCAGTTCAACGGCTACTATGACAACACCGAGATCTTTAACAAGCTGGCCGGTATGCTGAACGTGCAGTAACGTCCTCTTCCCTTCCCACCCCTGTTTACAGACAGCAAAAAGGGTGCGGCTCATGCCGCATCCTTTTTGCCCATACGAAAGGACCGATCCGTTTCATGACATCCCTTCTCCTGGACCCCAATAAGCGCCGCTACTACGCGCCCCTTGCTATCTGTCTGGCCCTGATCCTCTTTCTGATTCTGATCCCCACCGGCTTTGAGGGAGCCCTGCAATATCAGCAGGCCGACCGCTGCACCGCTCTGGTGACGGCAGTGGACGACTCCGCCATCATTGACACCGGCCTGGTCCGCTCAGGCGAGCAGCGCTGCACCCTGGAGCTGCTGGGCGGCCGCTTTAAAGGCCAGACTGCCACCGGCGTCAATATGCTCAACGGCTCTCTGGAGCAGGACAAGCTCTTTGCCCCCGGCGACAAGGCCATGGTGGTGGTAAGCTACCAGGGAGACGAGATCATCTCAGTGACCATGACCGACCACTACCGCATCGGCAAGGAGGCCATCCTGGCGGGCATCTTTGCGGTGTTTCTCATTCTCTTTGCCGGACGCACCGGCGTGCGGGCTATCGCCTCCTTTGTGCTGACGGTGCTCATGCTGTGGAAGGTGTTGGTTCCTCTCTACCTCAACGGCTGGAATCCCATCTTCATGGGCCTGCTGGTGACCCTGGTGCTCACCCTGCTCATCATCGCCCTGGTCTACGGCTTTGACCGCCGGTGCCTGTCCGCTGTATCCGGCGCTTTCCTGGGGGTACTGGTGACCTGCGTGCTGGGCATCCTGTTCACCGACCTGTTCCAGATCCACGGCGCGGTGATGGCCTATTCGGAGAGCCTGCTCTACGCTGGATATCAGGACCTGAACCTGACTCAGATCTTTATGGCCTCCATTTTCATCGGCTCCTCCGGCGCGGTGATGGACCTGAGCGTGGATATTACCTCCGCCGTCCATGAGGTGGTGGAAAAGCGGCCTGACATCTCCCGCTGGGAGGCGGTACGCTCCGGTATGAACGTGGGCCGGGCCGCCATGGGCACCATGACCACCACCCTGCTGCTGGCCTACTCCGGCGGCTACATCGCCCTGCTGATGGTCTTTATGGCCCAGGGCACCCCCATCTGGAACATCCTTAACTATAAATATGTGGCCTCCGAGATCGTCCACACCATCGTGGGCTCCTTCGGTCTGGTCACGGTGGCTCCCTTTACCGCCCTCACCAGCGGTTTCCTTCTGGCTGGCCGTAAAAAACAACTGTCCCTTGAGGAGGCGGAATAATCCGCCTCCTTTTTTGTTCCGCTCTTGCTTTTTTTCCAGTTCCGGGGTAAAATATTGGTTCGTATTAAGATAAAGGAGTGAAACCAAATGCCAGAAGAGCTGAACCCCACCATGACGCAGAACTTCATCCATGATTTCATCGACGAGGACATCGCCCAGGGTGGTCAGTTCCAAGGCATGACCGTCCACACCCGGTTCCCCCCGGAGCCCAACGGCTACCTGCACATCGGCCATGCCAAGGCAATTTTTGTAGACTTCGGCACTGCCGAAAAGTACGGTGGTCTTTGCAACCTCCGCATGGATGACACCAACCCCACCAAGGAGGATGTGGAGTATGTGGAGGCCATCCAGGAGGACATCCACTGGCTGGGCTACGACTGGGGTGACCGATTCTACTTCGCCTCCGACTACTTTGAAAAAATGTATGAGTACGCCGTGGAGCTCATCAAGAAGGGTCTGGCCTATGTGTGCGAGCTCACCCCCGAGCAGTTCAAGGAATACCGTGGCGACGTGAACACCCCCGCCCGCTCTCCCTACCGGGATCGTCCTATCGAGGAGTCCCTGGACCTGTTTGCCCGGATGCGTGCCGGCGAGTTTGAAAATGGCCGCATGACCCTGCGCGCCAAGATCGATCTGGCCAGCGGCAACTTCAATATGCGCGACCCCGTCATCTACCGCATCAACCATATGCACCATCACCGTCAGGGGGACAAGTGGTGCATCTACCCCATGTACGACTTTGCCCATCCTCTGGAGGACGCCCTGGAGGGGATCACCCACTCCCTGTGCTCCCTGGAGTTTGAGGATCACCGGCCTCTGTACGACTGGGTTATCGCCAACTGCGATGTGCCCGCCAAGCCCCGGCAGATCGAGTTTGCCCGACTGGGCATCAACTACACCGTTATGAGCAAGCGCAAGCTGCGCCAGCTTGTGGAAGAGGGCCGGGTGTCCGGCTGGGATGATCCCCGTATGCCCACCCTGTGCGGCCTGCGCCGCCGTGGCTACACCCCTCGGGCCATCCGCAATTTCTCCGAGCGCAACGGCGTGAGCAAGGCCGCCTCCACCGTGGAGTACGCCTTCCTGGAGCACTGCCTGCGGGAGGACCTGAACCTGACCGCCCAGCGTGTGATGGCGGTGCTGCGTCCCGTCAAGCTCACCATCACCAACTACCCTGAAGGCCAGAGCGAGACTTTCTCCGTGGAGAACAATCCCAACGATCCTGCCGCCGGCAGCCGTGAGATCACCTTCTCCCGCAACCTGTATGTGGAGGCCGAGGACTTCCTGGAGACCCCGGTGCCCAAGTACAAGCGTCTCTATCCCGACGGCCCCGAGTGCCGTCTGAAGGGCGCCTACCTCATCAAGTGCACCGGCTGCGCCAAGGATGAAAACGGCAACGTCACCGAGATCTTTGCCACCTACGATCCCGACAGCAAGGGCGGCGATCCCGCCGACGGCCGCAAGGTGAAGGGCGCCACCATCCACTGGGTGGACGCCGCCACCGCCGTGGACGCCGAGGTACGGCTGTACGACAACCTGTTCACCGACGCCGATCCCGACGCCGGCGACAAGAACTTCCTGGACTGCCTCAATCCCGGCTCCCTGGAGGTGCTGACCGGCGCCAAGGTGGAGGCCGGTCTGGCCAATGTGGAGGCTCCCGCCTCCTTCCAGTTCCTGCGCCAGGGCTATTTCTGCGCCGACAACAAGGACAGCGCCCCGGGCCATCTGGTGTTCAACCGTTCTGTGAGCCTGAAGGACAGCTTTAAATTCTAAATTTTTAAAGAGTGGCGCGCGGGGCTATGCCCCCGCGCCATCCGTTTGGAGGTCATGAACATGAAATTCTGGTTCCGCAACGACTATTCCTTTGGCGCCCATCCCAAGGTCCTGGAGGCCGTCTGCGCCGCCAATCTGGAGGGCAACATCGGCTATGGCGACGACAAGTACACCGCCAAGGCCAAGGACCGCATCCGTGAGGTATGCGGCTGCCCCGACGCCATGGTGGAGTTTGTTGTGGGCGGCACCCAGGCCAACGTGCTGTCCTGCGCCTTCCTGCTCAAGCCCTGGCAGGCGGCCATCTGCCCCGACTCCGGCCATCTGAACGGCCATGAGGTGGGCGCTTTTGAGGCCACCGGTCACAAGATCCTCACCGTTCCCGCCTCTCCCGACGGCAAGATCGTCCCCGAGCAGCTGATCCCCCTTCTGAAGCTCCACCAGGATGTGCACCTGACCGAGCCCGGTCTGGTCTATATCTCCAACGCCACTGAGAACGGCGCTGTGTACACCAAGGCAGAGCTCACCGCCCTGTACACCTTCTGCCGCGAGAACGGCCTGTACCTCTTCATTGACGGCGCCCGTCTGGGCTGCGCCCTGACCTCTGACGCCAACGACCTGACCCTGCCCGAGTTTGCCCATTTGTGCGACGCCTTCTACATCGGCGGCACCAAAAACGGCACCATGTTCGGTGAGGCTCTGGTCATCACCCGGCCTGAGCTGACCCAGGGCTTCTTCCGGATGAAGAAGCGTATGCTGGCCGTGATGGAGAAGGGCTGGATCCAGGGCGCCCAGTTCCTGGCCCTCTTTGAGGATGATCTGTATTTCAAGATGGGCCGCCAGGCCAACGAGATGGCCGCCCGCCTCCAGAAGGGTCTGAAGGCCAAGGGCTGGAAGCTGTGGGTGGAATCTCCCACCAACCAGATCTTTGTCATCGCTCCCAACGCCGTGCTGCCCAAGCTGGACGAAGTGTGCCAGTACGAGGTCTGGTGCCCCTATGACGATTCCAACACCGTGGTCCGCTTCGTGGCGTGCTTCCACACCACCGAGGCTGACGTGGACGGCCTGCTGGCTGCCCTGCCCGACCTCAAGTAAATCTGCTCTGAAAAACGCCTGTGGCCCCTTGGCCACAGGCGTTTTTTCGGAGTGGTGCAGTTTACCAGCCGCCCATTTCTACTGTTTCAAAGTTCTCTCTCGCCAAATAGCAATAGTAGTGGATAACTCCGTCGATAGAACTGGGCCCCTGTATACACTCCATATGATCCTCGATCACGCCTACCGTACCGTCCAAACTGCTTCCCACCTCAGGCTCCAGAGTACAGACCTGATAAGTCCATCCGTATCCAAATTTCTCCTGCATTGCTCTTCCCCAATACATGGTGAAACTGGTCAGGCTACCTGCCATCAGCAGATCCGTACCCTCGTAGGGCACAATCTCAACATCCAGACCTTCCTTCACATAAAACACATAGACTGCGCTCCAGGTTAACTGGTGGGCTCCGGTTTCCCAATCGACCACTTCTGCCAGTTCACTAACCTTGCAGGGATACCCATCCGCCGTATATGCCGCCACGCCTGTAATGATATCCTCTTTTATCGCGTCCTGGATGGTATAGCGCTCTCCGTCCACCAAAAATCCGGGCACCAAATCCCGCGCCAATTCGCCTTCTTGATTATAGAAGCGGATTACATAGGGGTAATATCCGGGGATGGGCTTCAGTATGGAAGGCAGCTGATCTACATCCACAGGGCCGGTCTCCAGCAAACCATCCAGAGACTCCTCTTCTGCCATAATTTCTTCAAGTTTCTGATACCCTTGGTCTTCCGTCTGGGAAAACGCCTCCTCGCACCATTCCATGACCCGATCTTCACCAGAAGAACAGGCTGTAGCCATACAGGCAATGCTCAGCACCGCCAGAATCATAAGCACGCTCTTTTTCATTTTCTTTCCTCCTGTCGTTCGGTCCATCTCGCGATGTCAATAGTAAGAGACACCGCCATGGCCTATGGTTTTATCCCGGATAAAAAATTTTCGTTTTTGTCTGTCTGTTCATTACTCCGCCTCTCTGCTACAATAGAATTAAAACAGGAAGACTGTTGATCTTATCAAATACAAACTGGCCGGAAGGGACGTAACAAATATGAATAGACCTTGGAACCACGACTTTGAATTCGATGACGCAGATGAAACCGAACTGCTGGAAGCTTCCACCGGCTTTTCCCTTCTGGAGGAGGAACAGGACAACAGCGAGATGCTGCAGGTCCTGGAGCGGCAAATCAGTACTCTTCAAGTCCAACTGGACAATCTGGAGGAAGATCTGGCCCGACTGACGGAGGGTCCCGACGCTGACAGCGCCCAGGCTGCGCTGGTGCTTCGCCTGAGAGACCAGGCGGACCGTCTGGCCGCCCGTATCGATGAGCTGGAGTCGCAGGCAAACACACTGTCAGCATCATAATCAGAGTATCGCCCGCCGGCCCAGCCGCGCGGGCGATTATTCCAGCATGGAGAACGTCTGCTCCGCATACCGATCACAGAGGACAGTTCCCAAACGCAGGGAACAAAGAACCCCCGCCTTTTATGGAACATTTTGTAACTTCCTGTTGACTTCTTTTCCTACTGCCCGTACAATCGTGATGTGTGGATACAGAGGAAACGTACGTTGCGCGCAGCAGACCCGCTGCTATCTTATTGAGGGAGGAAGAAACATGAAAAACTGTCTCAACTGCGGCCAGCCGTTACACAACGAGGCCGCCTTTTGTCAAAACTGCGGTACCCCCGTTCCCCAGGACCCTGCGCCCGTTGATACCCCTGCCTTTTGCAGCAACTGCGGCGAGCGGCTCACCCCGGATACGAAATTCTGCGTCAACTGCGGCACTCCGATCGAACAGGAGCCTGCTCAGTCTGAAGAGACTCAGGCTGTTTCCAAGCCTACTGTGCCCGGCCGCAAAAAGAAAGTAATCATCGGCGCCATCGCCGCCGCAGTTGTGGTGGTAGCAGGTGTTCTGGTAGTTCCCCGGCTCTTTTCCTCGCCGTCCAAGCAATTTGTCTCTTACCAACAGGATCTGTTTGTCGACCGTGCTCTTGGTGCGCTGGAGGAAAGCGTGGACACCATCGGCAGCGGTAAGTTCTCTTCCGACCTGACGATCACTGCCATCACAGACAGCGCAGAGATCAACCAATACCTGGAGGACTCCTCCGTCAGCCTGAAGATGGATCTGAATCGGGACACCTTGCTTGCCAACGGTGAACTGACCCTAATGGGCAGCCCCATTCTCTCCGGCCTGCTGTCTTATGATAAGGGAACCCTGGGCTTCTACCTGCCCGAGATCGAGGATACCTATTACACCATGAATCTCTCCCATACCGTGGGCGCCATCACCGGCCGAAAGGTCGACCTGAGCGTGCTGGCCCTGCCTGAGATCTCCGGCAAGGAGTGGCGCTCTCTGCTGGAGTCCTATCTGGATATCGTGTATGCGGTGGTCAACGAGGAAAACGTCACCGTTCAGGACGGTGTGCCCATCTTCCTGCCTGAGTTGGGCGGCTCTGGAATGGGGACTTGCTATACGTTCCAGCCCCGGGCGGAGGATGTGGAGGCTATGCTGCTCAAACTGGCCCAGACGCTGCGTGAGGACGAGACTCTGCGGCAGCTGATCCTGAAGCTCATCAACCCCGATATGCTGACCGCCGCCTTCGGTTCCGCTATTTTCAGTGGTTATGATCTGGAGGAGGAGCTGGACAGCGCCCTGCTCTCTCTGGCGGATGAACTGGAATACAACGCCGCCGATGCAGGCCGTGAAGTAGAGGAAGCTGGTTTCACCTGGGAACTCTATGTAGAAGGGAACCAGGTCCGTATGATCCGTCTGTTTACCGACTATTCCGATACCACTTTGGTCTATGAGTCTCAGGGCGCGGAATCCGACCGGCGGCAGGAAGCCTTCTATGTAGAAACCTATGACGAGACCCAGTTCCTGCTGACCCACTCCTACACCAAAAACGGCAGCGTTTCCAACGGCGTGATCAGCCTCACCCAGCCCTATGGCGCCTCCCTGGAGATGCGGTACGACATGGATTCGGAGAAAAAATCTCCTCTGGGCATCCCCCAGGGCTCTTACCGGGTGTATTCCGATATGCTGCCTGTGAGCCTGACGCTTGACGTGACCCAGGGGCAGGACAACAGCGTGGACCACACCTTCCAGATCCAGGGCGATTCCTATGTGTTTAACGGTGCCTTCAGCTCTCTGGAGGTCAACATCAACGCCACCGACGGTTCCTCCGCCAAAACTCCCGATGTGCCTCCCTACGATATCAGTGACTTCAGCTATTCGGAATACTATGATTTGTTCCAGAGACTGGGCGCCTCTGTGGAGCAGGATCTGATCCGCAACCTGGAGCCGTTGATGGATGCCTCTTATGGATGGTAACGCGGTTTTATGTACCCTGCGGCAGGTAGAAAAGCGCTACTCCCACCATGCTTCTCCTGTATTGGGCCCCATCTCCCTGACCCTGTCCCAGGGGGAGGTATTGGGCGTCCGTGGCTCCAATGGCGCGGGCAAGAGCACTCTGCTGTCCATCCTGGCCGGAGTGCTGCGGCCCGATGCCGGAGAATATCATCTGGCCCCGGAGGCTGTTGGCAAGGTGGCCTATGTGCCTCAGGAGCTCTCCCTTTACCACACCCTCACCGGGCTGGATAACCTGCGGTTCTGGGGGCGGGCCTGCGGCCTGCCCCGGCAGGCCATCGCCATCCGCAGCCGCTGGCTGTTGGAGCAGTTGGATCTGACCGACAAGGGAAAGCAGCCGGTCTCCGCATACTCCGGCGGGATGCAGCGCCGCCTCCATCTGGCCAGCGCTCTGATGATCACACCCAAAGTGCTCCTGCTGGATGAACCTACCGTGGGCGCGGATGCCCGCTCGGTGGAGCTCATCCTGTCCATGGTGGAGCACTTGCGGGACATGGGCTGTGCCATCGCCATGATCTCCCACCAGCCCGGCGAGCTGGAGCGGGTATGCAGCCGGATGCTCACCTTGGAAGCCGGCCGGCCTGTCCCGGAGGAGGGAAACCCATGTCCGGACTGAAAGCCGCCCTCTATAAAGATCTGAAACTGTTTTTCAGCGGTGCCGGGGTGGCCGCCCTGCTGCTGCCCTTTTTACTGCTGGCAGCCTTCCGGATTGGGCTGGGCGATCTCACCACCCAGAGTTATGTACAACCTTTTCCCATTGCTGTACGGGATGAGGATGATACCATCATGTCCCGCTCCCTTATTGCCCAGATGAAGCGCATCGAGTTGTTCTCCGATGTGTCCGTTCTGGAGGAGGACACCAACAATGAGCACGCTCTGAATCAGGGCGCGGCGGCGGTCATCACCATCCCCAAGGACTTTTTCTACGATCTGTACACCATGACCGACTGCCCGGTCTCCATTGTTCTCAACGGAGATATGCCGCTGGAGTCCACCCTGATCTACTCCATCTTCGGCTCTGTGATGGATATCATTCGGGGCAATCAGGTGGCCTACACCGCCGTATACCAGCTGTGCTACGGCGATTTGGACAACGAGCAGCATTGGGCCCTCTATCAGGAATCCTCCGTCAACCTGCTCCGAGATGCCCTGGGGCGCCAGAACGTCTTTGAAAATGAGGCAGTCCAGGCCGACCTTCAGGGAGCGCTGGAGCGACGGCTGACAGCCTGTGTGCTGTCTGTGCTGGCCCTCTTCTTCTCCATTGCCGCCGTCAAAACCCTGCCCGAGGAGTTGGGATTGGGCATTCTCCCCCGCTACAGGGCTTTGGGCGGCTCTTTGGGCACCTTTGTCCTTTCCAAGCTCCTGGTGGCCTACCTGCTGACCCTGCCCACCCAAATCCTGATGCTGGCAGTCTTTCAGCCGGAACGCCCCATTTTGTTTCTGTTCCTCGCCCTTCTCCTGCTGGCCGCCGCCTTTGGCATCCTGCTGGGGCTGGCCGCATGGCTGGGCAATCCCGCCTCGGTCCAGCGGTGGGGCAATCTGCTGCTCTTTCTATCCCTGGTACTGGGGGGCACCCTCTGGCCCCGTCAGCTTCTCCCAACTCCCCTGCCTCTGCTGGGCAAATTCACCCTGCCCTACTACGCCGGGCTGGGACTGGAAGCCGCCGCCTACGGCCTGCCGCCGGTGAAGCTGTTGGGTCTGCTCTGGCCCATTCTGGCCATGGGAGGCGCCGGCCTTCTGTTCGCCTTGTTCATGCTGCGCCGGAACAAGAGGAGCAAAGCCGCCCGTACCGACCACGGCAATCCCGCCAAGCCCACAGCCGTCCCCGCCCTGCTTCCCTTCCCGGCCCGGCTGGCCAGCCTGTCCGGCATCAAGCTCACCGCCATGTCCGGCGGTCTGCGGGGACTGGTCGGGCTGCTGGCAGTGGCGCTGCTGTGCGGGATGGCCGCCTCCTCTGTTCAGTCGGGAGGCAGGCAGCAGCTGTGCCTGGCGGTCTATGACCAGGATCAAAGTTCCCTGTCCCAGGAGTTGGTTCAGCGACTGAGCCAGCATACCGAACTCTCGGTACGCAGCTGCGGCAAAGAGGAGGGGCTTCACCTGCTCCTGCTGGGAGAGGTGGAAGGTCTGCTCACCATTGGAGAGGGCTATGGCCAGTCCTTGAGCACTGAGAAGCAAATCCCCCTTCGCTATGAGGGCGCTTCGGCGGCCGTCTCCCTCCAGGGCGCCCGGGAGATCATCGCCGGGCAGGTCTCCCTCCAGCGCAGCCGGGCCCAGGCCAGCGGCAACGCGGAAACCCATCTGGGGCGGGTCCTTTCCGCCCAGGAATCCGCTCAGCTCCAGATGCTGATGGATGAGGCCGAGGCCTCCATGCCGCCTCTCCACCAGATGCAGATGCAAAACGGCGCCTCCGCTCCCCTGCCCTTCGTCCCCAGCCAGATCAGCTTTACAGCGCTGATGGTCCTGTTCACTTTACTGACCTCGGCGGCCTGGACCGGAGGCCGGGACGGCAGATTGGTTGAGCGGCGGATGTGGTCTCTTCCCTTTGGCCGGGTGCTGTCCTACGGCAGCGACTGTCTGGCCCTGGTGGGGCTGGGGCTTCTGGTCTCCCTGTGCATTCTGCTCTTTGGCGGCTGTGCCGATCTGTGGACCGCCGCCGCTACCCTGGCCTACACCCTGTGCGTTTCCGCCCTGGCCCTGATGCTCATCCGGTTCACCGGCACCGACGGACGGGTAGACGGACTGGCCCCCTTCCTGGCCCTGATCCTCTGCCTGCTGGGCGGGTGCTTCATGGACCTGTCCCAGCTCTCCCCCGCCCTGCAGACCGTCTCCCTGCTGACCCCACCGGGCCTGGCGCTGGAGGCCTCCCGTGGCACCTGGCCCGCTTTGCTGGCCCTGCTGTGCGCCGCGGCCATCCTCTTCGTCATCGGCCTTCATCCCCGCAGGAAGTAGCGGCCCGTTCCACAGGTATGGAATATGCCTTCCCCTTCTTACCAATCGTACAGTAAAAGCCACCTGCGTGTTTCAGCACGCAGGTGGCTTTTACGCTTATATGTGATTTCCGAGTGTCCTGCGGCATTTCCATCTGCTCTGCCGGCCCACGGAGTAGGGTCAATCTTTCTTTTTAGGCTTCATACGCCAGAACACCACATTCATCAATATAACAATCAGTAAAACAACCCCTATCGCTACCCAGAAACCCATATCCACGCCCCACAGCGTTGTGGTTCCGAAGAGGTCCATCCAAGTTTTATTCCAGTGCACAGGTAATGCCCCCTTTCTTAAAGCAATTCGCCGTAGTGCCGCACATAGGCCTTTTTCAAACTGGTCGCCAGAATCATATAGAGCAGGATGCAGGGGATCAGGTATGCAAAGTACGCCGCCGGCAGCGCCACAAATCCAAGCACCGCGCCAAAGTGTGTAAAGGGAATGATGGTAAGTACGGTAATTCCCGTCAGGGTCAGCAGCGTCAGCGGAGCGGAGGCGCGGCTCTGAAGGAAGGGCAGCTTTGGCGTGCGGATCATGTGAATGACAAGGGTCTGGCTCCACATGGATTCCACAAACCAACCGGCCTGGAACAGCCCAATATACTGCGCCTGCATCATCGCCAGCTCTGTACCGCTGAAATGGGCGGGCAGATCGTTGAACAGCACCCCCCCCGAGATGAACATCGGGCAGAATATAAAATACATAAACAGGTAGGTTGTAAAATCGAAAATGGAACTGGTTGGCCCGATCCAAATCATAAAGCTGCCCACACTGGACGCATCCCATTTCCGGGGTTTTGCAATAAATTCCTCGTCCACATTGTCCCATGGAATGGCCGTGCAGGACAGATCATAGATCAGGTTGAGGAAAATCAGATGCACACTCATCATGGGCAGGAAAGGCAGCAGGGCAGAGGCCGCCAGCACTGAAAACATATTGCCGAAGTTGGAGGATGCCGTCATCTTAATGTACTTGATCATGTTGGCGTAGGTCTTGCGCCCCTCAATAATGCCCTGCTCCAGCACCATCAGATCTTTTTCCAGCAGGATAATGTCAGCCGATTCCTTTGCCACATCCACGGCGGTATCCACGGAAATACCGATATCAGCCGCTTTCATGGCCGCGGCATCATTGATCCCGTCACCCATAAAGCCCACCGTATGGCCATTTTCCCTGAGAACGGAAACCACACGCGCTTTCTGTTCAGGCGTCAGCTTGGCAAATACGTCGGTGGATTCCGCGGCCTTTGCCAGTTCCGCATCGCTCATTTTCTCCAAGTCGGAGCCAAGCAGCATATTGCGCACCTTCAGTCCCACCTGCTTACAGATCGTCCGCGTCACTTTGTCGTTATCGCCGGTCAGGATCTTGGTAATCACACCGTGGTCTTTCAGCGCTCTGATGGCGTCCGCGGTAGATTCCTTGGGCGGATCAAGGAAGGCCAGATATCCGATCAGCACCATATCACATTCATCCTTCACGCCAAACGCGCCCACCGGAGACGGATTGCTCTTCTGGGCAATGGCAAGGACGCGGAATCCTTTCTCATTCAGGTCGTCCACGGTCTGAAGAATACGGCGGCGCACTTCATCGGTCAGCGGCTGCACGTCCCCGCCATATTCTGCAAAAGCACAAATGGAAAGCATCTCTTCCACAGCGCCCTTGGTCACCATCTGGGTCTTTCCCTTTCGATCCTGTACCACTGTGGTCAGCCGCCGGCGCGTAAAATCAAACGGGATCTCGTCCACCTTCACATAGTTTTCAGACAGATCGATCAGCCTGGGATCCTCCGCCTCTGCTTCTTCCGTTTTATGAATGATTGCAAGATCCATCAGGTTTTTGTAGCCGGTTTGAAAATAGCTGTTGAGATACGCATGACGCAATACCCGGGTGTCATCCTCACCGTTTACATTGAGGTGATATTCCAGCACCACTTTATCTTGAGTCAGCGTTCCGGTCTTATCGGTACAAAGGATATCGATCGCGCCAAAATTCTGAATGGAATTCAGGTTCTTCACGATGGTCTGCTTCTTGCTCATGGAGACCGCGCCCTTGGCCAGACAGGTGGTCACGATCATGGGAAGCATCTCCGGAGTCAGTCCCACCGCGATGGAGATGCCGAACAAAAAGGCATCCAGCCAGTCTCCTTTGGTAATGCCGTTGATGAAAAACACCAGCGGCACCATAACCAGCATAAAACGGATCAGCACCCAGGAAACCGCGTTCACACCCTTGGTAAAATTAGTTTCCACCGCTTCTCCCGCAACCGCGGACGCCATAGAGCCAAACAACGTGTGATCGCCTGTGCACACCACCACAGCACTTGCACTGCCGGAAACCACATTGCTGCCCATGAAGGCAATGTTCGTATAATCCGTCACGCTCTCTGCCGCTTGGCTGATATGAGGCGTTTTTTCCACAGGCTCACTCTCTCCGGTCAGACTGGCCTGACTGATAAACAGGTCCTTGGCCTCCAAAATGCGAACATCAGCGGGGATCATATCGCCCACAGACAGGTGAACAATATCGCCCACTACCAGATGATCCATTGGGATCTCTGTTTTTTCCTCCCCTCTGCGGGTAACCGTACAGGTGGTGGTGATCATGGCCAGCAGTTTTTCCGCCGCGTTGCCGCTTCTGGATTCCTGGACGAAACGAAGCGTACCGGAAATAAACACCATTGTAAGAATGATGACCACGGTCAGGCAATCAAAGTCCTCCGGTGCACTTCCAAACAGTGAAAAGTAGGGAAAAATCATATCGGTCATTGTAGAGACCAGAGCCAGACAAAACAAAATTGCGGTAAACGGGTTAATAAATGCGTCTGCCAAACGCTTTATCAGAGATTTTTTCTTTTCACGGGTCACTTTGTTGCTGCCGTATTTACTGCGATTCCGGGCCACCGTTTCCTCATCCAAACCGCACAGCGCGGTATGCAGGTCTTTCAGCACCACCTTGATGGGATTGGTTGCCGCATACTGTATGCGGCGGTTCTGCTCGTCACGAATGACCGCCTTTTCGGCGGCCTGCCGGGCAGCCACGCGTGTCTCTTTCTTGTTCATTGGTCTTACCTCCTTGCGTTTTTATGGGAGGCAAACAGGGAGGCACAGGAGGCAGGAAACTCCCGCCGCCACGCGCCGCTCCATGTCTGCCCGGACTGCCGTCGGAGTCCATGCCATTCACCTCACTGTCTTTATGGGATCTCTATCTAAAACCGCGTTGCGGATGATTGGGTTTGGTAGCGACCGCTTTTTGACAGATACCAAGCATCCACGCCCGCCGCAATCAGCCATAAGATCATGGCCCATACGAACCAATGATCATCAAGGTCTGAACACACGCCCTTCCCCCCAAAAATCAAGCCGCTGAGCGCAATCATCGCTCCAGCGTTACGGCGAAGAGGCTTGATTTTCATCTTCGCCCTTTGCTGCTGCGGAATGCTGTTCCAAACCGAAAGATACATAGGACCTTTACCGCAGGCAAATGCGGCGCCCATCAGAATAAACAGTGCGCAAAAAAAGATGCAGATACCATTCATCATCCTTCACGTCCTTCGCGATTTGATTTTGCCGATCTGTTTCTTTCGCTGCATCAATCTGACTGCCAAAACAGCCAGGGCAAGCCAAAGCACGGCGGTCATCTGATACCAAAGCGGAAACATCCATCGTCTGTACTCAGGAAACGCCCAGCAGAGGCAGCCGTATGTGGCAACAAATATGACATACAGCGCAAACAGACATACAGGCTTATCGCTTTTATATCTTTTTTTCATCTACAGCACCTCCCACCCGGCACTTATTACCCCCGCAGCCGCCAAAGCTTTCCCCACAATCCCCTCTAACACCTGGTGCTTGGGTTTGCCGGAAGCACAATATTCCGCAATGATTTCAACCTTATTTCCAACAACATCACAGCTTTCCAGGTTGTTCAGATACAATGTTTTGCAGGAGTTGCTGTTGATCAGCAGCAGCCGGATCTCCCGCTCGGCAGCCTCCTGACAGGTAACAGAGATTCGATACTGTTGTTCCGCCTCATCGCCAAACGTCAGCGGTTCCAGCCTTCTTGCCAGAGGGCGGAAAATCAGATTGGAGCCGACCAGAACACCGGCCGCGGAAATGGCCAGCGCATATTTCCCTGTACTTGCAAGGATCCCAATAGCCGATGTACACCAGAGGGTGGCGGCCGTATTGATTCCCCGCACCGAAGCACTGTCCTTGAAAATCACTCCGCTGCACAAAAAGCCCACCCCGGATATGATGCTGCTCCCAACGCGGAACACCTGATCCGAACCATAGAGCATAGGGAACAACGTAAAAAAGCTGGTCCCCATACAAATCAAAACATTGATGCGAATACCCGCCAGATGTCCGGTGAGCTGCCGCTCCAGTCCGATCAAAAAGCCAAGCGTCAGCGAAAGGGATATTCTGAACATAAAATCGGTATAAATCAAGCCGTTCACCCCCTCAACCTGTACAAGAATACAAAAATCGCAAGGAGAATCACATGGTCAAAACCTTGCGATTCCCTTGCGATTTGGTCAGGAAAAGCCGTCACAGCTTGTCATTAAATTTATATCCGATACCCCAGATCGTCAATATGTATTCCGGCGCGTCCGGGTTTGGTTCGATTTTCTTTCTGATCTTCCGGATAAATGCCATAATGTTGCTGTCGTCCAGCAGATAATCATTTTCCCATACCGCTTGATAAATTTGCTCCTTGGTAAATACCTCTCCACGGTTGCGGGCCAGAAAATGGAGAATATCGAACTCTTTGGGCGTCAGTGCAATTTCCCTTCCGGCTCGGACCACCCTGCGCAATCTCAAATCAATGGACAACTCACCGCAGCGGATACTGTCGCTTGCCGGTACAACAGCCTCTCCATCATCCAGCTCCAACATGAGGGAATCCGCCGCACCATTCACCAGATCTATAAGCCCTTCCAGCAGTTCCTTGGCGGCCGGGGTGTCGGGCGCGGAGAACCGAAGCTTTTCGGAAAGCCACCCCGCCAGGGAGGAATCCAGACTGATAAAGCCGATCTTCTTTTTCATCACAGATTCCTCCTTTCTCAAAGCAGTTTGTGATATTTTTTGAGATACCAGCTCTTCGCCAATGTAACCAGCAGCAAATAGAGGGAAACGGCTACAACCAAAAATCCAAAATAGGCCGGCGGCAAAGCTGTCAGCCCAATCAGACGTCCCACCGGCGTGAAGGTCAGGATGGTAAAAAACAGAATACCAAGCATTGTGACCAACATGACCGGACAGGACGGTTTACTTTGGAACAGCGGCATCTTTTGGGTACGGAGCAAATGCAAAATCAACACCTGGGTCCACATGGATTCCAGAAACCAACCTGTTTGAAACAACGCAATAAACCGGAACTGCTCCTCGCTTCCAGCCAGAGCGGCAAAAGTTCCGCCGCACACCGATGGGCACAGCACAAAAAACAGATACGAAAACGTTAGAATATCAAAGACAGAACTGATCGGCCCAAAGAAGCGCATAAAGCGGCCCAGCGTCCTGCCGGACCATTCCAATGGCCTGGCGCAGATCTCCTGATCCACATGATCCCACGGCAGAACAAGACACAGCATATCATAGAGCAGATTCAGCAGCAGCAGCTGTACCGATGCCATAGGAAAAAACGGAAGGAACACACTGGCAACGACAATGGAGAGAATGTTTCCAAAGTTGGAGGATGCCGTGATCTTAATATACTTTGACACATTGGCGAAGGCGTTCCGTCCCTCCTTGATCCCTTCCTCCAATACATTCAGATCCTTTTTCAACAGGATAACATCCGCGCCTTCTTTCACGGCATCTGCAGCGGTATCCACAGAAATACCCACATCGGATTCCACAATGGCGGGTAAGTCGTTCATACCGTCTCCCAAAAAGCCCACCGTATGTCCGTTGCCTTGCAGCGTCCGGAGGATCTGAACCTTTTGTTTGGGAGACAGCTCCGCAAACACGGTAGCGCGTTCAATTCTGATCGGTGCCTCATCGTCGCTCAGCTGCTCCAATTCCTCGCCGGTCAAGGTTTCCGCCGTACCGATCCCCAACCTGCGGCAAATGGAAACGGCAACGCTCTTTTGATCCCCAGTCAGCACCCGGATACCCACATGAAGCTCCTGCAGCTTTCTGACGGCGTCAGCGGCAGTCCGCTTGGGTGCGTCAAAAAACGCCAGGTACCCAAGGAGAATAAAATCCCGCTCCTCTTCAGCGCTGAGCTGCTGCCGCTCCAGAGGTTTATAGGCTACGGCCAGGACCTTCATGCCATCCTCCAGCATCTCGTCCACAATGGCGTGGACGCTGGCCACTCTGTCGGCACCCATGGCGCTACGTTTGCCCTTGTATTCAAAATGGCTGCAGCGGCGGCACACTTCGTCAAGCCCACCCTTGATGATCAGCAGATTTTCCTCCCCACCCTGGACCAAAACGCTGGCAAATTTCCGCTCATAGTCAAAGGGCAGTTCGTCCAGCTTGGGATGGCTAGCCGCCAATTCTTGAAAACGGGCATTGTGCCCCGGCATTTCCTGACAGGCGAGGATTGCAGCGTCCAGGTGGTTTCTGACACCTGTGTGGTAAATGCTATTTAAATAGGCAAACTCCAGAGTCTTTTGGCTCTCATTGCCCAGGACGTCCATGTAATACTCCAGCAACAGCCTGTCGCCGGTAAGGGTTCCGGTTTTATCAACGCAGAGAATGTCCATGCTGCCAAATCCCTGCATGGCATTGATATTTTTAACCACGGTCTGCTTTTTTCCCATGGCAGCGCTGCCTTTAGCCAGGCAGGCATTGATTACCATGGGAAGCAGCTCCGGAGTCAACCCTACAGCAACAGACAGGGCAAACAAAAATGCGGAAAGCCAGTTTCCCTTGGTAAGCCCGCAGGCCACAAATACGATGGGAATCAAAATTGCCATGAAACGAATCAATACCCATGCAATGGAGCCAGCCCCCTGATCAAAGCCGTTTTTGAAACTGGCCATGGTTCCAGAGCATCCACCATAGACAGTGTCCTGGCCTACGGCAAGCACCACGCCCTCCCCTGTGCCGCCGATGATAGACGAGCCCATAAAAGCGACGTTGCTGTATTCCCCATATGAGCGCGCCTTTCTTTCGGAAAGAACCCCGGCGTTCTTTTCCAGAATCGCGCTTTCCCCTGTAATCACGGATTGAGACACAAACAGATCGCTTGCTGCCGTAAGCCGGAGATCTGCTGGGACCCGATCTCCCGCGAACAAGCGCACAGAATCTCCGACTACAAGTTCTGTGGAAGAAATCCGCATCCACTCTCCGTTTCTGCGCACCATGATATGAGACTCAATCATTCTGGTAAGATGATCCGCAACGCGCTTTGCCCGCATTTCCTGGGTAAACCGCACAACGCCGCTGATCAGCAGCATACACAGGATAATAACGACCGTTGTCATATTGCGGCTGAAATTTGAGGCAAGGAGAACATCTGTCACAAATGAAATGCTTGCCAGCACAAACAAGATAATCGCAAAAGGATTAATGAAAGCCCTTCGCAAGCGAAAAAGCACCGTATCTGCTGCCCGGCCAGACAGAATGTTTCTGCCGTATCGCGCACGGCTTTCCTCCACCTGCTCATCCCGGTAACCCCACTCAGTAATATGAAAATCCCGGTATAACGCGTCCGTATCTCTATGTGCATAATCAAGGACACGTCGATGAATGGCACGGCCGTCTTTCACGCAGCTCACCTCCATATGGTTGTTCCTATCATATCATAGAACTGCTCTGTTGGCCTAAATAGAAATCTTGCTTTTTCCTTGCTTCATCCGCCGGAGCAAACAGACATTCTAAATATATCTCTTCACTAAACACGTTCTCAAAACAAAACGCCCCACTCACTTTTTCATCCCCGCAACACAGTGCGGGCCATTCCTGCAAGGAACAGCCCGCATCTTTTTTGCTCCATTATACCAGTTCATTAACGCTTACAAAAAGAAAAAAGACTTGAAACTCTCGTTTCAAGTCTTTTTGGTGGAGATAAGCGGGATCGAACCGCTGACCTCTTGAATGCCATTCAAGCGCTCTCCCAGCTGAGCTATACCCCCAAACGTGCCTGTTCCATCAACGGAACAGGTTGTATTTTACCAGCTTCATTCTACTTTGTCAAGTCGTTTTTCATCTTTTTTATTTTAAATACAATTGACACACATCCAACAGACAGACTACAAACACGTTTCTCTCAATGCCGCATCAGAAGGAACGCAATCAACAATGGGATGCAAGCAACCGCCACAGTATAAAGGCGTAAAAAGCTGCTGCACCATACCCCCAGCGCCGCGCCAACGATAAAGAACAGAATGATTCCCCCATACTGCGCCGCTCGCAGAAGCTGTTCCTTCTGCCCGGTACGAATAAATTGATACAGGCGCTCCGTTCCGCTGCGCAGATTTCCTGTACACATCGTAGTAGCAAAGGCATTGCCGCGGACTTTTCGAAAACTCTCCACCTGTATGGCACACACAAATGAAACAATGATATTTGCCAGCGCGTTCAGCTGTTGTGGAAGAAACGCAACCAGCGCCAACAGGACAATCTCCAAACAAACTGCAACCTGCCGCCAATGGACGATATACACCTCTCTCAACCGCTCTCTGATGCA
Source organism: Clostridiales bacterium (assembly GCA_022785125.1). Lineage (GTDB taxonomy): Bacteria > Bacillota > Clostridia > Oscillospirales > Oscillospiraceae > Flavonifractor > Flavonifractor porci. The sequence goes on from JALFRA010000040.1 coordinate 44,344, forward strand.
CTCAGCTGCGATCACACCCGCCGCAAATGCCAGAATGGGCAGCAGATAATGCAGCACACCGCTCCAGTCCCTTTCTACCGCCCGTACGCCCAACAGTACAATGTTTCCTGTCTGCGCATTGGCAAACACACCGCCCCGCATCAGATAGGTATAGGCATCCAGCAGGCCGCCGGCTACCGCCAGCAGCGCACCGATCCGAAATCGTTCCGATGTTTGTAATCCCTTCACCGTCTCCATTTTTACTCCTCCGCTTCGGGGTCCAACGATGTAATAGGAAATGGCCGCCCACAGGCGGCCATTTCCAGCTTTCACTTTAGAAGGGCAGGTTCAGGCCACCGGTGAGCTGCTGCATGGAAGAGGCAGAATCATTCTCCGCCGCACGCAGCGCCTCGTTGACAGCCGCCACGATCATATCCTGCAGCATCTCCACATCCTCGGGATCCACCGCATCAGGATCAATGGTAACGCTCTCCAGCACCCGCTTGCCGGTAACGGTAGCGCTCACTGCACCACCACCGGCCGCCGCAGTGTAAGTCTTGGTCTCCAGCTCCTGCTGCATCTTCATCATGTCCTGTTGCATCTTCTGGACCTGCTTCATCATGTTCATGTTCATGCCGCCGCCCATACCACCAAATCCACGGCTGTTAAATCCTTTTGCCATAGGTCGCAACTCCTTTACTCTTCAATAATAATGTTGTCAAACTGCTGGCCCATTGCCAACAGGTCATCCAAATGATCGTGCTCAGCAGGCTGTTGCGCTGCCGGGGCCGCTTTAGGCGGCGCGCCCACCTTTACGGCACACCGCACAGCCTGGCCCATCTGGGTACCAGCCATTCTTTCCAGGGCTTCCAGCACCGCAGCCGTACCCACCATGCTTTTGGTGAAATCTGTGTCTACCCACAGTGTCAGTACACCGTCTTCCAATATCCCCTGTACTGCGGATGGATTGCTGAGGAATGGATAGACCGCCGGGAACTTGCCCCGGAGTCCAGCCACCAGTCCCGGCCACAGATCGCCAGACGGCGCTGTTACGGATGAACCTCCGGCCAGCTCTTTCTCCATTGGAGAAGGCTTCTGCGGGATGGCTTCCGCTTCGTAGGCCACCCGTTCTCCCGGCTCATCCGGCAGCGGGGGGCACTCCTCCTCCCAGGGGGGGGTATCCTTCTGCCTGCCCTGGCGCTCCGGCACCTTTTTCTGCGGTGCAGGCGGTATCGCACAGGCAGTAGGTATCCCACCCGCCAACAGTTCCTCTACCCTGGACAGACGGGCATTGATTCCCGCCATACTCTCATCCAGTACCGGATCACAGAGACGGATCAGACAGAGTTCGGCATCTGTGCGGCGGTTGCCACTGCGGGACAGGTCGGCGATGGTGGACTGGAGCACACCCAGCATCTGAGCCAGCCGGGGCGTTTGAAACAGGTTAGACAGCCGCCGCATGGTATTCTCATCATAGCCACCGGTAAGCAGAGCTGCTCCACCTTTGGGAGCCGTCTTCCGCACCAAAAGGTCCCGGGTCAGGGCAGACAGCTCACTCAGCAGGCTTCCTACTTCCTTACCCGCACCATAAAGGCCGGCCAAGCTCTCCAGGGCAGCCGCAGTGTCTCCCCCGCCAATCTGTTCCATCAAGCGAGCGGTCTCCAGGTTCCCAGCCAGCCCCAACGCGTCCAGCACTTCCTGTACACCGATGGGTCCGTCTGGGATGGCGCACTGATCCAGCAGGGACAGAGCATCCCGCATACCGCCGTCAGCCAGCCGGGCCAACAGCTCCGCCCCCTCACCTCTCAGCTCCAGGCCCTCCTGGCGCGCGACATAGGCCAGCCGGGCGGCAATCTCTCCCGGAAGAATGCGCTTGAAGGAAAACTGCTGACAGCGGGATTTAATCGTAGCCGGCACCTTGTGCAGCTCCGTGGTGGCCAAGATAAACATCAGGTGGGCGGGCGGTTCCTCCAGGATCTTCAACAGGGCATTGAAAGCCGCAGTGGAGAGCATATGGACCTCGTCCACGATATAGACCCGTTTCCGGACCGCCGCCGGGGTGTACACCGCCTCATCCCGGAGGGCGCGGACCTGATCCACACCGTTGTTGGAGGCCGCATCCAACTCCAGCACATCCAGAATAGAGCCGTTCTCAATGCCCAGACAGGAGGGGCACTGGTTGCAGGGGTTCCCGTTGACCGGGTGTTCGCAGTTGACCGCCCGGGACAGAATTTTGGCGCAGGTGGTCTTGCCCGTACCCCGGGTACCCGTGAACAAATAGGCGTGGGAGAGCCGTCCGGTCTCCACTTGCCGCTTCAACGTGTCGGTGATATGGGCCTGACCCACCACGTCGTCAAACGTACGGGGCCGCCATTTTCGGTATAGAGCCTGATACACGCCGGTCACCTCGACATAAAAATGAAAAAGAGGGGCGGAGGATGCGGAAAGCCGCGTCGCTTCGCCCCTCCCTTGAGCATCCGGTTCATGGCAAGACCGCACACCGGCCTTTGGAATCAGCGCTATGTCCGTTACCCTGGCAGCCGGCTCAGGAGCGGAAACCCCGCGGCACAGATCACGGTCCGCTTAGTGCTGCTCGGTTCCCCGCCTGACACGGTTCACGGGGCGACCTTGCGCGGGACCGATCCATCATCACTACTTACCGGGGTCAGACGACACAACGCAGATCCGGGGGCCGGGATTCATCCCTGCTGTAGCGGGTTGCAGGTACAGGGCACCGCTAACTCCCCGACTAGTGCGGCCTTGCCTCGGACCGGACGCATCAGCGCCGTCCGCTGGAAGGCTGTACTTGATATCATACATCATTTGCGCCCATTTATCAATATTACTTTTTAGTTTTTTCGCAAATGTCAATAGGTAAGCGTAACAAAAAGTAAAAATTTTTCAGATGGCCGCGATCAGCTCTTGGAAAACATCGTTTGCGCTTTTCCACCCCAGGCTTTTTCGTGGGTAGCTATTCAGCCATTCCTCCACCACTTTCACTTCTTTTTGTGATACTTTATCAAAATTTGTTCCTTTGGGAAACTTTCTGCGGATCATCTGGTTTTGCTTTTCGTTGCTGCCCCGCTCGCTGCTGCAATACGGGTGACAATAGTATATTTTGGTGCGGCGCCCTCTGGACTTGAACACGGATCGCTCCATGCCCTCGCAGTCCGAAAACTCCCCGCCATTATCCACAGTGATGGTCTTGAATATGACAGGAAACATTTTCCCGTAGCGGCGCTCCAGGCGGTCTAATGCCTGCACTACGCTTTCCCGTGTTTTGTCTGGTATCAATATCATAATTTCCTGTGGCGCGGTCCTTTCCGTCAGGACCAGCAGACACTTTTTCCCGCCTCGGCAGGACACCACCAGATCCATTTCCCAGTGGCCGAACTCCTCCCGGCGGTTCACCTTTTCCGGGCGCTTTTCAATGCTGTCTCCGCTCGATGTGGATTTCATGCGGTGGATGTGCTGGGTTTTCTTTTTCTGGCGCGATCCCCTGAATGGCAGGTCCTTTGTGGTCAGGTGCAGAAATATTCCTTTCCCCACATAGGAATACAGTGTTTGACGGCAGATCCGCACTCCGAACTCCCCGTATTTCTCCGGGTGGTTCTCAATTTCATGGATTGCTGCGGCAGGGCTGAAATTCTGGTTTACAATCAGGTCCTCCAGCGTTTCCGCATAGGCCCTATGATTTCCAATTTTCAGGCCCGGACCCTTTGCGGCCATGTTTGCGCGGTATCTCTGATGTGACCGCTCCGGTATGTATTCGGTCACCTCGATGTAATCCGCGTTCATGTAGGTGTATGTGCCGCGTTTCAGCTCTCGACAGACGGTTGCCGCACTCACATGGAGGGCTGCGCCGATCTGGCGCATGGTTGCGCCCTCTTTCCGCATTTTTGCCATTTTGTTTCGGTCGTGCGCGCTCAGGTGCTTATATCCTTTCATGGGGCGGCCTCTCTTTCTTTGTAATATGGCAATAGGCCAGCGTGGTTCTTTCTACCACGCCGGCCTATTCTTTGTCCAGCAGCCACAGCACAGGGACCTCCAGCGCCTCCGCAATGGCCACGGCCTCGAAGTCCGTCACAATCCTTGCCCCGCTCTCCATGCGGCTGATCACATCCCGTTCCACCATGATCCCCCGCAGTTGCAGGAGCTTTGATAGGTCCGACTGTGAAAGCCTCTTTTTCTGCCGTGCCTCGCGGATCCGGTCCCCGCATAGGTTTCTTTTCCCGTTGATCTCGTAAAATTTCACCCGGCGCCCCTCCGTCGTGGATATGGCCCACATTTTTCTTGATATTAACACAGGCCGGCGTCAAAACCCGTGGTAATATTCAGCACAAGAAAATTATAGGCCCTTTGGCGCATGGGTGTTCATTGTGGGGCGGCGGTTCCGATCCTATGGCCCACCGTCATCGGGTGATCTTCATAATGTCGTTTGGTGTGCAGTCCAGCAGCAGGCACAGCTTTTCTATGGTTTCGGTCGTAACCGGCTTTCCCTCCCTTAATTTTTGTAGGGTGCTTTGGGACAAGATATTTTCTTTTCTGATCCGGTATGTGGTGATCCCGGCTTTTTTCATTTCTTCAAATGCTCCTTGGTAGCTGATCGCCATTCCCTCCACCTCCTTGTGGTAACATTGTACCACCCTTTATGCACTCCGTAAAGTGCATAAAGTACACAAATAAAGGCACCCTATTTCGTGCATATTACCACTTGATTATGCACCATAAAAGGACTATAATATAAACAGTTCAGGGGACAACCTCTGACGGAAAGGAGGACGGTCCGATGGGTAGACAAAAGAAAAAGCGCCGCCGGAATAAACCGACGACGCAGGCCAGAAAGCAGTTAGCGGCTGACGTTCTGGCTGGTACAATTTCTGGCCTCATAGTTCTGGCAATTCAAAAATTGCTGGACTGGTAAAGGCCAGGGGTGCGGAGGCCCGAACCTCCGCACCCCAAATATAAAACAAATCATCAGGTTTTGTCAATAGGAGGACAAGCAATGAAGTTTCTAATTTCTCTTGTGATATTTATTGCGGTGTTTGTCCCGCTCCGCCGGTTGTTCCATAGAATCTTGAAAGGTGGTAAAAATCATGCTGATTAAGCAAAACGGGAAGTATGGGGCCACGGTTGGTAATATCCGGGTTTTTACCATAGAACGTGCTGTGGAAGTCTATAAGATGTTCGCCGCACGGTGTTATGCGGACCTCACCATGGAGGCTAGTGTGGTTCTCTCCAATGTTGGGGACGATATGCACCGCCTGGGGTTTACCTGGGCCGAAATTGAGGATATGGAACTGGAGGCAATCGCGTGAATACAGAGAACCCCCGGCACCGCTCAAGTGCCGGGGGTTCTCTTTACTCCGTTTCGTCTTTGTTCCAGTCGGTGATCTGTTCCAGGGCCTCCCGCAGCTTGTCAAATCCGAACATAGCCGCATAGGCCACGAACAGCCCCAGGGCCACGGACCCGGCCACCATGTACCAGGTGACGGCCCACCCCATAATCTGGCACAGGGTGAAGAACGCCACAAGGGTCACAGCCATGGCCACCACCACCGCCAGGATGTTGGTGGGGATCTTGTCCCAGGTAACTTTCTTGATCACCTGGGTGATGATGTTGGTGATCACGGTCAGGATCAGGGCCGCCAGCAGGACGGCGGACACCGCCAGGGGAATGTACTGCATAATGGTTTCCATGTGTATGTCCTCCTCAATTTTATTTCACAGCCCCGCCCAGGGCGCACAGCAGCAGGTCCAGGGAGGGGAATGTGCCGTAAATGCTCCGCCAGTAGTCCGGGGAGTTAATGACGCCGGCAGCCGCCAGGGCGTCCACGCCCTCCTCCGGCGTGTTGGTGCGCGGCCCTGCTTTGGTGATTGCCTGCGCCGCCGCTTTCAGCAGCAGATCCAGATATTTCACCTTTCCGGCCTCCGCGGCTCCCGCCCAGTAGTCCGGGGAATTGATCACGCCCAGGGCCTCCAGTTTATCCGCGGCGGCTTGCGGTGTGTCCTGGAGCATAAGAACCTGGCCCACCCGGATCAGATTTTTATTTTTAATGGCGTTGATTTCCACCAGTGCGTCAACAGTGGTTTTGTATGCGCTGGCAATCTTGGAAAGGGTGTCGCCGGCTTTTACCGTGTGGATGGTCTGGCCTCCCGTTGTAGTTCCGCCGGACGCTCCGCCCATTTTCTTGGCAATGGCGGCAAAGTCCGGGCAGATAAACCCGCGAATATACTTCCCGTTGATCGCCATGGTGCGCTTGCCTACCTTGCCACCGGTCATGTTCCCCTCTGTCACTATAAAGGTGCCGCCGCCCAGTTGGGTGACAATTCCGATGTGATCCCCGGATCCGGTGCAATCGCCCTTTCCGGTGTCGTCCCAGTCATACACACAGGCGTCCCCGATCTTGGGGGTGTGCGCGTCGTTTTCCACCCAAATGCCTTTGCCTTTGGCCACTACGGTGTATTTCTCAACGCCGCACTCGGTCCCGGTGAATTCCGCGATCCCTGCCTTGATGTATGCCGCGCTGACGGTGGTGGCGCAATAGGCGTCCGTTGTTTTCACCTTATATCCTCTGGCCAGCGGCTTGTGGCCGTTGTAAATCGCCAGGATCTCCAGGTGTTTGGCGCTCCCTTTGGTCGCCCCCACCCATGCGTTGATAATGTCGGCCACTTTCTGCCGCAGTTGGTTTTCTGTCATACCTGTTTCCCTCCTATATTCCAACGTCCGGCGGTTCTTTCCGTTCAGGCTCCGGCCCGTTCGGAACGCCTCCGCTCATTCTGGCGGCGTCCGCCGCCTTGTCCTTGTTGGTCTTGATCCAGCCCATGACACCGTTTTCCAGTCCGCAGACGCCAAACACGCAGGCGGTCAGGGTGGCAGGTTCGTTTCCGGTGTGCCAAAACACGGCCAGGGCGGCCACAGTGTAGGCCACCAGGATCACAGCCTCCAGGATCAGCACTTTATCCATGACGCCCATTTTTGTGGGCTTGTCCCTTGCTCGGGCGCTTTTTCGGGGTGTGTGTCCCTGCTGCCGCAGTCTGCCCACGGTGGCACAGCACAGAAGAAACCCCAGGATCGTGCCCACAGACATGGCCAGGGCGGCCATAATCGGCAGTTTCATATTTCCGGCGGCCTCCTTACAAAAAATCATGCTTGATCAGCCGGTCGTCATATACGCGGCTGATATTGGCCACCGCATGGGTGGCGCGGTTGTTCTGGTAGTCCGGGTGTGCTTTGCAAAACCGCTCGTAATAGTCGATTTCTGCCAGAATCTCTATGAACTCCTCCCGCGTGTGCGGAATATCCCGCAACAATTCATTGTTGAATTGCAGGATCCTGGTCCGGTGGGTGTCCGCGGCTCTTTCGTCGTCCACCTTTATGTGGTCGTCTAAAATTCGCCGGGTGTCGGCCTGGGTTTCTTCCATTTCCCCCAGTTTGGCCAGCACTTCCTTGTTGATGGCCCTCCCAATGGCCCGCGCAATGGCGGACCAGGGATCCAGTTTGATGGGTGAGATCTGGATCAGTGTCATGGCCACCAGCATGGTGCCCCCGCCGCCCAGCAGAATTTCCTCCAGATTCAAGGTCCCACCCCCTCACCGATTGCCGCAGCGTACCGCCGCCGGACGGCGGCGATCTCCTCCTCATAGTGGAGGGCGCCCAGTTGGGCCAGTTCCACGGCCTGGGCCTGTATAATCACATTCATGCTGTCTATGACGGAACACAGATCCGTGATCAATTTGGTGTAGTCCATGGCCGTTACCCCCTCGCGCCGATCAGGGCGGCAATGTGGCGCAGGTCGTCCACCGGCGCCTCAAAAAAGGAATGGTCCCACAGCCAGAAGTCCACGGGATCCGGCTGTTTGTATTTCTGGCACACGGGATCCTCCCAAACGTGATCCCACCGTTTTTGATGGTCTTTGTCCCGTTTGGCCAGCTTGTTCATAATGGCATGGACCAGGTGCCCCCGCTCCGGGCCGTTTCCGTCGTCGTTTCGGCTGAAATAGTCGTGGGCGTTCTGGCTGGTAACGGCACATAGTTGCAGGCCGTCCCGCACCAGAAAGCCGTCCACAGCCTCCACCGCGGTGCCCCACGGGATATTCACGGGGCCGCAGATGGCCAGGATCCGCGCCCGCCGTGTCGCTATGTATTCCACTGTTTACGCCTCCTCCCATTGCCACACGCCAGGAGTGCCGGGCGCCCAGGTGCATGGGATCATATCCGCCTTGCACAGCCATGTTTTGCCCTCATAGGAATAATACAGGCCGGCGTGGCAGTCCATCCCGTAGACATACGGGATCGGGTCCTCCAGGGTTCCGGCGTGATCGGGTACAATGGGGCGGTAAACCGCCAGCATACCCTCCCCTTCGGGCAGCTGGCTTTCCAGCGGGTCCACGCCTCCAGGGGGCACCACGCGGAAAAGGTTCCCGTCTTTGTTGATAATCGCGCCCTGGTCAAGGTGTCCCTCGCCGTGTTGGGCGGCTGCCATGACTTCCGCCCAGGTGGTGAACAGATCCGGCATAAGCAGGGCGGAGGCGTCCGGGATAGTGGTGGACGCCCTCACATACACTTGGGCGGCCACAGCGGCCTGGGTGGCCACGTTGGCCGTGGCGTTGGTGGTTTCCTGGGTGGCGTAGATCTCCGCCCCGGCGTCTACCTCTTCCAGCAGCACGGTGTCCAGGCCGTCCATGTCCGGGCGCCCCAAAAGGTGGTAGGGGGTGCCGTTACAGGCGACGCCCTCCGCTTCCTCGGCCCCGCACAGGATAAAGCGCCCGTTTTCCGCCCGCTTGATGTAGTTTGGGGCCTCGGTCATGGCCAGGGTGGCCCCGTCCTTTGTGATCTTAAACATTGCTGGGCAAACCTCCTTGAATGAAAATCGCATAGAATAGCCGGCGCAGGTGCATGACCCGGCCATGGTCGTCAAAGTTTTTATAATAGGCAATAGGGCCTTGCAGCCACTCCTCCACTTGCTTCACGGTCATTTTTCCGGCGTCCACCTTTTTCTTGAAGTGGCGAAGTTTCCGCCGTGCCCGCTTCATGCCGTCCCGGCACCCATGGACGATCACCCGCCCGTTTGGCAGTAGTTGGAATTTGGCTTTGCAGAAACGGAACGGCCTGGAGGCGTCCACGATCTTGCATTTTGCTGGGTTGATCTCCAGCCCCATGGCCTCCGCCCTGGCAATCGTGCCCTTACAGATGGCCACCGCCTTTTCCCTTGTTTCCAGCGTTGCGTTGTAGTCGTCCATGTAATGGCCGGCAGCAGGTAGGGACATTTGGCATTTCAGCCAGTTGTCAATGGAGGACGGCAGGGACACCATTTCCTGTTGGCTTGGCTCCACTCCTAGAGGCATACCCACACCGCCGGGCACCGCCGCCACCACCGTGTCCGCAATGGCCCGCAGGTCTGGATCCAGGATCAGCCGCCGGTGGCGTTCATAGATCGCCGCGTGTGGGGCGCTGGGAAAGAAATGGTGGAAGTCCATAAGTAGGACCGCACCCTGGAGGCCGTGGAGGCGGTAGTGCCGCCGCAGTTGGTCCCCCAGGCGCTTGTAATGGAAATGCAGGCCCTTTCCCTTTTGGCTGGCTCCATTGTCGTATATCATACTAGGGGCATACAGTGGGGCCAAAACCTCCTTGGTTAGGACCTTGTAGATCTGTCGGTCTACAATGTGGGGCGCGTCTATGGGGCGAACCTTGCCCCGCTCCCGTAGGATGAAATGTGCCGTTTTCCCTGGCTTCCACTTTCCAGAAAGAATTTTCTTCCGGCGGGCCGCCGTGCCGGAAAACAGGTGCAGTTCAAAATTTTGGGTTGACCGTTTCCAGCGGACGCCGTTGCAGCACTTCCGCCCGTAATAAAACAGGTTGCGAAAACTGAACACGGTTTTGATCCCGCCCAGGGCGTCGCTCCGGGCCTGTCGTTTGGCCTGCCGCCGGTTCCGGCGGCGTTTGTATCGCGCCTCCCGGCGCTCCTCGCTGGTCATATAATTTTTATTCGCTCCTCGCATAGTTGGGTTGTGGGTGCGCGTCTAAACTACTTTGGCCCGGCACATGAAACGGGTTAGCGCAATACCCCGCCATGCAAGCAGCGTCCGTGCAAGGCCGTCAAGGTGCAGTTTTAGGCTTTTGCCTGGGCAGTATTTCTCCTTTCGCACGGGTCCGTTTCACCTTTCGGTTACTGCATTTGACCCGCCCCGTTAAGGGGTGCGAAATCCGGGGGCCACGCCATTAGACCAGTTGGCGTTGTTGTTGTTGGCGCTGCCGTCGGTGTTGACAAGGCAGAAATTGTTGGAGTTGCTGGAATTCGGGGAACGGCACCACGCATTGGCCGCCGTCCGAAAGGCCGCCCTGCCACCCGGCGCGTTTTCAGAAATACACCCGCATATGACCGTTTACCGTTTTCTGTCGCTGTCCATGATGTTCCGCAGCAGGGTTTCCTCCTGGTTGATCAGGTTCCCCAGGCTTTCCGCCATGTTGTCCAGTTTTCTGGTGGCCTCCGCCGGCGGCAGGCTCTTTCCCTTGCCGTCGGCAAAACAGCCCTGTGGGTTCTGGCCCATAATCAGGTAGCAATGGGTCAACCGCACGTCCAGGGCGGAGAGGGAGGCCAGGGCCTCCAGTAAGTGTTCCCGCCGCAGTCCTTTCCGCTGTTCGTCGGATGGGTAGATCTTATTGGCCTTTTCGGCGTGGTCCATGACCTCACCCGCCAGGGTGGCCACGCCCTCCGCCAGCAGCCGGGAGTATCTGGCGGAAAGGCGTGTCAGAAAGCCGATGGTTTCAACATAGATCTGGTTTGCGGTGTTGACAAATTCCGCCTTGCTGACGGTGCGCTTTTCTTTTAGGACGGACATGGCGCCCGCCTCCTTTCGTTTGTCTGGTGCTTGGGGGTTCTCCCGCCCGCTTCCGCGGGCGGGATATAGCCGGATCTGCTGCGGCGATTAGGCGCAAAAGCCGGGGGCCACGCCACGCGACCAGTCGGCGGTGCCGGTGCCGGCGCTGCCGTCGGTGCCGACACGGCAGAAAGTGTCGGAGGTGCCGGAATACGGGGAACGGCACCACGCATAGGCCGCCGTGCCGGTGGCGTTGTGCTTGTAATGCACCTTGCTGTTTCCCGCCTTGTAATAGTCATATTGGGCCTGATAATTCTTTTCCGCGCTGTTTGCGTAGGTCCGGGCGCCGTGGAACTCGAATTCTGCCAACAGGAACAGATAGTCGGTGGTGCTGGTGACATATCCGGCGTTATCATTGCCGCCGCCGGTGTTGTCGGTGTACTTGGTGCATGACTTCATAACGGCGCGGAGGTCCGCAGGCAAGGCCGCCAGCAGGCTGTTGGCCGGGGGACTGGTGGGGTTTCCGTTGTTGCCCAGCAGGGTTTTTCTCATACTGGATCCACTCCACCCGCCGCTGTTGGTGTTGCTGGCGTTCATTTGGAAGTTGGCCGCGGAGGAACTGTTGTTGTTGTAGTTGCTATCCACTAGGGCCACATGGGCGCCGCCGATCTTTCCGATCTTGAAATGGATCCTGTTGGCGCCCTCCCGGCTGGCATTGTGGTTAAAGCCCAAAATGAAAACATCAATGGACAGATTGGAAAATGTGGTGTTGCCCACCTTGCCGTTGATGGTGATGGTCTTGGTGGCGCCTGTACTCCAGTAATTGGCGCCCTTGCTGGCGTCAGAAACGGCCCGGATGGTGGCCCAGCTGTTGGAATTCAACGTGGTGCTGATCTCGGTGACGGTGATGGCCTGGGTGCAGGTCTTGGTGGCGCCGTTGTATGTGTAGGAAATGGTGATTTGCTTATTGGAGGCCGCCAGGGGGCCGGTGGGGGAATAGGTGTACCCGCTCACGTTCCCGGTGCTGCCGTCGCCATAGGTGGCTTTGATCACCATTCCGGCTGTGCTGAAACTTTCCCCGGCGAAATAGCTTGTTTTGCTGGGCGGGGTGGCCACGGAAATGCTGGTCAGGGTGTTTTTGACGGTGATGGCCTGGGTGCAGGTCTTGGTGGTGCCGCCCTCCGCGTAGGAAATGGTAATTGTGGTGTTGGACAGGTTCAGGTTGCCGGTGGGGCTATATGTCCATCCAGATACCACGCGGGTGGCGCCGTCGTTGTAGGTGGCGGTGATCACCATGCCCGCGGAGGCGAATTTCTCCCCGTAGTTGTAGGTGGTCTTGCTGGGTGGGGTCGTCACCGCAATGGACGTCAGCGCCCGGATGGTGATGGTATATGTGCAGGTCTTGGTCACGCTGTTTTCCGTATAGGAAAAGGTGATCGTGGTATTTCCTGCGGCCAGCGCCCCCGTGGGGGAGTAGGTCCACCCGGTCACGGTTTTGGTGCTGCCGTCCGACATAGACGCCTGGATCACGGTGCCTGCGGGGTCGAAATTCTCCCCGATGTAATAGGACTTTTTATTAGGGGGTGTGATCACCGAAATGCCGGACAGTTGCCGCACGGTCACGGCCTGGGTGGTGGACAGGGTGCGCCCTGCCCGCTCGTAGGTGATTGTGACTGTCTTGGTGTCGGCCTCCATGGTTTCCGGGGAGAACTTGCAATCCTGGGTCACGTCCTCGGTGGTGCTGTCCGCAAACGTCGCCGTTACCACCAGGCCCGTGGTGTCGAATTTGTCCCCCACGTCATAGGCGGTATTGGTGGGCGGGTGCGTCACCGCTACGCCGGTGGTGATCATCAGGTCCACGTTGTACTGCAGGGCGCCGGTGACTTCCACTTGTCTGGTGGCGGACTCTCCGCCCAGGGTGGCCGTCACGGTCCATTCTCCTGTGTTATCCGGCAGGGAGAACTTGGTGGATCCTACGCCGTTCAGGGTGGTTTTTCCGTCTGTGCAAACCACGGACGCCCCCGCGCAGGTGGTCACGTTAATGCTGGCGCTTTGGACGCCCAGGGCGGCCTTTAGAACCGCCAATGACACCTTTCGGTTTTGGCCTGCGGCGCTGGAGAAAAAGGGCACCGTGTCCGTCAGGGCCATTTCGTCGCTGTTGCTCAGTTCTTGGGTGGGGGGCTGGTAGTCCGTGCCCGGTACAGCGGGGATCACCTTTGCCCCTGTGCCTTTCAGCAGGCCGGTTTCCTTGATCTTGTCCTGTTTGCCCTCCAGGGTCTTATTGATATTCTGCAAAAGGGCCTTGTGGGCGTCGGGGTCGTTGTCGTGGTCCTGCAGGTCTTTCAGGGTAGCCAGCACCAGGGAACGGTCCAGGGTGCAGGATACCGCCGCCGCGTCGCCCACAATGATGGGCACCGCAATATTTTTTTCCACCGTTTCCACACTGGCCACGGGGATATAGTCCGCCGTATCATAGGCGTTTTGGTAGCAGTAGAGAATATCCGCTTCCCGGTTCTCCGGGTCGTCCGGGTTGGCGGCAAACACGCCGATCTCCCGCCAGTAAAAGCCCTGTTCCAGGTCGGCGTTGGAGAACGTGCCAGACACGTCCACATAGCCCTCCCGAACGGCGGCATAGGCGTCAATGACCACTACCGGCTCCACCAGGTCTGTCAAATTGGCGATAGACCCGGCAAGTGTGCCGCTTCCCATTTTGATGGTGGTAATTGTGAGTTGTGCGCCGGCCATATTTTCGTAGTAAAGCGCCTTTCCGGCGTTGGTCAGCTTTGGGGCCTGAAATGCCATAGTTAGCGTTTCCCTCCTTACAATGTCGCAAGTTGCAGCCGGATGAAGTCGCCCGTATGGATCCAGTGTCCTGTGTAGACCTCCGCCGCCGGGGTGGACAGATCCAGAATAATTTCATCCAGCCAGGAGGACAGACGTTTCACGGACGCCAGCACCCGCCGGAATTCCTCCACGTCGTCCTCTGTAATGCCGGGGTTTGTGGTGTGCGCCTTAAAATGGTGGGGATCCCCGCCGTATTCCCACCATTCCGTGATATATCCGGCGCTGAAAATAATTTCTATGATCCGATTGACCGCCACCGGGGTGCCCATTTGCGTATAGAAAAGGAGCGTGTCCTGGATCAGCGCCCGTTTGGTGCTGATCGAATAGGTTTCATCATAGGCCGGGGTGCGTAATTCCACGGCCAGGTAGTCCAGGACGTTCTCCGGCATGGTGGCAATGGCGGCATAGGTGCGGGAATTTTCCGCGTAGGTGCAAAGTTTTTCGATCTGGCGCCCTACCGCATAGGCAAGGGCCTGGACCTCCGGCTGGTTTTTCAGGTTGTCGGGCATAATGTCCGTGAACCTGCTGCCTTTTAGGTCAATCATCCTCCAGCCCTCCATAACTGATCTGTGCGGACCCGGACAAGGCGGAGATCTTTGTGGCCTCCACGGTAGTGTAGGCCGGGGCAGTCACCGTCACCCGTTTGGCACCGGCAGCCATGACCATGGCCGTCAGTTGGGACGGGTTAATGTCCCGCCCAATGGTCCGTTGCCAGGTCACATAATTGGCCACGGCAGCCTCCACAGCGGCCTGGATGGCCACCGCCCTGGCGCTGTCGCTGCGGTTGATGTAGTAGGTCAGATTGATGGTATAGGACACTTCCGCCGGCGCCGCCACCGTGATCTTGTCGTTCATGGCGCGGGCGCTCTTGCCGTTCAGGTATCCCTCCAGGCCGCTGATCATTTCGGGGCCGGGGCTGGTGCCGTCGGCCATAATGAAAACAATGTCCACGGTGCCCGCCGCCTGGTCGCTGGTCACGCGCACGTCCCCAATAGAGGCGCTGTACTCTTTGGCCTTGTAAATATAGCCGTCCTCGGTAATTGCCGCGGTGTAGGCGCTGGGGGCCAAAAAAATCCGCTCTGCCAGATCGTCGTCGCTTTCAATCTCCGCGCCGCCCTCGGTGCCTGTGGTGTTGGTGACGCTTTCCACATACGGGAGGGGATCCACCATGGTGGTCAGTTCTCCCGCGGCCAGGCCGTTGCCGTCCGTGCCGGATACGGTGCAGATGGCAGGCACGTCCACCGTGGTGCTGCCCGCCGGTACTTCCGCATACTCCACAGTTTGGAAGTAGATGGACCCGCTTGTGGAAACCCTGGTGCCCTGTGGAATGGCCGTGGCGGTGGGGCGCACGGCGGACAGGGTAAAGCGCAGGGTTGTGGTGGCAGCGGTGGCCGGCGCTCTGGTAACGCCTTTCAGCAGGCCCAGGTTGTCCAGAAATTCTGAATAGCTGTATTTCAGCAGGTTTTGTTTGCCCGCTCGATCTACGAACTGGAACCCCTGGTAAATCTGCGCCGCCGCCGAATACAGGATCATGCGGTGGACGCTGGCCCGCTCCAGGGTCACGGTTTGGCCGGTGGCCTTGGTCATGGCGTCCTCAAAATCGGCCACCATTTCCGCCCGCACGTCGTCAATGGTTTTCCCGTCAATGAAAGAAATGTCCGGGGTGTTGTCGATTGCAGAAAAATCAGGCATTTGTGATCACCACCTTGGGAACAAGTTTTCCGCTTTCCGCCCGGCCCCAGGTGATTTCCTGGACCCGAACGGTGGGGATAAATTTTGCCACCTTTCAGGTGACTTCCGCCGTGTATAGGCTCTTGGCGGCCTCCGGCGGCATATCCACAAAATCCATGTCAAGGCCGAATTCTCGATCCAGGGGCATGGTGCCCGCCCGTGTGGACAGCAGGAGGGCAAGCTGGCGGTCTAACTCCTCCAGCCATTGGCCGGAAAAGGTGTATTCCAGTTGAAAGTCATATATTTCTGTCATGTATATTCCCCCAGCGAAATGGTCAGGGACGCCTTGGCAAGTTCGCCCCGGTTGTAAACCACGCCCCACGTTTCGCTGGATCCCAGCAGTCGGAACGGGTTTTTGCCCACCGTTCGGTGTCCAATCACCAGGTATTCCGCCGTGCCGCTTTCCACCATGGCCTCTACGGCTTCCAAAACGGCCCTGGGTTTGACACCCAAGGCGGCAGAAAGGGTGATAGGCAAGGAAATTGTCTGGTTGGCCGGTCCCAGGTATTCCGGCTTGGGTTTTACCCCCGCTGTTTCATGCTCTGCCCAGCGCCCTGCGATCTCGCGGGTCATTTCATTGAACGTCAAAACCATATCGTCGCTGACAGTAAAAATGATGTTCTTTCCCAGTGTTCCAATCATAGGCCTGCCTCCTTATTTGGGCGGGGTGGTGCTGCCGCTGGACAATGCACAGCTGCAGTCATGGGTGTGGTTGACCAGGGATATTCCGCCGCCCACCACATCCACCTCCGCCGTCACCTCTTTGGCTGTGACGGCCCCGGTTACAGTCAGGTTTCCTTTCACGGTCAGGTTTCCGTCTACCACAACAGATCCGGCCTTGATGGTCATTGTGCCGCCCTTGTAGCGGATCATAGCCTCCCCAGGGGCGCGGGCCATATCCTTGCGGTATAGCCCCGCCGCCCCCTCCGGGGGCTTGTTCTTTTCGCTCCAGGGGCGCCCCAACACCACCCCGGCCTCGCTTCCGTTGGACAGGTGGAGGACAAGCACCTGATCCCCAATTTCCGGCATTTGGTATTCGTCGGAGATCAGGGGCACCGGGCGGGTCACGCTGTCGTCTTTTTCGTGATACACTACGCGCACCATGCCGGTGGCGTAGTCGATGGCGGACACTTTGCCCAGCCGGATCTCATTTCCCATGCTTGCCTCCTTATCCCGCCAGGGCGTTGGCCGCGCTGATCAGCAGCACGTCCAGCCAGGCTATTGCCGTGTACTTACTGGCCCAGTATTCCGGTGAATTGATCACCCCGGTATTGGTCAGCACCACTAGGGCCTGCTCTACGGTGGTTACGCTGGTGCCGTGCAGGTTTACCTTGATCCGGGTGGCCATGTTCAGCAGCAGGCCGTCAAGGTTGTTCAGGTTCTTATAGGTTCCCACCCAGTATTCTGGGGAGGCCATGACGCCCACGGCGAACAGGCGTTGGCAGGCGTCTTTGATCACTTCCTCGGTCATGGTTTCCACCAGGGACAGTTCCATGTCCATGGTGTATCCACCGGATCCTCCAACGTGGTGGGCAATGCTGTCAATGAAGTATTTGCCGGACAGTTTGCCCAGGCCCACCACGGTGATACATTGGGAGGCCACCAGGGCGGCGTTGCCCGTGATGGTGACGGACAATTTGCTGGCGCCGTGGTTCGCCTTATTGACCGCCGCGGCGATCTTGCGCTCCGCGTCGGCCTTGCTGTCAGCCTTGCCGGACTGTTTCAGGATCCGGGTGCCCGTGCCCACGGTGGCCTTGATCTCTTTCTCTGTGGTCGGGTCCGTGTAGGCGTATTCTCCGCCGGTATAGGTGCCGGCCATGTTCTTGGACCAACTCCAGGATTTCAAGGCGGTTTCGTTGATGGTGGCCACCGGGTCTTTTTTCTTGTAGGCCTCTCGGTCATACACCACGATCTTTTGGGCGTAGACTTTCATGGCCAGCCCGTAGGTATCGCAAAGAGAGGCGTAAAAGTCGCAGTCCGTTTCTTCCGATTGCTCCACGCTCTTGATGGTGAACGGGGTGCCCTCCACATCCCAGGCCAGGGCAATGCCGGCGCGGGCTGCTATCTCTTTTCCGATCTCCTGGATCGTGACGTTTTCCCAGGTCCGCGTCCGCTCGGTGGCCATGAAACTACCGTCTGCCGGAACGGATACCCCGGAAATGGTCCCTGTCACAGGCCAGCCCGCAAACTCGAAATTATCAAGGATGAAGAATCCACACGACAGCACCCGGTTGTCGCCCTCCCGCTCCCAGTCGCGGACCTTGATGGTGGCGGTCATTGTGTCCCCCGTAGTGGGGACCCATGCCGTGGTCCATTTCCGGTTGCGGTCATTGATTGCAATATCCAGGCTGTCCGCCTCTCCGGTGGCCGGATCGGTATAGGTGATCTCGCCCTTGTAGTCCGCCATTTTACTGGTGACGGCGGCGCCGTTATAGGTGATCTCCACTTCTGCCCGCCGTGTGTTCATGTTTCACTCCTCCAGATCGGTGCGTTGGTCCCCTGCGCGTCCTCCGGCGGGGGTGGTGTCTGGAGAACCACCCCCGCGTCGAAAACGAATGTGTCCAGGTGTGGAAAATTGTTTTGCATAAGCCACCCAGCCAGCTTTTCGTCCCCGTAGACACGGAAAGCAATGGCGTCCCAGGCGTCCCCCTGATTTGTGGTGTAGGTGTTGGCCATGGTTTCCTCCTTTACGCCGGGTTGAACTGCTTGCGCCGCTCGTCGGCTTTCATGCGGTCATATAGCCGTTTGAATTCTGCAAAACTGATTCGGCCCACTTCCTCCGCCTCCTGGCGGGATGGCTGGCCGCCGTAGAAATTGAATACAGGGGACCATACAATGGTGTCCCCGCCGCCTCCGCCGCGGTTTCCTCCGCCGCCGGGCTTGGGTTTCTTGGTCCATTCGTCCAACAGGGCGGCCAGTTTGGACAAGGGCATGACCGCCTCCGGCTCTCCGCCCTCTCCGATCATGGCCAGGGTGGGCGCCGTGGCAATGCCGCCGGCGGCCAGTTGCGGGATTGTCGGAATATTAAAGCCCAGCGTGGCGCCGCCTACGCCAGGGATCCAGTCAGGGATCGTCACGGAAATGCTGTTGATTTTCTCCAGCACCCAGTTAATAGCGGAAATGACTGCGTTGATCGGCACCTTTGCCAGGTTCACGATCATGCCGAATACGTTCCCGAAGATATTGACCACGTTTTGCCATGCAGCGGACCAGTTGCCGGAAAATACATTGGTCACAAACTCGATCAGATTTGTCAAAATCGAGATCGCGCTATTGATGTACGGTGCCAGGGACACAAATGCCACTTCCAGCCCGTTAATGACCACGTTGGCCAGATTTGAAAGGACAGGGGCTAGGGTGGAGGCCACCATGCTGGCCAGGTTTCCCATGGCCTGGAGTAGTGGCTGTGCCTGCTGTAAAATTCCCTGTACGGCGTTTCTAAACCGTTCGCTTTTGTTCCATAGAACAACAAAAGCAGCGGCCACCGCCGCAATAATGGCAATGATCACAGTGAATTTTCCGCCCAACAATTTGACCACGGTGCCCAGGACGCCGCCCTGTTTGGCTCCCGCAGCAAAGACTATTCCCACATTCTTTACTGCGGAAACCGCCGTGCCTGCGGTTTTCAGGGCCTTAAAGCTGGCAACAGCAGTTAAAACCGCGCCGGCAGCGGTTAGGATCGCCTCTCGGTTGTCCATAACCCATTTGGCGGTTTTCTTTAATGTTGGGATGATGGTGCCGGTCATGTAGTTCCCAACGGTTGACAAGCCTTTTTGCACGACAGGCAGCGCCGCCTCCGCAAGTTCCCGGACGTATGGCAGGATATTCATGCCCAATTCCGTCAGGAAGTTTTTGCCCAGGTTTTTGATCATTTGAATGTCATAGGCCAGGGTGTCGGTTTGTCTTTCAAACGCTGCATTTGCCGCTCCCGTGGCTTCATACATTGCCGCGGTCTTATCGGTGAGGTTTTCCGCCTGGCTTCCTGCCATGGCCAGGACTGCGGTTTGCGCCTCGACAGAAGAAAACAGCCCCGCAAAGGCCAATTCGTCGCCGTTCACAGCGCCCTTTAATGCCTCCAACGATCCTTGCAGGCCTTTACTCTCCAAAAGGGCTTGGCCGCTCTCGTATCCCATTTTTTCCAGGGCCGCGGCCATGTTTTTGGACGGTGACAAAAACCCTTGCATGGTTGCCTTTAACTGCGTTGTAACCTCCGCCGTGGATCCTGTAACGCCTGTCAGAGTGGCCATGGCGCCGAAAAGCTGTTCTTGCTCCACGCCCAGGGTGCTGGCCAGCGGGATCACCTTGCCCATGCTTGCCGCCAGTTCCGGGAAAGAGGTCTGGCCCAGCCGCACCGTTGCAAAGGACAGGTCCGCCGCCTTTTGCACGGCCTCCGCCGACGTGTCGTTGTAGCCCTTGGTCACGGCAGAAAGTAGGTTCACGCTGTCGGTGGTGGTGGCGTTTCCTGCCGCCGCGGATTTCGCGGCAGTTTCCAGGATCTTGGCCGCGTCTGCGCTGTCACCAAAAGCGGAAATAACCTGGTACATTCCATCCGTTAGGTTATCGGTTGCCACGCCAGTTCGGTCTGAAACGTCCAGAATTTCCTGTCCAATCTGCGACGTTCTGGCGGCGATCTCCGCTTCCGTTCCGGTCAGCAGGGTGGAAACATTGGCCAGCTGTGCTTCATACTGTTGGCCCGCATTGATCGCGGCCACCCCGATGGTGCCCACCGCGGTGGCCGCTGCAAGCGACGCACCAGCAAGCACTTTCCCAACCTTTTTTGCGGAGGTGCCCAGCGCGGCTAAATCCTTGTCCGCTGCCATGCAGGCTTTTTTCAGGGAACTGTCGGTCCTGCCCGCAATTTTCAGCATTAGTTCATAGGTTTTACTTTTTGCCACGCTTTAGCACCTCCTCCATATAGTCGTTTACGGTGTCCGCAATTTCGGCCAATTCGCTGACGGACAGGGCCGAAAGATAATCCAACCCTGTCCGCAGCTGAATGGACAGCCCGGTAACCGCTTTAGTCAAGACGGCAGGGGTCAGTCCTCCGAACCCCCGCCGTAGAGAAAACCCACCACGGTGGTCTTGATTTTCATGCCCTCTCTGCCGGGCAGCCTTTCAAAGAATTCCAGGGGCTTTCCGGTGACTTTCATGGCCACCATGTTGGCGTAGTCCATGGTCATTTCCAGGGTGGCGGGGTTCATGGTGTTCCGCTTTTTCATAAGCATACGGCCCACCGCCTCCAGCTGGCCCGCGGTAATATCCTCCAGGCCGTGCAGGTCGATCTCGGTATATTCCCGATCCTCGAAAATGTAGGGCTTGCGGAACTTTACCAGCAAGTCCACTTCCTCCTCGACGTCATCCCGATCCGCAGCAGTTTCCCGCTCCATAGCGTCCTCCCGCTCGGCGGCTTCCTCCAGAAACTCCTCGTTTTTCATAGTGTCCATGTCAGCACATCTCCTTTACTTTGGCCAAAACGTCCTTGCCGTTGACCTTGTAGACCTCGTTCATCTTGTCCAGTTCCAGGACCGGCTTGCCCTCCAACTCGATCAGGATATAAAGCACGGTCAGGGTGATCTTGGTGTCCATGGTGCTGCCGGCCTTGACCTTGCCCATGGCCAACTTGCCGCTGCGGCCACGGACCACCACGCGCATGGGTCGGAACTCAATATCCCCCTCGCTGTTGGTGGTCTGCTGGGCGCCGCGGATCTCCAGCGGAACAGCGCGGGTCATGTCCATCATGTCCACGGCCTCCCGGTCCAGAACTCTGAACGGCACCTCGATTTCCTGGTTGGCAAAGTAGCCAATGGTGGGATCGTCGATCTCGCCCAGGATCCCGGCGCCGGTCACGGTGTCGCTGGACGGCTCAAAGTCGGGCAGGGTCATTTCGTCGCCCACGCCCAAAAGCCGATTGCCGGCGCTATACACGTTATAACGGTTGATTTTAGTGGGGATCGTGTTCATGTTTATTCACCTCCGAAAGACGCTTCCAGGGCCGCCACGTCATACTCCCGGATATTCTCGATAAACTCCGCCGGGATGTAGGGCGCCATATAGGTGTGTGTGGTCAAGTGCCCGTTCAACAGATTGGTTACGGGGTTCTCCTCGCTGACAAACTCCAGGCGATAGCCGGCGCAATAGTCGCGGGCCACATAGCCGTTGCCCACAATGTTCTGGCTGTCCACAATAGACTGGATCAGGCGCTTGTTGCCGGGCTTGTCTACTTTCTGGAAATAGGTGCGAATGAAGTTGTTACCGTCCCAGTCGAAGAACCGACGCACCGCCAACCACCGATCCTTGGGGTCGGAGGTAGAGGGATAGGCCGCGGTGTTGTTGCCCCACAGCTTGAACCCGTTGGCATTGATCGCGGTAATAATGCCGTTTGCGTTCAGCATATCGTTGGCCTGCTGCTGATCCAGCATGACCTCGGTGCCGTCAGCCAGTACGGTGGCGGTGATCCGCAGATCCTTGTTGGACGGGCTTTCGTAGGGTACGTCGCCGTTTTCGGCGTCGTTGTAGGCCGTCAGGGCCGCCGCCATAGCAGACATACAATAGACCTTATCACCCACGGCCACCTTGGGCCAAAAGGCAGCTGCGTGGGTGCCGCTGGCGCCCATAGCCTCCTTTGCCGTCTTTACCTCGGTGTAGACCTCCGCGCCGGTGCTATCCGCCGCAATATCCAGATAGGCAAAGCAATCGAAAACGCCATTGATGGCCTCGGTTTTTGCCTGGAGGGCTGCGGCCACCACCGCGTCGTGGCTCCATTCGGGGGCCAGCAACAGGCCGGGGGTCATTCCCAGTTTGGGGTAGATCTGGCGCACCAGTTCCAGGCCGGTTTCCTTGCCGGTTGCCACGTCCACACCGCCCACAATGTCAGCAGCGGTTACACCGTCCGGCTTGATGGATGTGCTGGCTACGTTCAGGGTTTCGGCCTCCTTGGCGGCCTCGGAGATCAGGGTGATCACCACGTTGCCGGTGTCGTCATGTGTGGCCACATAGTCGCTGCCGGGCACCAGGGTGGCGTCGCTGTTTTTTACCACCAGACTGTCCAGCATGACATATTCTTTGTTATACAGCACCGTGCCGTCTACTACGTCACAGTCCTCCGCCTCATTCTTGGTGGTATGCTCTTCTTTGGCAGGGTCCAGTACGTTGATCAGGATAATGGGGGCCACGTTGAACACGCGAAAGCAGGCGTCAATGGACTGGCACAGGGAAAAATGTGCAAAGTCGTCACAGTAGCCAACGGCCTGCTGACACTCCTTGAAACTGTAACACAGCTTGGGAGTGTTGGCCGCTTTGGCTGGGTCAGCCGACAGGTGAATGGGTGCCACGCCGAAAATGACCTGCAGGCCGGCGCTCCCCTGAATAGGAACGGTCAGGCTGGTGTCCTGTTCGGTGTTGTAGACGCCGTGAAAGTATGCCATGGTTTATTCCCTCCTCTTTAGCGTTTCGCCTGTACCAGGCGGAACAGGCGGTAAATGTGTCCATAGCCGCCGCGCAGCTTCTTCATAGCCTCCGGCAGCTGGTCCAGGGGGATCACAAGGCCAGCCATGGCCGGGTTGGCCTGGATGGCCTCCGCCAGTGGCCTGGGGATCCCGTTGGTGTAAAACGTGAATTGTGTGGCTGTGCCGGGGATAGTCGGTCCACAGTAAACCACGGTGCCCGCGCTCTGGCCGGGCTTTTTGGTCGTCTTTGCCATTATGTTTCTGGTACCTCCTTAAAGATGGCCGGGGCCTCAAACGTCAGCGCCACAGCCGCGAAATAATAGGGGTGGGTGTCCTCCTCTTGTGTGGCCCATCTGATCGGGTACTGCACAACATAGCGTTTGCCCACCACCCCATTGGATCCGTAGTGGGTCATAACCGTGTTGACAATGTGGAGGGCGTCACGGTATCCCTGGCGGTTTGGGTCCGGGTCATATACGCAAGCCGTCACCACTACGGTGATGGTCTGTGCGGAATCCTGTGCCGGCAATTCTCCCGACGGTAGGCGCACGATTATGTACGGTTCCGGCGGTGCGTCTGACGCGGTTGTTTCATCATCCCCCGCCCGGAACGGCGTGTCCTGTGGGTAGATGTTTACTGAACGCTCCGCCCCAACTGAATTTACCAGCCTGTACGGCTCGAAAAGTCGCTTTAGATCCTCCACAACTGCGTCCAATAAATTTTCTTGTGTCACATGGTTGCGCCCCCTTGTCAAGTTTCCTTTTGTTACTTATAATCGAATGTGCTAATAGTCAGCAATTTGTGGTAAAAATAAGAAACGGAGGATATGGCATGAAAAGGATAGGTGGTTTTTCTCGCGTTTTGGGGTGGCTGTTTATTGCCTCCGGCGTCTACGGGCTGTTTCACTCCCCAATCCCCGGCGTGATCTGCTTGGTTGTCGGCTTTTTGCTGGTGCGGCGTCCGGGGCGAAAAGGGGCGGACGTTTCCGCGGTTCCAGCAGATCCCGCGCCCTCGCAAGTTGTGCCGCCTGCGCCGGTGGCTATTCCCCATATTTCCGGGGGCGCCGGCTCGTTTGGCTCTTGGGATATTTCCGTACACGGGGCAGACGGTCAGGACGTGCGCTTTGACCGGGCGTTGTTCCAGCGAATTTCCATCCTGTCCTATGACGAAAGGACGGGCGTGGCCACAGTCCGGGGAACTCACGGTGATACATACCAGACAACACTTGACGCTTGCACTTGTGAAGATTTCCAGCGGCGTGGGCTGCCGTGCAAGCATATTTACAAGGTTGCAATGTCCGCCGGATATTCCGCGGATGATTTCTATTCTGCAAGATCTGACGTTGTGTGGTACGCGGATAGCTGCCGCGTTTACCACAGTTGTCCCGATTGCCGCGGCCTGCGAAACCGTTTCCCGCGTCGTACCACGGTGGCCTTGGCTGAATACAAGGGCTTGCGCCCTTGTAAATCCTGTTGCGAAACAGATAAATGACTTTCCAACGTGGCGGCATATGCCGCCACGTTTTTTATGCCATGTTCCCTAAAACCTTGTCTATCCGCTTTTGGATCTCCTCTTGCATGGTTTCGTATGCCATGGCCTCCGCCGCCTCTCTCACCCGCTCGTTACCCAACAAATGGGGAACGGCTGGGGACAGTAGCTTTTTAATTGGCAGTCGCTCCGGGCCTCTGCGCTGTACTATTGCGGTGTGCCCGCTGGCAAACCTCGCAACAAACGCTTTTAGGCCGTCAACTTCCAGCGGCTTCATGGTTCCGGCATTTAGGACCTGGGCCGCCGCCGCGCTGGTCCCGACGTTCGGGCGGGTCATAAATGCCATAATGTCCTGCATTGGGCCTCTAGACCTGATTGCCGCCGTCATGTTCGAGGTGCTGGCCTCCAGGATTTTGGGGGCGCCCAGGCTCTCGTCTTTTAGCCCCTTTGTGTCCTTAATGGCATATTCATCCTTTGCGCCCTTTATCAGCTGTTTCCGAACCTTGCGTGACGTGGCGTTAATCGCGTTTTTCAAGATGTTAGGGGCGGCAATTTTCTCTGGTATGGTGTTCAACTGGCGTATGATTTTTTCAAGTTCGGCCTCTACGTCAACCTGAAGAATGGCCCCTGTATCGCTCACGATCTCACCGCCTCTAACTCAATAGCAAGGATCCCGGCCTCCTCGGTGCTTTGCACGATCTTGAACTGCCGCCCGTCCAGGTTCAGCATTGTGCCATTGGCCGGGCGCGGTCCAAACTCCAGCCTGGAAACATAGATTAGGCGTCTGGACTTATAAAGCCCGCCAGTCGGTGCCCCCAGTAGTTTTGATTTGTCCCGCTCCAGCAGTTCGTTTTCGTCTACCATAACGGTCATTTCCTTGCCGTTGATGGTGTGGATGTCTGCGAATTCGTCAGGGTTCAGAAATGTGGGTAAATCAGCCGCCAGGCACTCCTTGAACGTGGGGGCGCCCATTACTGGGCACCCCCGCCGCTGGCGGGTGCCTGCACCGGCTCCTCTGCCAACAGTTTTACGATCAAGGCTTTGGTTGCGCCCCTGGGCAACTTTACGCCCATGTCATCGGCCAGACGTTCCAGGTCATCCTTTTTCATGGCCTCCAGGTCGTTTGCGTCCAGATGGCCCTCCACCATGTTTACGGTGTCCTGGTCGTCGTCCTGGCCCTCCTGTGTGCCCTGGGCGGCGTCCTTGCCGTCCTGGTCCTCCTGGGCGCCCTGGGCGGTGTCCTTGCCGTCCTGGCTCTCCTGGGCGGCCTCCAGGCCGTTTCCGGCGCTTTCTGCGGTGCCCGCGTGGGCGGCGTTCTCCGCCGTATCAGTGGCCGGCTTCTCTCCGGTCCACTCCGCGGATTTCGCGTCCAGCCAGGCAGACACCATGCGTCCGTCATGGGCGGGGAGGGGGTCGCCCGGCTCATACATACGCCCCTGGTAGAGAATAGGGCGTCTTGCTGTCAGCTTTACCATGGCGCACCTCCCGCGATCAACCCAACAGTTTGACCAGGACGGTGGTGTCCTCGTTCTTGGCGGGTGCCGCCGCATATCCGGCAGGCACTTTGCCCTCCGCCGTAGTGGTGATATTGTCGGCGCTTGCGTCGTAGTAGACGGCGGCGCCCTGTGTGATTTCACCTGCGGCTTTCTTCATTTCAAACACACCAGTCACATGGAGGTGTCCGGGCTGGTTTGCGGGAATATCGGTGCCCGCCACGCCCACGCGGGTGCCCAGGCTCACCACCTGGCCGTTTTTCACCTCTGCGGTGGGGGTGTAGTCCAGGGTATCGCCTTTCTGCCAATAGGTCGCGTTCATGTTCTTTCCTCCTTACTTCAAGGTGATCTCTACGCCGGGGTTCTTGGCAATACCGCGGAAGTCAACAGCGGTAATACCCCAATCCAGCCAAATGTCCCACACATAGCCCAACTGGCCGGGAACCTCGCTGCGGCGAATGGTGGGGGTTTCCTGGCCGTTCAGATAGTCCACCTGCAGGCTCTTGGCATAGGACGGGTCGCCCACCATGAACCAGGGCACAGGCTTGGAGGCTCCGGCCAGGGCGTTCAGGGTGCCGTCCTCGATCACGGTCAGCTGGTTGCGGTAGTTATACAGAGCGTTGGCGGTGTGGTTGCCGATACCCTCCACGTCGATCTCCTTGGTTTCAAGCAGCTGGGACAGCAGGAAACCGTAGCCCACGGGCACGATGATATAGCGGGGCTGTACGGTGATAGCCTCACCGAAAGGATCGGTCTGCAGAAGCAGTTTGAACATCATGTCCTGCAGGCTCTCGATGGAGGGGGCGGTGCCGCTGGTGATCAGGTTGCCATGGTTGGCGTTGAACAGGGGGACGCCGTCGAAAATGGCGGGGCTATCCACCAGGATCTTGTAGACCTGCTTGTTGATCGTACGCTTGGCGCTGGCCGCATACAGGCCGGGGATCTCCGTGATAAAGCCCACATCATCGTTGATAAACGCCTGGCGGCTCATGCTGAACTGGCGGCCATAGGTGTCAATCTTGCGCTGTGGCAGCAGGTCGGTCTTGGGGGTGTCGTGCTTCAATTCGCCGTTCTCACCCACCAGGGCAAACTCACCGGCGCCGCCGGCCAGGTAGGAGTGATCCTTGGTCGGCTTAAAGTCGGGCACGCTGCCCTTGGTAGTCCACAGCTGGAACGTGGTGGGGGTGTGGGTGTAGCGGTGGACAATGCTTTTTCTGATCGCGTTGTCCAGGATGGCGGGGAAAGAGGCGGTGGGGTTGAAGAACTGACGGCAGGCCATGGCCCACAGATCGTCCCGGCCCATTCGCAGCAGGCTGGCCTGGCTTCCCTCGCCGTCGCGGGCCATGCACTCAATGGCCAGATCTCGCAGGGACAGGCCGCGCATTTCCTCCACGCCCTGGTCGGGGTTCTCCACGGGGACACCCGCCCGCATAAGCATGACGTCGGTGGCGGCCTGGCGGAAGTTGTCGCCCTGGTCGCCGTTCATGCGGCCACGGACAGGGGCGCCGTGCTGGATCATGTGGTCCACCGCTGCGGCCCGCACGGTGTCCATGCTGGCGCCGTTGTTGATGTACTGGCCGGGATCCATGCCAGTCTGACGGCACAGCGACACAATATCGCTGATCCGCTGGCGCTCCTGGAGTACGGCGGCCTGGCGGGCGGCGTCGCTGGGGTCCTCGCCGCCGGGGTGTTCATCCTGTCCGGGATTGCCAGCGCCACGGTTGCCCTCACCGGGCTGGCCGCCCTCGCCGCCGGCGGGGTTTCCGGCCTCGGTGATCTTGCGCTGCAGTTCATCAAATTCCCGCTGCTCCTCCGCCGTCAGGTCGCGGCCCGCGGCGCGGGCGCCGCTGACAATTTCCTGCTGGCGGGCGATCATTTCCTGAATAGTCATTTTTTCTCTTGCCTCCTAAAGATAATTTTTGTTGGCCTCGATCTGCCGTTCATAGACAGACAAGGGGGCGCACAGGTTTCCGCCGTCAGATCTTCCTACGCCCACGGTGGCGTCTGCCGGCACAGACACAATGGACACCTCCAGGGGCGTCCACTTCCTGGCAATCTGGCAAGGGCCGGTAAATCTCCCGTCGGCGCTGGTTTTTCCGGCCACCACTTC
Organism: Clostridiales bacterium; assembly: GCA_022785125.1. Taxonomy (GTDB): domain Bacteria; phylum Bacillota; class Clostridia; order Oscillospirales; family Oscillospiraceae; genus Flavonifractor; species Flavonifractor porci. Next base: position 72,254 of record JALFRA010000040.1, read on the forward strand.
CTCCCAGGCGTCCACCGAATAGCGGACAGACGTGGTTTTCAGGGTGCCGGATTTGACTTTGCCGAAAATCTTTTCGGCCTCTGCGTCTGTATCGAATTCCACTTCTGCCATGCCTCTGTGGTTTTCTACCCAGGCGCGGATCACTTTGCCCACCACTTCGTCCGTGTCGTGGTTGAACAGCAGGACGCCCACGGTGTTCAGGCGTTCCAGGTCCACCGCGCCGTCCGCATGGTCCAGGATTTCCATGCCGAAATATCGTCGGTATGGCTCCTCGCTGGAAAAGCTGATCGTCCGTCTGCGGTTGTCCTGTCCCTCCGCTTCCCGGAACATGATCCGTCCCATGCTCCGGGTGCCCTGGCTTTTATTGCTCGGGCCGGCCTGCTGCCCCTGCGTTCTGCTGGGCTGCTGTCGTTCCATTTCCAAAAATTACACCTCCCATCTCTATGCCTTTTCCCCTGGCGTACTCCAGGACCTCCGCCGTTTCGTCCACGGCGTCTTTCCAGTCCTTGCCCTGTTCCGCGCAAATGTCGGGGAAAGTCTTTTGCCCGGACTGCAAGGCGGTTTTGTTGGCGGTACTCTCTTTTGCGGGGTCAATCCATTTCTTGGGCGATTTGACCCAGGAATGTTCCATGTAGTCCGCCTTTTTATCCCAAAAACCGGGCATATTAAACAGTCCGGCGAGATAACCAGAAATTATAAAAGTTTCGTAGACCTCGGACATAAAATCCGTGATCAGTTCAATGTCCTCTGCGTAGGTTTCCTCGTCCTCGATGGCGTTTTGCCGGGCAGAGGAATATGTGGCGCTGCTCATATCGCGGCTGACGGCCTCATAGGAAAGGCCCTGTCCCGCTCCAATCAAGCCCTGCTGCATTTTCAAGAATCCGGTGGCGTCGCTTCCGGTGCTTTTGGGATCTACCACTTGGATTTCGTCGCCGGCGCCCAGGCTTTGGATCATACCAGGGGCCAATTTCTTGCCCTCATAGTCCACGCCGCCGCTCTCATTGCGGACACCGCCGCGCCCGAATCCGCCCGACGGGATCGCCCGCTTGATGAATACGGACAGGCAGGCCGCGATCCGTTCCTTGACGGAAACGGCGGTAATAAATTCGTTGGTGTCGCGGATCCGTGTTACCACGGGCGCCATGTCGGAAATTTCCCGCAGTTGGCTGGGGCGGTGCTTTGCCTTGATGAAATACACGTCCTTGGCGTCGATGTAAACGGGCTTTGTCAGTTGCCACCCGTCAAGATCATATTGCCGGATCCAGTAGCCCACCGGGCGCCGGTCTGCGTTGTACTCAATGCCGCCCACCACCCGGTTGCCCCGGTTGCGCGGGGTAGTTTGGGAGGTGTCCAGTTCGTCCACCTCCATGGCCTGCAGTTTGAACGGCACCACACCGCCGGGGGTGTAACGGAACAGGAACAGGATCCCGCCGTCCACCTTTTTCCGCTCCACGGCCATGCGTAGCATTTCGGAAAAAGATTGCTCCCCGGTCACGTCGCAGTTTCGGGCCTTGCACCATTGTTTCCATGTCCGTTCAATCTGCTTGTTCAGGGTTTCGTCCTCGGTTCTGGCCCGCAGGGTATAGCCCTTTCCCACCACATTGCGCTTGTATGCGTAGAGGATGGACTGGGCAATGTCGCTGTTTCGCTCCAGGTCGCGGGTCCGCGCCCGTACCACGTCCCGGCTCATGCGGTCTGTGATTTCTGCGCTTTCGTTGTGGACCCGCCAGCCGGCGTTCAGGCGCCCATAACCGGCGGCGTCGTAGTTCCGCAGGATCTCCAGCTGTTGCCGCCATGCCTCCCTCTCACAAGCGCGGCGTGGGGAGATCGCGGCTACCATGCTGTCAAAGATGTTCACGGCGTTACCTCCCGTCAAAAAATGCCACGAACGTCCGGTCAAGCAACTGTTCAGACTGGCCGGCGCTGATCTGCGCCTCCAGGTTTGACCGCATGGCGTTCAGGGTCGGCAGGTCGGCGCGGGTCAGTTGGCGGCTTCCCAGCTTGTAGGACTGTCCGCCAGCCAGCACCGCCGAAATAGCCGCATTGACCTGGGCCAGCATTTCCGCCGGGCTTTCGGTGTTTCCAATCATGTTATGGCCTCCAATCAGATCCAGTTATCGTTCTTTGCAATCCAGCTTTCCTCCGCCGGACGTTCCTGGCGTTTGGCGGGCGGTGTCGATTGCTTGATCTCATTTCCTTGGGCGTCCACTTTGTTCTGCAGGTATAGTGACCGAACGCCCAGCACGTCGGCAGCTGCCGCCGCGTACACTTCACAGTCCAGGTAATGGTTGTCCGCGTGGGAGGATTTCAGCACCCACCGCTGGACCTCTTTGCCCCCGGCCCGCTCGGTTACTTTATGCTCCGCCGTCACCTGTTCGGCGTAGTCCAGATCGCACCCCTGATACACCATCCAGGATCCGTTCCCGTTTGGTTTTTTCATGCGGGCGGCGATCTGGTCCTTGTACTTGCCGCCGTCCACCAGCACCAGGGTCATGCCGTTGGCGCGGCTCCCGGCCTTGTCCACAGTGGAAAGGCGGTAATGGCCTTGCAGGGTGTTGACGCCCTTGCACGGCAGCGCCCAGTCCGAATTCATGGTGCAGAACTCATAAACGGCGTCGGTCTGGTCGCCGCTGTCCATCAGGGCCAGGTTGACCATGACCCGCTCCCCGTTGTCCATGGTAAATTCCATGTTCATGATCCGCTCCACCTCACCCATGGAAAGGGCCTGGCCGTGGGCAATGTTTTGGGAGGTCATATAGTCACCCCAGGCCCGGATCGTCCAGTACAGGCAATTTTCCTGCACGTCGATCCCGCCGGTCAGCAGTTTGGTCCAGGGCGGCAGGGCAAACTCCGGGAGATCCGTCTGCCGCTCCATGACCATTTCGGCGTTGGTTTTCAGCTTGGTGTCCTCCCATGGTTCGGCAAGCCATGAATTCGTGAAGTTGTGCAGCAGGTCCGGGTCGTCCTTGCTCCGCATGAACTCCCGCGCAATATCAGAAAAGCGGGTAAAGGGGGAATACAGGGTATTCATCCAAAACGCCACGCTCCGGGGGTGCTGGCTTTTCTGGCGGACCACCTGCCACCGCCCGGCCTGGAGCATTTTGGCCTTGTCCTGATCTGTGATGATACACCCGCATTTCTGGCAGACATAGGTGGCCATGTCGGCCCGGTCCGTGTTCTCCGGCACGTCCTCCTTGGACGGCCACTTGATCTGTGCAAAAACAAGTTCGATGTACTCCCCGCAATGGGGGCAGGGTACAAAATAGTGTTTTTCCACGTCCGCCTTTTCCTTTGCCACCCAAATGTGGCCGGTTTTCAGGGTCGGGGTGGAGGCCATGAAGATCTTGCGGTTGAAAAATGTCTTGGTGCGTTCCCGCGCCAGTGAAACGGGATCGGCCTCCCGCTTGGAGGCCGCGGGGAACTTGTCCACTTCATCCATGAAAAGATCTTTGATCGGCTTGCTGGCCAGGTCTGCCGGGCTGTTGGCGCCGGTGAGAAAGATCCACATATCCAGGAATTTCAGCTGTAATTTTTTGCTTTCATTCTCCCGGAACTTGTCGGCGGTGTCTTTGTTGGCCTTGATCATGGGGATCAGTCGGGTTTCCGCTGTTGCCTCTGCCAGATCGTCGGAGGGGTACACCACCATTGTGGGTGCTGGGTCTTGGTCGATCAGGGACCCGATCATGTTCTCCATGGCCGTGGTGCCGCCCACCTGGGTGGGCTTTACAAAAATAATTTCCTCCACCGTGTCGTCGGAAAAGGCGTCCATGATTTCCACCAGGTAGGGGGTGACACTGTTTCGCCAGGGGCCTGGCATGGCGCCGCCGGTTAATGTGCGCTTTTTTTCTGCCCACACGGAAACCGGCAGGCGCTCCACGGGCCGTAAAGCCTGAACGGCCTTATAGATCCATTGGGGCACCGTGTACGGCTCCCAGGTAAATTTTTTCACGGTTCGCTCTCCTGTTCTCCCTGGGCGCCGGCGTCCGTAAAGGCCGCCAGCAGGTTCTCCAGTTCTTTCCGCATGGTTTTTTCCAGGGTGCGAACGGTCAGGGCGTCGGCGTAGCCGGACATTGCGCCCGCCATACGCGGGGGGATATTCATGGCGAACCGCTTAAAATTGGCCATGAACTCCGCTAGTTCGTCGCTGGCCTGATCCGCCGGGATATACTTTCCCTCCGCAATCGCCGTTTTCAGACGGTGTAGCTGGCCCTGGCTTTCTTTCAGTTCAACCTCTGCCTGCAGCTTTTTCAGGTTCAGTTCTGCGGTGCGGCTGTTTTCCCCGGTTTCCTGGGCTTTCTGCTCAATGTGGGCAATATACTTTTGGATGGTTTCGCAGGTGCGATATTTCCGCGCCCCGCCGCCGGGCGGGATCTCGGTTTCCAGGACGCCCTCCTGGGTCAACTGCTGGACGCGCCGGACGGTTTTGCCCAGGATCTTGGCAATGGCCGCCGTGCTGGCCCATTCCGGCACGGTGCCGGTCAGGACCGCCGGCTTTTCGGTTTTCTTTCCGCTCTTTCCCGCCACCGGCAGCACCCCCTTTTCCTGGCCGGCGGCTCCAATCTCCGCCGCCCTGACCATGCCCTACGGCGTGGCCCGCTGGGGGCGTAGGATTGCAGGCGCGGCAGGCGGTGGGTGGCCCCGCCGGTTTCGTTTTCCCGGTTCTTGGCGTTTTCGTTTTTTGGCTTCCCTTTCGGTCCGGCTTATACCCCCTAAAGGGGGGTATAACGTCGGGGCGTTTTTCTAAATCCGTAACGTAACAGCCCGGTTTTTTTCGCTTCTCATAGGCGAAAATGCCGGGCCTTCCTTGCCCCGCACCCCTTGGATCCGCAGGGAGTACCTAATGGGTGGGGGGTGTCGCGTCGGTTACGGGAGGCCATGGGCGGCCTGGTTGCTGGCCGCCCATGGCTGGGTTGGGCCGGGGCGCCGCGGGTAGCAGCGCGGCGAACGGAGGTGAAAGGAGGAAAGCCCCCCGTGGAACACACCCCCGGCCATGGCCTGGAAAGCAAGGGGACACCAGGCTTTAACCTGGTGTCCCTCATTCTGTCGGGCCGGTTCCCCGTGCCCCTTTGCTTTCCATGGTATCACTATACCACAGGTAAAAGTCCAAATGTGTCCACACTTTCAGGCCCCGGCTTTTGGCGGTTGATTTTCTCTGCCCGCCTTTTCCCCGGCCACAAAATCCGCTACCAACTTCCGGGTGCGCTTATATTCCAGCAGGGTTTCCAGGGCGTTGTTGTAGTAGTTGAAAATGGCGGATCGGCTCAAATACAATTCGCTTGCTATCCGTTCCCAGGATTTGCAGTCAATGTGCCGCAGTTCCACCACCGTGCGCTCCATGGAATTTTGGGGCAGCAGGTCGATCAGGTCCATAACCTGCAGGACGGCGGCGGCCATTTCCTCCCGCTGTTTGTCAATTCGTTCCTCAACCTCTGCGATCCGAAAGACAACGGACACGGCCCCGTCGGTCTTTGCCGGGTGGGAGGTCGGCATGGTTCGGAACGCCGAACCCGGCGCCGGCGCGTTCAGTTCGTTGGCCAGTACGCGGTGGCGCTCCTCCAGTATTTGCTTTTTCTGCCGTGCCACCCGGTACTGTTGCAAGTAGCGTTTGATGGCCTCGCGCTCGGCGGTCGCGCCCGTTGTCTTTTTGCTCATTGTTACACCTCGGTTATGTCGATCCCAAAACGGTCTTTCATCATTTTGCGCTTGGTCAGATACAATTTGGTGCGGGTTGCCTTGCTTTTCACGTCCTCCACCACCAACACCCAGGGGGCGCCAGCACGATCCGCCCAGTATGCGGCATGGCTCCCGTCCTCCGGCGGACGATAGTATGTAAAATCCGCCTTGTATCGGATCGCCCTCACCCGGCGCCCCTCCAGGTCTGTGTATGCTTCTTGCAGGGTAAAATCCACCTGGAGGCGCAGATCCCGGATCTGCCCGGCCTGTTGGCGGAGGATCAGGGCGTCATAGCGCCGGGCCTCTTTCTGGCTGTCGAAGTGTAGAACGGCCCCGCTGGCTGTCACCCGCTCGGTTGGGGTGTTGTGATACTTGCTTTCCTTTGTCCGATCATGCACGGCAGCGGCGGGAGGTGTAGGCCCCCGCCGCGCCTGCTGCGCCATGTATTTCTCCATGGCCTGCCGCTGGTATTTGGGCGGCAGGTCGGTGACATTGATGGCCATTTTATACCTGCCTCTCAAACCGCCCCATGTAGTGCGCGGCCCATTTTTCCGTGGGTTCATCCCATGGAAATTTGGAGGCAGGGAGATCCGGGAAGTAGGCCCGCAGGTTATCCTTGTAGAACACGGGGATCTCGTTTTCCTCGCAAAATGCGGCAATCTGGTCCACCCATTCCCGCCGCGGCACCACTTTCTCCGTCCGGTTCCCGGTTTCGGCGCCCAGGATCACCCACATGGGCAATCCCTCCGCCGCGCTCATATCTACCGGCCCCAGCAGCGGCTCCATGGACCAAAAGCTGTTGATGTTCGCCCAGGGCATGGGGTACATGGCCGCCGCGTCCTCATTGGCCACCGTGGACCCATACCAGAAATTATTTTCATGCGGGAGGAGGGCCAGGTGGTCCAATTCCAAATACCTGGCCGGGTTCTTGGTCAGGAAAATATAGCGGTGCTGGGTCGCCCGGCGGCAGGCGTCCAGCACGTCCCGGATCCAGTCCGTTGGCACCCACCGCCCGAAAAGATCGGCCATGGAACACACAAACACGGTCTGCGGCTCCGCCTGGCGTTCCGGCAAGTTCAGGCGGTAGCGGTGCAGGGTAGGCTCGAACCCGTATGGGTACGGCGTCCCCTTGATCTTCTCCGGCAGGACGTGGAGGCCGCCCGTCAGCGGCGCGGGGTCCTCCATGCCGGCGTCGAAGCGGTGGGCCGTTCTCCGGGCGTAGCAATAGGGACACCCGTGGCGGCACCCGGTCACAGGGTTCCACGACATGGTGGCCCAGTCAATTTTTGTTTCGTGCATTGTTCATTACCTCCCGTTCGTAATAGAAAATAATCTGCTGAACCAGTCCAGTGAAACCGGCGTACCTCTCCGCCGGGAACCCGTCCCGGAACTCTCGATCCAGGACGCGGCGGATCCAGGTGTCAACCGGGAACGCCTCCAGGTGTCCCATGCCATAAAGCAAAATGCAGTTGGCCACTTTCTCACCGATCCCCGGCACAGCTTTCAGGACGGCCTTTGCCCTGTCGTAGTCCATGGCCAGCAGGTTGGCAGGATCTATGCCACCGTGGGCGACGGCCTGGGCCATTCCTGCCAGGTACTTGTCCCGATACCCCAGCCCCAGGCCTTGCAGGTCGTTTACGTCGCACAATAGCCCCGGCTCCGGGAATGTGAAATATTCGTCCCCGTCAGGCGTGGTGATATGTTTGCCGAACCTGCGGCACAGTTTTTCCACGGTGGCCTTGATCCGGGGAATGTTGTTGTTTTGGCTCACCATGTAACTGGCCATGGTTTCCCAGGCGGGTTGATGTAGGATCGCCATTCCGCTGGCGGCCTCCGCCGCCCTGGTCAGGTAGGCGTCCGGGCCGTCCCGCTCCGCCCAGGTTTCAATGGCCCGCCAGTATTCCGGGTATTCGTCGCCCAGTCCGAAGTAATAGCGCCACCAGGCCGCCAGGCCCTCCCGGCAGCGGACGGCCAGCCGGTCCGGCGCGGTCATGTATGCCACGCAGTAGTGATCCCCGGCGGGGATGGCGTAGCTTTCCGGCCCTCTCCGCCTCCATCGGAACGTCCGGCCGCTCTCCGCGATCTGGTCCAGGCTGAAATGGTCCACCCGCCACTCGAATGTGGTAATTTTTCCGTTCATACTGCCACCGCCTTTTCAAATTCCGCCATTGTTCTGATCTCCTGGTCGCACCATTCCGGCAGGTTGGCCCGCACCAGGGCCGTGGCAAACGGAGGCGGGACGGCGTTGCCGCACCTGGCCACCTGTTTGGTTTTGCCGTAGACGTGCCCCATGTAGTCCCGCTCGATCTGGTAGTCGTCCGGGAACCCGTTGGCCCGGTACAGTTCGCGGGGTGTCAACATACGCAGGCCAATGTCCGACATGAAATACCACGCCCCGCCAATCAGGAACAGGATCACCTCGTTGTCCTCCAGTCGGTAGCCGCAAAATTCGTTTAGGGCTGCCCGGATTTTAGGCCAGTTTCGGAGATCCGCACCCGCTCCCGCTTTCACGATCTCGGTTGTGACGACGCCATGGTGGCCTCCGCCGGCGGTGATGGTCTGCACCGGGTCCATGACCGGCCCGCCCAGGTTGGTTCCTTTCAGCTTTACCATGTGGGCAGTCTGTACGGCCTGGTGGTCTTTGCTTAACACCGTGCCCAGTGGTTTTTTGGGGGATGTTCCCACGCTTGTTCCATGGAATTCCGAAAGGCTGGCCACCGTTACGCCCTCCCGATCTTTTGCGGTGATGGTGTGGAGCGGATCGCGGACGGCCTGGCCGTGTTGGTCCGTGCCGTAATACTTGGTCAGTGTGGCCGCGGCGATCCCGTATCTGTTGGAGGCGTCAATGGTCATAATTGGATCCGTGACCGCCTGGCCGCGCACCCGCTCGGTCTGTTCGGTGTGATACTGTATCATGGCCGGGCATACCACGCACTCCTCCGCCTTTGACACCTGGGTGTGGGTCGGTTCTTCCACGCTCCGGCACCGATCCCCGCCGCCAGTCTGGCCGATGGCCGCCAGGGTCGGGGTGATCAGCATTTGGTGTCCGCCGGCGCCGGTTCCTGTGATGGTGTTTATTGGGGACGTGATGGCTGTGCCCGTGGCGTTCTCGTTGTTGTGCATGGTCAGCGGCGCCATGACCGGGGAGGCCACGCCATAGCCGTGTTTCGCTGTGATCGTCTGGAGCGGTTCACCCATACCCTGGCCCCGGAACTCCCCGGCGTGGTTGACGATCACCAGGAACGGGTTGGCAGACTTGATCACGAACTTGTCCACGCCGCGGGCCACCCGCCGCATGGTGTTGGGGCGGAGGGGGCGCTGGGCGTTCAACCCATACTTTTCCCGCACCTGCTCCCGTGTGTCGAAGATGGAGGGACAGGGCAGGGTCCAGTCGATGATCTCCGCCGCGCTTCTCCAGGGCTGTTTCTCGCCCCGCTCCGCCTCCGGGCTGTCCGCCGGGGCGTGGGTCGGCTCCGGCCATACAATGGGCCGCCCGTCGCACCTGGCCACCAGGAAAAACCGCTTTCTGGTGGTGGGCGCCCCGTAGTCCGCCGCCACCAGTTCCCGCCATTCTACGACGTACCCCAGGGCCTCCAGCTGGGCCAGCCATTTGCGGAACGTCTGTCCAGACAGCTTTTTGACGGGCTTTCCCTTGCGGACCGGCCCCCAGGTCTGGAACTCCTCCACGTTCTCCAGGATGATCACGCGGGGGCGGACCGTACCGGCCCACCGCAGGACGATCCAGGCTAGCCCCCGTATGTTCTTGTCTACGGGCTTTCCGCCTTTGGCCTTGCTGAAATGCTTACAGTCGGGGGAGAACCAGGCCAGCCCCACGGGGCGGCCCCCGCACACCTCCACGGGGTCCACATCCCACACGCTGGCCTGGTAGTGGGTGGTGTGGGGGTGGTTCGTGCGGTGCATAAGTATGGCGTCAGGGTCGTGGTTCACGGCAATGTCTACCACCCGGCCCGTGGCCAACTCGATCCCGGTAGAGGCGCCACCGCCGCCGGCAAAGTTGTCCACAATGATCTCCTCCAGGATGTTGATTTGTGCCCCGGTCATTTTTTCGCCGCCTTTCTCATTTCGTCCACATACCTGGCGGCAGCCTGTTCCGCCTCGCAATATGGGCACCGTCCTTTCATCCACCCGGCGCGGAAAACGCGGCTGCACTCCGGGCACGTTACGGCGTCATGCTCTCCGGTTGCCAGTTGCACCATGAACCCCTGCAGGTTCAGCGCCCGGATCAGGAAAACCTCTTTCCCGTAAAGCGCCGTGGCAAGGTCCCGCGCCATGTCCACGGCCTCCTTTCGCGGAATCAAGATCGCGTGGTTTTCTCGCGTTCTTTTGCCCGGCTGCGCCCATCCGGCCCGCTTTGCCTCCATGTATTCCCACTCTTTGGCGTGGGCCTCTTTGTATGCCTCCGCAAAATCTTTCACCGTGTTTTCCCTCCCGTCATATCCAGGTACAGGGCGCAGTCTTTTCCAATCCTCTGACAATATGCCCATTCCACCATGGCGCCCCGGCTTTCCCGGTAGTCCGGCAAGAACACGGCCACGTCCGACACGTCCACCATGGCCATGCAGATCCGCATATAGTCCGCGTCGGTCAGGCCGTCTGGCAACGTGGCCGGGTTCAGGACCACATGGCCCGCAGCCTCCAGGGCCTTGGCCGCTTCCCTGAACTTCACTTTATACCGCTGATCTCCAGCGATTTTCCCGGCTATGTAAACTTTCATAGGCTTGCCCCTCCTATTCGTTGAAAATCTCGAAATATTCTTGATACGGGTATCCGCTGATTTCATGCCACCCACTTCTGCTGGTGGCGCCGTCGTCGAACATATACAGCACGGCCCCCTTGCTGGCCTTGGGTTCTTTCCGCCAGGACGACGCGGCCACCCGCTCATATGTAACCACGGGCTTGACCATGTTCTGGCTTTTGGTGTACCTCTTGCCACGTTTCCCCAGTTCCCGGTATTTCTCCATGGTGGAGCGGCTTTCCTTGACCAGGTAGGACGCCAGTTTTGCGTGGTTTCCCCGTCGGTCCAGCGGCTTGAAGCTGATACCGCCGCCGCCCCTGGGGACGTTCTCCCATGCCTCGGTGATGATCTCCGGGTCCATCCGGTTGGTGATAACGTGTATATGGGGGTTTGTCATGCGCTTGGTTTCTATCACCACCACGGTTTTGCATTTGACCCCCCGTTGCCGGCACAGTTTCCGCAGGTTGCGGAGGAAAGCCGCCTTGTCCTCCAGGACCTCCTCAAAGGTGCTGTCCTTGACGTAGTAGTGGAGGACGGCATGGAGATCCCGATAGTCGAAATTGGCGTTGAGATCCCAGCGCAGGCGTTCCTCTGCCACGCGCTCGTTAATCTTGGCCTGCTTTTCGGATGTGGTCCCGTGGTTTGGTCCCCTCTGTACCCCCTTGGTGTGGATACGGAAAGACTGCATTTTCCTGTGTTCGACGGTGCGGCCAGCTTTCACCCGCCTATGGACATAGGCCACGGTGTACTCCTCCTTTGGTCTGCTGGTCACTCTACTAATACGTCTTACCGACGCTATACGGGGCCGCGGCCCCGTCAGTTTTTCGTGTTGCACACCGTCCGGGAGGATGGTATAATATAAGTATCCCGGACGGTTTTCCCGTCGCTTATATCGCCACCTGCGCCGTGTTGTCAGCACCAGGCGCAGGTGGTTTTGTTTTTACTTTGGTTCTTCTCTGCCGCTTGCGCGGCTGGATATTTCTGGATATATAGAGATTAGAGGTCAAAGCCGGGGGCCACGCCATAAGACCAGTAGGCGTTGCTGCCGTAGGCGCTGCCGTCGGTGTAGACACGGCAGAAATAGTTGGAGTAGCTGGAATGCGGGGAACGGCACCAATACGGCGTGGTGCCATACCCCTGGCGCTGTTTCACGCGGTCCCGCTCGGTGGTGAAGATCGGTAGCTGGAAGTCATCCGGGCCGTCCGCCGCGCCGTTCTGCCAACTTTCCGAGCCGCGGCCAAACATATCCGTTTCAGAGGGCAGCCACAGGGGATCCTCATATTCCATAGATTTTCCGCCGATAATCTCCACGATCTTGCGGGGGCGGATCACGGCGCGGAGGTCAGCGGGCAGGCGGGGGTAGATGTCCTCCAGGACGTGCCGGCGGCCCTTGCTGGCCTGATAGCCGCCCCGGTTGGTCCAGTCGTCATTCATCCTGTACGGCTCCGCCAGGCAGTCCTTGAACATGAAGCGGAGGCCGGCAGGTTTGTCCACCGTCGGGGGTAGGTGGGCGCCGGCCACCAGGGTCACAGGTTCGCCGTCCTCCAGTAAAATGTCAATCTCATTAAAGGGGTTGATCAACGCCGGGGCGGTCCCGGCCTCCACCGCCGCTTTCAGCTGCGGCCAGGTAATGGTGTTCTCAACGGTGTGTCTGATATACAGCATGGGGTTGTCCTCCTTTATTTCACACGCCCACCGGGCGCCATAATCACGGGGCCGAAACGGCCTCCTGTTTCAGCCACCACAGGGGGTTATCCCGTTCCGCTGGGTGGTGGCAGTTTTCCCCGTCGCAGTTCTCCGCCTCGCAATGGTCGCAGAAATGGCGGTGGAAAGCGTCGTCCCATGGTCCACCTAGGCACGGCAGGGAAGCCAGGAACGCGCCCAGGGCCTCCGGGGAGGCGGTGATCCGGTCAAAGTTAGTCATATGGTCAAACCTCCTCTTTGTGGAGGTCTACGCCCTCCAGGGCGGTCCACACAACCCGTTCCCATTCTTTGGCCCAGCTTGACGTGGCCTTTCGGATGGTGCAAATGGCGACGGCCTCACCGTCCCCGGTCCATAGCAGGCGGTTGTTGTCCACGACGTCCGCCCCTCCATGCTCCGCCACGTCCCGCTCGATCATGTTCAGCAGCCCCAGGGGGCAGCCCCAGCACGGGCCGCCGCCGGCAGTCTGGAAAATCTGATACCCCTGCATAATCACAGGCACCATGGTCACGTCGTCGCTACGTTCTCCGGTACACCAGCCGTCCAAATCGGTCCTTGCGATCTCCTCCATGACCTGCTGGGGGTCCTCGCCTTTGAGTACAGAAACCGGGGCACCCAATTCCGGGATCATGCCCATGTGTTCCACGATAACGGCCAGCGCCTTGCGGGGGAGTATGGCGCGGTGGCACTTAATGAACCATGCGTCGGTGTAAATGGCCATGGTGTCGCCCAGGTTGTTTACGATGTAGCCCCCGGCCTTGTATGCGTTCTTTATGGCCCGCACAAGGCCGTTTTCATTGATCAGCATTTGCTCGGCCTCCTTTTTATATAATGTAGGGACGGGTGGCTACCTGGTCCCCAGGTTCAGCCCGCCACACTTTTGCGTCCCGAATGTCCAGCCAGTCGCAGCCCCACACCTCTGCCGCGCATAGTAGGGCGGCATATGGAGATCCGCATGGCACCACTATGGTGCCCCGGCTGGGGTGGACCACCCTGTCAGCCCCCGGCGCGTTCCACCGCTCATTCCTAGAGCGGGCCACGGCGGAGGCGTGGGTGGTCCAGTTTGGCGCGGGTGTATTCATTCCCCGGCCCATGCGTTCACAGTACATTCCCACCGCTCAACGGCGGCCAGCACATTGGAGGAATATTCTGTGGAAGTGATACCGTTTTCCCACGCTTGTTCCGCTCCGGCGTTCCCCATGTTATAGGCCATGATGGCCTTTTCCATGTCCTGATAATTCGCCAGGTGTGTCCCCAGCAGGTAAACCCCGCAGATAATGTTTCCTGCCGGTGTGGTCGGATCCTGGTTTGTTTCCGCCTCCAGGTTGATCCAGTATGTATTTTCCGGCCCCGGATTTAACTGCATGATCCCAACCTCACCGGCGGCGCCCACGGCGTCCATGTCAAAATGGCTTTCCACTTCCGCAACAGCCAGGGCCAGGGGGTAGGGGCAACCGTATTCTCGGCAGGCGGTCCTCATAATGTCCTGGAGGTAGTAGGGGAGGGGCACCGCGTCAGAAAGGTATCCCTGGGCCAACAGGGCCGCCTCTATTTTCTCCGCCTCCATGGGGTCCTCGCCCTCGCCCTCGCCGTCCCACAGGTTCGAGAGAACAGCCACCGTTTCCGGCTGAATATCCACCACCGGCGTGGCCGTGGGGGTGTACTCCACCGCCTTGGCGTCGGATGTGGCCTTGATGGCCATGGCCAGCATAACGATCACGGCCAGGATGGCCAGGGCCAGCACGGCGATCCGCTGCCGGGCAATCTGGCGGCGGCGTTCTTCCTGCCGCCGGCGCTTTTGCCGTTCCTCTCGCTCCGCCTGCTGGGCCTGGAACTCCTCCCACTCCCGCCGCGCCTTGCGGCGCTGGTAGGCGGCCAGTTGGTCCTCTCGGTTGTGTCTGGCCTCCATGGCCCCGATCCGGCGTTTCAGGTCGTCCACGTCCTCCACCACGCCGTGGTATTGCTCCATGGCCTGGCGGTATTCTTTTGCTTTTCTCTGGCTCACTTTTTGGCGCCTCCTCCCGTGAAAAATTTCCGCTTGACCTCATAAGGCAGGCCAAACCGCCGCCGCCCGCACTTGTCACAGGTGATCTTTTCGCACCGGCCCGGCAACTGCTGGACCTCACGATCCCGCCGGGCGGCGGTTGCCACCGCGCACGGCTTGCAAAGGTTCTTTTTCATTCCTCCGGTTCCTCCCGTTCATCCACAAACGTGGCACACATATCCGCCTCCTGGAGGCGCCACACCCACGGCGACATTTCCATGGCCGTGCCCATGTCGCGGGCGCCGCCCTTTACCGCGCTGTCATAGGCTCCCATGTGCCAGCGAATGGCCATAGCCTCCTCCGGTTCCAGGTCCATGTGCCGCTGGATCAGGTACAGGCTCTTTTCTCCGTGCCCCAGGGGGAGGGGATCCCGGAACACATACACCTGGTAGTCCTCCCAAAATCCGGTGGTCTGGTTCTTCCGCCGCTTGGTTTCGACGTGATACACGCCCACCTTGCAAACGTCGTGCAGCAGTCCCAGGATCGCCACCGTTTCCTCCACGTCCTCCGCCAGCAGGACGGAAGTGATTTCCCCATAGGTTTCCATGCAAACGATATTCCGTAGGCGGCGGTACACGTTCAAGGAGTGTTCCACCAGGCCACCGGGGTGCGCCCCGTGGTGCTTGGTGGAGGCCGGGGCCTCGAAAAAGTCCGTTTCGCGCTCCAGCCACTCCAGCATGGTGTCCGCATAGTCCCGCCGGACCCGCTCGGTCCAGGTCTTCATAAACTCCGCTTTTGCTCTCTGGTTCATACTGCTACCCCCTGAAAACTTTCTTTGATGATCTTCCCGCGCACTTCAAAGGCCACGGTATGGAAATTCCCACGCGGGTGGATGTACTCGACGGTTCCCCGCATAGGGCGGTGAATGTTTTTCCCATCGTCGTCCGTTCCGTAAATCGTCTGCGGCGTTCTGACTACCTCCATGCCCACCTGCAGGCGGGTGGAATGTTTCTTTGTGCGCCCGGCCTTTATAGTCCGTTGAATGTATGGCATAGCGTCCTCCTATTCTTCCGGCGGGGCCTCATTTCCCCAGGCGTCCCAGCCTGGGGCACGGTCCCGCGCAAACATTTCCAGCCGGGGCACGTCCCCCAGCAGTTCCACAATCCGCCGGCGTGTTTCGTCCGGCTTTTTGCTGTGTCCCTCAAAAGGTGCCTCAATAACTTGGTGGACCCGGTGACTACGGATCCGATCCTTTGCGCGGAATCCAGGGGAAACGCCCAGCAGGCAAACCTCCGCATTTGCGCGGGTATATGCGCCCATGCCCCAAAAGTTTCCGCCGTTCTTGCGGTTCTTCTTGATCCACACGAAAGCCGCGGTTTTGTAAGTGAACCCCCACGCCTCCAGAACCTTGACGGCCTCGGTAATGTTTGGGAAAGTTGCCCACATGAAACAAGCTGCCCCCCCCCGCAAATTTTCTGCACCGGCAATTTGCATATATCCTCGGTGGACATTGTGGGGTAATGCTTGGCCGCGTTCCCCCGGCTTTTGTCCGTGGTTCCGTGCTGTCTGTACTCCCACGGGGGATCCGCATAAATCACGGTGTATTGCCGATCAGGTAGTGGGAGAAAGTCCGCCATTGTCGCCACCCCTTTCCAGCCTCCGGCGCTCCGCAGCCGTCACAAATTCCTCTACCATTCCGCGATCTCGGAGATCCTGCAGGTCCAGGTTGTAGACCTCCCGGCTCACCGTTTTCCCGGTTCCCCCGTCCTTGATTTCGATGGAGAGGAGAGGGCGCCCCATGCAGGTGGAGAAAAAGGCGTGGGCCTTGTCCCATTTCGGGGTGATCCAGTCCAGGGCATAGTCCGGGGTGCGCGGGTACTTGGTGAACTGTGTCCCGCTCCGCATGGGTGGGAGGTTGTCCACATATTTCTGAACAAGTGTGTATAACTTGGTTTTGCTTGCCGTCAGCCGCAACATTTACAGGACCTCCTCCCGATACCAGGCCAGGATCTTCTTTTCGTACTTCTTGCGGGTCCTCTTTTTCTTGGTGTGTCGGTATCGGTTGAACGCTGGCCGGTAATAGCATGACGCCCAGCGTAGGGCGGTTTCCAGTTCGTGCTTTCCCTCAATCTGCGCTACCACTGAACGGATCCACTTTCCGAAAGCCTCCGTCACAATATCAGCCACCCGGCACACACTTTCCCATACCGCTTGAATGTCTGCTGTTGCTTTTTCAATCTGTTCCAGGTCTATCGCGATTTCCGGGCCAATAGCGGCTTCCGCCGCTATTGGTTCCCCATCCACATAGGCCGTTATTGTCTCCATGCCTTTTCGTCAGGTCCCATCCGGCCAGCCCTCCCCTTGTTCATATCCCAGGAGCATATTATGGGCCAGGTCGCTCACGCTTTCTTGCAATTCTACAAGGTGCAGCAGTGTGGTGTATGAAATTCCCGCCCGCTCCAGGTTGCCCCGGAACTCCTTGGCCTCTTCCACGGCGGCCCGGATTTCTTTTTGCTCCCTTTCGGCGTCCGCCGCCGCCCTCTTGGCTTCCTCCGCCTCCAATTTGATCAATAAGCGCCTCATTTTCTCGTTCTGCTCCTCTATGAGCTTCCTGGCAATCCCGCGCCCTTTGATTACCTTTTTCTCTGCCATGTCCGGTTCCTTTCTCCGCCCCTTGCGGGGCTGGATTTCCGTTGATACGCTCCGCCGATTAGATCCAAAAGCCGGGGGCAAGCGCCCAGGAAAGGTCCGCGATGGTGGCGGTGGGCGCGCCGTCCGTGTTGACAAGGCAGAAAGTGGCGCCGTCGCCCGCATGGGCGGAACGGGTGTGGTGCGGCCAGGTTTCCCCGTTCCACATCTTCACGCGGTCCCGCTCGGTCTTGTAGACCGGCAGTTGCTCCTCCGTTGGATCGTCCCCATCTGCCCAGGGCTTTCGCCCAAAAAACTCCGTTACGCTGTGCAGCCACAGCAGATCCGTGGTCACCAGCTCCTCGCCCTTGATGGTCTGGCGGATGGTGCGGGGGGTGATGATGGACACCAGATCCTCCGGGAGATCCTGGATCAGATCGGTGTTGCACCATTTCCGGGCGTCGCTCTCTTTCCATGACACAGGACGCGCCAGGCGGTTATACATGGGCCGCTCTGCCACGCCGTCCACAAATCCCATCCATGCCCGGCTCGGTTCTACCTTTTCCACCATGATGGCAACCTCTGACCCGCTCCGCAGGTTGAAGCGGATCACATCCCGCTCCGCCAGCAGCTTGTCCAGTGCGCCCAGTTCTCTGGCCCCGGCGATCTCCGTCCAGTTGATTTCCTCTTTCGTCTGCTTGATGATGGTTGCCATTGTCATTTCCTCCTTTGTTTTATCCGCCTCCATGGCGGTTGGGTCACTCATTCATTGGCCGCCCGCGTTCTGTTCAGGGGCTTGCCGCGCCGTCGGAGGCTTTCCTGGAAACGACGCTGGGCCAGATCCGGGTCATACGCTTGGCGGCTGTTTTCGTCCAGCTTTCCGTTTTCGCCGCGCCGCAGTTCCTGATAAATGGTCTTTGGTGCCACGCCTACCAGATCCGCAATCTCACGCACTGACGCATAGGCGGCCCACTTCTCTGCGATCAGTCGCCGCTCCGCAGGCCCCAAATATTTGTTGTTCATGTTCCTTTCACCTCCGTCTTTCCGCAAAAAAATAAGAGCAACAAGGGAATTACCCTTTGTTACTCTTATTAGTAGCATTTTCAACTTTTTAGTTTTTTTCAAAAACCTCTTTACATCCAGTTGAATTATGCTATAATACTGGAGTGTTGAGTGAATGTACCTTATAATATGGGCCCATAGCTCAGCTGGGAGCGCAAAGGGTTCGGTTTACTGCCACATCTATAATTTCATATTGCTTTATTCTTCTGTTCCGCTTTTAGAACTATTGATTTGGGCCCGTAGCTCAGTCTGGGAGAGCGTACGGTTCGCATCCATATGAAACCACATCCCACGGCTTAGGTTCCCTTCCAATTCAGCAGTCCAATTTTCCGGACTTGCCCCTCAAAATTGAATATCTCAAAAATCCGTTTTTCATAACTTTTTTGATTGAAAAATGGTCAATATGGGCCTATAGCTCAGCTGGGAGAGCGTACGGTTCGCATCCGTAAGGTCGTCGGTTCGATCCCGATTAGGTCCACCAAAACTGGAAATCGCCGCAGTAAAAACTGCGGCGATTTCTCATTTGACCACAGAAATACCACAGATGGATTTCTGTTTTGACCACTTGACGGGCACCCCCTTTCGGGAGTGCCCGTCTTTTTTGTTTACAGCGCCCCAGATCCTGAGTCGCGTTTTAATCCAGAAACAACAAACTGGTCACCAGAATCCCTTCGTCATGAAATTAATTATTTGACCGTCCCGGCAAGTTTAATCAAATTCATGAACCGCCCATGATCTGTTTTCATCATCTCTCGATCCTCCACTGCATATGGGTTGTCACAAGAAAGCCAGTCCTGCCATGCTTGGTCAAAACAATCCATCTCTGAGATTTGAAATGAATGGAGATATGGTTCAAACTTTGGCCTCCACCAGTTGATGGAGTGCCACATTTCCAGTGCCTCAGGCTCCCAGAAAGGTTTCATCTCCTCCGGTAATTTTTCCTGCACTTCATACTTCATCCCAGGAAATGCGATGGCCACGATTCCGCCCGGTTTCAAAACAGGTTTCAGTACATCTTTGAAGTATACATCGTTATTCCCAAAGTAGTGGTATGCATCCACACTGACCACCGCATCAAAAAATTCTTCCGCAAACGGAAGCTGCAGTGCATCAAACTGCAGAGGAGCAGTCAGATGAGACACACCAGCCTGCTGGAAGCGGACCAAATTTTCTGTAGCCGAGGTCCAAAGATCGACCGCAAACACCTCCACACCGAAGGTCTGGGCAAGAAACACCGTTGTCAGCCCTCGGCCGCATCCCAGATCCAGTACGCGCATCCCAGGCCGCAAGGGCAAATTCTTGGTGAGCTCTTCTGCGATCCGCCATGCGTTTGGTCCCATCATATTTTCTTGTAAAAAGCAGCTATCCAGTTTCATATGCTCATCTCCTTCCTTTCCTCTGGTTCTGTTCTTTTGCATACCGCCGGGCCTGCTTTATGCCGCCCACTTCCTTAAACATACGCTCCGCCTTTTTGACCTCAACTTCCCTGCTACTCAGTCCGTCATAACTGCTCTCATGCTCCAGTTTGCGATAGCTGTCCAGCCGTCTCTGATCCAACCGTCCCTGTTCTACCGCTGCCAGGACAGCACACCCTGGTTCATTGGTATGGGTGCAGTCCCGGAACCGGCAATGTTGGGCCAAGTCCTCGATCTCCCCAAAGGTCTGGGAGAGGTCCGCGCTCTCAGCCCCCATCTCCCGCATACCAGGAGTGTCGATCACCACGCCGCCCAACGGGCAGGGGAACATTTCCCGCCCGGTGGTGGTGTGCCGACCTTTGTCGCCCTTGCCAATCACCTGAGTGGAAATGGCTTGTGCGCCCAGCAGGCAGTTGATCAGGGTGGATTTTCCCACACCGGAGGAGCCGATAAACGCGCAGGTTTGCCCCTTGGCAAAATAGGGCGCAAATTTGTCGCGGATATCCTCATCAAACATAGACAGCGTCAGAATATCCGAAAAACAGGAGATGGCCTCCACCTGAGAAACCGCCTGTGCAAGGTCCTCACACAAATCCGCCTTGGTCAATACAATGACCGGCGTTGCCCCACTGTCCCACGCAATGGATAGATACCGCTCCATGCGGTTCAGGCTGAAATTCTGGTTGAGGGACATGCACAAAAAGACCACATCCACATTGGACGCCACAGGCTGAGCCTGACCGGACACGCCGACCGCTCTCCGGACAAAGAGACTCTTTCTCCGCAGCACTCGATGGATGACTGCCAGCTCCCCCTCCACCGTCACCATGACATAGTCGCCAACGGTGGGA
>JALFRA010000005.1 GCA_022785125.1 Clostridiales bacterium
TGAGCCGGAGACTGCGGTCGAATATGGACAACTGCTGGCTTCCGTTGGCCCTGTATGACATCTTCCGCCACCACCCTGTTTTTATCTACATTATATCAAACCTGAAGTATTGTGTCACACCCCCTTTTGACCTTAATGTCACATTTTGGTACCATCCACTTTTCCGGTTCAAGCAACATTATAGTCAACGGCAAGGCAAAGTCTATTGAAAGAACGCAGAGAAGTAAATTTCTACACAAGCGACAAGACCTGATGCCCAAAATACATCAATTTAGACGGTTCCTTCTGAACATTTAATCTGCGATGACGAGATCGGAGCCGGTGAGCTTCTGGTAGTAGCGTTTTGCCCGCTCATATTCGGCCAGCGTAATCACACCATCTTCCCGCATTGACTTCAGTACGGCCACAATAAGCAGGTAGTTTGCACTCTTGGTTTGTGACACAGTAATCATGGTGTGATCCCTCCTAAAATGAATATGCATTGATACCACAAAAATAGGGGTCACCCAGTTTGGTTGCGAAAGCATTTGCTTGCTTCGTTACATGGTGGGTGACCCCCATTGCTTCTGATATCAAGACTTTTTTGTCTTAGCCTTGCCTGTATTCGACACTACTTCCCCAGGCCAGGGCGGTCAGCTAAACTGCGGCGGGCGCCGCACTCCGGGAATCGAACCCCTCCGAGGATCTCTCCGAGCTGCCCCCATTGCTTGAGACTGTGGCTGGGCAGGGGTACCATTGTAGGCGGATGAGGTCTTGGCGAAACAGGCTGCCACGCCTGCTTTTGGATCGGTGGACCCGCTGGGCACCTTATTGGCCGTCATTGATAGAAGCGGAAGAAGGCTTTCGCCCTTTCCTCTCCTACAGGTGGTCATCGCGCACCGTCCGTATCGCTCGCTCAACCGCTGATGTTATTTAGCTGCCGGATATTCGGTTGAAAAGGTTCAACGAAGGTGCCCAAAGGACCCCTTCACTTTACAACGGACATTTTCCAGGAGAACCACAACTATCACCCGAAAATATTTTTTGCTTTTTTCTGAATGAGGCGAATCGCATTCTGGACACTCTGGTAACTGACCCCCATTTGATCCGCATATGCCTTGTAGCTGACCCCATTCAGGATGCATGCCTGATAAATGCCATATTGGGTGGAGGTCAGACTTTCCCGCAGTTTCCTCTCCAGAAGTTTCGTGGTGATCTCCTCCGTGTAGTCACGGGCGTCTGCCAACCAGCAGGAATCCGCCACATCTTCTGGAAGTGCATCCAGAGAGAGGGGTGTAGGCGCAGTCTTTCCCGTTCCACACGGCTCACTCTCTGAGGATAAGGCCCGCCGGAGCCGCTTTTCCTCCGAACGAAGCACTTGCATCACCGTGCGATCAACCTCTACCGCTTCTCCGGTGGCCTTGATCCGCACCATGCACTTTCCGTCCTCCGTAGTCCAGAGATCGTAGTCAAATTCTTTCGGGGTTTTCGGGATTTTCATAGCTCGTCCTTTCCGCTGGCGGAGAGCAGCGGAAGGACGAGACTAAAAAAGAGCCGCATGACGGTGAGCTTGTCGTCCCATACCGATAAATCAGGTGTTTCCATTTCGGAAACATCTGATCATGCGGTATTAGGAAGACTCACCAATCAGCGGCTCCACAGCACAGCTATCAAAATATTTATTTGTTGATCTCTACCTCCGGTTGAGGTGGAGGAAAAACCGTCTCATACTCAGAACATCAAAGACCGTTTCGCGGCCACACAGCTTGCACTTGGCCTGAACATGACCTCTGGTGTCTTCAAATACGGCGATTGAATTGTGCCCACAGAAGGGGCATTTCACCATCCTTGTTTTCTGGTTTGCAATGGCATGGCGCGCTTTTCGGATTTTTTCCATCATTTCCTCAGACGGTTCTGAGATGCGGATATTCTTTTTCACGGCCACACCTCCAACGGATCAATATATTCCCGGTACGGACGATCCTCGATATAGCCGAGCTGCCGTAACCGGATCACCGCAGCCGACTTGGATACGGCGAGCTGCTTGCACAACATCATCAAGGATACCTTGTCGCGGTATGCAAACACCCCCTCGTAGTTGATGAATTTCCTGCCGGCGGCAAAGTACCACATGGCCAGATCGATCTCTTTTTGCGGCATCAGAATTGCCGCCCCAAGGACATTTGCCTGCCATTCATTCCAGTCCTCGCGGGTCTTCAAGTCCCGGAGCGAATACGCTGTCCACGCCGAGTATTTCTTGGTACAGGCCGACCGCACAGCGTCGCTTTCCATCTGGAATAAAATCTGATGGGCGCATTCATGGGCGAGAGTAAAGCGCCTCTTGCCGCAGAGTTTATGGACTTGTCCGGGCTGAATAAAGCTCACATCCAACAGAATCTGATTTTTCCTGAGCGGGATTGCTCGTTTTTCGCCCATTTCTTCTGTGATGTACTCGGTGTCCGCATAGGCGGTCAGGCCGCATATGCTTCCGTCTGAGGAAAGTCGGGCAAACGACACAGCCATTCCAAGATATTCCCTGGCGAACTGGTCAATCGGGGTTCCCCGTGCCATACGCCGGGATTCTTCGGAGTCGCAGCCGAAGTAGAACACGTTGAAATCCTTGGTCACGGCTGCGGCAATTTCTTCGATGTTCTTCTGGGACAAAATCATAGTCAGATCTCCTTTGCTTCAACAAACCACTTGCTGCCCTCCTGAAACAGATAGGACTCTCTGCCACGGATCTGCACCGTGTAACGGATACCGCCGCCCCCCACCTTTTTAGAAGCGGCGCGGCACTTATACAAGATTTGGTCGATCTGAAAAATCAAGCCGTTTTCCCATCGGATGAAGCGGGGATAGAACACACCCTCCTGATCTACATCCAGATTGACTGAGACATAAGCTTTCCTGCACGGTACACTCATTTTCCTCACTCCTTGCTTGCTATCACGGAAAACACAGACAAAGCTTTCATTGCCTGGCATCTCTTGGAAGTTCCAGAACAAATGAAGGCCACGCCCCTTGACGGGACACGCAAACCGATATACAATAAATGCGTAAAGCGATTGCGTAATCTCATTATACGAAAACTGTTTGCTTGTGTCAAGCGGTTTTGTGCATATAGCGCAAACGAATTGCATATTAACATATTTACAGGCAGGAGGATATGCTATGAGGTTCGGAGAAAAGCTCTGCGCAATGCGCAAGGAAAAGGGGCTTACTCAGGCGGAACTTGCAAAGCTGGCGGGAGTAGGTCTCAGGACGATCACCAACTATGAAAAAGGCACCACATACCCCCAGAACCGTGAGGTGTATAGCGTTCTCGCCCAGATTCTCGGGTGTGATGCAGACTATCTGCACAACGAGGGCGATGACTTCATTGCGATGGCGGGGCAGGAATATGGCTATCGTGGTAAGAAGGGCGCCGAGCGACTGTTGAAAGAGATACGGGGCGCCTTTTCTGGCGGTGAGATGGCCGAAGAAGACATGGATGAGCTGATGCTCGCGATTCAGGAAGCCTACATTGATGCGAAAAAGCGCAACAAAAAGTACACCCCGAAAAAGTATCGAAAGCAGAATGAAGAGAACTAAGTCCCTTATATTGGACTTCGCATCCGTTATACTGAAAATGTGAAATTATACCATTCTGCCCGAAAGGGGTGATACCGCTATGCTGATTCGAGCTGAGGAGGCCATTCAAAAAGCCAATCGTGTTTTGCGTCAATGCGGCACAAGAAATGCCGACCGAATTGCACGGGAGTTGGGGCTGATCGTTATGCCTCGTGATTTCTCCCGACAAAAAGGCGCGTACATGGTTATTGAACGCAACCGTTATATTTTCATCAACAAACACCTCGACCCAGTGATGCACGATATTGTTCTGCTCCATGAGATCGGGCATGACTGTCTCCACCGCAGAGAGGCGATCCAGGTTGGCGGCTTGCAGGAATTCAATATTTTTGACATGCGGAATCAGCGGATGGAATACGAGGCAAATATGTTTGCCGCACAGATCGCTCTTCCTGACGATGAGATTCTGGAATACATCTACGGCGGCTATGATGTCGGCCAGATTGCGCGCATCATGTGTTCAGATATAAACTTGGTGGCGCTCAAGGTTTCGGAGCTGAATATGCAGGGACACCGATTCCGCGAACAGGAGCACCGAAGCAGTTTCTTGAAATGAACTGTGATAAATTTGTAGGATGGATCAGCGCAAAGGCTCCTGAGAGAATCGAAGCATCGAACAAGATGACATCATGGAAAAGGAGAAAAAATTACGATGAAATACTTGCTGTATCGTTCCTTCGGGAATCTGGATCAGGATGTAAAGAAACACGAGCTGTTGGCCGTAGAGTACGGGAAAGATATCTATGATGTTACAGATGCACTGATCAAGGCGGCTGCGGATGACCTTGCCGGTCTGCCGGAATACGAAAAGTATGAAACCGCAGCATTTTCCCCGGAGCGGACAAAGGATTTCCGGAAGGTCAAGCGATATGCGTATGAGATGACCGGCATCGTCTATCCCACCTACGGAGATAAAAATATTCTGATTGATTTTGGCATTGTGGAGGAAGCGGAATGAGCAGAGAGGAACCGTATTATATCCCGATCCCAGAGGAATACGGGCGCAGAAAATTAAATGCGCTCTATCGGGAGATCCCGTTGAAGGATACCGCCTCGCGGCTTCTGCGAAAGTATTTGAATGCCGCCGCCAATCTGTACGGCATTATCCCGCTCAGCAAGCTCTATGGGATCATCACATCGCAGAACAAATCGCTGGTGACGAAGGAAGAATTTCTTGCCTTTGCCGAAATCGCAAGGCATGAGTGCGAGGACTACTACATCCTCGGTAAATCTGAACTCTATTACGACGGTCCTGAAACCGAGTTGATGGAGTACGAGGTCATAGATGTGCAGCTAATCGGCGAGGACCTTGAACCATATCATGAGATCTTACGAGGCCATCAGGGAAAGCCCTACTATGTGCCGGACAAGAAGGAGTTCCTTGCTTACGACAATCCCTTCCACTGGGAGAATACCCCGGAAGCAGAGGCATTCCGAAACTTCCTCCTGACTAAAACCACTGTGCCGGAGGACAAGCTGGAAGCGGTGTTCATCGACATCTATTATGGTCTCCATTGCATGAACGCCGGATTTGAGGATGTGATGAACCGGTTGGATGAGATCGGTGTGAAGTTTCGCCGCAAAGTGGATATAGGCGATTTTGCAGAGGTGTATACGCCGTTTCACAACCATGTGCGGATGCAATATAACCGTGGTCATACGCCCGACGAATTGACCGCAATGTATCCCCCGGAAGAACGCATTCCCAAGTCTATTTCCTTTGGCCCGAACATCCGTCAGGCCATTGCGGACGGAACCATGAATCCAGACGAGCTTCGGCAAGGGATTCTGGCAATGGAGATGCCCAGCGAAGAACTGCGGATGAATTTCCTGAAAGAAATCGCAGAAATTCAGAACGGAACAAAACCGAAAAAGGTTGGCCGGAACGATCCCTGCCCCTGCGGAAGCGGGAAGAAATACAAAAAGTGCTGCGGACGGTGATGCGCATGAAGATCAAGCTGCAAACGGTCATAGACGCAATCGAACAGGCCAGCGATGCCTACACGATGCTCTATGATACGAAAACCAACGAAACGGTTTATCTGCCTGATGTATGGATTACCGGTGAGACAGATGAGGATCTTGCCGAACTGATCGAGAAGGAACCGGAGCGGTTTCTCCGATTCCCGACAAAATATGAAATCCACGAATACAGCATCATGGACTCCTTTGTGGACGACCTCCCAGCGGGCAGGATCAAAAGCGAGCTGGCTGGGGCAATACGCGGCAAGGGTGCGTTCCGGCGTTTCAAGCAAACGATCCGCTTTCAAGGCGTGGAACAGTTGTGGTACGACTATCAGGCAAACGCCTACCGGGAGCTTGCCGAACGATGGTGCAATGAGAACGATATCCAATTTGAATAAAGTATAGTCATCAAGGCGTCGTACGGTCGCTTAGCAATAAATTCGACATCCTTGTTGAGTCCTTTATTAGCCGTGGTAACTACAACGGTTTGAGATCCATGCGGCGCTGTTTGCCCTTGACTGAAGCTTGCCCGGTGTATCATTAAAACAAAAATCTGAATTTGGAGGGGGAATCATATGGGACCGAATCCCAACGCTGTATACCCGAACGAAGCAATCAAGCAAGTGGTATATATTAAGAATGTAATTACCAGGCCGAATATTATCGTGGGTGAATACAGTTATTACGACGATATAAATGGTGCGGAAAAATTTGAAGATCACGTCACGCACCATTATGAATTTCTTGGAGATAAATTGATTATTGGAAAGTTTTGTGCGATAGCAAAGGGTATTGAATTCGTCATGAATGGCGCCAATCACAGAATGAACAGCGTAACGACCTACCCATTTAACATCATGGGCAGTGGCTGGGAGCAGTTTACTCCCAGCCTTGAAGATCTGCCGTTAAAGGGCGACACCGTTGTGGGAAATGATGTTTGGATCGGACAGAATGTGACTGTCATGCCGGGTGTTCATATTGGGGACGGTTCGATCATAGCAGCTAACTCTGTTGTCACAAAAGACATTCCGCCATATAGCATTGCTGGCGGAAACCCGTGCAAACTGATTCGCAAGCGGTTTGATGATGATTTGACCGCATATCTGCTAAACCTCAAATGGTGGGATTGGGACGCAGATAAAATATTCAGAAACATGGATGCGCTATGTAGCGGGAATTTACAGAAGATTAAACATATATCGGAGTGAGAACTTCTCATTTGAAGGACTGAAAGGAGGCTCACCGAAGCATGAAAGACCGCACCTACATTGCAATCGATCTCAAGAGTTTCTATGCTTCGGTGGAATGCCGGGAGCGCGGCCTTGACCCGATGGACACCAACCTCGTTGTAGCAGACGAAAGCCGCACTGACAAGACCATCTGCCTTGCCGTCACTCCAAGTCTCAAAAGCTACGGCATTTCAGGCCGAGGGCGGCTCTTTGAGGTCAGGCAGCGAGTCAAGGAAGCCAACGCCGGACGGCGGCATGATGCTCCGGGCAGAGTGCTGGAAGGCAAATCCTGCTTCTTCTCTGAGCTGCAAGAAAACCCGAATCTGGAGATCGACTTCATCATCGCTCCGCCCCGGATGGCCTACTACATGGAATACAGCACGAAGATTTACGAGGTCTACCTGAAATATATCGCCCCGGAGGACATCGTGGTATATTCCATCGACGAAGTATTTATGGATGTGACCGATTACCTTTCTACCTACAAGCTGTCTGCCCATGACCTCGCCATGAAGATGATTCTGGATGTCATCGCAACCACCGGCATCACGGCCACGGCGGGGATCGGAACAAACCTCTATCTCTGCAAGGTGGCGATGGATATTGTGGCAAAGCATATTCCGGCGGATAAAAATGGGGTACGCATCGCCCAGCTGGACGAAATGACCTACCGGCAGACCATGTGGTCACACCAGCCCCTCACCGACTTCTGGCGAGTAGGCCGTGGCTACGCAAAGAAGCTGGAAGAGCACGGGATGTTCACGATGGGCGATGTTGCACGATGCTCCGAGCGCAATGAGGATTTGCTGTATCATCTCTTCGGAAAGAATGCAGAATTACTGATCGACCATGCGTGGGGCTGGGAGCCAACTACCATCGAGGCAATTAAGGCATACAAGCCAACCTCTAACAGCTTGGGATCGGGACAGGTGCTTCACTGCCCCTACGATGCAGAAAAGGCGCGGCTCGTCCTGCGAGAGATGGCAGATATGCTTTCTCTGGATTTGGTGGACAAAGGGCTTGTCACCGATCAGCTTGTGGTGACGGTGGGCTATGACATTGAAAATCTCACCGACCCTGCAAGAAAAGCAAAGTATCACGGCGCGATTGTGAAGGATCATTACGGGAGGCAGATTCCCAAACACGCCCACGGCACAATCAATCTGGATGGATACACGGCCTCCACCAAAAAGATCATGTCCGGCGCAGCGGAGCTGTTTGACCGCATCGTAGACCAAGGTCTTCTCATCCGAAGACTGAATGTTGTGGCAAACCATGTCCTCCCGAAAGAGTCCGCACCAAAAAAGAACGGCGGATTTGAACAACTTGACCTTTTCGCTGACTATGCCGCTCAGGAGGCGCAGCAGGAACAGGAGCAGCAGGAATTAGAACGCGAGCAGAAAATGCAGACGGCCATGCTGAACATCAAGAAAAAGTTTGGTAAGAATGCGATTCTCCGGGGGATGAACTTGGAAGAAGGTACAACAGCCAAAGATCGGAACCAGCAGATTGGAGGTCACAAGGCATGAAAATCGCCACATGGAATGTGGAGCGACTCAAGCACAAAAAGCAGCTTGACCAGATTCAGGGTTTGTGCAATAGCATTAAGGCTGACATCCTGGTACTGACCGAGACCGACAAGCGGCTGCACCCCAAGTATACCTTCTGCCATGAGACCACTTCTTTGATAGAAGATAAGGCCATCCCTTATGCCGTTACAGAAAATCGTGTTTCGCTCTACACCAACTATCCCGTTGTTCAGCTGCATCAGACCTATGATCCGCATACTGCCCTTTGCGCTGAGCTAAAAACGGAAGCTGGAAATCTGCTGGTATATGGAACAATCATAGGAATACTGGGCAACCGTCACCCTTCCTTCATGGAGGAACTTCATCACCAGAGTGATGACATACGCCGTTTGAGTAAGAAAGGTGACGGTATCTGCGTGTGCGGTGATTTTAACTGTTCCTTCTTCGATAACTACTACTTCACGCGAGCCGGAAGAAACGATTTGCAGAATTTATTTCAGGAGGTCGAACTGTCCCTTTTGACGGGTGAACAGGCCGAGTGCATTGACCATATTGCCATCTCCCGCCGTTTTGCTTCCTTCGTAAAGCTGACGATTGAAGAATGGAATGAGAATAAACTTCTCTCTGATCATAAGGGAATTGCTGTTTCTTTTTAGCGGAACACAAAGGACAAAGATTATCGGAATGGATCGGCGGCAGAACAAAAGGCTTGGGCGGCTCCTCCACCCGCTCAGCAGCGGATGGGTAGATGGTACCCGCTTCGCCCCCCAACAGCATGGTCACCGCTTCGGGGTAGCTGAGGTTGTAGAAGCGCCGCACAAAGCTGACTGCATGACCACCCCGTTCTTCGGCGTGGTCGTACCACTCGTTGCCGCGGACAGTGACGCTGTGATCCCTGGCCAGCCGTTTCTCTCTGCCGGAGGCAAGAAGCTTTTCACCATGGCAGCGCAGGAACTCCTCCAAATCAACGGAGGCGGCTCGCTGCTTTTCTTCTTCTGTAAAGTGAATATAAGTCGACATAGATTCCTCCTGTTACATGGTCTGCTGATACGACAGCTGTTCCTCGTGGTCGTCAGCCTTATGGCCCATGGCCATGCGTTTCTCCATCAATCGCCTGCGCCGTTTGGAATCAATACGGATTCCGGCCGGGTTATGGGGAGGAACAGAATTGTTCCGGAAGATCCTGCCCATGTGGTGGAGCAGTTTGGTCGCTGCCAGCATCACGGAAGGGTCACGGAACTGGTCGATGCGGTCCAGGAAGAATTGAGCATACTGGTTACCCTGGGCAGCGGAGCGGGTAAACCACTCTCTGGCCTGCTCCCGATCCTGCTTCACATCCCGGCCCAGGAGGTACAGTTTGCCCAGTGTATACTGTGCGAACTGGTTTCCCTGTTTGGCGGCAGAAGTCAGATGCTCCACAGCCTTTGCCACATTCCTGGGCACAGATCCGCCAGTGAGGTAGAGCTTCCCCATGCGGTATTGAGCAAACTGGTTCCCATGCTCCGCAGCCTTGTCCAGCCAGCGCACTGCCTCCTCTGTCCGCTGCTGGGAAAGCAGTAATTTTCCAAGGGCGTATTCTGAGAAAATGTTCCCGGACTCTGCGGATAGGCGAAACCACTTCTCTGCTTTTTCGTGATCACGCAGAGTGGCGAGGTCATCCCGATAGAACTTACCCAGCTGGTAGGCTGCCACCGTATATCCCTCTGCCCAGAGCTGCTCCAACTCCCGAACCGCTTCTGCGTGTTCTTCATCCAGAGCATAGACATTCTGCAGAACCTCTTTGGCGGCGCGATACCGGCGAGCCTGTTCATATATGCGGTTGGAACTCTGCTCCTCATGTGATGATCGTTGCTCCGGCTCAGGTTCGTCGTCTATCGCTTCATCTTCAAAAGTGGGGAGGCCGAGACGGATGCTCTCGGCCTCCCGAATGATATCGTTTTTGATCCTGCGAAACTCCTTTTGCTGAGAGAGCGGGAGATGCTCTCGCGGTGTGCGGCTGCCGTAGCACTCGTTCAGCTCATCCCGGATCTGATTCCAGGTTTCATAGCACTGTGCCACTTCCGGCTGCCGGGCCAACTCATCCACGATGCCATCCACCAGTGCTTTCAGCGGCTTCTTCAGGTAGCCGTATTGCTTTTTCCCGGTGGTGGTTTCCAGTGCCTGAATCAGTTGACTCATCTGTTCCTCAATGACAGGGTTGTCGCAGAGCTGATGGTTCATCTTGCGGATCAGCTCCCGCATGGTGTCCTGGGCTGTTTCGACCAGTTCTTTGTAGGCAACATCCTTCCGTTCATAGATCTGAGTCATCTCATCCCGGAAGATCGTGTTGGTCAGTTTGGAGCGCATGGCCGCAATGCCGTCTTTGGTCAGAAAGCCTTCCTTCGGATCATCTGACCAGACCATCATGTGGATGTGCGGGTGATGCCCCTCATTGTGGAAGGCTGCATACCAGCGGAAGTGATCCGCAGATATTTTCATAGCCTTGGCCAGATCCTGTGAGTGCATCATGAGCAGGGTGCGCCATGCGTCTGCATTGTCATATTCCAGACGGGCAGCATCTTCACGGCGCAGGGAGTAGATGATGGTCCACACATTCCCTTCGTGGGCCTCCAGTTCAGCCATAGCCGCATCAAGGTCGACTGCTGTTGCAGAACTGAACAGACCATGTGCGCCGTGACGCTCCACACGAGGACGGGTGGCAATGTAGGACAAGTATCCGCTCTCCGAGTTCATCTCATGGAGATTTGCATCCAGCGCCATGGTGATAAATGCAGAGGCAGTTCCCAGGGTCGGGGTCTTGCGGTAGTCCTCGTACTCGAACAGCTCCGCAGCATCAGGGAAGTCATGGAGCAGCTTTTGGATCAGCTCCTGCTGGCTATTGGTAATAGGACCGTTGCCGGTCAGCATCTCCACGCCCTCACGGGTAGCGATGTACTTCATGTACCCGCCGGCTTTGGCTGATTGAATGTAGCCGCTTTTTTGTACGAGCTTTACCATGAGTTACACCGACTTCTGGAAGTCCAGTGCATCCTTGAACGAGATGCGTCCGTTGGTGTGCTTCATATCCCGGATGGCTTTTCCGCGCAGACGCTGGTATTCGCCTTCGTCGATATCGGTGTCGTAGGCGATGATCTGTCCCAGCACATTGAGATCCACACCTTGCTTGAACAGGATCGAGCCGATGCGTCCTGCATAGTAGTCCAGTGTGCCGGTCATCATGGCAGAGAGTGCTTCGGGCAGAAAGGCGCCGGCGTTCTTCGTGTTCAGATATCCGATGTAAAACCGGAGCGCCTGCTCAACAAACTCGCTCCGACTGGAGCAGTTATCAAGGCGCAGATAGATGTCGATTTTTTCGTCCAGATCCTCGGAGAGCCAGAAGCCCTTCTTGATCTTGCTGTTTTCTGTCATCAGGTCATTCACTCCTTTTTTCCTGGTGTCACCGCTGAGAACCCCTGCAACAGTAAGCGATTTCCGCATCATAGGGTCCAACAGCTATTTCCGCTCTCCCCATTGTCCCCGGCGCAAAAAGCCTGAAACTGCCCGCACTGCGGGCAGAAGTGGGAGAGCCGGGGGCGGCTTGTCCCCGGCTCTTTCTCCTGCTTCACTTTTGTGGGCTTCCCGCTTCCTCGGAAAGCGGCCCAAATCCCGCATACTTCTCTGGGTCGGGGTACTCGTTCGGCCAGCCCCTGAAAGCCGCACACAGCGGCTCACAGGGGGCAACACGGCGCTACATCTGCATCTCCGGATACTCCTCACTCTGTTCTGCCTGGTAGTTCGCGCAACACTCCTCCAAACTCTGCCCCCAATGCTCCTGACAGTAGGTGTTCATCTTGGGAAGGAACAGAGCTTGTTCCTCCGGGCTGAGCTGATATTTGAAGTCCAGCTCATCGCCATCGCCGCACTGCAGGAACACTTCCAGCGTGTCGCAGACACAGCCTCGTTCCAAATCGTAGTTGGCGTAGATGTTCAGCCAGTCATCATTCTCTGCGGTGCAGACATTGGTCCCGAACACTTCGTCCGCATTGAACGATACTTCCATGTAGAACTCCAGCAGGTTGTCACGCTGAACAATGTCCTCGGCGAAGGAGATGTCCTCTGCACAGAGAGGCCGACTGCCAGTGAGATACTGCGACTCGGTTTCGTGTGTGATCTCCTTTCCTTGCAGACGATCCAGGAAGGTACGCCACCGATCATCCGGCGTAGCGATGATTTTCTTCATGGCAAAGTAGACAGCGCTGCTGACATCCTGGATGCGGAATCGCTTCCAGCCGTCCATGATGTTGAGCGCATCGAGGTGTCCACTGTCCAGATCAATATCGAATGCACCGACCACTCTGCCGGTGTTGTCCAGCCTCTCCGACACATATTTCTGGAACTGCTCACGGGACAGCTTCTCTCCACGAGGAAACATTTCCGTGAAGTGTGCGGGAGTATCACCGTCTGCCTTGCGGATATAGCTGCGAAGGCGTCGGGCAGTTTGAAGGAACTCCAGATGTTCTTCAGCCAGGAGATAGGTGGAGCTGCCGCCTTCCGTGACATGGAACACCGCAAAGCGTCGGGCAGCTTCTCGTGCTTTCTGATCGTCCTGCTGCTCTTGCTGGATCTCAGCGTTGATGCGGTCATACTCCTGCTCAGGAAGCTGGCGGCACATCTCATCGATGGTATTCTGCAGATGCTCCTCCAGCGTTTCGCCCTTCAGGTGTTTGCTCAGAGCGTCGTACCATCGCTCGTCCAGCCAGAGTGTGATATCACGGCTCCTCATTGCATACCTCCCATCTCCGGACCGCTGTATTCCATCTCCGGAAAGTCGGTCAGAAGATGCCACACACCGTTGGCGTAGTTGGCACTATGAATGGTCTGCTTAAGGATTTCATCGGCGGAGAGTGCCATCTCTATGCCGGAGACTCCTGGATGTGCGGCAGCCCCTTGGCCGTTCAGAAGCCCTTCGGCCTGAGAAGCGGTCAGGGGTACAAACCCGCAGGGCGTCATCAAAGAAAAGACAGATCCCGGATGAGTAGACAGGAAGGCATGAACCGTGCATGGAACTGCTGTATTGGTCTGCTCCTCCCGAAGCGTCCAGACGCAGCGGAGCAGTTCCTCACTATGGGAAGCCTCCAGCCCATTCTCAGCAATCCAGCGCGCTGTCAAATCATCCAGAGGGTCATCCAGTTCCAGAAGGAAATTGGCATCCTCCTCAGTGATGGCATCCTCAATATTGTCCCGGATCAACCGAGCCGCGGTGATCTCCTCGGCAGCATCGATCAGCTGCGAAGGGTCGGAAGCCATCCACTGTTTGACGCGGCGTTCATAATCCGCACTGATCCGCTTTTTCAGCTCCTTCTTACTGTTCATTGAACCACCTCCGGCTCCGCTTCAGGTTTCGGCGTGGTGATTCTCGAATTGCGGCGGGGCTTGCTGGGGGCAGCGGCGGTCACGTCGCTCTCGTCGATATACTCACGCACCGGAGCGGGCACATATTTCTCATAGAGCTTCACCAGCGCGTCCGTCATCTCACGGTCCAGGTCAAGCTCCTTCTTGCTCATGTAGCGCTTGAGCGCCGAGAGCTTCTCCTCATCGAAGGTGATGGTCAGATTCACTTGTTTCATAGGCACATCCTTTCTCAGTCGTAGTTGATGTATTCGATCTCCAGCCAGTGCGTCCAGCCCCGGCCCTCCAGCTTCGTTTTCACCACTCCTTTTTTCGTGTTCATGGCCTCGATCACATAACCGTCACCGATATACACACCAATGTGTCCGTCATGCCAGACCGCCAGGCCGGGGGTGTCCGGCATGGTCTCAATGGGACCGGACACCGATGCGGAATAGTACATCTGGTTGGCGCCCAGGTCAGGCATACCATTGGTAGCATATCCGATGGTCAATGTATCTGGGTCGAGCCAGCCATAGCCTTTGATCAGCCCTACACAGTCTGTTGTCCGGCCGCCCAGCCAGTTAGCCCGGATGAAATCTGCGTAGGTACCCACGCCGTCCGGATACTGCTCCAGCTTGTATGCGAAGAGCGAGTCGGTGAGGACATTGCCGTATGTCCCCCAGACATAACCCCAGCCGGACTCCCAAGCGTGGGTGGCATAGATCGCAAGGTCTGCTGCATTCTTAGTGGAGGGATCGGTGAAGGTGGAGATGTCCAGGTCGATGCTGGCTCCGCCACCTCGGAGATACTCGCCATCGTAACTGCCGCCTCCAGCGCTCCCTGCGATCATGGTATAGATGTGGTCGATGTTGCTTTTATCATCCTCTGTGATCGTTCTGCCTAAGTGCGCTTCCAGATTGGCGTATGCCTGGTACAGCGAGACTGGTACAGCGACGGTATATTCTTCTTCCTCTGTACTTGTGGTTCCATCCTCCAGAGTTACTTCCACGGTTCGTGTCCGGGTTTCTGTGGTGTAGAAGCACTCCACAAAGCTGTCTGCAGCACTCGCGGATGGAGCGTCCGCCCCAAAGCAGAGGGCATAAAAAACGGCCTTGACACGGATAGGGTCAAGGCCGTTGCTGCTGTCCATCTGTTCATTGACGGAGGACACCGCCGAATCCAGAAGAGAAAAAGCCGAGCGCATCTCCTCAATGTGATACTGAAATTCCGCAGGAACATCGCTGGAAAACTCACCTCCGTAGAAGCATGCCTCCACCGAGTAGTTGTTGTGTTCTGCGCCGCCGGAGCCAATGGCGCAGAGAAGAGCGATTAAAAGAATGACCGGCGAAAAGATTGCCACCAGAATCCAGCCCACACCTTTTCGGGTCTTTTCATTGGTGAGGAGCATAGCGGCAGCTTTCGCCACAGCGGCAGCAGAAAGAGCCATCAGCGACCACCTGCCGATCCGAAGAGCTTCGCTTTGTAGGCCGGAGCGTGAACCTCCAGCAGGTATCGTTCATTTCCGCACTTATATAGACAGACACCCCGCTGGGGAAACTTGATGAGGTTGTACTCCGACTCCTCCAGCTGAAGCATATCCATGTAGGAGCGCTTGTCGATGGAACCGGCGTTGAACAGGAACTGGTGAGGAGGGATGCTGAACAGGGGTTTTGTCATCTCACGGACGCCCTCCTGGTCGAAGTCCTCCAGATTCTGACTGGCCAGAAGCATGGCGGATTCCTTCTTTCTCACGCGCTTCAGACAGTTGCGGATGTACTCGATAGCAGTGGGGTTGGACAGCCAGATATACAGCTCGTCCAGAGCTGCCACGGTATTGCCCACGGTCAGAAGTTTGTCAGACATGAAGGACAGCACATTGAAGAGCATGGCGTTGCGAACATTTTTCGCCGCACTGAGCATTCCTTTCACGCCGAACACAAGAAAGCGGCTGGAGGTGATGTTGGTCTGTCCGTTGAAGAACTGAGCGTCGGCTCCCTTGCACATGGAGTGCAGGCCAAGCAGAACCTCCTGCAGGAGTTTTTCGGTATAGAGCTGGTGCTGACCGGCATCGTAGTTTTTGAATTCCTGCTCGATGAGGTCGTAAAGATCGGAGAGAACAGGATAGTCCTCCGGACGCATCCGGCTGAAGTTGGTGCGCTCGGTGATGCCGAACTTCTGGTACAGCTTGGACAGCATGATCTCAATGGTGTCGATATGAGCATCACTGAAATCCTTGTAGGCACGGAAAAAGTCCTTCAGGAAGGAGATGTGCTGGGCCAGCAGGGTGCTTTTGCGAAAGGCCTCCGGCGCATCGGTGGCATTGGGGTCACCACCATCATCCCAGCACTTGGGTTCCAGTAGGGAAGCTGGAAGGCGACGCTTCCCAGAACCTGACCGATGCGGTCAGCGGCCTGAAGGGGTTTGACATTGGATGCAGCCTTATACTGCTTGTCCTCATCCCAGTGCAGTTCCCGGAGAAGCGGGAGCTGGCTGGACAGGTAGCCGATGGACTTCAGGTCACAGTTGGCCAGCCGGAGGACGCTGTCAGCCTCCATAAGCGCCACTGCGGAGAGAATATCGTTTGCAATGTAGCTGGAGCAATCAATGACCACATAGGAGGTGATCTCACGCAGACCGCGGATGAGTTCTTCGGCCTGTTGCTTGGTACAAGCCGCATAGGTGTACTCGTTTTCACCTTTTCGCAGCCCCAGCATGGTCAGATAGGACAGCTTTTTGTGGGTGGTCAGGTTGTGCTTGATGAGGTTAACGGAGATACGCTGAGCCGCAAAGATGCTGCCCAAAGATTTGTCACACTCCAGCTCGGAGGGCGGACAGATGCAGGGCATCATGGGGGCAGTCATATCGCAGAGCAGAAGCACTACATTTTTCTTCTGGGAGGCCAGATGCTTTGCGATCTTCACTGCAGTCACAGTTTTGCCGCACCCAGGACTTCCCCAGACGGCGAGAATACCGCCGCCGGACTCCACAACAGGTTCCATTTCATCCGGCTCAGTGTTTCGCCGAAACAGACTTCCCTTGATGAAATTCATTCCCCAGCCGCCTCGCTCTCCGCGGTATTCTCGGCGCCCTCACTTTCTACAGTTTCAGCACTCTCCGCATTCTCAGCGCCCTCACTTCCCACAGGTTCAGTGCTTTCCGCATTCTCGGCGCCCTCCGCTGTCTCAGCCTCCGGTTCGGCGTACAGTTCCTCGATCAGAGCGTCCTGCGCTGCGATAAACTCATCGGCGTTCTCAGGGGCGCCACGGTAGACCAGAGCCAGGTGCAATTCGCTTTCCTGCTCCAGTCCGGCCAGAACCTTGGCCTGCTCAGTAGTCACCAGGAGGGTAACGGTAGAGGGAAGCTCCTTTTCGTCCTCAACAGCCTCGCCGGTGTTGGCATCGTAGCCGGAGGAAGCGGTAACGGAGATGACCTCAACATACTGCAGCTCAGGCGGGATCACGGTTTCGCCCATACCCTTGTAGTCGGCCACAAGGACGGAGACGATGTCACCGCTTTCCAGCTTGCCGGACAGGCCGGTGGCAAAGCTCTTGATGGTGACTGAAATGGCCTGTTTGGTGCCGTCCAGATTATACAGATAGGCGTTCTCAGCGGCGGGCTCATAGGAGAGCTTGCTGTCCAGAATGTAATCGCCCACCTTCAGGTCCGCAGTGGCGAATTTGCCAATGACCTCGTCTTTCTCTGTCATGATGCCGGACGGCAGGTTATAGGCGCCCACCTCCACGGTCTGTACCATCTCGGCGGTGATCTCGTCGCCCTCCTTGATGTCGGCGGCAACTCGGACGATCTCAGCCTTCTCACTGGCGCTGCGGCTGAACAGGGGCGTTACTCCAAAGCAGATGAGGAGCGCCAGAAGGATACACAGCACACCGGCCACGGTGCGGTTGCGAAAAATTTTCATAAAAGCCTCCTTACAAAAAATATGCGGGGATAAAAGCCACTGCAATATACGGGACCAGCGGCTGTTTTGCTGCCGTGCGCTTCCGCAGTGTCGGGATTGCCCGCATGGCAAAGGAAGTGCAAAGAAGCGCAGCGGCCATAAAACACAAGCCGGTCATTACTCGGTCAAAGCCCAGAACAAAGCCAGCAGCGGCCGCCAGCCGCCAGTCGCCTCCGCCCATCAGGCCGAGACCTGCACAGAGGTAGAACGGAGCCATCGCCAGCAGCGCCCCCAAAAGGGAGGCGGGGCTGATGTTAATCAGCCCCGCCAGTGCGATTATGATGCAGACGATATCATGGACTGTTCTGGATCTCAGGTCATCCACAGCGGCATAGGCAAGCCCGCCGCAAAAGACCAGTGCCTGCACCCAGTTCATCAGCCCGCGTAGTCGAACATCTCCTGAATGCGCTGGGTGACGGTGGGCATGACGGTATCGTTGAGCACAGCATACAGGCCAGCCAGCACCAGGGCGCCCAGGACAACGGCGATCAGCACTTTGACGGCGGTATCGATATAGCCTTCACCGGCGTTGTTGCTGATGGCCCGGCTGTGGAAGGTGATGATGGAAGTCTTGCAGTTGGCGGCGGTAGTCTTGGCGGTGTTGGCAATGTTCTTGAACAGCTTCTTCATAAAATAAGTTCCTCCTTATAAATAAATGAATTTTGGATGTTCGTGGATGGTTTGATGACGCAGGTTCGGTCATAGATATCTTATCTCGGGAGGGCCTCGGCCTCGGTGGGGCAAAGCAAAGGCCGGACGATTACCCATCGCCCGGCCTACATGGTCATTTCGATACATTCTGTCTGCTCCTGGCTGTGGTCAAACCGGATGGGGCGGAACCCGATCCGGTCGCAGTAATAGAATTCGCTGCCGGAAGCGTCATACAGCTCCACTACATCGGACAGCGCCATTCGGTACCCTTGATATTCAGGAGGGGGGTTATCCCTGCAGATGGCATAGATCCGCTCCAGATCATTGGTACCCAGATCCCCCTCGAATACCTGTGTGTAGTTGCCGGCATCCGGTTTTCCGAACTTTTTGACCAGATCCTCATATCCGATGAAACGCATGGTGACATCCACATCTTTTCGGAGCTGCCAGATACGGCAGCCTTTCTGCGGCTGACCCAGTTCCTCACCGGGTACCTCGCCGGCAGTCAGGCGGTCAAACACGCCCTCCTCCCATTGGGGAGTCAGGTTCATTCTGGCCAGATAACGGGACAGCTCATCGGTCTGGAACATCTCATCCACAACAGCGGTGCTGTCTTTTACATAGCCCACCATATTGTCATAGAAGATCAGACGGTTTCGGTTATCGACTGTGAAACGAATCAGGATTCATCACCTCCTTCCGGCCATATCCGTTACATCTGCTGGCTCATGGCCTGTTCGGGCATCTCGCTCCGCTGTTCCTGCTGCTCCTGCTGTTCCTGTTGCTCCTGGAGCTTCTGCTCGTAAGCGCTGTTGACCGCATCCACCAAAGCGGTGCGAGCGTCGGCGGTGATGGCATGGAAGGTGTCGCTGTACTTGGTTTCCCCATTCTTTTTGTAGGACTCCTGGGGCATGGAGATGAACCGCCCCTTGTCGGATTCGATCACCCGGATTCCGTGGATGGCAAATGCGCCGCCAATCGTGGCGCTGGCGAAAGCCTTGGTTTTGAAGTCTCCATCCACCAGACGGTCGATCCGCACTTCCACTTGGGGCGTAGAGGTCTCCTGCTGCTTTTTCTTCGTCGTTGCCATGGTAACTGATCTCCTTTCTTTACATAGATGGTTGGTTCATTTCAGGAGTGCTGGGAGACTCCTGCTGGAGCTGCTCCAAACGCTCCCTGGCCCAGTCGGGCAGATGCTCCTCCCGGAGAATGCCAATGAAGTCGCTGCGGTTCCATCGTACTTGCTCACCATCACCAAGGCAGGTGGCATATACTGCTCTGCCAGCAGCGGTGGGGACACAGCCAAAGCCGCCGGTTGCCAGCCAGAGCTGATTTTCCGGCGCCCAGTAGGACTCCTTCAGCGTGAAGGGACTCATGACCAGCACCTTGCCTTCCAAGTCTTGGGTGGTCATATCATCGCATTGGGAGCGGTCAAACAGCTTCAGCTCCGCCTGCGCTTCACGGAATGCTTTGACGAAGCCGTCCAACACGGCAGGGTGGCTTTCTACCACGAATTCATAGTTGCGGTCGCTGGGAGGGATAAAGGTGGATGCAGCCCATGTTTTGTTTTGCGGGCTGAACCGCCCATCATAGTGCTTCTGCTGAAGTGTGGCGGACAGTACCCACCCTACACGCTTGAATCCGAACTTGTCGATGACACTTCTGGCGCAGTCACGGTCCAGGTGCATACCATCAAAATCCCTGCGAATGGCCTCCTCGATGGCCTGCTTGCAGGAAATGTTCTCCAGGTGGCTTGCCCGCCAGAGGGCTACCTCGTTTTGCCGCTTGGCCTCGGAGATGGAACCGAGGTAGAGATAGGCGTGATCCTTAGTCATCGGCTTTCTCGCTTTCAAGGATCGCCTTGGTCAGCGCATCGCTCCATGCGGTCTTGCGGTCATCGGACACCACCAGAACAGCACCGTCCACGCTGACTACACGGAGGTTGTCGTACAGAATACCGGCATCCGCAAAGGCCTCGGCGGGGATGGGGAGCGTGTCTTCATCACAGCCATGACAGCCGTCGCACATATCCTCGTCCTCCTCCTGATCCTCCCAGTCGGCCAGCATATCCTCCAGCAGGCTGTGGGCCAGCCGCAGCAGGGTTGTCGTGGCGGCAACTTTCTCCGCAGGTTTCATCTCCTGCTTGAACAAAACAATGGCGTTTTCCAGGGTATGCATCTCCAGCGCATCCTCTCTGTCCAGGCCGCTTAAGATCAGGGCTGCGGGCTGGATGACGGCCTTGCCGTCATTGGTGTACTTGATAAAAGTCATCTTCATTCCTCCGTTTTCTGTCTGAGTTCTGTTGTTGGTTCATGGATCAGGGTATATTTCCCTTCCTCCTCATCCGCTGCAGTCAGGTTGAAAAGATTGAGCTGCCAATGCCTTGCGGAATTGTGGCGCCGGGGGTCGTAGTTGGTGATGACGATCTCCTCATATTCGCTTCCGGCCGTCTGGGACATACTGTTGGGGCGTGTCGTGTAGAAGATGTAGAATTCCTTATACAGCTCCACAATGAAGGGGCAGTAATTGTAGGACACCATGACATATCCCTTGCATTCCAGAAGGGCATCGTGGAGACGCTGATGATCTGCTTTTGGAAACACCGCCGCGTAACAGTCCTCGGCATCGTAGTAGGGCGGATCGAAATAGAGAAATGCGTCTGGCCGGTCGTACTGGCGGACGATCTCTACACAGTCCTTATTCTCGATGACGACATCTGCCAGCCTGCGGGAGCACTCCCAAATTAGATAGAAGAAACGGCGGATGTCGCAGGATTTTCCTGCAAAGGACTTGGCGCCGCCGCTGAAGCTGTATCGGATTAGCTTGAAAAAGTCGGCGGCCCGCCGCACATCACCGCGAGGCGCCCGTTCCAGCATCATCCTTCGGATGGTTTCGGCATCCGGCGGTTCCAGATACCGCTCCGTTAGCTCCAGCTCCTCCTTCAGATAGTCATCGGTGAATTCTTCTTTAGAGAAGAACTTATACAGCACATTGAAATCGTCACGGGTGTTCAGCGGCAGAAAGCCCAGCTCCTGAAGCAGTGCCATGGTTCTGTTCTTGACACAACAGAACAGGTTGGTCAGGTCACTATTGAAGTCGTTGTAAACCTCCATACATCCCGGCTGGATGGGACGGCTCAGGGTCACCGTTCCGCTGCCGCCGAACACATCAATAAATCGGGAATACCGCGAGGGAGACAGCTTGCGGATCAGCCACAGCAGCTTACTTTTTCCGCCCACCCAGGGGATGAAGCTTTTCAATCGGCATCACCGCCATCCAACGGCAGCGATATCTGCCCGCTGTCAGTGAATTGCTCCAATGCCTTGGAGAGACCTCGCTCCGCATGGGCGATCTTCTTGATCCGGCTCCGGAGCTGCCGGATGGTTCCTTGCAATTCCTCCTCAGTTTCGGCGTAGTAATAGCCGGAATCAGAACTGCAGATGGGAATGCCCTCTCCGCGCAGGCTGTTGATCAACCGGCGCAGGTCAGGCCCGCGGATCTGAAAAGCGGCCTCCAGCTCACGGCTGGATATGACGCTTCGCACTCCTGTGTGATAGATCCTCAGGTACTGGGCGATGGGATTATTCGTTGTCGTGATCATGCAGGCTCCTTTCCGGGGTGTTACCCGAAAAGAGCGCAAAGAAATCAGGGGCCGTTTGTCCCGATTCGGGTAACGGCCCCTGCAGCTTTCAAGATATTTGATTTTACTTGTATTATCACCTCCGTTCCGGCGAAGTCTGGCCTGTGCGTAGGTTTCTCACATGGTCATGGTAGGCTCCGCATCCGGCTGACTGTGCTCATAGATCAGCTCAGTGCCGTTCCAGGATACGAAACCGTGTTCAGCGGCGGACAGACCCATGGACCGCATCCTCTGTTCGGCATAGCCCTCCGCATCAAAGCAGGAGGCAAGCAATTCATCCTTGGGGTAGACGCCGTCCTGTTTCGCCAGTGTTTTGCCGTATTCAGCCAGTTCCATGTCCCGCGGCATGAAGTTGTAGCAATGGAGGTTCTGCG
This sequence comes from Clostridiales bacterium, assembly GCA_022785125.1. Taxonomy (GTDB): domain Bacteria; phylum Bacillota; class Clostridia; order Oscillospirales; family Oscillospiraceae; genus Flavonifractor; species Flavonifractor porci. Next base: position 22,326 of record JALFRA010000005.1, read on the forward strand.
CCAGATCCAGAGCATAATCCAGACGATGGCAGTCCTCCAGCTCCATGACAGCCTGCCACTTATCCAGCCAACGAGGTTCTCCTTGCCCTTGCTCACCCCAGACATAGCCGAAGTCGATGGCATGGCGGATCAGTTCCGCCGCAGAATCATACTGGGAGAGGATGTTCTCCAGCTGCGGGAGGCAGCAGTCCACATCCACGGCGATACACTCAGTCAAAGACTCCACCTCCAGTGCGTCCAGCGCCAGGAGAAGTTCGTCCGGATGTGCGGTATCCATGTACTCGCTGGTGTCCGGGAATCCAATCCACACACCTTCCATATTGGAGCGGCTTGCCAGCTTGACCCTGATACCGTAGTCACCTTTATCAGGATTCAGCGTCGGGTCACCGTCCAGGAAAGGATCGATCAGTGAGTTGACCTTGATGAAGTGCCCATCGCAGAAGGTATTCCCACCTTTCTGACGGTAAGCTGCCCCTACTTTCTCCGGGTCAAGGAATGCACGAGCCTGAGAGGAGGGGCGCTGGATCCGCTCCATGACGAATTTGCCAAGTCGGGCATCGTCCCCAGCACCGTAGAACAGGTCGTAGTGATCCAGCTGATTGGCAATCAGCATCACATCGGCAGTCATCTGGGGGCGCTCGATCTGCATGGCACCCCGAAACAGCAGGTTTTCTTTGACTGTCATGTTTTCGAATCGCCGCTCCAGCCAGTCGTGCTGGGATTTGGTCATTTCAAAGCCATCCAGCAAATCGAAGAGTTCAGACTGTTGCGCGTTCAATATATCATCTCCATTCCGCTTTCACCTTCGTTCATATTTTCGCACTCAGGCTGATCCACATGGTGGAAAAGGCTCCATCTCCCACAGCATGGGCAGGCGATCATACCATTTGAAGCGTGATCGATCTGCTCCTGTGTAACCTCGCCAGGTGTGTTGCAACACTCGTTGACCACCACGACAAGATGTGCTGATTTCACAATCTCTGGGCGATATCGCCGGTTAAATGGGACGAAGTGGACCCAGCGTGGGTTGTCAAATATCCGATCTACGTGCAGACGCAGAGCCTCTTTTCTTATCTCCTCTCTGGATGTGTGGACATAGTTGTGTTCCGTTTCCCACTCAATAAGGCAACGAAGCAGAGCGGATTCACCCTTTCGGTTGATCAGTGCCTCGGCGATCTGACACCATACCTTTTCCTCGATTTCACCAAGGTCGGTCTTTGCCCCTGACCAAGGATGGTATGTCTTGCCCCGACCGGAGCCGCTGCTGTTGCAGTAGAATACGCCATGATGCCAACGGATATCCGAGTAGTCTATGGATGTCAGATCCACTTGTTCAGGCGCTGTGATCGTTTGCTTTAGAATCGAGAGACCCTCCTTTCCACATAAAAGTGCTGTGCTCACACCATTTGGGGCCTGTGTTGTTGGAGGTCACCTCTACGCCCCCAGTCTTATCCAAGGTTCATCCCACCCATCTGCGGCTCCGCTTCCTGCTGGTCGACAGTCTGAATGGGCTGCCCATCCCTCCGTTCAATCAGACCATACTCGGTTTGAATACTGTTGCGGGAGGCCAGGAGTGCCTGCCCATAGGTGTGAAGATTGATATGAGGACGAATCATCTGGGCATCCTCTTTTGTAAGTGCAGTGGCCAGTTCCTCTGTCGCAGCATCTTCAGGAGATGCAATCCTCGGAGAAAGGATGTGTTCCTCAAGCTGCTCCGCCAGACTTAGAGCGTCCTCGATATTCTGGCACTTAGTCGCTTCGATGAGCGCTTTGTAGGTTGGCAAACTTTTGGCAGGCATTTGAGCAAGCATATCTCCTAACCGTTCAATGGTTTCGAAAGGGACTGCACTGGTGACCAGCTCCGCAAGCTGAGGGACTTTGCAGTCGAGACAGGTACATTCTACTTCGCCCCAGTCAACGTGTCCCAGGCAGCGTACCGCCATCTCCAGAACACTGTCTTCTGCGGGAAGTTTCAAATCTGTCACATCGACCCCGAAGAAAGGATATTCGTTGTGGTGTGCCGTCAGCCGGAGATGCATCGTATAGTCAGGCTCGGCAGGCTGGCACTGGGTGATTTCCGGAGCTGTTTTCAAGTTCGAGTGCTGGACCACGTAACCGCCCAGCGCGGAGATCCCGCTTGGCACATATACTCCACCTTCGCCTGTGCGCGCCATCTTGCCAATCTTTTCAAAGTCCAGGAGTTCAAATGCCGCATCTGGGATTCCTTCCACTTCCGGCACAAAACCATTCTCTGCATAAAATCGTCCCAACTGTCCATCCGACACGACCGATTTCACCACATGGCAGCAGTCCGTGCTTGCTGCCAGGTCCCGAAGGCGTTTCAGCGTGACGGGCTCCTGCTTCTGGAGTTCCACCCGCACCAGTCCTTCAAAGGCAGTGCGTTGCGTCTCATCCAGGTCAGAGATGCGCTTGGCCAGGTCGTTCAACTCCAACAGACTCATCGATGAACAGGTAAGGCAGGAGTGCAGCTCCTCAAAATCATGGTAATCTGTGATCTCCAGATACAAGGATTTTCCCTCCGTAAACCGCACCTTGTCCAGCGCATCCAACAGCGCCCATGGACTGGCGGGAAGCTCCAATTTGGCGTAGGACAGTTTGCCGTAGTCTGCAGGGGTCAGATAGACGCTGAATAATTTGTCATCCAAGGGTCATCCCTCCCATCTGATGGTCATAGTCCTCCTGGTACTTGGCGGGGTCAGCGCCGGGGACATCCCAGCCGTGCATACTGCCTACCTCCATGGCCTGCCGCTGCCACATATTGACCCCCAGCTGTTCGTTCAGCTGGTCTGCCAGTTCTACATTTTTCTCCTTGTCGCCGGTGTCCCAGTCAGAGGGGTAGTATCCGGTTTCGCCTCTCTTGATGCAGATGAGTTCGCCGGTGGATTTCAGGGTGGAGAAGCACATCTCCGGCAGGCCCTCTGCAAGTTTGGGAGCGAATCGCTCGTCTTCGGTCTGAATGCTCCAATTGTCGAAGTTCCACAGATGGACATAGAGTTCATCATCACCGATGCAGATATCCTGCTGCTCAAAGCCTTCGCCCCAGCCGTCCGATGCCTGACCGGAGATATACTCTTTCAGGGTGGTCAGTTCCTCCGGTGTGAGGGTGCCGACCACACGGCATTCGGCAACTCCCCAGAGCTGACCGTTCCGATCCTCGACGGTGAATACTGCGGATTTGACCTTCTGGTTGACGCTGTCATCCTCACCATACCAGTGCATGATGCCGCTCTCGGATTCTTCCGGTGTACGATTGTTGATCAGGGCCTTGAGGATGTCCCCCTCATAGACTCTCAACGATCTACCATCCAGCAGAGCACTGTCATCTTCCATCTCACCGTACTCGTTGCGGGTATAGAGATCAGCGGTCAGGGGCATATACAGCTTCAGGGTAGTGAGTTCCGGTGGGATCACGGAGAAGCTGTCCTCTCCAACTACCAGAGCAAGGCCGCTGCCGTTGTCCCACTTCATGTGGAACTGGCCGATATCGTCGATATAGTTCAGGGTACCTGTGCTGCCGGGGGGCAGCGGGGCATACGGGTCTTTCATTTCTCTGAGTTTGATTCTGGTTCCTGCCGGAAACTGCTCCCGCAGGAAGTCCAGCCATTCCTTGGGTACTGACATTTACATCCCTCCCATACTCATGCCCTGGCTGGGCAGCTCCAGTTCCTGATGGAGCCGATCTGCCGCCTCCAAGATTTCAGGATCATTTTGAAAGCTGTTCATTTTCTGATAGTCCTCAAAGAACCTCTGCTCTCCATCTTGTGTGTGAACAAGGTCTACCGTTGCGATGCCGTCTTTTGTGACACCAATGCGCTTTTCAGGCCGGTCACTGGTGCTGTAAATCCGTATGGCATCCGACAAGGTCAGATTCCGATGGAACTGCTCCTCCTGGGTATTGCAGTCGGTGATGACAAACCAGCTGTAGCTGTGGGGGAGCGACGGGTCAGCCACATCCCGCAATGCTTTCATGCCCTTTTCGGTCAGTCCGTAGCTGCATTCCCGGCGGGGATTCATTTCGCCGGCAAAGTTCAGCAGAATGTCATCCACAGCCTTTCGAATGGCGGGGTCATCTGTAAGTGTTTCGCAGCGGAATCCGGTGGTAGCCATATAAGGCAATTCCGCTCGAATCGCTGTCAGATATGCTTCTCCATCCAGATTTTCCATCTGCTCACCGCTGGCAAATGTCACTCGGCCAATCGGCTTGTTTTGCTGGGCCATCTGCTGCTGTCGCAGATCATAGCAGTAGAGATAGCCCTGGTAGTCACCGGGGGACGGGGTGCAGCGCAGGCAGTAGCGGTAATACTTTGTTTCTGCGATGTAGCCATAACTCCGCCCGTCCTGAGTTATTGCTCCGCCGTTCCGCTGACAGTAGGCATTCATTGCGGACAGATCCTTCAGAGGACCATCCGCACGAAGGGTATCCACAACTTCCTGAAGGTCGTCTTTAAATTCCCCAGTGTTGAACTGGTCGCCGTTGTGCGGCCACCAGGTGTGGAAAAATCCTTTCCCGCCGGAGCCAAAATCCATACGGAGATGGCCCACTGTACCCAGCGCCTCATCCAGTGCCTGATCCGGCTCTGAATAAAAGAGACCCGCCTCCTCACGAGAAGCGGGCCTGAAATGGCTGAACTGTTTATGATGCTCCAAAAACTCAGCAATCGCTTTATTGCTCATTTTCTCACTCCCTTCATGCTGGTATAGCTATACAACATACCACTGCTCAGCGGAAATAGCTATGACCAAAAGGCTTTCTTCTGGAAAAGTGGAGATAGCCCGCAACAGCGGCGCCTACCGCTGCCACAGATGCCAGAGTGATCATGATTTTCTTTTTCATATCTACTCCTCCTTGTAATGTTTAGCTCATCTGCATATCAAATTGTGGTGCTGGGGACTCCATGATCTGTTCCAAATGCTGCGGGTCTACGATAACCTCGCTTTCATTCCTGCCGTTGAACAGAGCCAGGATATGCTCTTTCCGAATCTGTGCCTCATACACCGTCCCCTCCTTACCGAAGCGGTGGGCGAACCAGTCCGCCGTTTTCCGGTCCAGTGTCCAGGACAGCGCCCTGATATTTTTGGCGTTATAGGGGGTAACACCCCGGTAGACCGTCACCGTATCCTCCAATGCCTGGTGTGCGGCGCGCTCCTCATCATCCATCAGGGACTCCGGCGGGGCGGATCGGAACATGGCCACCAGTTCTCGCTTGCTCACATTGCAGTCCTGATTGGGGCATTCCTCCTGAGTCCAGGCGGTGGATAAGAGCTGTCCCAGATCCTGCTCCGAGAGGGAAGCGGCGGCAAACTTGAGAAAAGTCAGATAATACGGCGGGTTGAGCAGTGCGAAGATCTGATGGACATTTTCGGCACTGTCAATTTGCTGCCCAACTGTACTGCGCCATTTAATACAGTCGTCCGGATTATTGACCAGATCGACCATGGAAAGGCTGCCGTCTTCATTTCGGAGAGCGGAGACCCCGGAGTTCGTGAAGGGGTGGCTGACGATCATGGGCGAGAATGCTGTCTTTTGGATCTGCGCATCAAGAAGGGTGTGAGCCACCAGTTTTACTCGAAGCAGGTCGGTTGTGCGGGGCATCAGGAAAGACCTCCCATTTGAAAGTCCTGCTCTCGCTGATAGGCTTCTGCAGGATCATCCGCCATCAATTCCTCCAAACTTATCGTACCGACATAGGCAATGTAGCCTCGACTGGTAAATAAGCCCGACTTAAAATCCATGTGTTGCTGGCCATACCGCTCGTAGTCATAGAAATCATCCAGATTGGAGTCATACTCAAAATGGCCGGATTTCTGGATCATGTATTTTCCGTATTCTGCAGGGGTATGTGCGCCGGGGGCGAATTCAAACAAGTCAAGGTTTTCTGCCAAGCGGCGTATCTGGCTGGCATCTTCCGGTCGGGTCATGCTCACAGCAGCCCCCAGTTTGATGCAGTCATCACGAGAGAGCTTACCCGCAACCAGTGCCAGCTCATTGAGTTCGTAGATGTTATCGCACCGGAAGTCCAATGCTACATCCACTTCCTCCGGAAATGAGCTGTCGGCTATCCAGAGACGCATATCCTTTGGATCGGTAATGCCGGAACGCTGCATAGCACGCTCAATTTGCCCTTGGGATGCAGGGAGGTAGATCCAGGTGACATTTTTACTGTCCTCCGGCTCCTGCTGAGAGCATAGCCCAACGGCAGTCATATCAGCCTCGTAGTGATAGCAGGGCAGATGTTTTCCGTCATAGAGCTGTGAAAGCTGCATGCCGTTGTCGTAGACCACTCCATATCGGGTGATGATTCCCTCATTGCTCTCAATCAGCAGGATGGCGGTTTCCTCTCCGTCCAGCTGCTCCAGTTCTTCTGTGCGGGCACATCCGCCGTGGATGTTCATGTAGTGGTCACGACCAACAGCCGCCAGTTCAGAAAAATCCGAAATTACGGTTGCGTCTTGGCAGCTGAAAGTGAGATTGATGAGGTCTTTCATGCTGGTGAGATTGAGCTTTTCAGCCATTGCCTGAAACTGCGAGATTTCTTTCACATCAAAGCTATCCAGGCGTTTCACAAGGTAGTCCAGCTCATCCAGGTTGACTTTCGTGCCTTGCAGACAGTTCAATACCGGCCATGCTTCCCACAGATCATCCAAACGACAGTCAGCTGCTGAGGCATCGCCAATCTCCAATGCCTCCAGCATTGAAACGCAGTGGTCGTACTGTTCTCTGGGGATAGGGAGTGGGATTGTCACAACACCGAATTCTGGGTGATCGGCATTGCTTAGAACTGCGGTTGTCATTGTGTTTCTTCACCTTCCTTTCTTTCAAAATGCAAAATCGCATCCCCATACTTGGCCAGAAGCAGAGCGCAGATAATCAGTCGGAACGCCTCATCTGTGACCAATTCGGGAGAGGCGAGATCGGCGAGAGTGATATTGTGGCTGCCGGTGGAGATGGCCTTGGCCGCCTGATAAACACTGTACACTTCCGGTTGGATGCCGGCCAAATGGACAGAACCAAAATCAAAGCCATCATCGCTGATCTTCCAGATTACTCTGAACCAGATATCATCGTAAGCCGTCAGAAGGAACAATGCTGCCTGATTTTTCCGAGACAGTTGGTGATATCGTTCTTTCCATTGCATCCAACGGCTACGGTGTTTGTCGGTGCGGAAGAATTGCAGCGGATACGGGAATATTTCCGCTGTGAGCCGACTCCAAAGCCCCACTTTCAGCTTGCCGCAAAGACAGTCTTGGAGTATTTCTGCAAGACTGATCGTGCCTGCGTTGATTCGATCCCTCAAGCAAATGCATTCGCACAGGGGGCAGAGGCGGTCCTGTTCATGGTTGGTGCAGTACCGGCATTCCACATCTTTGGCCTGGTAGTGAAATCTGGACGGATGCAGACCATGACCTCTTGGCCTGAAATTAGGTGGTGTCATCATCATCTGCTCCATTTGATACAGCGGAGTATCTCTCATAAAATAGCGTGTCATAGGCAATTTTCTCCTTTCGGTGAAATGGAAAAGCGCCGGAGTTTTACTTCTAAAACTCCGGCGCTCAGTGTATTACATTGTCAGCTCCTGACTTTGAGGCGGTATGGCGTGCTGCCCCTGTTCGTTGATGCGCTCCTGAATATTGGGCGTTCCATTCAAGATCTGCTCCTGAACACTTTTGATACGCTGTTCCTGTTCGTAGGTCAAATCCAATCCTGCATCCAGGGTGTCGGAGCAGCACTGGTAAATTTCAATCAGCTGCTCCTGATCAAAAATTTTCTGCTCGGGAATGAGGCCAGAGCGAATGGCGAAATTCTGCTTGGCATCTTCATAATCTGCCTGAAAATATTTTCCTTGGTTGAGAGCTGTGTGATCGAAGTTCCAGTCCCAAGTAACGAAATGGATGCCAAGCCGGGTGGGATGAGCTGCCAGCACGGTTCCGTTGAAGTCGGCCAGTAGATAGTAGTTGCCAGTCAAGCTCTGAGCTTGCAAGGGAGGAGCCTGTTCCAATAAAGTCATGTACTCTCGCACCATGCCAGCCAAATGCGTGGCCCGTCCAAGGGCCTGTTCTCGATCTGGCGCTGCTACATCCTCCTGCCAGTAGCGAATTCCTCCTGCATCTGTGACTCTGCAAAGCGGGAGGTTGTTCCAGTCCACTGGGAGAAGGCCGTCCTGCTCCGACTGTGGGGTGAATCCTTCTCGCACAAGTGCGATGCAAAGTTCCTTAAAATACGGTTCTCGATCCATGGATTTTCCCTCCGATGAGTGGTACCTATTGGTACATTGTTTATACGCCGGAAAACAAAAAAGGCCGCCACTCCAAAAGAGTGACGGCCTTGATGTGCCGGGGAAGTGGTTTGTACCATATTTTGACATTAAGGTCAAAAGGGAGGTTTTGAAGTTAGCGCAGCTAATGTTAGGCCTGTTTTGCTGCTCCAAAACAATATCATACCAATAAAAATTGCCTGCCGGCCCTCTATACGGGACGGCAGGCAATCCAATCTTCC
>JALFRA010000024.1 GCA_022785125.1 Clostridiales bacterium
TCCACATTGGACGCCACAGGCTGAGCCTGACCGGACACGCCGACCGCTCTCCGGACAAAGAGACTCTTTCTCCGCAGCACTCGATGGATGACTGCCAGCTCCCCCTCCACCGTCACCATGACATAGTCGCCAACGGTGGGACATTGGGCCAGTTCCTCTGTCTCATACCGAAGTTTGCCGGATATCTCCGCCAGCAGTTCCTCCTGCTCGGTCGCAATCTTATACTTTCCCCTGTATTGGGCGGCTACTCTGGCCAGCGTCTCTTCCGGATATAAAGTGGCTTCTGCCAAAAAGCGTTCTGAAACGCCATAATTTTTCAGTTGATGCAATGTAATAACCTCCATTTTGATCGTCTTTCCTTGTCGAGACGGAAGGAGGTCTGTCCCAATTACTTCGTTACACCTCCTTCCATTCTTACAATCTCCATTTTCTTTGTGTTCATCATAAAAACACACTCCTTTCTTCTATAATTGCTTGATTATAGCATAGATTTGTTCCAACGGGAAGATACCATCTGCCAAACAGGCTTTCATGTACCTTTGTCAGGAACTCTGCTATACTGAGAGTGTCCGCGCTTACTTTGCCATGCTCGCTTTGGCCGTACCGCACAAGGCTCCGCTGGTATTGCCCATTCTGGATATGATGCGTTGGGCCAATGTGACGGAGGGTGAGTTTTCGGAGAATGAAGATGTCGCAACCTCCTTTGGACAGCCTCTGCCATGGGCTTATCTCTGCTATGTACGGGAACCCCAAACAACAACGCTGCTATAGAGCCATTCTAATCAAGGGTCTGAATTTCCGGTTTTAGCTGTTTCAAATCTTATTTTCTCCTGTTTGCAAATTGGATAACCAAATTATTTCCAATACCCCTACTCATCGAAATTCCCTGTCATATCAATGCTTTGGCAAAAAAACGAGGGCCGACTTTTGGGACAGTCCAAAAAATCTGTTCCAAAAGTCGACCCTCGTTCATTTGGAACGGGTGGACAGTTTCGAGGACACCCATGAAATTAGTTTCCACCAAATCAAACTGGGATTCAGCAAATTGGTTCTGGTTAAAAAGGGCGATCAGCAGGATGAGTGCACTCCAATATGGAACATCAAAATATTAGAGATGCCACTTGCTAAAAATCTGCTTTAATGGGGAAAATATTATCTACATCTATTGTCACATACCTAAAGCCTTTTTTACCGCAGAGTAGTCCCAATAAATGGTTCCATCACTCCCCCTATAGGCCATGGGCACATGCTTTCCCGTGTACCTGACCGAAAGTGGGCATTTGGACTTATCAACAGAAACATCATTGTATAATACAACAATATCAATCCCTGCGTTTATCGCCTGCTCACACTCATACTTTATAAAACTGCGCTTATCCGTGAAATATCCCCTAGTGCAGTAGCTTAGATAGTTGTTGTAACTTCTACAAAGGTGACAACTTCCCTTCGTAACCGTGTCAGTATGATCCCCAACAATTAAAACGAATAGTTTAGATGCATCCATCCGTTCCTTTAAGGACCGCTTAATTGAACACGGCAAACTTGTGTCGCGAGCTTGCTTCATAGCATGAGCATCGTGAAAGTCAAGGCTCCACTTATTACTATTCTTCCACTTATAAATTTGTTCGATTGCATCAAGGTCGTGGTCCCAGTCGCCGGCTATGTAAGTCTTATTTCGATAGGCCATGACATATCCTCCACTTATCTAAAATCTGGATTATGCTGTATATGGTAAAAATCGATTTCATTCGCACCCAAAGGATAAATTACAAAATTTATCTGCTTGTCGGCGTAAGTATTATGAAATCCACTAATCTTCAAGGTCCATAGCATTACTTCCAATAACTCTTGCTTTGACGGCTTACCATTTTTAAATCTTGTTATACCGGCCCCCATCAAAGGAATATTAATAGTTCTTCCTGCGTAAATTCTATCAATATTTGCCCAAAATCGCATCCAAAATCTGATATATTCCTCAGCCGACAGCCAAGCCTCGTTATCAGCACCAAACTTTGTAAATGCGGCTAAAATATAGGCCTCAAACTCGACAACACTTCCGATTTCATATTGTACTTGTTTACCGACTGGTCGAGAAGAAATTGTTCTAAAATTACCTGGCTTATTAAGAATTTTATCATTCTCGATTACTTTATTTAGTTCATCAAGTTTACCTGCCTGGATAATTTTTTTGACATACTGTCCATGTAAAGAGGATGCTGCAATAATACGATCATCCACGATTGTATCATAAAAATCGTTGACCGCTATTACGCTTATTTCTCCTATCCGTTCTGCTGGTGCTTTATTAATCTGATTCCAGATATCTCCGACTAGGACTTTCACTTTAGTATGATTGATTTTTAAATCGGCATAATCTCTGCGATTGGCACAATACCACATTTTAATAAAAATTAAAATAATGAGAATTATAAAGGGAATTGCAATACATAAAATATTATCTACAAAGTCAGTAGCTGTGGCAAAAAAAGACATCAGAGTTACTAGAGAGCTAATAACTCCTAAAACAGCTAAATATCTGCTCCACAGAGTTTTGTCATAGAATTTGACTTTCATTTCTTACTAACCCCATCCTACTTCAACGGCAACATTTATTAATTTGTCATATATTATAATGTTAATTTGTTAATTTTGCAATAAACATCCACGTTTAATTTTGTCGTCCATAACAAGATTGATAAAAATAATCCCCCACCTATCCTGAAGCAAAAATATCTCTTGCATCACATACAACTTTCTCTGTAAACTTTGAAAGCCATTAACGATCTAGTATGAGTTCAAGGAGAAATAATCTGTGAAGCTTAGTATTGAGAAAAAGAAAGAATTGGTATCCCTATATTATCATGGAATTCCTGTTTCTGAGATCTGTCAAGAATATCAAATTTCCAGAAGTACCTTTTACACATGGATTCGGACCTATCGGCCTATCGAATCTCAAAACAGTTCCCGTATAGTTACCCCGAAAGACTTTGACTCCCTTCGCCGCCACTGTGAAAAACAGGAGCAAATCATTGCGGTGCTGAAATCCATTCCCTGTATTGCCAACGCTACCACACAGGAAAAGCTCGCCGCTTTGGAACCACTCTATGGTAAATTCAATGTCCATGCTCTTTGTGAGGCACTGGACGTTCCAAGAGGAACTTTTTACAACCACATCAAGAGGAACAAACGGAATAACAGTTTCCAAGCAAAACATCGAGAAGAATTACGAAAAGAGATTCAAAATATCTTTGATGAGAACCGACAAGTATTTGGATGTGAAAAGATCTGCGCTATACTTCACGAGCGCGGCTATCAAGCAGGTACAACATTGGTGCGGGAACTCATGCATGAGATGAGTCTGAATAGTGTGTCCTCCACCGCTAAACAACAATGGAAAACATTGAACAACTACGAACAAAAAACAAACCTTCTCAGAAGAAGGTTCTATGCAGAGGCCCCAAATCGGATCTGGGTCAGTGATGTTACATACCTAAAAACAAAAGGCCGACGTTATTACCTCTGCGTTATTCTCGACTTATTTTCCAGGAAAGTAGTCGCTTATAAAATTACCACGCACAACAGTACCCAATTGATTACATCTACTTTTAAAATGGCCTATAAAACAAGAAATCCGGGAGAAAATCTGATATTCCACAGTGATCAAGGTAGCCAATATACTGCCCGCGCATTCCGGCAGCTACTTAAGAAATTGAAGATCACGCAGTCATTTTCCAATGCGGGGACGCCACACGACAACGCCGTTATGGAATCATTTTTCTCCATATTTAAGAAAGAGGATTTTTACCGCAGTAAATACCGCTCTGAAAAGGAACTAAGGAATAAAATCGAAGAATATATACTGTTTTATAATCAAAAACGCCCCCACACTACCCTGAACTACAAAACGCCAGAGCAATATGAGGACGAATACTTTCAGAAGCTCAAAAATTCCATTTATGGAATCGAGGGTTCGAATTTCTGATTTTTTGCTGTTTCAAATCTAATTTTGGCCTGTTTGTAAATTGGATGTCCAGATTTTCTCTGACACCCCTGCTCATTAGAAATCCCTGTTATATCAATGCTTTGGGCAGAAAAAATAAGGGCCGAATTTCGAAACAGTCCAAAAAAACTGTTCCAAAATTCGACCCTCGTTCACTTTCAGCCGCTCCGTCCACCTCTGCCAATGTGATTGTACGGTTATCCCCGGAGTAGTTGAATGTGATTGTCACGCGATCGTCGTAGACAAACACCACATTCACGAAGATATCAATGATCCGGCGCTGGCTCTCCGGCTCATCAAAATTGAGTGAGCGGAATTGCAGCAGAAAAAATTTGATATGGTCCTTGGTAAGGCGAAGACCGCTGATCAGTTCTGCATCCGCCAAAGCGGTTTCCAGCGCCTCTTTTTGCTGCTCCAGTTCGTCCATACGGGCCTTGGTTGCCGCATTGAAAATCCCCGCTTCCAGCGCACGCACCAGATTGGCGGTGGCTGCCTCCACCTGTTTCAGCTCCTCCCGGAGAGAATCCGTGTAGGAAGTTTCGGTGTCTTGTGCTATGTAGTATTGATAGGTCTTGTCCGCAATAAAGTCAATCATTCCATCGCTCATCACAATGGACTTGGCCTTTTCCAATACCAGTTGTTCAATCCACTGCTTATGAACCGCGCGCTTTCGGCAGGTGTGGTTCTTTTTCTTTTCCAGGCAGTTATAATAGAAATATTTTGTCCCGCTCTTTCCGGTCCCGCACTCTCCTACCATGGTGTGGCCGCATAGGCCGCAGAACAGTTTACCAGTCAGCAGATACTCCGCTTTTGTCCATCTCCGGGCTGGCGCCCGCTTATTTTGGACCAGAAGACGCTGTACCTTGGCAAAGGTCTCAGGATCAATCAAGGCAGGAATTTTGGCGTCCGGGTACTCCTTACCGTCATAGTGGTAAATGCCGATGTATTTCTTGTTTTTCAGCACAGCCCGGATGCTGTTAATCGTCAGCGGCTTGCCCTTTTTGGTTCGCAGACCCTCCGCGTTGAGGTGTTCAATAATCTCTTTTTGGGTATTGCCTGCGGCGTACATTTCAAAGATGCGCTTGACCAGCGGTGCGGTCTTGGGATCCGGCTCCAGGTGCTTATCCGGCCCTGTCCGATATCCCAAGGGGAGCGTGCCGCCCACGCTCTGGCCTTTGCGGGCTGCGTTGTCCATACCACGTTTTACATTGGTGGCCAACTGTACGGAATAGTATTCCGCCATTCCCTCCAGAACAGCCTCCAAAATAATGCCCTCTGGGGTATCCGGAATGCTTTCCGCCGTGTAGAGCACCTTGACGCCGTTCTTCTTACAGCGGTATTTGTTAAAGGCAATTTCTTCCCGGTTACGCCCAAAGCGGTCGATTTTCCAGATAATGATTGCCTCAAACTGGTGCTTTGCTGTGTCCTTCAGCATCTGTTGGAACTGTTCCCGGTCATCATTTCTGCCCGTCTGCGCCCGGTCAATATACTCGTGAATGATGGTGTAGCCGTGTTCTCCAGCGTACTTGTAGGCGGAGGCCAACTGCCCTTCAATGGACTGCTCCCCCTGCTTGTGGCTGGAGTATCTGGCGTAGACAACGGCGTTCATAGGTCTTTCCCCCCTGTCAGGGGCGGCAGATCCAGTGCCATGCGCACCATGGCTTTCTCTTTTTGGGGGGCCTGGTCATAAGCCCTGGCTACCTGCCTGGCCTCCGCCGTAATGTCCGTAAGCTGATAGTTCTGGTCACCAGTCCACACCTCCAGCGGAACCCCCAGTGCATCGGACAGCTGTAGGGCGATGGGAAGCGGCGCGTCCTTCATCTGCCGGATGATGATTGTTCGTATCTGCCGGTCAGTCAGTCCGCTGACCTGCGCCATACCCGGAATATCCACTCCCAGCTGGTTCATCACATCCATAAAGATTTTATAGAAGGGGGGATGTCCCTGCTGGCACAGAGAATTGAAGGCGGCCTCCTCCGCAGAATCTCCCATCAAATAGTCCGCAGAGACATTCAACTTTTTTGCATACTCCTGTACCTGGGTGATCTTGGGAATCCTCTGCCCAATCTCATAGCGGCTGAGAACCTGCTTGGAGGTCCCCAGCAGTTTCGCAAATTCGTCCTGTGACATCCCCTTTTCCTTCCGGATCGCCCGCAGCCGGTCACCGAAGGTAACATAGGCCACATCCACTTTAACAGCCTCCGTGTCCGGGTATTCCTTTTTGAAAAACTCCATAGGTTGTCCCTCCTTTTGGTATGACTACCCCTATTAAAGCATATCTCGTCAACAAAATCAAGTCATTTTATATGTAATGCTGATTTTATCACCAAATAGTTGATTTTGAAAAGTTTCTTTGCTATACTTGGTACATCAATCCACTGGATGTCTTTCTTTTACCTAGTAAGTCACCATTTGATTGACAAACAAGGGGGTGAGACCAAACCGACACCGCAATCCAGATCATCCCGGAACGGATTCCCAAAGTGGAACAAAAAATACTGTGCGCCACATTTCTGGAGGCGGTACTCCGATTTTACGACGATCCCAAGAACAGGGACGCCTTTGAGCGGTGGTGCACAGAGAAAGGAGAAAACACAGTTGGACAAGAAGACAGCGCAGCAATTGCGGAGGGATTATCCTAATCATGTTCCTTTGGATGTAGCCTCCGCCTACCTGGGTGTGTCGCCTCGGCAACTATCCTGGCTGATTGCCGAGGGGCGGGAACCCTATGCGTCCATTGGCGGCAATATTGGCAAGAAACAGCGGTATGCCCGCGTCTATACCGAGCCGCTCATCGCTCTGCTGTGCAGCAGCGATGACGCAGACCCATAAGAGATTTTGACCTGCGCCGGGCGGCGCGGCGACGGCCAAGCTGCCGTTTCCGTGTCCGCCCGGCAGTTTTAAGGAGGAATGCAATGAAAACAAAACTGCATGAAAACCAATTGAACCTGCTGCGCCATCTGGCGCGGTTTCAGCTGCTGTCCTATGCGGACTGCCTGACAATGCTGGACATGGAGGGAACAGCCAGCCTCAAGGCACTATCCTACGCCTTCCGGCCATTGACAAAGAATCGGTATGTTTCCAAGCAGAGAGATGGCTGTGTGTCCATTTTGGCGAAAGGCCGCGCTCTGTTCCCGGAACTTGTACCGTTGATTTCTACCGGCGGCGGTGCGGCGGAACGCCGCCGAGTCATGGAAGTGTCCCGCATGGCCGCGCTGATGGAGCGAAACGGTGTCCCTGCGGCGGGAGAGCTTCAGGAAACCGCAATGCCGTATTTTATTCCCTCTGCCTGCTGGCGCAGAATTGTACCGGGCATTCTGTCCACCACGCGTTTTACCGGGATACTTATTTGCGGTGAGGAACGGCTGGCAGTCTACGACATTGGGGATGGCCGCATGGAGTGGCAGGGTCGGGCGGATGGTTCGCTGTTCCATCCACGGTACGGCACTTACGAGGTGGAGGCTACCGGGATGCTTCTGATTTGCCGGGACGGGCTACGAAACAGCATAGCGGAGCAGATCATCCGCTACACCATGTGGCAGAGGCGGCAGCTGCTCCGCGACCGCCATCCTACCCAACGGGAACGGCCGGTACGGTGGTCCCGGGCACCCATCCGTCTGCGGAAACTGTATGGGCGTGTCTACCTGACAACGCCGGCCCAGTTTCGACGGGATTTGAACCGCATTCTTTACCTTCCCCACGAAATTGAGGCACGGCGCGGCGAAGGCGTCCTGCTGCATGATCCGGCCCAAGGGGACTATGAGCGGGACTCCTACCGTGGCTTTGTCTGCTACGCCACAGATCTCTTGAAATATGTCTATTTTTTCTCCGCAGTACGGACGCTGATGCGGATCTTGCACGACCCGAACATTCCCTCGCCTTCTCTGAGATATGAGATCTACATTCAAGAGAGGGATGAGGAAGTTCTTGCGCTATACCCGGACTGCCTCGATTTGGAGGGACTGAACATCTATGTATATCAACCTGAAGAAAACCCTGAGTGACATTGAGCGGCGCCTGCCGGATGGGAGGGAGCCGACACAAAAAGAACTGCGTCAAGCTTACCTTGCGATCCTCCGGCTGCGAAGCCAAGTGTTGGCGGTACTGCGGGATCAGGAGGATTTTGAAAGGGTTGTTGGACAGTGTGATGACACCTTTGCCTCACAAATGAGTAAAGGAGAACTGTGTGGAAAGGCCGTCACGCTTACTATCCAGGAGCCCTTGCCAGCCCAGAAAGAACTGACATCGGCAGTGGAGGAACACTGGGTAGACATGATGCGCACTACCTTTCGGAAGGCGGCAGAGCAGGGGCCGCTCCCTCATTTTCAGAAGGCCATGGTAGAGATCCTCATTGCCACCCCCAGCGGTAGTGACAACACGAAGGTATGGGATACCTCCAACCGGGCCATCCAAGTCATTCTCAACAACTTGAAAGGCGTATTCTTTCCCGACGATGATCTGGAGCACATGGCCTTTTCGGTAACTGGGAGTTGGACGGAGGAGACTGGATATACCACCATCCGGGTTTCCAATTTCAACGAATGGCGGCAGGTTTGACAGGACGGATTGCCGTTCTCCATGAGCATCCGAGATTCTCATGGGGAAGGAGCGCAGAGATTTCATAAACTGCCGCGTTGGATGTGAAAAGTTCGTGAATCGTTCTATTCGTTCTGCAACGAGGTCTATTCCAACGGAGGGGTTCTGTGTGTATGTTCCCAGCCCCCAATATGCTCGTTTGAATAAACGCCCCGGTGGGAATGGCATCCGCCATTCCCACCGGGGCCATCTCTTTCAGTTTACGGTGTTTGCCAAGCAAATTCCCTTGCACTTTGGGCAAACATTTGACAGAATAAGGAGAGACAATTTTGGACAAGAGGGAGATGAGAACCATGCCGGACAAGGGCAATCTCACACCGCACGTTGACCAGTACCCAGAGAACAATACAGTATCTTCCCAGCCGCTCCAAGTTAATGGGCGGGAATTAACAGATGACGAAAAGATTGATGCGGTCGCCGCCCGGATTTTGGAAAGATACAAGGAGGCATTTCTGGAGTTGGCAAAATGAGTAGGTGCCTGTTGACAGATTCTATTCCCCCGAGGGATCTTCCACTTTGTATCCTGCCCTGAATACCGTTTTGATGTAGACCGGATGCTTTGGATCCGGCTCCAACTTCTGCCGCAGCCGGAAGATGGTGTTCTCTACTGTGTTGGAACCATAGGGGTACACCTCATTCTCCCAGGCTGCGGCATAGAGTTGTTCTCTGGTATAGACCCGACCTGGGGCCTTTGCCATGCAGTAGAGCATAGCATACTCACCGTGATTGAGAAGGACTTCTTTGCCAGATAAAAGAACTTGATGGTATGCGGGGCGAATTTCGATATTTCCTATCAGAAGTCCGGAGGGAGCGGGAGAAACAGCATCAATGAGCTCTACATTATTGCTCTGCAAAATATCAACAATGGATTTGAAAATGCTGCCGTCCGGATCTGCGGTTCGGATGATGATGATTTTCTCCGCGCATTCACCTCCTTAAAAGATAGGGAGCCATCAGGCAACTTGGGTGTTCTCATAGCAACCACTCATGGTATGCGCGTGCCAATCGCTATAGCGGCATTTTCTTTTCCTGCTGCCCGACACGATTAGGTTAGGTTATATCGAAAAAGTGCTTTTTAATGTCTTGCCCAAAAGCTCGATCTTCCCAATTTTCTCTAAATCTTTCCGCAACTGCTCATCACCATTATTTTTTCCAGCTACTACTTTAATAATTTTCGTTCCGGGTATAGTAGTTTTGTTCATCGATACCACCTCCTTTCGTTTTCATTATAAAGTTCACAACTATTAGTGCGAAAAAAGTCCGAGTATTCAAACCATTTTCCATGTGTGTGATATAATGACTGCCATAGGATGAGAGGTGGTAATATGCAAACATATGGTGCAACAATCCGTCAGATTAGATTGAGTAAAGGTTTTACACATAAAGAGATTTACACTGGAATCCTGAGCAAATCCTTTGCGATTGATTTTGAAAAAGGGTTGTATGACATCAAGTTTCATCTCATGCTGAAAATTCTTGATAGGCTAATGATTTCCGTGGATGAGCTGCTTCTGATTCATAGTCAGTATAAAATAACACCTTGCCACGAACCTCTGCTGAATGTAAATCTTGAACGCTTGAAAAACGACCCATCTTATTCTTCTGATATAGAAAAACAACTGTTTGAGGAAATGCAAACCGACAAAACTTCGTCCAGCAGATTACAATACGCGGAAATAGTAGTGTTAAGATGTGTATATGGAGATCCTGAGTATCAAAATCTGCCTGAGTATCAGACCGCAAAGAATTACATTCAGAAATACTTATTTGATGTGGAAACTTGGACCTTATCTGAATTCCGTGTTTTCTCAGACATGAGTTTTATTTTTGAAAACGGCGATGTAAAAACATCACTCTTTATTACGGCCTGGGATACATTAGAGAAATATAAAACCCACCCGGATTATCAGATATATCTATCCCATTATTGGTGAATAACCTATATCAACTGATTTGTAGCAAACAATATGCTCTTGCGAAAAAAGCTATTGATAAACTTCAAGAACTGACGGTTGATCCCAATATGCTATCCTGGAAAGTCCCCATGCTCTATTATGAAGGCCTATTCAATTATGTAACTGGAGATCCACAAACCGGGATGACCCAAATCCAAAAGGCAAAGCAAATTTACCGCTTATGCGGCAATGAGTTTATGGTGGAGCAAATGGAAACGGGCTTAAAATTCATACAAGGTATGTAAGATAGAAGCTGGGTTCCATATTCATTCCTTTTCTAATCTTGCAAAAAACCTTGTTGAAGCAAATCCAATGATACATACCAGCAATCCGCTGGGGATCAGCACCCAATAGGGACTATCTGAAAACCAATCAAACAGCGCTCCATAGATGATCTGTCCTGCAGGCTGGGCACACATGGCAAGAGTGAATACATAGGACATGATCTTTCCCATCAAATGTTCGGGAGTTCGAGACTGGATAACAGAGATTGCATAGGTGGAAAACAGACTGCATCCAAATTGCCCAAGGCTGAACATGACAAGGAGAATGATGTAAATACCGAGAGGCCCTACGGGTAAGAGAAAAGCAATTCCCGTTGGAACGAGGCTAAGGCCAAGTCCAATGAAGACAAAGGCCAGCCAGCGCAAACGGAATTTCTGCGCTGTAATTCCCACAAAGAGGCTGCCCAGCACGGCGGCTACACCCATGACACTCTCCGCTGCTCCGTAATACTCTGCCGAGAGCCCAAGAACAGTCCGCACCAAGTAAGGAAAGCCGACCACCACCGTACCGGCTACAAACAAGCTGGCCAGGGCTGCAAGCAGGAGCAATTTGAGGATACCCGGCTGCTCCCGGCGCAGGAAGTGAATGCTGACGGAGAAGTCCTCTCTAATGATCTCCCGGACACTCATAGTGACTTCTGCCTTCTGATAGTCCAGGCGAATGAAGCATTCCAGAATGGCGGTGAGGAAAAAGCAGGCCACCGTTCCCCAGAGGACCGGAGTAAGTCCAAAAGCAGCGTAGACCAGACTGCCCAGAAACGGAGTGATGAGTCCGGCAATGGCCTGTACTTGATTTACCGCCGCATTGCCTTTCATCAAATTGTCTCCAGAGAGCATCTGGGGGATGCAGGCCTGTACCGTGGGAGACTCAAAGGCGGCTAGGACAGACAGGATCACCAACAATGCACCGATGACCCAAATATCATGTCCAAAGGGCAACACCAATCCCGCGACCAGCACAGTGAGTCCGGAGAGGGTGTCCAGCCCTACCATGATGTTACGCCGATTGGCTCGATCCGCCAGAATACCGCCAAAGGGTGACAAGAGGATGGTAGGCAGCATAGCCACGGCCAACAAAGTCGCAAAAATGGACGCCGATCCAGTCTGCTCCAACACATACATGGAAAGGGCAAACTTTAGGGTGTAGTTGCCAATGAGGGAACTGACTTGCCCCAGAATTAGAAAAGTAAAATTGCGGGTAAACAGTTTGTCTTTCATTTTTTCTTCCTCCGAAAACAGATCGCAGTCAACACATCCCCTGCCAAACCGACGGCACTTAATCCTGCACACCACACCGCAGCAGTTCGGTTTCCACGCTCCGCCATACGCCCAGCAAGCAGTAGTAATCCGACTTCAGCAGCCAAGGATGTCCCTCTGGATACGCAGCGAAATAAGCGGCTGCGATTCCACGCACGATTTACGGTTTTGGCCAGATGATCTGCTGCGGTCTCCACCCGTCGTTCAAAGTTTGCGGCTGCCCTTTCAACTTTTTGGTCAAATTCTCGTTCTGTCATGTCTCATACCTCCATGTTATTTACTTGTCTCAGTAGATTTTGGATTGCCAAAATTGCAAAAATGCCTGCCATGCTGAAAACGATTCCCATAATCGGCAAGAATGCCAGTGCTGCGCTGATAACCTGGCACACCAGCGCAGCCAGGATGACCGATGCCACAATAGTCACTGGAACCGATTTCTTACGGAATCCGAACCACAGGGAAACCACACCCAGCAGCCCCGCCAGAATGGAGCAACAGAGCAGGAAACCCAGGGATTGCAGAATCACCTCTATCGTCAGTTGGTCAGAACAGAGCGGAAACAGTGATTCTGTTAAAAAGAACACTGCCTGGATCACCGCTCCGCACAGGAGCATAGTGCCAACGGTATAGGCAAACACCAGCACCAGCTTTGCACACAGCACCTTTTCCCGGCTGATTGGATAACTCAACAGCAGAATTGCCCGTTTCCCACGATATTCCTCCACCACAAAGCGGGAGGCCATGACTGCCGACAGAATCGAAAAAATCGCCATACAGACCAAACAGGTTATCCCCATCAGGAAGGGATACTGGGAGAACAATTCCGCATCCGGCTCGGTGGGGTCCATATAGGGGATGGCAGCCATCAGGTATTGGAGGCCAAGCATCGTCACTCCGCAAATCAGGTCTGCGATATGGTAGGAGCGCAGACGGTTCCGTTTTAATTCCAATGCGATTAGTTTATGCATGGTTAGCACCTCCCTGGATCAGCGAAATAAAATAGTCCTCCATATCGGAAGGATGTTGTTTGCAGATGTCCGTCATTTCCGCTTCTCGCACGATAGTTCCGTCCACAATGACACCCACACGATCCGCGATCTGCTCGATTTCCGACAGAAGGTGACTGGACATCAGAATGGTTATTTCTTCCTCCTGCACCAAGCGGCGAAACAAAATACGCATCTCCTTCATTCCCACAGGGTCCAGACCGTTGACCGGTTCATCCAGGATCAACACTTCGGGCCGATGGATGATGGCCCGCGCAATGGCCAAACGCTGCCGCATACCCAGGGAGAAGGTAGACACCGGCTGATTCCCTGTACCTGGCAGCCCCACACGGCAGAGCGTTGGTTCCACATCGGTATCCTCGATTCCCATGTAAGCCAAATGGAGGCGTAGATTATCCGCAGACGACAGATGCTCATAAAATATTGGCGTTTCAATCAGACTTCCGGTGCGTCGAAGGATCGCCTCGTTATCCCGCACACTGTCCAGTCCCAGCACACTGGCGGTTCCGGCAGATGGTTTTAACAACCCCAGCAACAGTTTGAGCACAGTTGTTTTTCCTGCTCCGTTGCGCCCCAGGAAACCGTAAATGCTGCCCCGCTCCACGGAAAAGGTACAGTTCCAGATTACTTCTTTTCCCAAAAAGGTTTTTGTCAGGTTGCTTGCAGAGATTACAATTTGGTCCATGTCATTCTCCTTTCATACCTTCAAGCGGTATGTATTTTGATAAAAAATTTGCCACAGTAATTGACTGCGGTATTTAAAATATAATACCTTCAGAATGAATGTATGTATCCAAAATAAAATTGCCGTGAGGCAATTTTATTTCAGGTCGGGGATTTGCTCAAAAAACTCGTCTACCAGCCGCTGAATGGTATCGTCAAACAGAGGCACGCCCATCTTCTCCATCATCTCCCCGATAAAGGAGAATTTCCGCCGCATCTCCTCTTTGGTGGCCGGAAACACAGATGGCAGCAGCCACAGGCTGGTGAGCAGCGGCAGCAGCTCAGCAATCTCCTTGGCATACTCTGTGTGGATGGAGCCGTCCCGGTTCCCCTCCTCGATGAGTTCCAGAAAATACGGGGTAAGAATCCGGCGGTTGGCATCGATCATTCCGACCAATACTCTGGGATTGTGATTCATCGGAATGGACTGTGCTGTCATATTGGTACGGGCTGTATCTGCCTGATTCAGCCGGACTACTTCACGCAACTTTTGGAGCCCGTTCAGATCGGTGCGACCTTTCACTGCCTCGAAGGGGTTATTTTCAAAAAACATACGGTCACTCACCGCGTCCATGATTTCCTCTTTGGACTTGAAGTGATGGTACACCGCACCTTTCGTAAGGCCGCCCAGCTCGTTCACGATGTCCTGGATTGTAGTGTTCTCGTAGCCCTTCTCCAAAAAGAGGCGTTGCGCTACATCCAAAATCCGCTCCTCGGTGACTTCTGGGTATTTGTTCCGTGCCATCCGCTGTGCTCCTCCCAAAACATTCTCTAAGTATGTATTTATTATATGGGTAGTGTAGTGCTTTGTCAAGATACATTCTAATAGTATCTAAAATGTCAATAATATTACTTTACTTATTGCTTATTAAGAACCTCGTTTAAACTTTTGTTTATTTGCAATGGTTATGTCTTGCCTCATCACAATTTCTGGATCTTCTATATAGTTCTAACTGCGCATTTGGAAAACCGACTTTTTAATGAATAATTTTATTAAAAATAGTCCCTTTTCAAGATAAGTGTTGCCAAAATTACATCGCCTAAATGTAGGACGTGACTACTGGGTACACCACAATTTGAGCGGTTACTCAATGCAAGACATTAAGGGTGCCACACCATACGGATATAAAGCAACGCTTAACCTAAAGGGGAGTAAAAATATTGTTAAATTTTAGTATCACAATTATTTATATGCTTTGATGTGAACAAAAAATTATATTTGTTTGTTGCATGGATGTATGCAACTGTTGCAATCTATACATTGTATAATGAGGGACAAAGTATTATCTAAAATATGGCACTATATCTTACCTGTAACGATCAATAGAGGATTAATACCCAGAAAACGACATCAGACTTTATGATCTTGTAAGAGTAGTTTGATTTCATATTTAATTTAAAATGTAAAATAAGTAATATCTTTAGACGCGCTGATAAGATATTGACAAAATCTTATCAGCGCGTTAATATGTAGATACACAAAGGGAACGAGGTGAAGAGTCACGAGTTGTTTGAGCGAACCGGATCAGGCCCGAGTGAAAATCTTTTTGGAGCGGGCAAAAGCACTTTTTCCAACAAGTCAATATACTTTCAAACCATCTGATAAGAACCGGGAACTCGATATTGAGTTTAACCTGCGTGACCAGGAAAAGGTTGAAATACTCAAATCATTGACAGTGGAAGATTGTATTGAGATCAGGCAGAACGACAATGTTCGATACCCCGATGCTGATATATTCATTTTTATGAAGCAAGTGAACTTAGAATCATATGGTGAAGAGATAACAGCGACATTATATATCAAGGACTACATCATTACTGTACCGCCAAACATGGAGATGGTAATAGTAATCTCGTTCCACAGGGAAGGAATGCACGATATGTAGGAGGCGCGACGTAACAAGCAAATAGGAGGAAAGGATTATGGAGCGCATTATGAATAAGAGTTTTTGTTTAAGGTGTGGGAGTGAGAGAAGTTACCGAGTACATAGCAGTCGTTCAGAGGCAACTGTGAGGGGGATTTCTTTTAGCTTTGTTGAAAATAGAGCTTATTGCTCTGAATGTGGAGAAGAGGTCTATGTCCCTGCAATCAACGATGCGAATGCGCAGGCTCGTGAGGATGCTTTTCGCAAGGCGTCCGGACTAATTACTATAGATGAAATCCAACGAATTTTGAAAAAATATAATATTGGCGCTGGCCCTTTAGCCAAAGTCCTCGGCTTTGGGGAAATTACCATCAATCGCTATTTAAATGGACATATTCCTTCCAAACAGAATTCTGATATATTGCTAAAGATTTTAAGTTCTCATAAAGAAATGGAAAAATATCTGGAAGCAAACCACGAGTCTGTCGGTACGCTTGCGTACTCAAAATGCAGAGAGCAATTAGATAAATTAAACGAATTGTATGGATCTCGCAAAATTGAAGTTGTAGTCAGATACTTCCTGCGTAAAGTATCTGATATCACACCGCTTGCTCTGCAGAAAATGCTATACTATGCACAGTCTTTTTATTTTGCTCTTTTTGGAACAGAATTATTTAAGGATTCCTGTCAAGCTTGGGTACATGGTCCTGTATATCCTGATGTTTACTATAAATACCGTGAATATGGCTACAACCCTATTGACGCACCGGGGTTAGATTCTGACGAAACAACACAAGAATTAACTACAAGAGAAATTGAATTTCTTGATGCAATAATATCAGCCTTTAGTTGTTACTCTGGTACAATCCTTGAAAAAATGACTCATAGCGAACGTCCTTGGCAAAATGCTCGTGCTGGACTTTTGCCAGAGGATCGCTGTGTAACAGAAATTAATCCTACAGATATACATACTTATTTTCGGCAGATTATTGAAATGTATCAGATTATCAACCCCTGCGATATTAAAAAATATAGTATGGCCATGTATAAAAGTATTTGATTAAAATTAAGACAATAATAAAAGAGATAGAGCCAAGGTCTTACGACCTTGGCTCTATCTCTTCATTTACCGCAAATACATTCTTCACCACAAAAAGGGTTCGTATCTGCGTGTTGTGGTGACCCGTCGGGGATTCGAACCCCGGACCCACTGCTTAAAAGGCAATCAAGAATATTGTAGTAGTAGGTATTTCAACCAATTTACCCCCAGAGTATACCCCCTAAAGCACTCTATTCAGTCATTCGGAGGAGCATTATTCCCTCCCAGTTTATCCCCCGCCTGATCTACTTTGGACTCCAATGCCGCAATCATTTTGGTGAGCCAAGCTGGAATAGGAGCCCCCAGGGCGCCGGCGTTTTCAATGATGCTGCCCGCTTCGGTGAGGATGTACCAGATCACCACCAGAGGGCAGAGCAGCACCGTGTAGGTGAATGGCAGCTCCACTCCGGGCACGTTGCCCAGTAGATGGCCAATAACTGTATCGAGAATGGCCGCCACGATGACGGCTACCACGCTGCCCAGCTTGTGCCAGATGCCGTCCCTAGCCGACTTGCTGGACCACTCCCCCGCCCGCAGGGCGGCAGCGGAGCCGGTGGCGTAGTCGATGAGCATACAGCCCACCCAGGCCACCACTACCCACCCAAACCAGCCCCACAGGGCGGTGAGGGCTGCACAAAGGGCGGCCACCGCCGCTTTGAAGGAATTGATGTGCTCCATGTCAGGCTCCTTTCTCCGGCAGCAGTCCAAGCCGGTCCAGCACCACGGCAGCCTCCTGACGGGTCAGCCCGTCCCGGGGCCGGGTGCCGTCGAAGATCCCGGCGGCCACGGCCTTGCTCCACGCCTCCTTGGCCCAGCCGTCCGGCTCATTGGGCTGCCCGCTCTCCTGGTCCGGCTCCTTGACCTCCAGCCCCAGATAGTCGCAGATCCCGGCGCAGGTGGCCTGGGCCAGCTTGTCCCGGTAGGCGGCGTCCTTCAGCAGGGCCAGGTCCTGAGCGTTGGTGTGGAAGCCGTACTCCAGCAGCACCGCCGGGGCGGTGGTGGAGGCCAGCACCGTGTACAGCTCATGGGCCAGACCGCTGCCCCACAGCACCACGCCGGCGGCGTGGACGCGGTTGATGATGGCGACCGCCAGCTTATTCCGCGCTGCCGTCTCCGGAGGCGCGGAGGTGAAGGCCACAAAGCCGCGGGCGGTACTTCCGGCGGCGTTGGAGTGGAGTGAGACGAACAGGTCGGCCCCCGTCCGGTTGCTTACCGACGCCCGGGCGCTGAGGCCGGGATAGTCGCTCTCCTGTTCCCTGGTCCCCACCACGGTTATGCCCTGGGCCTCCAGCAGAGGCCGCAGGCGGGTGTACATATCCCAGGTAAAGTCACATTCCCTGTAGCTCCCGTCCGGGGCTCCATTGGCACACCCCGGTCCGTGGCCGGGATCCAGGCATACAACAGGCTTGCTCACAGGATTGTCCTCCTTGTCCGGCGGGGTATCCGCCGATTCTTTCTTTACATATACGATGATGTAATTATGGCATTTCCGGCCATCCCCTTTGATGGTCTGGCCGTCAAACCAGCACTGGGCAGACCCGCCGCCGTCCCCCATGACGAAGGATGTGCAGCCGTCGGCAGCCATATCGTCCCGCAGGGCCTCAGGGGTACGAGCATCCGCCGTGCCGTCCTGGGAGGCGTACAGCCGCAGATAGGCGGGCTTTGTGCCAATGCCTGCCCTTCCCCGTTTGCCGCCCTGACCCGCTTTGTCGTAGCTGGGCTTTTCCACAGGGCCGTTGGGACCGATGAGGCAGGTGGTGGACCAGAAGTTGTCCTTGGCGTCTCGGTCCAGGGTCGGCATGATATCGGGGCCATTATCCCAGGCGTAGCCATAGGAACTCCACGGCTTGGGGGAGATCCATATGCCGTCTGCCTTCAGCAGCGGACAGGCGGAGCCGTCCGCGTTCCACATCCCGCCGGTGACAATGTAAATTTTGCAGTCCGGCCGCCTGGCCTGAGCCTGGGCGGCTACCTGCGAGATGGTGTAGCGGAATTTGTTGACGAAGATCTCGATTCCATCGACAGTTGTGATGGGAAGATCAGCAATCAATCTCACTGGCAATCACCTTCATAACTGTCCATGAGGCTCACCATGTCGGTGTAGTCGCCAGCCTGCCACAGCTGGGAGAGGCGAATCTCATTGTCACGCATGGCATCGCGCATGGAATCCCACTCATGGACAAAGGCGTCAGTTCCGACCTTGACCTCATAGGCATGGAAGAAAGCAAAGTCCGGAATGTACTTGGCAGGAACGCCCTCTACGGGGTCTACCGCCCGACCCTGCCGGATGTTATTACGGATCTTAGATGCCGCAACGCCAATGTCAGAGGTTCCGGTCTCTTCGCGGTCCATGTCCGCGCGGGCGTAGATAGCTACTACCAGTTCATTCAGGTTCGTTTTCATAGTCATTCTCCTTTCATTTTACCGCTTGCGTCGGGTCTTTCTGTTGTCCAAAGAAAGTTATGGAACCATCAAAGGCCGTAACGCTGGTAAGCACCACATCCCCTGATTCGCTCTCATAAGTCACGCTGGTACCTGCAACAGCCCAGGTACCGCTTTTCAGTACATCGGAAACCCGCTGTTGCAGGACATAGTGAAAGGCTCCGCTCTTCAGGCCGTGGCTGGAGGCGCCAATCCGAAGTGTCCCTCCGGACCACTGCCCACTGGTGAACGGCACCGTCTTTGCACCACTCCGCAGCACCGTTCCAATAGCCTCATCAATCTGCTGTCCAGTAAAGGCGCCGTTATAGCCATCCATATTCTTCACTCCCTCATACAGAGATAGGCCTCTCCATCCGCAGTCAGGTAGGCATCACTTCCTATCGGAAGATAGAGGTGATTGTCATTCCAGCTGCCATCCTCGCCCTTGGCGTAGAGGGAAATACGGTACTGGCCATCTCCCCGGACCAGGAAGTCATCGTAGACCTCAAAGGTCCTCTGGATGCCGGCCGGGGTGGCCGAGAAGGACGCCACCAGGACGCCCTTCCCTACCCCGTAGTCCTCCCCGGATTTGGTGGCCCGGCACTCAAAAGCCAGACACGTCTGGTCTGCCATAAAGGTCACCGTAATGGCATCAAACCCAGGCTGTGCGGACAGCTTGTCCCGGCTGATGGAAAAGGTCAGCCCCGGCGCACCCATCAGGCAACGCTCCAGGTGCCTGCGGCGTTGCGTACAAAGACCTTGACGATCTTCAGGCCATCGCCGGCAGAGGCAGTCGCCAGGTCGGTACCGGTGATGGTGACCTCAATGGGCGTGGTCTTGGGATAGCTGCCCTCAGCGCCGGAGGTGTTGACAGAGCCGCCGTCGGTGGGGATCTGGGTCCCCGCATCCTGGGTGCTGGAGGTCTGGGGCACCACACACACCTTGTACTCCTCAAAGTCCACATCAACAGTAAAGCTGATCTTGGACTTGTCGAAGCCGCTGATCTTGGAGATCTTGGCCTTGTCGGGTCCGGTAATGGTGACCACAGGCACCGCCGTATTGAGGGTGATGTCGTCGGACACCTCGGCGGACTCGTTGCCCACGTCGTCCCGCACCTTGATATGTACCGTTTTCAGCCCGTCTCCTGCCGTCAGTTCCACAGACTTTTCCGTAGCAAAGGTCTCCCAGCTGGCGGACCCCTCGTCGTCCACGCCGCTGATACCCCAGATTTTCATCTGGTATCCGGAGGTCTGCTCGTCCGATACGCCAATGGTCAGCTTGACCGTGGTTTTGGTGGCGTAAAGCGCCCCATCATTGATGCTGAGAGTCAGGCCGCTGGGCGCCAGGGTGTCCAGCGTTAGGTTGAAGTAGCTTGCCATTCTTCCATCTCCTTTTCATCTTTCAGTTCCAGATAAATGTATCCACCCGGCCTTTCATAGATGGACATTTTCCCAAGACAGGCCGTTTTGATACCCATGTGGCCCACAAAGAGCCCTTCCACTTCCTTTTCACCGATCTTCATTACCTCACCCCATGATCAGATAGAGGGTTTTGGACGATTTGTCCGGGAGGGCGTCATACTCTTCACGGCTCAGGACCCGGATGGTATTGATCTCCTGAGATGATACATTGCCGGCCCCGCCGGAGGGCAGGGGCAGTTCTGACGGGAGATACTGATCCGTCTCCAGATCCCACAGCTGCCAGAAGCCGTCCCCACCCGGAACAGGCGGGTGGGCGTTGAGCTCCCGGATATTTGCCTCCGCCTGTGCAAATTCCGTAGGCAGTTCCGGCCACTTGGCGTTTCCGGACAGGCTCTCCGGCACAAAGACACGGATGATATTGGTGTGCCGCACCTTATCCCCCTGGGTGCCCCGCAGCTGGAGCATATAGAACCCGGACAGGGCCAGCATTTCAGCCGTCAGCGTAACGGACAACACCCTATCCCCCGGTGTCAGGCGGATCACATCCAGCTGCTCCCCAGCCTGCACCAGCAGATCCCAGATCCAGCCCTCCGGAATCAGGCCCTCAACCCGCAGTTCGCGAGTCAGGTTATCGTATTGCCGGGCCAGCACCTGTCCCTCAGCCTGGATGGTCCAGTCCTGAAACAGTATCATCTCACTCCTCCTGACTGTCCACCGGATTCAGAAGGGCCGCGGTCTCCTCCTCCGTCAGCTTGCCGGCGGCCTCCAATGCCTGGATACGCGCCTTGTCCCACAGCCTGGGATAATACAGCTTGGCCAGTTCGTATACGTTCACAGTTCCACCCCCGTCATAATGGCCAAATAGTCCACGTCCGCCCGCAGCTGTTCTTCTGGGGTGGGCATCTGTGGGATCGGCGGCTTCTCGGCCTCTGCGGCCTTCCACGCCTCCCACGCCTCGGTGTCCGGCTCGATGGTCACGGGGTCGGTGCTGGTAATACGGATGAACCCATTGTATTGGAGGTACATGGCTTCCTGTTCAGCGGTCAGCGGCAGGAGGCCGGGTGCTGGGTTAGACTGATTAAAACGAGTTTTAGGGTCGATATACATGACTGGCCTCCATTTTAACCGATTGCAACGTAATAGTAAGAAAATTTATTGTTCATTTGAGTTTCAGCGCTACCAGCAGTCCAGGTAACCCCATTTGATTTAAAGAGTGGTGTAATCTTACCCACATAAAACCATTGTCCGTTTGGACCTGCTGGTTTATAAGAGTATCCGGCATGAGATGTCAAAAAAGCCATTCCGTAATATACCGAATTATTATCACCGCCTGAAAAAATAAGAACAAATTTTGGCTCAAACTCAAACTTTAAAGAATTTGGGTTGCTTTCTCCATAAGTACCAGTACCAACGTAGGAGCCGGTGGCGCTTTTAGGAGCAGTCTGTACATATTTCCCTAAATACG
This sequence comes from Clostridiales bacterium, assembly GCA_022785125.1. Lineage (GTDB taxonomy): Bacteria > Bacillota > Clostridia > Oscillospirales > Oscillospiraceae > Flavonifractor > Flavonifractor porci. Next base: position 22,094 of record JALFRA010000024.1, read on the forward strand.
CCAGCACATCATCCACCGTGCTGTCAGCACCAAGGCCGTAAAGTCCAAGTGTAGCGGCGGAGGCTCCATCGTCTTTCCTCATCGGATCACTTCCAGCTGCCGGCTTGGGCAGGCCCGTGATTCTCTGCCCATTCATATTGATGGGGCCGGACATGGTGCCACCCTTCAGCGGCAAAAAACTGTTGGGCAGCTGATCACCGGGGATGTGCCCAGTCTCGTCAAGTGTCGCCACTCCATTTTTCTCCCCAGGTTTTCTGCCGCTGTCCTGCAGTTTTCCGTCCGCAGCCAAGGCCGCCAGATTCCCCGCCGCACTTGGCTTAACCGTATCAGACTTGCCTGCGTTCAGCTTATGAAGTTCTGCATCAATGACATCAGCATTTGCATTCAGGGATCCAATGTCCACATAATCCTCGTAGCCAGGTTTTTTCAGTTTATAATTGGTGGTCTCTGTCATGGTAAGCTGGCCTCCCTCACATCTTGCCAAGTTTTCCTGGACAATTCTCTCCAGGTGTAGGACTTCAGGTCCCTCCACAGCCGGTACAAATACTCAAACATAAAGCTGAGATGTGCCGGCTTGATCTCATTCACAGCAGCTGCCAGATCCTCAATATTGGGCGGGACGCCCATCACAGAGACGAACTTGATCACAAAATAATACTCGTCACTGTGCTCCACCACCTCCACCTGCCCATTTGCGAAGGACGCCGCCACCGCCTGGATCAGTTCCACCGTGGGAGTCCCCTGTCCCCGCAGCTTGGAGATCACCCTGGTACGTCGGAATTCCTCATCCTTGGACAGATCTATCGGGATACCATAGGCCGTTTCCCACAGCTCCAGGCCCCATCCGCTGGCGGTCTGAGGCCACAGCTGTGCAAGGGTGAAGTCCAGATCCTGCCCCGCTCGTCGGCACATCTCACCCAGTACACGCTGGAGTTCCGTAAAAGGAATGCTGCGATACAGGGCCGGCAGCTGGAGCATCAGATCATATCGGTCCATCAGGTGGTCACCTCCAGGCTGCCAATCACCGGTACCTGATCAGGCTGCACTGTGGTATCCGCCGTTCCCCCGTTGACGGTGAGGGAGGTGGCATTGATCACACCGTCAACGGTCAGCAGCAGCGCCAAGATCCGGTTATAGATCACGGTATAGGCCTTGTCGTCCTCCGGCGCATAGTAGATCACGTCGTATTTCTCCCGGATCAGGCCGGCCAGGTACTCCGCCAGCCGCTCCTGAAAGGCTGTTTCTACAGCTTCAGCCGATGTGGCGGAAGATATGATCACTACCGCCGCCACATTCACCTCCAGGGGCGTGGGGGCGCTTACCGCCACTGTGGCGCCCACCGGCCGCTGGCTGTCAATGAGTGTCTGGCACTCCTCCACGATCTCCGGGGAGGCCGGTGCCATTGTACTGTCAACCAGAGTCACACCCACGGTGCCAGCCCCCTCTGCCAGCTCTACCACCTTGGCGTCTCCAACACCCGGTACCGACATGGCCCAGGCCCGGTACTGCCAGCCATTGGTACCGTTAATCGGCTTCTGCCGGCGCTCCTGGATACGCCGGAGCAGAGCGGCGTCGCTTTCGGTGTCAGTGCCGCCGGAAGCCTGCTGATTGGAGAAGGAGGTCAGGCCGGGCAGATTGATAAACATACTGACAATCGCTCCAGGGCCTACATTGTAGTCAGCGCCCTCCTGGGCAGCCTCCAGGACACCGTTGGCCGTTTCGCCCTCCGGGATGGTCACGCTCTCCATCAGGGCAAATTGAAGGCCTGTGGCGGTCAGGAACAGCGTGCCAGCCGGGATCACAGCGCCAGCGCTGCCGGTCAGCGTAATGCCACACCGGGCTTTGGTGCCCGGCCTGCGGGTGATGTTGAAATAGGTCTGCCCTACCAGATCCAAATACCCTCCGCTGGTTTCGTCCACAAAGAGCATGGACACCACAGACGGCAGCGCCTGATAAAATTCGCTGATCTGCCGGGCCGCCGCCCCCACTGTGGCATCGGCATAACTGCCCGCCATGGAGGAGAGGCCAGTCTCCTGGTCGATATCAGCCAGCATCTCAGCCTTGATCTGCTCCTGGGTGCGGTCCTCAAACATAGAAACCCTCCTTCCCGTAGACCGTGGTAAGCTCCACCCTCATATGGAACGTGGAGCCATCAAAGGACGCCTCCGTCACGTCTACAGCGGTAATATAGGGAGATACCAGCAGGGCGTCCTGCAGGTATCGGGTGGCCTCGCTGATTTTGGTATCCGCCTGGTATGGCTGGCCCACCAGGGCCTCCAGCTCGCATCCGTAGGACCAGGAGAAGGCCGCCCATTGATAGCGGGCGGTGGCAACAGCCCGCCAGGCCCAGCTTTTGACCGCCTCCAGGCCGGTGACCACCACCGGCTGGCCGCTCTCCCACCGGGGCGTCCCGGCCTCATAGTCCATGGCCACATCGGTGTAGAGAGGTAGTTCCACATTCTCAGCAACCGGTGTGGAAAACATGGGGAAAAGCGTCATGGCGTCACCACCTTACAGAGGATGTAGTAGGTCTGCCGGTCCAGGGAGAGCACCGCCACACTGTCCCCCGCCTGTAAGGCAGCCGTTTTCCGGGTCAGATCTCCCGGCTCCACCTCCGTGGTCACAGAGCCCATGGAGCCCGTGCCGGTCAGTGTGCCGGACAGGCCGGGGTCATACCCGGCCAGCAGCGCCGCATTGATGCGCAGAGACTCCGCCCCTACGTCCAACCCATCTACCCGGACCTTCAGCGGGGAAACGCTGACCACAGTCCCGATCAAAACCGGGGAGGGGTCGGCCACCTGTCTGGCCGCCGCCCCCATGCTCCGGGCGATCCGCCCGGCGTTTTCTTCAAATGTGTTCATTTGAGCTCACTCCCCGAGATGGTGTCGTCCGCCAGATTGCGGAAATTCAGCTTGACCTTGCAGTAATACTGGCCGTTCTTCCAGGTGTGGGTGTCGCTCTCGATCCAAAACAGGCCGGTCACCCCGCTGCCGGTATCCCGCAGCTTGACGGCATTGCCGGAGATCAGCCGGATATCCCCCAGCGTCTCCACCGTCAGGTTCTGCTGGAGGCCATGGTCCTCCAGCCAGGCCTTGGCCTCCGCCCCGGCGTCCTCCCCAGCCTTTTGGATCAGGACGTGCTCCAACCGGCCGTTCAGGCCGATAGAGTCCTTGTCCTCCACCCGGCGTACCAGGGCGCCGGTATCGGTACGGATGACCACACTGTTCTGCAGATTGGAGATGTCCCAGGTGTTGGTGACCCCCATGGTGCTCTTGATGTCCAGGGTGGCGGCACTGGGCTTCTCCACCACCTCCAGCGCACCTGAGCCTGTAAAGCGGGCCAGGTAGCGCTTCCCGTTTTTCTGGGCAGCCAGGGCATACAGGGACTTGATGATCTTGTCCAGCGCTATGCCAGGGAACTTGCGTGACACGGTCAACCCCGTCTTGGCCAGGCTTGCCACCGGGATGTTGTAGTCCCGACAGATGGCGGCCACGGCGGTCTCGGGCGCTGCGTTTGCAAATTGGTACCAGCCCTCATTTTTTACCAGGTACCGCCCACGATCCAGGGCGGACAGGTCCACCACAGAGGACTGGGAGCTGGTGGTGGCGGAGAGCAGCGGCCCGGCAAAGAGCTGTATCCCCTCCCGCCGGAAGATCAGCTGAGCCCCCTCCACCAGCTCCGGAGGGGGCACGCTGCCGTCTTTGGGCACCGCCAATGAGGCTGACAGTTCCCGGGCGGTCTGGCTGTCCGAGCCGCTCCAGGTAATAGTCTGGACCAGCTGCGTCACGTCTCTGGAGGTCCCGCTGGGGGCTGTCAGGATCAGCTCATAGTCCATACCGTCACCTCATGGCCGCCTGCTCTTTGGCAAGCTGGACCTTCCAGACCTTATCTTCCTTGCTGTAGACCGTCTTTGTGGCCTTGGCGGTCTTGACGCTGGCGCTCACCTTCATGGCTGCCGGCAGCTGGTCCTTGGGCGGGATGGTGAGCACCTGCCCGGGATAGATCAGATTGGGATTCTTGATGATCTTGCTGTTGGCGGCGGCCAGCCGGTAGGCCAGGCTGCCGTCCCCGTAAAATTTACGGCAGATCCCCGAGAGGGTGTCTCCCGCCTGGACGGTGTAGGTCCGGGTGGAGGCCGCGCCTGTACCGGCGTCCCTGGATGTCTGGGCATCGCCGCCGGAGATGGCCAGGACCGGCGTCTCCGGCGCCGTATACTGCCGCAGAGAGATAGAGGCATAGACATCGTTGGTGCCGTCCCGCTCGCCATAGGTCACGCTCTCCAGCAGCACCAGGGCGTTGGTAGGCGTCCCCGACACCATCCAGCGTACCGGCTTGCGGCTGTCGCTCCATCGCTGAAGCTGCTCCAGGTACACATAGGGATTGGCCACGGCTCCGGGGTTGCAGAAGGGATATAGCTTGGCCGGAAACAGCACATCCGACAGGGTGCAGCTGCCCATCAGGCGGCCGCCGGGCAGATTGATCTCCCCCAGCTGATCCAACTGGATGGTCTCCACCCGGCTGCCGTGGGTCCAGTCATAAGAGGGCGGCGTCACCGGCAGGACTAGCTCCTTGCCGGCGGCCGGTTCCAAAAAGGATATGATCCGTCTCATGACAGCACCCCCGCCGCGAACTTCAGCTCGATCTGGTCTGCCAGCCGCTGGGCGACCTCCTCAGCAGATACCCCCGCGCCGAACTGGTTGCCGCTGATGTAGATGGCAATACGGGGTTTTGGCTTGCTGTCAGCCTCCCGGGCCTCCCGGGCGGTGAGGACCCGTTCTCCCTCATGGAGGAGGGCGGGAAAATCATTATAGGGGACACGATTCAGGCCGTAGGCGTTCTTCCTCCACCAGCCCCATGTTCCGCCGGGCAGGGCATCCTGTGTACTGGTCCCCTGTCCCTTGCTGAACTCCTGCTGGGTATCATAATTGTTCCGCCATCCATTCAGTGCTGCTGTATTCTCCCGGATCGCACCGATCAGATCCAGTTCACTGTCGTGGACAAGCTGATATGCACTGCTGCTCTCATAGGCTGCAGTAGCCAAAGCTTCCGCCTCCATGCGTAGGTTGTCCATCTTAAGACCTGCCTCCTGGCTTCCATTTTCATAGTCGGCGGATGCCTTGATGAAGTCTCCTCGCATTTCTCTCAGCTCGGCTGCCGTCTTATCATCGAAAAGGCCCGGTGTGGTCTCCTGCCCAAGCAGAACCGCGCTGAGGGCCTCCCTGGTATACTGATCGGACAGATTGTCCAAATAGGCCTGGTTTTGTCCGGCAATGGTGTTGAGGTTAGACACCGCCTCACCCAACAAGCCACCGTAGGCGTCGATCTCCTGCTGGAGACCGCTTGCCCGCGTCTCGTTGTATCCGTTACCCCTGGCTGCGTCAATTTCTGTCATCGCGTCCTCCAGGGTGGATGTAAGCCCGCTAAAGGTTTGCGACATGACCTCCATGGCACCGCCATACATGGACTCCATGCCGGACTGGATAATGTCCACGGCATCCTGCCCCTTGATCTTACCTTTGGAGATCATGTCGTAGATTTCACCCTGGCTCTTGCCGTAGGCCTCTGCCAGCATACCGATGACATTGACACCACGTTCCTGGAGAATATTCAGGTACTCCAGACTGGCCTTGCCGGAACCCTGCATCCGGCTCATGGCCTGGGCCATCATGGTCATATCCTCGGCAGTGACACCAACGGCACTACCGGCGTCGCCGATGGCGGCCATCAAGTCCAGCATCCGCTCCGGGCTATCCCCAAAGCCGGTGGCCAAAGCCCGGCTCATGTTGGTCAGATCGCTGTACTCCATAGGCGTAGCAGCCGCCATGACCCGCAGGTCGGATAAATACTTGCTGCCGGTTCCCTGGCCCAACAGGCGATTAAAGGCGATCTCATCCAGCTCCCGCTGAGATGCAGTGGCAGATCCGCTGGTCAGGCTCTCCTGCTCCTGCTGCTGCCCCTGCTCATAAAGCTGCTGGTAATACTCTTTAAACGCATCGTCCTGCTGCTCATAAATCTGAGCACCTCCGCCGACCAGCCCCACCAGACCGCCCAGAGCAGCACCAATCGCCGTTCCGACGCCAGGTGCTATCATAGATCCAATAGCCGCACCGCTGCCAGCGCCACCCAGGGCACTGGAAAACAGGCTTCCCACATCGCTGCCGAAGGCGGAGCCAACCAGGGTACCGGCCCACTGACTGACTACATCTCCCAACATGGACGAGGCTCCCGCCTGGCCCAGGGCAGACAACACACCTCCTGCACTGCCTGCCCGGTTATCCGCCCGGCTGAGGGCACCGGAGGCATTTTCCATATCACGAGTGGTCTGCCGCACCTGCCGGCTCACCAGATCATATTGCTGGCGAATATTTTCAAGGTTTTCCTCGGCCTTTTTCCAGTCTGCCTCAGCCGCCTGTCGTTCAGCCTCTGTGGCGCTGTCTCCCAGCGCTTCAAAGGCCTGCTGGGCGGCTTGGGCCTCTCGCTTGGCACTGGACAAGTCAACCCGCATATTGACCCTGGTAGCATTCAGCCGGTCCAGTTCGCTCTGGAGGGCGGTGACATCGGAACGGAAGTTGGTCATGGAGTTCTTCATCCCGACGATAGCGGACGAAAGATTGTCCTGCACGCTCATAGCGATGCTGGCGTCAGTTGGCATTACGGTCCCTCCTCCCTCCGCCTCTCATAGTCGATCATCATGGCACAGATCACAGCACGTTCCCCGGGCGGGAGGCGGAAGAACGCTCCGGGGAAGATACCGTGTCGGATCAGCAGCCGCTGAGCCGCTGCCAGCTCTGTGTCATGGGTTAGTTTTTTTCCAGGTCCTCCAGGGCTACGCCCACGGCCACATCCTGCAGCACGTCCGGCTCCTCCTCCAGGGCAATCACAGCGCCTGGGCCATAACCGTTGAGCGTGTCGCACTGGCGCAGAATGGCCCGCACCTCACCGGGTCTCAGCAGCTTTTTCAGTGCGTCCACCGGCGTGGGACATCCCATGTGGTCCTGATACCAGGCCTTGTCCTTAAAATTGGGGCTGACACAGCTGGCCAGCATATAGTGGAGATCCGCGTCCTCCGTGCCCCGCAGGGCAGTCAGCTTGTTGTAGGGGATCTCCTTCAGGGTAATGGACAGGCCCAGGCGGGTCACCTGGACCATAGCCGTCTCAGGCTCCGTCACAGGAATCTCCAGCAGAGACCGGGCGATAGATTTTTCCTTGTTCTCCATAGTTTCCTCCTTACTCCACCGGGATCACGTCCAGCAGCTCAAACCGAGTAAAGGTAAACGGCGCTGTGATCTTACCGGCTGTCGCTGCCTGCCAGTCTGCCAGGGTCAGGTCGGTGAACTGCACACCGTAGTAGGCGATGCGCTCCGCGCCGGCGCTGTCCGGGTCCGCCAGCTTGGAGATGACCGTCATCTCGGGGATCTGGCCGTCCTGGATGGACTGCATCCGGATCAGCATCCCACTGTCCACCTTATAGAGCATCAAGGAGCCTGTACCCTCGCCTCCAGTGGCCTTGGTCTGGGTCATAAACTCGCCGCACAGAGCCAGCTTCTCGCTGTTGATGGCTACCTTACCCTGGCACCCATAGCACTCGGCCAGTCGATCTCCATCCAGCCACACGGTCCCGTATGTACCATTGGGCACCCGCTTGGCCGTCATATTGGATCTTGCCATGATCGTTCCTCCTTACAGGTTATTGAACAGGACCTCGAAGTCCTCCATAGCGTCTACCAGGCGGCCGCCGCACCGGATGAACACCCAGGACCCGGTCTGATACTCCAGGACCTCCTTTCGGGTCATGCCAGAGGTATCCACCCCCTGACTGGTCAGCCACAGCAGCTGCCGCTCATAGTCCACCTCGGCATAGCTCTCCCCAGCAGAGAGGACGCCAGCCCGCTCCAGGTAACGGAAATAGTCCGAAATCGCGGTGACCAGGATCTGCTTGTTATCGTAGGTATTGGGATACCGGCCCAGATACTCATTTTCGATGGTGGTACGCAGGTAGTAGGAAATCAGGTCCATGCCCTCCACAATCTTGATCCGGCTCCAGTCCTGTTTCCCTTCCGGGGGAATGGTAGTAAGAGAATTGACTGCCCGGGCGATCTTGGCCTGGAGCCCGTCGTGGATCAGGATGAGCTTGCCGTTGTTAATAGCCGTCGTCTGCTCCTCCGTGGTCCGGTCCGTAACGGCTGTCAGCTCTGGCAGCGCCGCATAGGTGGCGCTCATACCCATAGGGATACCGGCCAGGATACCGGCCATTCTGGCGCAGTATTCCGCCGCCGTCACCCCACCGGCAGCATCCATCATTCCGGTCTCATCCAGTTCGATAATACCCATATCGTCGCTGCCGGCAGTCTTCCAGGGCTTCACCAGCTTAACAGGACGGTAAATGGCCCGCTGGGCCTTCACCCACTCCACCAGCTTGGTCATCTCGTCGTCCGTTACATCCTTGGGGCCTGCCAGGTAGTCGATGGGGTATTTCTCAATGGCCTTCAGGCCGCCCTCCAGGGCGGTGGTATCGCCGGAATCCGTGTCGATGACCACCAGGGTCACCAGGCTGGGCACGCCCCGGTCACTGCCTTCAAAGGCGGTAAGGATATGCTTCTTGTTATCCTCCCCCAGCCCGGTGGGGATCATGGCCGTGGAGGTCAGCTGATGGACTCCCTGGCTGGCAGCGTCCCGCACAAAAATAGCCACGTTGCCCTTTTTGCTCCGGTTGGCCACCTCTGCCGCCGCCTTTTCAAAGGCGATCTTCAACACGGGCAGGCCGTTTGTAGTTGCCATAATATCTCACCTCGTATATTAGATTGTCCGCTCGTCCGGGGACTGAGCGGAAAAAGTTCTGCTGCACTCGATATGCTCCATCTTTGGCACTGCACTGCTCACAGGATCTGTCATGTCATCCGGATCATGATAGCCCGGCCGCTCATCCATCCAGGCGGCGGAGAACGTAACAAAGGCGCTGCCCATGTCCATGCCGTCCCCGTTTGCCGTCAGTGTGATCCATCGGTCACCCACCTGGATGGAGGGAGACGCAAAGGCCAGCAGCACCGCCTCCTGATCCTTCCGCAGCGCCTCGGTGGAGCTGACGTCATACTCATCTGTGGAGCAGAACAGCTCCAGGCTGGCTTCCATCTCCCATTGGACCATCGAGATGTTGGCCGGCGTCGTCTCGCTGGAGGTAACATACAGATAGCTGCTGGGCCGGTGGTGATCCACAGGGCAAAAATCCCGGTAGATCATCCTGTCCGGCCACAGCTTGGCGATCACATCCGCAATCGCATTGCAAACGTCCATACTGGTTGTCATGTTTTTCCCTCCAATCTGGCCGCCACCTCGGCGGCCAGCGCCTTCAGCTGCTCCGCACCCATGCCGGAGAGCTGGCTGCGGACCGATGCGTAGAAGTGCAGGCCGGGCACCGCCGCGACATTGATCCGAGCCCGGTATTGATAGCCGTCCCGCTTCTGCTGGCTGGGTCTGCGGTGCTTGTGGCCGCCCTCAATGGCGTTGGTCACATAGCCCACGGCGTATTTCTTGCCGCCGGCTGTGGTCTTGTAGGTATCGGCCTTGGGCCGGACCGCCACATAGCCGTTTTTGGAGCCGATATACCGCTCTTGCCACCCCCGGACTGTGCCGGTACCGGGGATCTCCCTCTGGACACTGGACAGCATCTCCTTTCCAATTTCCGCTAACAGTTCCCGCTTCATGTTGGGGAATTCCCGCTGCAAAGCATCCCAGTCGGCTAGGATCTTGTCCAATCCATCCATCTGTACACTAGGCACTTCCAGGCCTCCTCTCACACGTCCCGGCTGAACTCCATCTCATACTCGTTTTTGTAATCGTCCAGCACATGACAGGTCTGGACATGATACACAGCGGCCGCCGGTCCGTCCTGGACCGTCACCAGGTCGCCCTCCCGCAGCTGGATGGGCTTGGAGGTCACCAGCACCAGGCCACGGCGGGCCTTGGCAAAGGTGTCCTCCTTTTCGTATTTCACATATTTTTCTGTAAGCACGCCGGGGAAGGTCACAGGCGGCTTTTCCGTCTTTACAGGCCGGTTCCCGGACCCTACGGTGGTGATGTACCCCTGCCCGATACAGCGCACTACGCTCACCAGAGCCGCCCCCGCATACAGATGATTTCTGTCGCGTTTGGTAATGTCTGCGAGAAACAGGTGCTGCCCCTTCCAGCGCAGGGCGTTGTGAAGGGTGAGGGGCTGGGTGCGCAGCACAATGGCGGCGTCCCTGGCCCCCACGCCGACCTTGGAAAACAGATTGGTCTTGGCGGTCTGCTCCACCTGGCCCCAGGCCCGGCGGACGGTCACCCACTCCCACACCCCGGCAGAGGTCTCCCGCAGCTCCAGCACCTCCAGGTGCTGGTCCAGCTTACCCGCTCCGATGTAGGACATGGATCAGGCCTCCTCTCTCGGCTCGCTCAGCTTGAGCTGGGTAATGAGCCGCCGGAAGGCGGGGTTGTCAGCCACGATAGTACCGGTGATAGTAGCATCCCGCAGGTCGAAGTCCCGCAGCACCATGAAGTTCACCGCCAGGTCGTACTGGGCCCGCCGGGGCGTACCCTCTGTGGGCAGGGAGATCCCCGCCCCCTCCAGGTATGCCACCGCTGCGTTGTACAAGGTCTCCAGGGTGAGCAGTTCCTCCTGGGTAGGCTCCTCTATGCGGCAATAGGCCAGCAGACTGGCCCGCCGCTCATCGGTCAGCACAGTCATTTTGCCACGGTCCAGCCATTGGCGGTGGGCAGGTGCAGGCTGCGTGCTGCTACCGACACACCGCACAGGACGGCGGCGTCACCGTTGTGCTGGAACTTTAGGCCAATGTACCGAGGATTGGTGGGGTCCACCTTGTAGCTCACCACTGCCATCTGAGGCGCAGTACCAACAGCATCGGTCAGCACCACGGCATCACCGATCTCTGTGGGGCTTCCGCCGTTTGCCTGATTGGAGCCCATCAGCGTGACAGTCAAGATCTTACCCTTGCCCAAGGCGGCGGTGGATACCAGGAAAGCGATCTCACCCGCGCCGGAGGCGTCCACAAAGGAGGTGGTCTTGTCGGTGGAGGCGTCCACGGACTGGGGGGCAAAGACGTTGGCGCAGATCAGCTCTTCAAAAATACGCTTCATAGTGGCTCCTCCTCACTTCCGGTCCGCCAGCGCCACAAAGGGGCTGCGGAGCTTGGTGCTGTTCTTGATCTTCAGGGGATTGTTTACCTTGGGGGCGCCGTTACAGCGGTACACCATGCGGAAGCAGTTCTGATCGGTCAGGAACTCCACATGGATGGACCAGTCCTGCTTGGCGGCGCCCTTGGTCAGCAGGATATACTGGAAGGGATCCACCAGCATGATGTCGCCCTTGGTGCCCAGAGCGGAGCAGCTGTCCTCAAACAGGACAGGCTTGTTCAGCACCCGCTGGGTATCAAAGCCGCCCAGGCCGCCCTCGGGGTTCCACAGGAACTTGGACTCGTCGCCGCTCTTGATGGCCAGCAGAGGCAGCTGCTCCTCCACGTCGGGGTGCATCAGCCACACCAGGCGGTTGCGGTTCTTGGGCATGGCGCTGGCCTGCATCTTTACGGCGTTGTTGCCCACAAAGGTGCCGTTGGGCTGAGACTGCTCCTTGGCCACGGTGATGAGGGCCTTGGAGTTGATGATGCCCAGAGGCTTGCCCACGCCGTCGCCGGCAATCACCGCATCGGTCAGCAGCCGGTCAGCCGCCAGGGAGAAGCCGGTAGAGGCAAAGCCGGTCATAAAGGCCGCGTCCTGCAGCATTTCATCGGTGCAGTAGAGGAAGCCCATCATCTTCTCCAGATCCATCTTCATCTCCCGGAACTGAGGCTTGCTGGCGGCCACGGTGGATCCCTCAGTGGCCCAGTACATCTGCACGCCGCCGAACACCGACTTGCTCACGTCGGTCTCATCGGCGCTGATCCACCGCATGGAGTTGGCCGCGCTGGAGCAGGTGTAACGGTCCAGGCGATTGAGCAGGGGGCTCATCTGCACCGCGCTCTCCAGGATCGCGCCGGCAAAATCGGTCTGGATGGCAAAGCCGCCGTCGGCGCCGATGCCCTCATTGGCGCCAAGCACCGCGTTGTTCACCTGATGCAACCGCTTGTCCTCCACGTGGTTCTTCCGGAAATTGTAGATGGCGGCCAGCTGCTCACCGATGGAAGCAAAGGGCTTGTCCTCGCCTCCCTTACCCTCCTTGGGGGCCTTGCCTTTGTCGTGCAGGATACCGTCATAGACGGGATCGGCATTCTCCTGGCTCTGCTTGGCCAGGCTCTCCAGGCTCTTGATCTGGTTGTTGATGCCCTCCATTTGCTCGGTGATCTTGTCCACCTCGTCATAGTTGCCCTCATCAGCGAAGGCCTGGGCCTTGGCCAGTAGCTGGCTCTTCTGGGCCCGCAGGTCAGTGATCTTCTCCATAAAGTCCATAGTCTTGGCTCCTTTCATTTAAAAATTTGCAAGCGCTCTCAGCCTTGCCAGAGCGCGTTTTGCCTTTTCCTTTGCCTCGGTATCACGCCGCACCTCGTCCATGTGGTCCTGATACCGCTGCCTCATGGCGGCCGTCAGCCGGATTCGCCCGCCCACCGCCGCCACGAAGGCCGCCGGGTCCTCCTCCACGCCGGGCAGGCCCACGATCTCATCAATCAGTCCGTAGTCCAGCGCCTGGCTGGGGCTGATCCAGATATTTTTCTCCATCAGCGCGATCAGCTCCTCCCGGCTTTTGGCGCTGCTGTGGGCGGTGTAGACCTCCAGCACACAGTCCCGGGCATTGCGCAGCGCCTCCGCAGACCGGCGCATATCGTGGTAATCACCCTCTGCAACGGCGCTGGGGTTGTGGTAGCAAAGCAGGGCCCCAGGCTCACTCTGGATGACCTGGCACCCGGTAGCCGCCAGGGTGGCTGCGCTGGCCCCATAGCCCTGGAACAGGGCTGTGGTCTTGCCCTGATACCGCCGCAGCATGGAGCGGATCTCAGTGCCCACCGTCATGTCCCCGCCGGGGGAGTTGATGAGCAGGGTCACCTCATCCCCGCCGGCCGCATCCAGGGCAGCCTGGATGTCCATAGGGGCCGTGATATCCCGAAAGCCCCACCAGCGCAGCACGTCGGCGGAATCGTTGTCCCACAGCTCTCCCCTGAGTGCGATGTCAACCATCTGTTACTACCTCTCCTTTCAGCACGGACTCCAAGGAGCCCAGATTTTTTGTCACCAGGAACTGCTGACCCAGACCGCCAGGGATGGGGTTCATCTCCTCCTTGGCCCTGGCCTCGTCCGGGTTCATCATGGAATTCTGGATCATCTCCCGGTAGAAGTTGGATCTGGTGGTTGGGTCCGCCCGCAGCAGCACCTCCACCACGCCGTGGATGTACACGCCCTCCAGCCTCTGAGCCGGGGTAGGCAGCTTCCAGGTATCCTCGTCCTCCCATTGCACCACATAGGGCAGCAGCACGTCCGTCACATAGTTCAGCCGCTGCTGGGAGTTACTGTTATAGCTCTCCTTGCCGGTCTGGAGCATATGCTTTGGAACACCGGTAAACCGGGCCACCTCCTCCACGGCAAACTCCCGACTCTCAATGAACTGGCTGTCCTTCTGGTTGAGACCCATGGGGGTAAACTTCATCCCATGATCCAGCACCGCCACCGCAAAGGCATCGTCTGTGGCATAAGATTTGAACTGATCCTTGACCTTGTTTCTGGTGTCCGGGTTTGCATCCGTATCGACCTCTACGATGCCGCTCAGCCGGGCCCCGTTCTGATAAAACTTTTTGCTGTACCGTTGCGCCATGGCGTCCACCGCGATGGCCTCCCGGGCCAGCTGTAGAAATCCACGACCGTGGATACCGTCGTAGGTCTCAAAGAACAGGAAGGACAGCTCATAGTTGGAGAATCGCTTCACCACGCCGTCCACGTTGTACTCGTACCAATACTGACCGCTGTCCGGGTCCTTGAGAATCGAGCAGCACTCGGTGGGCAGCGGCAGGCGCTGGATCACCCGGCCAGCGCTGTCCCTCCGGTTCCACACTGCGCCGAAGCCGTGCCAGAATGCGTTGGACATGACGACCTTCCGCATCATGAACGGCGACATATGGTCATTGGGCCGGGCCTTGAGCATCCTGCGCAGATATTCATCTTCATACGGGATCCTGGCGTCTCCATCTTTGCGGTACGCCCCGAAGGGAATCAGGCCGAAGGAGTTGGTCAGGATCCGGTGGGCTGCCGCCACCGGGGACAGGCGTTCCGCATTTCCCTGACTCCCCTCCATCAGCTCCCCGCTCAAAAAGATCCGCTTAAACCACGCCTGGACCTCATCCCAGCTGAGGGCCTGTTCCTCCATACCGGCCTTGGTACCCTGCATGGCCTGGCCTAAAATCACGATTTACCGCCTCCTCTCGACCTGGCGATGATAAAGGCATAGGCCGCCAGACATACCCCGGCCGCTGCAAATCCGGCCGGCTTACCATACTGCTCATAGGCCGCCGCCGTCAGGCACACGCCTGCGGCGATCAGAAGCAGGTCGTCCAGATAGAGACCCAGTGCCTTGCCCAGCTGTTTCAGTCGCTTTTTCAAATCTACTCCTCCTGCAAAAAACAAACTTCCGCCGTCCATATCGCAGACGGCGGAAGTTTTCTACGTATCTACTTTGGTTTTTTACCATGTTTTGCGTGAACTGGTTCTGTAAGGGCACGTTCTACGGGCCAGCCATAATTATAGATTCTGCGGCCTATGGTCGCACGGTGGATTCCTGTTATTTCAGCCCATTGTGATAGAGTATGGGCTTCCCCCTTAAACAAGAGCACTGTGTTATTGCGTCTATTATTCTCCTGCACCTTCAATGTGACCCATCGACAATTTTCTGGTGAATACTCTTTTCTATTATCAATTCGGTCTATCGTCAAAAGTTCAGAATAGCCATGTCCATAAGCCCATGCTCGAAACACAGCAAAATCGTGCCATTCCAGACAGACTGCTATCCCGCGTCCTCCATAACGAGAAAAACTTGGATTCTTAGGGTTTTCACACCTTCGGCGCATATCCACCCAAATACTGTATAGCCTTGTATTTTTCCCGCCGTGCCTAGTCGCAGCCTTTATAGCGCGTACTGGCCTTCCACATCCACAGTCCGACTCACCACTTCCTCTTAGGTTATGTCCATGCCTAATTACAATATTTCCACAATCACATCTACACAACCATCTGACATTTCCGTATGGGTCGTTCTCAGCTCTTTCAATTACCGTTAACCGCCCAAACCTCTGCCCGGTCAGGTCAATCAGTTTTCCCATCACATTCACCCCTGGACAGCATATGTACCAGCTCGTCCTGCTCTTTCTCCATGTCACAGATTTCGTGATTGAGCACACCAAGCATCGTCTGGATGTCCAGCGCATACGACTTGATAAATTCATGGTAGGGGCCGAATACGCTTTTCTCCCGGATAAAAAAGGTGACTTTGGTGTCCACAGCATCTACCAGCACGCGCAGGGTGTTGAAGTTGGCCTGCACGTCCTCCGCTTTCCCTTTGGCAGAATTCCTTATCATAAAAACCTCCTGTTGATTTCCCCCGGAGGCTGTGGCATAATAGATTTGCCAAACCTTCGGGTGTGGTGCAATAGGAACAGTCCGATACTTGTCGAGGGTGCCGGGCTGTTTCTATTTTTTTAGTTTTCCGTGCTGTTCTTGGATTCCTTCACGGACTATCTCCGAACGGCTTTTCCCTTTCACTTCGCAGCACTCGTCAAGTTGTGTCAAAGTTTCTTGGTCTAACCGTACACGGAGCATATAGTCTTTTGGATTCTCAGAAGTAGGACGGCCTTTCTTTGCAACCACCTGTTCACCGCCTTTCTTGTTGCTACAATAAACATATATTGTTGCTACAAGAAAATCAAGAGGTTTTGAAAAAATTTCCGTTGTCTGCAATATGAACTTTTCAAGGTGCAATTTTATCCTCACAGAGACCATGAAGGGTCTGAGACGTGTTGGTTGATATCCGGCCCCACCGGCATTCGGATCAATGCCGTGGCCATGGCGATGATCCAGGCCACCGTCATATCAATGCGGTTTGTGCTTCGGTTCTTCAGCGGCCGGATGTTTTCGTTGGCGTCCACGTAGCACCGCACGCCCCCAAAGCAGAACCTGGCGCAGGTATTGTGCTCATGGAGCAGCTCATGGGCACGCATCAGCCGCTCCAGCTCCTTCATGGCCGGGGACAGTTCCTTGATGGTCTGTGGGATCTCCACCACGTTGATGCCCCTGTCCATAAGCCGCTGAGTCAGGGTGCGGCTCAGATAGGGGTCCACCCCCAGCGTGTCCAGGTTGAATGCGCCGGCGCACCAGGCCACCGTCTGCTCAATCATGGAGAAGTCCACCATATCCCCGGGGCACAGGGTGATAAACTCCGCTCTGGCCCAGTCCCGGTAGGGCACATGGTCCCGCTGCTCGGCCTCCAGCACACCCTCCTCCGGCCGCCAAGCCCAGAACAAGGTCACCCAGGTATCCAGCCCCTCCTGGGGCGGGAACAGCAGGGTCAGTGCCGTCAGGTCGGTGGTGGTGGACAGATCCAGCCCGCCGAAGCACTTTTTCCCCATCAGGTAATCCCGAACAGCCTGCCGCCGGTCTGTGACCTTCAGGCTCTGCCACTCCTCCCGGTTCCACTGGGTCTTGTCGTACAGCCCCAGAGGCAGCCAGCCCACCGATTTGGTGGCGATCCACTGGTTGAGCCGCAGCCACCGGAAGAGCCGTTCCGCCGCCTCGCTCTGTTTGGCGGCCCTGGCCTCCCGTCGGAAGTCTCGCAGCTTCAGGTTGTGACCCAGGCCCGGGTTACAGGCATACCACACAGCCTCGTCGTAGATATCCAGCTCCGCTATCCTGTCCGGATCGTCACCGGTGAGGACAGAGACGCCATACATGATGGGGCACCAGGCCGGGTCGTCGGCATCCAGCTCCCGCTCAGGCTCCCCCCGCCGCCAGGCCAGGATGCGCCGGCACTTCTCATGGATCTCCCAGCCGATGCTCTTCCGGTCCGGGTCGTCGCCGGCGGTGGTGAGGACGATGACCGCCTGCTGCCGCCGGGCGGCATCGGAGCCTGCGGTGAGCACGTCCCACAGCCGCCGGTTGGGCTGGGCGTGCAGCTCGTCGAAGATAATGGCGCTGAAGGAGTAGCCGTGCTTGGTCTCGGCGTCGGCGGAGTACACCTTCAGCACGCCGCCGTACCTGGTGTGGATCTCCCCCTTGGAATCCACCGCCCAGGCGATGGGGTCGTGCTCAGGCTGGCCCAGGCAGGTATGCTCCACCATGTATTTGGCAGCCTCGTACACCTGGGCGGCGTTTTCCTTGTCGGAGGAGAAAATGCCAACTTTGGGCCGCTTCTCCCCGTCCCACAGCAGATGGTACATCCCAAGACCGGCGGAAAACTCTGTCTTGCCGTTCTTCTTGGGCAGCTCGTCATAGAGGAAACGCCGGTACCGGCTCCAGCTGCCGTCCTCGTCCTGCTCCTGGACTCCGTAGAAGCTGCGGATGGCGTCCAGCTCCCAGTCCAACAGCTGGAAAGGCTCTCCCGCCCATTCGTTGGAGCCAAAGCACAGCAGGGAGAAGAAGTCCAGCACGTCCTGCACCGCCTGCTCGCTGTACCGCAGCATGGCGCCGTCGTCCGGGGCGCACACCGTCACCGGTCCCAGTTGGAGCAACTCAGGCACGGCGCATCCGCTCCTCCATCATCTGCTCAAAGGGGTTTTTCTCCTTCTTCTTTGCCCCCTCAGGCAGCACCAGACGGCACCGGCTTGTGATGGTCATGCCCATATCGTTGGCGCAGGCCCTGGCCTGCTTGAAGCAGGTGTTCTGGATCTTGGTCCACTTCTCCGCCAGGGCGGAGTTTTTTGCCGCCAGGGCCTCCCCTGCCATCTTGCAGACCTGGGCATACTGGGCCTGGGCCACCACATAGCGCCCCAGGGTATCCCGGTCCAGTTGAGCCGCCCCTATATCGGTAGCCAGCAGCTCTTTGGCCAGGGCCCGGAACTCCTTTCGGTGCTCTTCCGGCAGCCATTTGGGCAAGCGCATGGTTTGGGGCTTGGGCAGGTTCACCTCCTGGGCGGCCCGCTGGGCCTTCTCGCTTTTGCTCAGGTGCTTCCGGCCGTTCCCCTCCAGCACAGCCAGGCGTTGTCTCGGTCCAGGCATACAGTCCCCCCTTTCTTCCATTCATGTGGCGGGGCCAGCCCACTCCGCCACCCGGGTTCTGGCCGTCTCAAAATAACCCCGATCCAGTTCAAAGCCCACAAAGCGCCGGCCGGCATTCAGGCAGGCCATGGCTGTGGAACCACTTCCCATACAGTTGTCCAGCACTAAATCTCCTGGGTCGGTGTAGGTCCGTACCAGATACTCCAGCAACGCGACCGGTTTTTGGGTAGGGTGAAAGCGATGTTCCTTCCGGTTGGGAAAGCGGAGTACAGAGCGCGG
The DNA here is from genome assembly GCA_022785125.1 of Clostridiales bacterium. Lineage (GTDB taxonomy): Bacteria > Bacillota > Clostridia > Oscillospirales > Oscillospiraceae > Flavonifractor > Flavonifractor porci. The sequence continues at coordinate 40,547 of JALFRA010000024.1, forward strand.
ATAGTTGGTAAAACGCTGCACACTTTCCTTGCCCATGTGGCGATAGACACCGCCCTTGCGTTCGCCACGCCGCACCACCGGGCGTTCCAACGGGATCAGCCCCTGGGGGTGATATTTGGGCAAACGCTGATAAAAGACCAACATTAACTCGTGGGAGCGCATAGGCATCCGGTTTGCATTTGCATAGCCCACGGGGGAGTTCTTTTCCCATACCAGGTCATACCGGAAGAGCTTCCGGGCGCTGTTGATGAGATCGGTGGCAAAAGGCTGGGCCGCAAAGAGCACCAGCGCCCCCCGTGGTTTCAGCACCCGTCGGTAATGTTCCCATAGGGGCTGAAACGGGATCACTGTATCCCACGCACAGTTGGTGGTACCGTAGGGCAGGTCACACAGGACCAGATCCACACTTCCGGTTTCCACACGGCTCATACCTACCAAGCAGTCACAGTTATGCAGTCGAATCTGACGGTTGCGATTGATGTTACTTCCTCCTCTCCAGACCCAGCTAGGTGGCCCTATTTCTCCGTGGGGAGAAAATCCCACACGAAGGGGGCCGCACGGTCTTACACACTTGGTCCTGAAACTTTTCCAGGCCGGGGGGAGGGGCTGGCAAGCCACAGGCTTGCCGTGGGCGCACAGGCACACAACGCGCCCACACACACGCGCCCAAGCCTTCCTCCGGTATGGTCCTTAACGCCTTGTCTTTTCCCGCCGTTTTTCCGCCTGTTCCAGCGCCGTTTTACGATCATGGCAGCGCTTACACAGGCTCTGGAGATTGGACCTGTCGATGAACCTGGCCCAGTCCCCACAGTGGGGCTCCACATGATCCACCACCGTGGCCCGGGTGCGGATGCCACGCTTGGCACACTCCCGGCACCAGGGCTCGGCCAGGATCTGGGTAGGCCGCAGGTCGTCGGTCCAGACGGGCAGGCTGTACCAGGCGTGCCACTCCGCCGACGCCTTTCTGGCCGCCGACTTGGGTTTATGCCTGTCACAGTACCCCTCCCGGGTGAGGGCGGAGCACCCTGGGTGCCTGCATGGTCGGAGGGGCTTCATGGCCACGGGCTATCACCTCCGGGCAAAACAAAAAGCCAGAGCCCGACCACATCCCACGCTGGGATCATGTCGGGCTCTGGCTTTCAAAGCACTGGCCTCTGTCGATGTCTACCGTCACGGTGCGCTTGCAGTTGCGGCAGTAGACGATTAAGTTTTGCGCTGCCGTGTCCATCTCCACCCGGAGCAGACGCTTGCGGCAGCCAGGACAGATTAGCCATCCATCCTTCACGATTAGTTTACCACATTCACGTTCCACTTTCAACTTTTTCACTCACTTTCTATGGGCTTTTTTACTTGTTACACCTGGTTTCCAGACCGAATAAAGACGCGAGGGCTATCTGGTTGTCGCTTGCGCGGTGGCCTGGTTCCTTTTCTCTCCTTTCTCACTGGCAAATAGTATTTGATATAGGTAAATACCCCGAACTCGTTCTCCACCGGCGGCGGCGAGCTGAGGATGATAGCGCCCGGCGGCGCCGCTACCGTGATGTTATCCTTGACGATTTCACTCTCCACTTTGGGCTTCTTCAGCCCGATGGAGGACGCCCAGGTCCGTGTGCCGCTTTCCGGCTTGCCGCACTCCCGTGGCTCCTTGGTCAGGTACTTGGCCAGGGCCTCGTAGCCCTCCCACAGATCCAACGTCTCCAGCTCCACCTCTCCGTAAGGCCACAGGGAGCGAAGCACCTCCAGGTCCGCCCCGGTGCCATTGAGGATCATGTGGTGGTGGAGCCGCCCACCTTCTGCGCTGAGTTGCTCGGTCACATAGATGTACTTGGTCTCCTGTTCCCTGGCTTTCCGGTGGGCCCGCAGCAGGCGGATCATCTTCTTGAGACGTTTCACTGCCTCCGGTCTGGACACCGGCAGGTGGTCGTCGTCGTAGGTAAAGACCAGATGGAGATCCCGGCGGGTAAAGTTGGCGGCCAGCTCCACCTCCAGCTTCTGCCACGATCGCTTCAGGTTCATCCGTTCCTGGGCGGCGGAGGAGATCTCCCGCAGGGCCTGCCGCTCTCGGTCAGAGCTGCGGGGCGTCGGGATAGTGTAGCAGCCCACGATCACCAGCCGCCCGGCGGTGATGGTCTTAATCCGTTTGGCCATCACCGCACCTCTTTAAAGCGGTTAATGTAGTGAGTCATCCAGACTTCCTTCGGCTGGCGCAGGGAGAGCATTCGATCCCGCACCAGCTTGTCCATCACCCGCCCGATGCTGGGCTGCCCGTCCATCTGGGCCAGCTTCTCCAAGTTGGCGGCTGTTTGGGCCGTGACCACCGCAGAGATTCGTCGCAAATTTTTTCGATTCATACTAATCCTTCTTTCCTGTTTTTCTATTTTCCCTCTTGACAAATGCGCATTAAATGCGTATAATATACTTGTAAGGAGGAGATACAATGAAGCGCAGGGACTTAATAAAGCGCCTAAAAGCAAATGGATGGTGGCTCCTCCGCTCAGGCAATAACCACGACATCTACACCAACGGCAAAGCGTCTGAACCTATCCCCCGGCACAACGAAGTCAAAGAACAGTTAGCAGCAGCCATCATCCGGCGGCAGGGGCTGAAATAAGCCCCTCGCCGCCACCAAAAAGGAGGTTTATATAGATGAAGCAAGTTTATCCCGTGATCCTTCATCCGGAGGCAGAGGGTGGATTTTCTGTGTCCGTACCAGACCTGAACATCGGCACTCAGGGAGAAACCGTAGCAGAATGTATTGACATGGCCCGGGACGCTATTGGATTGTGGGGCATCTGTGAGCAGGATGCAGGACGGGCTATCCCTGAGCCGTCCGGGCTGTCCCCTGCCCATGCGGAGGGTGAACTGGTCACCCTGGTAGACATTGATTTTGACGCATACCGTCGGGCTCACGATATGCGAACGATCCGAAAAAACGTTACCATTCCCAGCTATCTGAACGATCTGGCCGAACGCGCCGGTGTCAACTTCTCCCAAGTCCTCCAGGATGGGCTGAAGCAGCGCCTTGGCGTACAGTAACCAAAGATTAGGCCCAGGCCGCCCTTATACAGGGCGGCCTTATTTTTTGATATTTCCCAATAGCTTCGGCTCTCTGCCGGACGCCCCACTTCTCCTACCACTACCCCGCGTAGGAACGCAGACCTTCGGATCAGCAGGGCCCCCGGCCAAAAAGAAAGAGCGAGGTCCGGGTGAGTGAGCGCTCTCACCCGGCAGAGAGCCGGAACACCGTCACCGCCTGGAGAGCGCCAAAAAATAGGACCACTTTCTGTCCTTGAGTGTCTTGCACCGGCGGTTGCCACAGTTATACAAAACGCCCACCCTTCCAGGCCCCTCCACGTCAAAACTCTTCCCTACGCATCTTTTAGTCGGCTCCCGGCATGTATGGCAGTCCGGAGACATCAGGAAGTCTTCCTCTGTCAAATCCACGATGTTTTTCTCATCCATCCGCTTCATCACAGATACTGTCCAACAGTTTCAGAGCTTCCTGTAATCCACACAAGAACTGAAACAAATCCCGGGCATCATCATTGGAAAAGTCATCGTCCTGGGCTGCTTCCGCATCCTGATATTCGTCAGCCGCCTCATCGATGCGCTCTTGCAGCTTCACCCGATAGTCACTTAATCTGTCCAAGCGTAGCCCCCGCTTCCCGTTTCATTTCTGCCAACATGGCCAACTGGTCCTCCAAATAGTGGACCTCCATTCCGGTGACCTTGGACGCCTTCTGACGGAGTTTCTCAAAAGCATACTCCTCATCCACCTCGGTCCGCATTCGCTCCAGCTCATCGGTGTTCTCCTGGAGGGCTGCAAAAAACTTCTGCATTCCCTTCGGTCCATATCCGTAAGCGTCCGAGATGGAGCACACCATCAGCCACATGGCCCGCTGGGTGTGGGCATCGGCCTCTGCCTGCACGGTGGCATCCCTGGCGGCCTTTTCAAGCCCAGCCCGGATGGCCGCCTGCCGGGTCAGCACCTGAGCGTAGTTCACGCCATGGGGCTTGCCTCCCCTGCCCAGTTTTCTGTTTTTACCCATGGGTAGTTTCCTCCATCATTTGATCATATTTGCCAAGGCACTTATCGGCAGCCTTCCAATACCGCCTTTGCTCCTTTGACGCCTGTAGCATGATACTCTCCAGATTTGCCCCCTTTTTGCAAACCTCTCTCGGGATCGAGGAGATAGGAAGTCCCTTATATGGAGACAAAATCGAAGAATACTCCGCCAATGCCTTGGAATATCGCTCCCCTGCTGAATGTGCCTTGTCATTAAATTGCTGATAGCGGCGGAACATAACATCAGGTCCAAAGTGCCTTAGTTCATATTTCAGCTCAAAGGCGTGCTTTTTGATCCACCAGATAAGCTCCTCCTTGGTGGCATCTTCCAATTTCATGCGGCTCCAACCCCCTGCTTTTTTCTCACCGCCCTCTGGGGCAGCTTTGGCGTGCCGTCCTCGTTCCGTTTGCTCCCCGCCCGCAGCCACCGCAGCCAGGTGTCCAGGAACTCCTTGTGGACCTCCCGGGGCTTGGGGCTCCCAGGCAGGGTGTCATTGTGGTAGCCGTGAATCTGCTGGATCTGATTCCCGTTCATCTCAATGGTAACGTAGGGAACCCCAGCTGCTTCGGAGCGCCGCAGGAACAGAATGGTGAGCACCCCTCTGATATGCCGCTCGGCATATCCGCCCACGCAGTGATCCAGCGCCTTACCCTCCCGCTTGATGGCCTGGGCCGTCAACGGGAAGATAATCCGCAGGCCGTCCAGTTCGAACTCATACTTCTCTTTCCGGCTCTTTCCGTCTGCTGCCACCCTCTTACCTTGTGGCTCCGTGTATCGGGCCGCCAGCTCCGCAGTAAGTTTATCGTGAGCAGTGTACAATTGCTCTGGCCACAGCACCTTGCTGTGCTCCATGCAGTAGCCCAACTGATAGGCCGCGTCGATATAGTCCCGGTACACCTCAAATAGGGTGGCATAATATTCCTCCAGGTCAGCCACACCTGTGGAGGAACAGGCATCGGACAGCACCGGGATGATGACGGCGTCGCTGGCCAGGATGGCTGACACGCAGGCAGCCGACAGGTTGGGCGGGCAGTCAATGACCATCACGTCATAGGCCCCATCCTCCTCCAAGGCATCCCGCATATTCATCACCGCGCTGTATGTGTGTGCCCCCTTATCCGCTTCCAGGTCCAACGCCCACAGGTCAGCCGATGCCGGCAGCACATCCAGGCCGGGCACATCGGTCTGCTCCACCAGTTCGTCATAGCAGATACTCAGCCCCCGCAGCAGGGCGCCCAAGCCAGCATACTCACCGGGGGGCAGCAGGATCTGAGTGGCGTTTGCCTGCCCATCGGCATCCACCAACAGCACCCGCAGCCGGCAGCTGGTGGCTAGCACATAAGCCAGATTGACGGCGGTGGTGGTCTTGCCCACCCCGCCCTTTCGATTGACAATGGCGAAGGTTTTCATGCACGAAACACTCCTATCTTTCGTTGATCGGGAAACACTCCCGGATAATTTCACTTCCTACGGAAGCCTCGGCCATATAGGACCGCCGGGCCGGATGGATATAGACAATCCGGCCGGTTACCGAGCGCAGCTTGCGCATTTTGTTGGCCCGCTCGCCGCTGAGTTCATGCTCAAAGGCCGACGGGGTCCAGGTGATCTTCTCGCCTATCCTCATGCGTTTCTTCCTCCAGAGCCTGGACCGCCAGAGTCAGCGCCTGGGCCACCTGCAGGTGATCCGCCGGGAAGCTGCTGGCCCGTGCCAGGGCCTCCCGGCGCAGGATCTCCAGCCGCAGCAGCTGGGCCGCTCTGGCGTTGTCCATGCTGGTCTCCTTTCTCACGGAACGGATCCTCCTCTGTCTCCGGCAGTTCCAGGAACTGCTGGGGCATACTCAAAGCCCACCCATACGCCTTGTTTGGGTTTCCCGTTCCAGACTTATAGAAGCGCTTACTGCTAGCCTCAAAATTCAATCCGATGCTGCGGCCCCGCTCCCCAAAAAATCGATTCTTCAGGATGGTCAGCACACAATCCTGCTGCCGGTCCGGCCTGGATTCCTTCTCCAGCGCATACACGTTGTCGGCCAGGTTGGTCACATCTCCGATGCCGGACACATCGTCCGAGTCGTCGATCCTGTCAGTCTTGCGGGGATGCGCCACCAGATGGACGTGGACTCCGTTGTCATGGGCAAAGGCGGCCAGCTCCGCCACAAACTCCGACTGCGCCCGGTAGAAGTCCCGGTCATTGCCCCGGAACCGTGCGGTCATCAGGTTGTCCACCAGATAGACTTTGGCGCCGTAGCGCCGGTGGGCGTACCGGAACACCCGCAGAATATTGGCTGCATCATGGTAGGTGCTAGTTCCGATATCGTACAGAAGGAAGCGCCCCCTCCACCAGTCGTCGATCAGCCCCTGGACGAAGGGCGTTGGGGATGCGATTTCCCGCCCGCTCATCCGGTCCGTGGTCTTGGATATGTACTGGGGCCCCGCCGCCTGGAGGGAGGCCCAATACTTGAACTTCCAGGCCGGCAACTCTCCAGAGTAGGCGCATACCGGCTGACCCTGGTCGATGGCCTCCAGTAGAAATTGGTCCAGCAGCGTGCTCTTTCCCTCGCCGCGCTTGCCGGTCCACACGGACAGCTCGCCCATGATGGCCCCGCCGGTTGCCCTGTCCAGGTTTGGGATGCCGTAGAGCACCTTGTCCAGCCGTGTCACGTCCGGCTGCCTGACGTCGGCCAGGTCCAGAAGACCGTAGGCTGGGACCTCCACCGTGTCCAGCAGCATCTGGTCCACGGCCTTCAGACCGTAGGTGTCCCGCAGCGCCCGCACCGACGAACACCGCCGAAAGCCCTTGTCCTCCACTGCCAGCAGGATCACGTTGGGCAGTCGGTGGCGCAGTTCCCGCACCATGTTCTCCCGCTTCTGGGGGTCGGCACACACCACCAGCACGTAGCAGAACTTCAGGAAGAATCCCTCGTACCGGCCGATCTGTTCCCAGCCGCCCAGGGTGCGCAGGCACCCGGCGTTGATCTGGACGGCCAGCACGTCCTCGGCGTCGGCGCAGAACCAGAACCCGGTGGGAAGGCTGGGGTCGAGAAAGGCGGGATCGTAAAGCAGCACCTCCCCGATACCGCTCTCCTCACTCCACATGGCGTTCCACCTCCCTCCTGGCCGCTGGGGCTTGTCCTCCCCGCAAGGGGAACACACCCTTCCAGCTGTTGGTCACGGACTCCCGGACGATCTGGAGCTTCAGCTCCCGGGAGCCGTCCGCCAGCTTGTCCAGTTTGTTGAGCAGGGTGGAGATAGCTCTGGGGGAGTCCACCGCCTTCTTGGCGGAGCGCACCTCCATCAGGTCATCCAGGGCCTGGGCCAGTTCCTGATCCTCTCCGGTATATGCGTGGAGCATGGCCTGGACCGTCTGCTTGTCGCCTTTCAGGGGCCTCCGCTCCCCCTTGGGGGGTAAGGGGGGATAATATAACTGGTCAGTAACTGTTTCCTTATTACATTTCCCCGTTTGGTGAAATGGCTGTCCTGGTTTGGTGAAATCCATTTCACCATCAGGTGAAATGGGAAGCGGGGGCCCCTTATCGTCAGAATCGCCCATATCACCATCCGGTGAAGTGGGACAAACAAGGAGCCCATAGGCCTCCAGCACCGGGTCTGTCAGGGCGTACCACACAGTCCGGTCCGTCTTGTCTTGGCTGAAATTCCCGGTGAGCAGCGCCCCGTCCTCCTTCAGCTTGGCCACGATCCGCTCCACCTGCCGCCGGGTCCAGAAGGGGAACAGCTTGGTCAGGGCGTCCAGGGTGTTGTAGGTCCAGGTACGGCCCTCATGGAAGTGCCGCCCATTGGCCTGATTCTTGGCCACCCAGAAGGCCATGGCATGGAGGAAGATTGCCCCGTTGACACCGTGGCGCTGGGCCAGTTCGGCATTGAAATGGTACTCAGTCAAACTTCCCCACCCCCTTGTAAAATCCGGCCATTTGTGGTATTATAATAGTGGTTTTCATGCACGAAACCATTGTTTGGCCTCTCTGTCTGCGCCCACAGACAGGGGGGCCTCTCTTTTTGCCTGTTCTGCATCTCAAACCACCTTCTGCCCTGGCACATAGGTAAAACGGCGGTATGTAGGCTCGGCCTTCGGCTGCACATGGACCCGACATTTCGCCAGATGAGCCTCAACATCCCGCTCATCAAACCGGACAATATGGGGACTGGGCCGGAAATAGGGCAGGTCTCCCGTCTGCATCAGCCGGTCCACCGTGCGGATGCTGCACCCCAGGCGCTGGGCCACCTCCTGCTTGGTCAGTAACGTCATGTCAATCACTCCTTTTGTCAGTCCATTCTGGCGCACCGCAGCTCCAGCGCGGCCTCCACGATCTCCTGTAGATCCTCCATGATGGAGTCAAACTCGGCCCGCTCGCCGGTGTCGATAACATTGTCCTCGGTGATCCTCAGCAGCCGTCGGTCTGCATGAGACTCTGCAAAGGCGAAGATGCGGTTGGTCAACTTGGCGCTGGCCTCCAGCACGGACCTTGGCCGTATCTCCGGCACCACGCTGCTGTACAGGCCATTCGTTTCCCGCAGGTGCTGGAAAGCCAGGTGCTGGGCGTTGTACAGGATCACCATCAGCTCCACTACCTCATTGGGAGGTACCCTCTGGCCGGTTTCATAAGCACGTACACTTTCCACAGATATTCCCAGCCGTTCTGCTGCCGCTTCCTGCGTCAGTCCGGCTGCCTTGCGGCAGGTCTTATAGATGTTCCGGTATTCCTCCGGCATGGTTATCTCCTCCTCTTTAGGGTAAAATGGTTATAAGATCAGCTGGCCTCCCGCTCTTCCGGCCTGGCCCGGCCATAGAGGGCGTCAAATGGCGATATCTTGCTCCCCACCACTGTCCGTGGTAAAATGTGGGCGGTAGAAGGGAGGTGAAACCATGAACATAACAGATGTCAAAGAAGTTGATACCCTAAGGGACCATAAAACAGTAAACGAGCTTCTTCATTCTGGGAAATGGATTCTTCTCAACGTTGCTAATGGGACATACCCCGAAGACGGAATGGCTTATATCCTGTTCACTGTTGGGCGAGTACTTGAGTGACTGCCACCATAGCATTCGTTAAGGCAATTAGCTCTCTGTTATCCTCTGTTTCCGTAGAACGCTCGGAAAGTAGCTGCAACTGCTTTTCGAGCGTTTCTTTTATCTTGTTATCATCCACCCCGCTCACCTCCTTTCTCAACTTGCGGCATCATTTCCACACTCGGACATCTCCCGGCATGGTTATCTCCTCCTCTTCGGGGTAAAATGGATTTGGGGATCAGCTGGCGTCCCGTACTGTCTGGCTGGGGAGCTTACGCCCCACAAGGGTATCCAGCGAAACCCTGAAAAAGTCTGCCAGAATCAGCGCCGTTGACAGAGACGGTGTCCGCTTTCCCTTCTCCAACTGACATACCAGAGCGGGAGAGAGCCGTGTTGCCCTGGCCAGCTCCAGCTGGGACAAGCCCATTTGCTCCCGCAACTCTCTGATCTTCACGTTTTCCCTCCCCTCCTGTTGTTCTTTAACCGCTTATGTGGTATGATTTACAAATAGCAAATCACCATATCTGCAAAGGATGGATTGCAATGCGACTAAACCCTGACTGTGTCCGTGAAGTACTTCTCGCAATAGAAGACGCTGCACTTGGTGATCATATTTCTCCTGCGACGCTTCATCGTTCCTTGTCCCAATATACGGAAGAAGAAATCGAATACACCTGCCTTATCCTGAGTGACGGCAACTTTTTGCAAGTTATGACCATTCAACTGCCGGGACAGGAAATGCCAGGCGTTAAGTCAATCATTCGATTGACGTTCCAGGGCCATGAATTTATTGCAAAAATCCGTGACCCAGAACGCTGGCCAAAACTTAAAAAAGCTGTTTCCACAGTGCGGGATTACTCCCTGTCTGCCCTGAATGCCATCGCTGACGGTGCATCTGCTGCCGCCATCAGTACTTTGGTTTTCGGCCAGGCCTAAAAATCTCATCAATCACTTTTCGGGTATTCGCATGAATCTCTTTGTCTGTTGGAAGAGGATATCCTCGATCTCTCCAACAGTACAGGATCGTTTTGATTGTCACCCTGGAAAAGAACAAACAAACAGCGCAGACAACCGTGGTAATGCCCAAAATCGCAGTCAGCATCGCATCTCCCCCCTTCCTGCTTGCCGGTAAACCTGTGGTTTGCTATGGGTTAATGGTGATTCTTTAAATTCCTCCCAACGAAAGGAGGTGAGGAAAATGTTTTGCCCGTTTATCAACGGCGAGTGCCGTGAAGATTGTACCTTCCGGCACCTTGCAAGAGCCAGTACAGGAGGCATGATAAGCAATACCTCTCTGTGTGTCTTGGCTATTGCAGCAGATCAGCTGGATCAGTACATCCTGATGCGGACCATGGAAGCTGAGGATCATAACTCGTAATCCAGGCCGGGGACAAACTGCACTGCTGCGGTCCCTTCAATGGTTCTTCCACATCGGAGCAAAATGGCTTTGGCCTGCCGCACAGTGCAGTTTTCCTGCTCCAGCAGTTGGATGATCTTATCATGGATTTCCGTCTGCTTTTCAAACGTCAGTTCTTCCACCTCCGCTCACCCCCTTCCTGCTTTCTGGTAAACCTGTGGTTTGCTACGGGTTAATCATAAGCTGTATATTTACACTTGTCAATCTCTATGGCTGTAGATTTTCATTTTTCTACATACTGACACATTCTTTATTTAATAGGAGTGATGTAGTTTGGATGTCATGCAAATTGTTGAAAATATACAATATTATTGTGATAAAAAAGGTGTTACACCTACAGTTGCAGGTAAAGAAAGTGGTGCAGGAAAAGAACTTGTTACAAATATGAAGCGGAAAGGCACGATGCCATCAGTTGAAAAAATACGCCTATTTGCAAATTATCTTGGTGTCACCACAAGTGAATTGCTGGGTGAGGCAGTAGGCAGCGCACCCTCCGGCGTCCGCATCCCCGTTCTCGGCACCATCCCCGCCGGCACCCCCCTGGATGCCATAGAGGATATCCTGGACTGGGAGGAGATCCCGGCAGCCTGGGCCACCGGCGGCCGCCAGTATTTTGGCCTGCGGGTCAGGGGAGACAGTATGTATCCCCGCTATCTGGACGGGGATACCGTGATCCTAAAAAAAGAAACGACCTGCGAGAGCGGTGACGACTGCGCCGTTTTGGTCAACGGCTCAGAAGCCACTCTTAAGCAGGTCATGATCAAAGGGGACGGCAGCCTGGAGCTGCGCCCCACCAATCCAGCTTATCCTCCGCGCACCTACTCCCCCGCTGAGATCGAGTCCATCCCG
>JALFRA010000014.1 GCA_022785125.1 Clostridiales bacterium
TTTATATCCTATACACCCTTCCAGATAATCCCTTACAATCTCTATTTTCTTCTCGTATGCCACCTTACTTCTGGACATAAATATCTCCCCCTATAGAAGCAGTGTTTTATTTCACTGTCTCCTATAGGGGGAGCATATCACAATGCGCAGCCTGCGTTCTTTGTGTGTAAGTTAGTCAGCCTTCTTGAACATCTCCTTGTCCACGCCGCACAGGGGGCAGGACCAGGAGGAGGGCACCCGCTCCCAAGGGGTGCCGGGAGCCACGCCGTGGGCGGGATCGCCCTCGGCGGGATCGCCCTCGGCGGGATCATAGATGTAGCCGCACAGGGCGCACACCCACTTGCCGCCCTCGGTCTTGGGGGCATCCACCGGCACGGTGCACAGGGCGGCCACAGCCTTGGCGTAGTCGGCCATGGCGTCCAGGTCAGCCTGAGTGGGGGTGAAGAGAATGCGGAAGGGTTCGGCATAGCGCAGGCCCTTCAGAAAGGTGTGGAGCATGGGGGCGGCCTTGCCCTGAGGGCACTGGTGGGCGGAATGCTAGGAAATGCGTCGTCTATCCCTCTGCTTCCCTATGCGCCGCTGCTTCTGGCGCGGTTCGTCCCGCGCCTCGGGGCGTTGCGGCGGCGGTCGGCATTCCAGTTGACCAGCCCGTGTCCCACAATACAACTCAGGGCGGTAACTGGCGTCACCTATTGAGCAAGCGAAACCTGCTGATATTACTGGCAGGAAATATGATAGCAGGCGCGGTACTTGGCAATCTGGAAATCTATTGGCCGCCCTACCTGCAGCAGCTTGCAGGAGACTACACACCACTGATGGGTGTTATGAACTGCATCAGTATATTTGCGTGACGGCAGGAATGGCTCTCACAGGGCATCTGGCGGCCCATCTCCCATTGCAAAGAGTCTATATACTCTGTCTTGGCGATGCCGGGTTTGCTGGCATTGCTAGGTATGACAGACCGTATATAGGGATATACAGCCTGATCCTCCGCCTGGGGGCCATGCTGGGCAGCTGTATAGCGGCTGTGGTGCTGGTATATTGGGGCGTGCCTCAGCTATGGGCCTGGATGAGCCTTTTATTGGCCGCAGGGATCGTATTGCAGACATTATTCGGCATAACAAGGAAATCTGCGTTTTGACCTCTTTTTGTTGTTTAAGTGTCCCTCACCTGAAATGCGGCATACAGACAGAACAAGGCGCGCCCTGCGGCGCGCCTTGTTGCTGCTTATTTAACCTGCTTTCCCCCCAGGAACACGGCCTGGACCTTGCCGTTCCAGTCAAAGGGGTGGCCCTGGGTGACTACGATATCGGCATCCTTCCCCGGGGTCAGGGTGCCCACCCGGTGACCGATACCTGCGATCTCAGCCGGGTTGCGGGTGATGGCCGCCAGGGCCTCCTCCTCCTCCATGCCGCCCCGCACCGCCATGGCCGCGCACAGGGGCAGGTACTGGATGGGGATCTCCGGGTGGTCGGTACAGATGGCCACCTGTACCCCCGCCTTGGCCAGCAGAGCCGGATTTTCCAGGGTCTGGCCCACCAGCTCCGGCTTGGAGCGGCCAGTGAGGCAGGGGCCGGTAATGACCGCAGCCCCCTCAGCGGCCAGCAGCTCAGAGATCTTGTAGCCCTCGGTGCCGTGGACGATCACATACTTCAGACCGAACTCCTTGCTGAGCCGTACCGCCGTGGCAATGTCGTCCGCCCGGTGGGCGTGGAAGTGGGCGGGCACCTCCCCCTTCAGAACCGGCACCAGGGCCTCCAGCTTGGCATCATAGTCAGGCATATCGGTATCCGGGTCCTGCTCGGCTTTGTCCTGCTTGTCCTGATACTCCAGGGTTTTGGACAGTTCCTCCCGGATAATGGAAGCAATAGCCATACGAGTCACGGGAGTCTCCTTGCGGTCATTATAGGAGGTCTTTGGATTCTCACCCATAGCGAACTTCATGGCCGCCGGGGCCTTTACCACCATCTCGTCCACCCAGCGCCCGTCGGTTTTCAGGGCCAGGAACTGTCCGGCGATTGGGTTAGCGGAACCGGGACCGGTAAGCACTGTGGTGACGCCTCCCTCCCGGGCCTCCTGAAAGCCACGGTCCAGAGGATTCACGCCATCCAGGGCCCGCAGCTGGGGTGTACAGGGATCAGTCTCCTCATTACCGTCATCCGCCTCAAACCCCAGGGAATCTCCAAACAGGCCCAGGTGGCAGTGGGCGTCAATGAAGCCGGGCAGGATATGTCCCCCCTGGGCATCCAGAGCGCCCTCCGCAACGGCGGTCAGCTCTTCCATGGACCCTACCGCCGTAATCTTCCCGTCCTCAAAGGCCACATAACCCCGCTGGATCACCGGCCCATCCATGGGGTGGACCACCCCGTTGACAATCATCATCTTCTTTCCGACCCCTTTCGGCAAATCTTTTGTTTGACATATTCAGTAATTTATGGTATATTTTAGACACAGCTCACAAGAAGGACAAGTGCGATCCACATCACCATTCATTCCATTCTTCTGTGTAACATTGGGCGTCTCCTGACGGAGACGCCCGTTTTTTCTGCCTTTGTTCAGGGAACATACTGTTCGATCAAGGTCACATCCCGCTCCAGGTAGCCGCCGCCCCGCCACAGGCGGAAGTGGATCACATCGCCCGCTTCCATGCCCTTCTTCAGCGCCAGCAGTTCCTCAATGGTGGTGATGCTCTGGCCGTTGGCCTCCACGATCACATCACCGGGAAAGACACCCTGTTTTTTGGCGTTGGAATCCTGCTGCACACTGTCTACATAGACGCCCAGCGGCAGGTCATATTCCTCCGCCATCTCCTGGGTGATGGTATGACAGGTAATACCGATGGTTGGTTCTCCGCTGACGTAGCCCTGGCGGACAAGATCCTCCACCACCCGCTTGACGGTGGTGGTGGGAATGGCAAATCCCAGCCCCTCCACCGTATCGTCATAGGCGGACATCTTCATGTTGGTGATGCCCACCACCTGACCGTAGGCGTTGATGAGGGCGCCGCCGGAGTTGCCTGAGTTGAGGGCGGCAGTGGTCTGGATGAGTACCATACTGTACCCGTCCACATCCACATCCCGGTTGATGGCAGAGATGATGCCGTCGGTCATGGTACCCCGCAGCTCCTGGCCCAGGGGATTGCCGATAGCGACCGCCGCATCTCCCACACGCAGCTCATCGGAATTGCCGAACACCGCAGGATGCAGATTCTGAGCGTCGATCTTGAGCACCGCCAAGTCGGTGGGTACGTCCATACCCACCAGCAACGCCTCATACCTGCTGTCGTCCTGAAGGATCACCTCCACCGAACTGCAGCCCTCAATCACGTGGGTATTGGTAATGATGTAGCCGTTGGCGGACATCACCACGCCGGTGCCAAAGGAATAGGAGGTCCCCGCGTCTCCCCAGATGGATACGATGGACTGGATGTTTTCCTGATAGATGCTCTGGAGGGTATGGGCCCCTGTCTGAGGCTGTGGCGTCAGAGGCAAGGTCACATCATCCCCCAGAGGGGCGCGCTCTACGGTGGTCTCTCCCGTCTCCTCGTCCTCCCAATCCCAGGTACCCCCCCAGTCATAAGGGGTATTTTGAGGGGACTTATCACCAGAGTGGAATAAATTCTCCCTGGATGACAGGGTATGGCCCACCCAGCGCAGCACTACCGCGGCCGCCAGCAGCAGCGCCAGGACACAGCAGAAAAGCACCACAGCCTTTCCCGGCCCTCGCCGGCCCGGACGCCAGCGGCGGCCCTGGTCCTCCGGCGGATAGACCCGGTTCTGGTCGTAATAGTAGCCGTGCATGGCTCCCTCCTGTCCTTAAGCCAGGGTCAACGTAAAGTTAAACTCGGTCACACCGTCCTGGCTGGTCACTGTAATATTTTCCTTGTGGTTGTTCAGAATGGTCTTCACAATATACAGGCCCAGGCCCACGCCTTCCCGGTCCACACTGCGGGATTTATCACTCTTGTGGAATCGGTCGAAGATCATGGCCAATTCATCCGGTGGGATGGTCTGCCCGGTATTGCGTACCGCCACATGGGCCTTTCCTCCTTTGGCCGCAATGGAAATGCCCATGGTGCTCCCGTCGTTTGAAAACTTGATAGCGTTGTCCAGCAGATTATAGCACACCTGGGTGATGGCGTCCGGGTCCCCCCATACCATCACTGCCCCGTCGGGCAGCTGGGTGTCCACATCCAGATGCCGGGCGTTGATTTTGGTCTCCAGGCTCACCAGCACCCGCAGCATGATCTCGGAGACGTCAAACTGCTCCTGTGCGGTGACATTTTCCGCCGACTGGAGCCGGGACAGGTCCAGCATCCGACGCACCAGCCGGGACAGACGCCGGGTCTCGGAGGAGATAGTCTGGAGGGCGGCCCGCTCCCGCTCCGGCGGAATGGTGCCGTCCAGAATACCGTCAGAGAAGCCGGCAATGGTGGTCATGGGGGTCTTTAACTCATGGGAGATGTTGGCCACAAACTCTGACCGCCGCTCCTCGCTCTTGGAGATGGAGTCGGCCATGGCATTGAAGGCCTCGGCCAGTTCGCCCACCTCGTCCCGCCGGTCCTCATAGCCTCTGACCCGCAGCTCATACTCGCCGTGGCCAAACTTTCTGGCGATCTCGGCAATTTCTTTCAGTGGCTTGGTCTGCTTTAGAGAGGTCACGGAGCTGGTAAGAAAGGCGATACACAGCACCACCACCGCGGTAAAGATAAAGATGGTGGTAAATGCCCTCCACAGTTCAGTCAGGCTGGAGGCCTCCGCCGCCACATAGGCCACGCCCACCATGGTCTTGACCAGCTGACCGCTGTTACGGTCCAGAGCCTCCACTATAATGGGTGTGCCGGCCACATAGCGCTTTTCAGAAAAGAACCCGCCCAGGGTACTCATGCCGGTATAGCCTCCGGACTGGGCCACCTGCTCCACCACGGTACGGGGCAGATAGCGCCCCCCCAGGATATTGTAGCCCTGAACAGTCATGCCGTCGGTGGATACCACCATCTCTCCGTCAGCCTCAGTAATGAGCACCACAGCGTCGGAGATCTGGGCTATGGTGGCGATCATGGTAATATAAACGTCGTCCTCCACGCTGACGCCCAAGGCCCTGGATTTTCCGGTAAAGCTGGCCACATAATCGGCGTTGCGCTCCATGGATTCTTTGGTCTGACGGATGGTATACTGATAAGACAGGGCAAAAAAGGCGGCGCCCAGCAGAGCAAAGGACACCAGGATCATGCCTGCCGTCAGCATAAACTGCCGCTTATACAGGCTTCTCATGAGGCCGTCACAACCTCAAATTTATATCCTACGCCCCACACGGTCTTCAGGCTCCATTGACTGCTGACGCCCTCCAGCTTTTCCCGCAGGCGCTTGATGTGTACGTCCACGGTACGGGAATCACCGAAATAATCAAAGCCCCACACTTCATCCAGCAGCTGGTTGCGGGTAAATACCCGGTTGGGGGAAGCGGCCAGATGGTACAGAAGCTCCAGCTCCTTGGGGGGCGTGTCCACCCGCTTTCCATCCACCAACAGCTCGTAGGAGTCCAGGTTGATGACCAGCTTTTCAAAGGAGAGTTTCTTCTCTCCCCCTCCGTTTTCGTCCCCGCCGAACCGGCGCATCACCGCATGAATCCGAGCCAGCACTTCCTTCATCTCAAAGGGCTTGACGATATAGTCGTCAGCGCCCCCCTCCAGGCCCGCCACCTTATCCTGAGTCTCGCCCTTGGCGGTAAGCATGATCACGGGGGTCTTGTCATTTTCCCGAATCTTTTTCAGCACCGACCAGCCGTCCATAACGGGCAGCATGATGTCCAGCAGCACCAGGTCGGGCCGGAAGGAGCGGAACAGTTCCACGCCCTTGCCGCCGTCGCCGGCCACCGCCGTTTCAAACCCCTCCTTCTCCAGATAGAGGTGGAGCAGTTCGGCAATATTGGAGTCGTCTTCCACGATGAGGACTTTCTTGGCCATAGTACACCGTCCTTTTCAGACTAATCAAATGGTATTCTTCCGGTATGTCCGTTTATACCTGGGAACCTGTATCATACTTATCCTTATTATAATGCGTAATGAACAAAGCCGGAAGGCTTGAAAGCCAAATCTTTCAAGGCCAAATAGCTTTGTTCAGGTGCAAGGTTTTTGGACAAAGTTATCCAAAAAACCTTGCACCTTCCATTGGTGCGTCTCAACGCACCAATGGAAATACGCATTATAACAATGGCTGAATTCCATAAAATCGGCTCCCTTGAGCCGTTTTATGGAATTACGCGGCTACAGCCGCGGGAATAAACCGATTTTCGGTTTATTCATCAGACATTATTATACACGTTTCCCCACAGCGGGGGTGAACAATTTGTAAATCGCCTTATCTCGCCCCCACATAGGACCGGTCCAGCTGAAGCACCACATAACAGCCGGGCAATACCTGCTCTGCCGCCTCGGCAATGCGTCTGCGGATCTCCTCATCGCTGAGACGACAGCGGTGGGGCACCATCACGTCAAAAATCAAGTTGGAGTGGCGGGGTCCCCGGGTCAGGCGGAAGTCGTGGATGCTCATATCCGGGTCTATCTTCCGGACCAGCTCGCTCACCTGCTCCCGCAGGCGGGCAACCTCACTGTCTCCGGTTGCGATGGGGTCCATGTGGGCGGTGGTCTCAATGCCGAATTTCTCCTGGATCTCCCGCTCAATGTGGTCAATGGCATCATGGGCCTCCATAATATCGTTTCCCTCCGGTACCTCGGCGTGGAAGGAGCACATCCGGCGGCCCGGTCCGTAGTCATGGATCACCAGATCGTGCATCCCCACCACCTGCTCATGGGACAGGACCAGCTGCTGGATGGCCTTCACCAGCTCCGGGTCGGGGGCAGTACCCAGCAGGGGGTTCAGGGTATCCTTGGCCGCGCCCCAGCCAGCCCGCAGAATAAAGACCGCCACCACCACGCCGATCCAGCCGTCAATGCTTACATGGGCAAAGTGGCCGATGAGGGTGCCTGCCAGCACGGCGGAGGTGGCCACCACATCGGACAGGGAGTCGGTGGCGGTGGCCTGCATGGCCGCCGACCGGATACGCTTGCCCAGCTTCCGGTTGAAAAGACTCATCCACAATTTGATCAGGATGGAGCAGATGAGAATACCCACCGACATGATGGAAAAGGCTACTTCCTGCGGTCGGATGATCTTCTCAACAGAGGTCTTTCCCAGCTCCACACCCACCATTAAAATCAGCAGGGACACCAGCAGGCCCGCCAGATACTCGATGCGCCCGTGGCCGAAGGGATGGCCGTCGTCAGCCTTCTGCCCCGCCAGCTTGAAGCCCACCAGGGTCACCACTGAGGAACCAGCATCGGACAGGTTGTTGAAGGCGTCGGCGGTAACGGCGATGGACCCGGTCACCACGCCGGCAAAAAACTTGCCAAGCGACAGCAGCAGGTTAAGGAAAATACCCACTCCACCGGACAGCACGCCATAGCGCTCCCGCACCGCCGGGTCCTGTACCTGCTGATAATCACGCACAAAATGCCGGACCAAAAACTCCGTCATATACGTTCACTCCAAACCAAAAAACAGGATTCTTATTATTATCCCACGGAAGGGCTGCAACGTCAAGTTCCATGCCGTTTCCCCGGGAACAGAAAAAGAGCGCCGCGCCAAGCGCCGCGCTCTTTTTCATTTGTGTCTCACTCCAGATCGGCGGGCAAAAAAGCTTCGTAGGGCAGTACGGCGGACAACTCCACCATCAGATCGGAGAAGCCCCCCGACCGGTCCCAATCTGTCCGCGGGGTACGCAGCACCGCGCCCCCCTCCGGCGGCCGGATGGGCAGGGAGACCACCGCCCGGGACCCCCGGTCCTCCCGCTGCTCAAATACGATAGCCCCGCCGTGGAGGGCGGCGATCCGCCGTGCCACCCGCAGGCCCAGGCCCAGACCGTCAGGCCGGTGAAGCAGTTCCCGCTCCTCCCCTTCCTCCGGCGGCAGCAACCCGGGCCCGTCGTCCCACACGGTAAGCACCGCCCGGTCCTGGCGCACCGCCAGGCGCAGCCCGGTGTGGCCATCCTTCCCGGCAGCCCGGAAGGCATTGGAGATCAATCCAAGCAGCATCCGCCGCAGCTGGGGGCCATCCCCGGTGGTGATGAGACTGCCCTGCTCCTCTTCATAGGAAAAGCTCAGGCCCGCCTGTCCCGCCAGGGAGGCCACCTGCTCTCCAAGGCCACGGCACAGCCCCGCCAGGTCCAGACTGGTCCGTTCCACCGTCAGTTCGTCCTCCGGCAGCTGGAGGTATTCCAGATTGCCCAGCATCCGCATCATGCGGTACATACTCTGGTGAAGGATGGCCAGGTAGGGCTCATACTGCTGCCCGCCCTTCTCCTGTACCACCGGCGTCAGCAGCTGCACCGCCGCCGCCAGATTGTTCATCTGCTCCCGGAACTGCTCCACCAACAGCAGTCCCAGGTCCTCGGAAACAGGCTCCATGGGCCTCTCTCCTCCTCTCAGCTCCCAAAACACGGTAAAGTCAAAGTCAGTATAGCAAATATTTTGTCGAATCTCAAGGAATACGGTCGTATTACATCGAAACCGCCACGTTTACCGATAACCGCCATATAAATTTATACAGTTTCCCCAGTAAGTTTTGCATTTTTCCTCTTTTCATTCCAGGCAGATTAGTCTATAATGTAGTCGCGCCAAAGAAAGATGTATTAAGAGGCTATTTAGAACAAAGGAGAGATTCACTATGAGCATTAAAGTGGGTATTAACGGTTTTGGCCGTATCGGTCGTCTGGTGTTCCGCGCCGGCATCAACCGCTCTGACATCGAGTTCGTGGGTATCAACGATCCCTTCATGACCCCCGACTACATGGCTTATATGCTCCGTTACGATACCATGCACGGTCAGTTCGACGGCACCATCGAGTACACCGATGACGCCATCATTGTCAACGGCAAGACCGTGAAGTTCTTTGCCTGCATGGACCCCAAGGACATTCCCTGGGGCGAGGTGGGTGCTGAGTACGTCGTGGAGTCTACCGGCGTGTTCCTGACCCAGGAGAAGGCCCAGGCTCACATCGACGCCGGTGCCAAGAAGGTCGTTATGTCCGCTCCTTCCAAGGACTCCACCCCCATGTTCGTGATGGGCGTCAACCACAACACCTACACTTCCGACATGAAGTTCGTGTCCAACGCCTCCTGCACCACCAACTGCCTGGCTCCCATCGCCAAGGTGCTGCATGACAACTGGGGCATCACCGATGGTCTGATGACCACCGTTCACTCCACCACCGCTACCCAGAAGACCGTCGACGGTCCCTCCAAGAAGGACTGGCGTGGTGGCCGCGCTGCTGCCGGCAACATCATCCCCTCCTCCACCGGCGCCGCCAAGGCCGTGGGCAAGGTTATCCCCGAGCTGAACGGCAAGCTGACCGGTATGTCCATGCGTGTTCCCACCCTGGACGTGTCCGTTGTTGACCTGACTGTCAATCTGGCCAAGCCCGCCAAGTACGACGAGATCTGCGCCGCCATGAAGGCCGCCTCCGAGGGCGAGCTGAAGGGCATCCTGGGCTACACCGAGGACGCCGTTGTTTCCTCCGACTTCCTGGGCGACGCCCGCACTTCCATCTTCGACGCCGGCGCCGGCATCGCTCTGACCGACACCTTCGTGAAGGTCGTGTCCTGGTACGACAACGAGTGGGGTTACTCCAACAAGGTCCTGGACCTCATTGCTCATATGTATTCCGTGGACCACAAGTAAGTTACTTGAATCCAAAAAAGGGACGCTGCATCGGCAGCGTCCCTTTTTTCTGTTTGTCTCTTTGATACTGGGCAGCGCTTACACCAGTTCCTTCAGCAGGGGCTCAAACTGGACCCCTTCCAGAGGCGGAGTGCCGATCTGCATAGACTGCGCCACACACCGCTGGACAAAATCCACCGCCTGCTCCACCGATCCGGGCAGCTCATCCCCCCGCATAAGGGCACCCAGCAGCACGCTGGCGAAGAGATCGCCGGTACCGGGGAAGTGGGCGGGCTCCTGGTGGGCCATGGCAAAGCCGGTGGTGCCAGTGATGCGGTTAAAATAGCCCGCTCCGATCTGGCCTTCCGTCAGGCTGACGCCGGTGAGCACCACCGACCGCTTTCCTTTCAGGCTCAGCCGCTCCAGCCAGTTCCGGATGCCGCCTTCCTCAGTAGGACAAGCGTCATAGTCCTCATCCAGCAGCAGGGCGGCCTCCGTCCAGTTGGGCGTGATGCAGTCGGCCTGGTCCGCCAGCTGACGCATTTGCGCGCACAGCTCCGGGGTGTAGGTGCGGTAGGGCTTGCCGTGGTCCCCCATCACCGGGTCCACCAGCACCCGGGTATGTTCTCCCCGAAACTGCTGATAGAACCTCTCAATGATCCGGATCTGGTCTGCCGAGCCCAGGAAACCGCTGTAGATGGCGTCAAAGGTCACGCCCAGCTCGGCCCAATGGGCTGTGGTCCGCTCCATCTGACCGGTCAGATCCAGAAAAGTGGCCTTGTCACTGGGCGGGAAGGCGGTGTGGGCAGAGAGGCTGGCAGTGAGCAGGGGGCAGCACTGGCTGCCCATGGCGGACAGCACCGGCAGCACCACCGTCATGGAACAGCGGCCAAAGCCTGAAATATCCTGTATGGCAGCAATCCGGGGCGCAACGTTCATGGTCTGGTTCCTCCTTTGGGCTGCATATGCTATTTCATTATAATGCCTTCCTGTCCCTGCCGCAACCCCCTGTCGGAATTGACATTTTCCCTTACCGATGCTAAACTAGTGGATACACCACAGGCGGGTATGACGGAATTGGCAGACGTGCAGGATTTAGGTGCTGTCACCTCAGTGAAGAATTCATCAACCAGATAAAAGCGGGCATGTCCTGTTTTTATAGACGCGGCTCAAGCGCAACGCGCCGCCTCGGGTATCCCCTCCCCGAGTAAAAATAGAGGGAAACTGAATATGCGGGTATGGCGGAATTGGCAGACGCGCAGGATTTAGGTTCCTGTGAAGTGATTCGTGTGGGTTCGACCCCCACTACCCGTACCAACGTAAGTTGACGAGCTGCCAGAAACGGCGGCTCGTCGTTTTTGTTAATCATTCAACTAATAATAAGTTTGGAGGTGTTAAAATGTTAGATACGATAGGTGCTTTCGGGAGTGGTATTGGAACCAACCTTTTATCTGATTCTTTGAGCAAGAAACTTGAGGCTTTCAAAGACAAAAAAGCAATTGCCTCTTTCACCCAAAGTCTGCGAGATTGGGAAATTGAATTTGAAAAACAGAATGACGGCACTATCATCACAAACGGCGCATTTTATTCACATGTGAAGTATCATAATGTAATTGAAAATATTGTGGCTTATGTCCTTGAGCCGAGTATGAATGCCGTGACTGAGGATGAATTTCTAAATTGTCTCCATGAAAAAATGGTAAGCAGGATCGAAGAAACGACCGAAAAGAAATTATCTTGGAACGACTCAAGACTTATTCGGAATTTCCTTACACACTTACTTACAACAACAAGAGCCTTTCTTTTTCAAA
Organism: Clostridiales bacterium; assembly: GCA_022785125.1. GTDB lineage: Bacteria > Bacillota > Clostridia > Oscillospirales > Oscillospiraceae > Flavonifractor > Flavonifractor porci. The sequence continues at coordinate 11,528 of JALFRA010000014.1, forward strand.
AAATATCTTTGGAAGATCGCGGCCTATTCTATTTGGTTTGCCAAAATAATGCCAAACTTGAGCACTTAGAACGGATTGTAAAAGAGAAATTCCAAATGCAGGATCAGAATGTCCAGCAAATTGTAGAACAACTCTCGATGGCTATTCAGAAGTCCGAAACAGAGGAACGCATCAAAGCAAAAATGGCTTCATGGAATTCCAGACAAATAAAGAACCTTGGTAACCGGTATACGCCAGATTTGAACATCCCTGTTGAAATAATGGACTCTCTCCACGGAGCATCTGTCGATCAACAATTTCAGAATATATTCTATGACAAAGTAGATAAATTTTTGATTGCGATGAGACACACAGAGCTTAGTGAAATCAACGCATTGTGTGATGCCATAGAGAAATATGCAATAGAATTGAATTTCTTCAATATTACATCAAGCGACATCGATGTAATAATTTCAACAGTTAACGCTATCAAAGATTTTCTAACCAGCAAAATAGAAGAATATTATGAAAACCCCGAAGGGAAGAAAAGTTTTGACAGTAAAGCATACCAGTTATACGAGAAACTGGGTATTGCCAACGAATTTAACGACTATCTAACTAATACAACTGTTAGGGTAGCCGTTTCCCCGTACATTATTTTGGCCGGAGATGGTGGTGTTGGAAAATCACATCTTATTGCCGATTACATTGATAACTGTGATTCTTTGGGGCAGACATCTTTACTTCTGTTAGGCCAGCAGTTTTCTGCGGGAATGGATGTTTTGGCTATTCTCCCAACTCTACTCGGTTGTGATATTACTTATCACGAACTTTTTGATATATTCGAAGCGATTGCCTGTGCTCAGAAAAGTCGTGTCCTGATCTGTATTGATGCTCTTAATGAAGGTGCTGGGGTAACTTTTTGGAACAGTGTTCTTGGTGGACTCGTTGATTTCCTGAAAGAGTTTCCTCACATTGGCCTCCTCGTGTCTGTGCGTACACAATATGAGGATCCTCTTTTCGACGGACAAGATACGCTTAGAGCACAAATGCAACGAATTGAACACTTCGGTTTCACTACAGTTGAACACGATGCCATGCATCAGTACTTCTCTTTCTATGGAATAACCATTGACTCTGTAGTATTCCCAATTTCAGAATTCAGAAATCCGCTGTTTTTGCGGCTGTTTTGCACCGCAAATAGAAATACGCACATTAGTCTGGGCGATATTTCATTGCCGTTTGTTTATTCGCAGTACATTAGTGTGATGGAGCAGAAAGTCGCTGAAAGATGTAACTATAACAAATCTTATAAATTAATTTCAAAAATTATTGACGAAATGGTTTCCAAACGTATCAATGAACATAGTGGAACCGTTTCACTTTCGCTTGATGATACCCTTGCACTAATAGTTGATATCTGTAAGAAATGGAATGTTAACACCGATGTGTATAGTGCACTTCTTGCGGAAGGAGTTCTTACACAAGGCATTACATATAACGGTGATGAGTATGTTTATATTACCTACGAACGACTGGAAGACTACTTTTTAGCACAGAAAATAGTTTCAGCGTATGCACAGTTAAGTGAGGAGCAGTTTTTTGAGAAGTATTCTTGGATGTTAAACAAGCCGGACCTCCTTCAATTCTTTGGTATTGTCCTTGCTGAAGACTGGGAATATGAACTGAGTGATGTATTTTCCTCTGAAAACGCGAAGAATACATATCGTGTTCGCAATGCATTTCTTTATGGCTTATTATGGCGAAAAACAACCAGTATTACGGAGCATACTATAGATTACATTAACTCGGAAATCCTGCAATATGAGTATAGTTTCAACCAGTTTGTAGATGTTCTCTTCGCATTATCAGCACGCCCAAACCATCCTTTGAATGCCAAAAATGCATTTAACTTTTTTCATGGGGTAAAAATGTCAGACAGAGATGCTACATTTATTCCGATATTTGACGAATTATATAGTAATCACGATTCAGCGCTTTATCGACTCGTTGAGTGGGGACTTGTTCACGCCTCAAAGCAAGCTATTACCGACGATATTGCGGAAAGTTGTGCAATCATCCTTTCTTGGCTCCTAATTTCGCCTAACAACGAACTTCGGGATAAGGCAACAAAAGCTATCATTTGCATCCTGAACTCACACATGCCGGCATTATTATTCTTGATGCGGATATTTGAAGAAATTGACGACCCATACATTTCTGAAAGAATATATGCTGTCGCATTTGGCTGTGTGGTAAATGAAGATTCACCGCAACAGGTCAGGGCACTGGCAGAGCATGTTTACAAAAACATATTTGATAAGGATGTTGTATATCCAAATATACTGTTGAGAACCTACGCCAAAAACATTATCGATTATGCACGCCACATAGGCTGTGTTGAGGACGGGTATTTCGACGCAGAAAAAATCACACCTCCATATAACAGCAGATTCCCAGAAATTCCTTCGGATGAAGAGATTAAAACATATAAGTTGGACTATAACAGCGAATCATTTAGAGATTATCATTGGTCACAATTAGCTATTTTGAATTCAATGAAGGTTGAATACAGTCGAAGCGGTCAACCTGGTGGCTATGGTGATTTTGGAAGGTATACCTTTCAATCGTATTTTTACGCTTGGAAACAACTACATCCTATAGATTTAAAAAACATAGCCATTAAGCGTATCTTTGAACTGGGTTATGATGTCGAAAAGCACGGAAAATATGATCGAAATTGTACTGATCGTGTTGGTTTAGGGTTTCAGTTTGGAAGGAAGGAGCGTATTGGGAAAAAGTATCAATGGATAGCACTTTATGAATTGGCGGCTCAAGTCTGTGACAATTATCAGATTACGGTATACGACAATGACATAGGGGAACCACATCAGGAATACTGCAAGGGTTCTTTTGAGCCGGATATTCGGAACATCGATCCAACGGTACTTGTTACTCCTGTTTTTGATAATTTGCATATCGATATCGCAGCATTTTCATATGACATCCCAAACAATACTTATGAGGAATGGCTTGCTGATTTTTCTGACACACCTACTTTTGTGCAATGCGTAAAGCTACAGTCCGGAGCACATCAATATCTCTTACTTACGGGTGAATATGATTGGAAAGAAGCTAAGCGTTTAGGTTTCCGTTCATATGACCTTCCTCGCAAAGATATGTGGCATCAAATCAGAGGATATGTTGTAAAGAATGAATATGCTGAATCACTCATTTGCGCTCTTTCTGGTGTTGACTTTATGGGGCGTTGGATGCCTGAAGCTCAAAGTAACTCAGCAATGTACAACAAAGAATATTACTGGTCTGATGCGCATACTTTCTTTAATAACCCATATTATTGTGGTTTAGAATGGGTAAATATCGATTCTGACCGCCTTAATTATGTCTTCCCAGGAAAAGTATTAATTCCTGTTAAACAGTATTATAGCGAACGAAAAGGCGAACTGAATTGTTTGAATTCAGAAATAGCGTCTATCTACTGGCACAAACCATGCGAGGAAATATATACAAAATTGCAATTAAAGTATTTAAAAGGCAGTAATAGCGCGTTTGTTGATGGTGCTGGGGAATTAGTATGTTTTGACGGTTCAGAGCTAATAGGTAATGATACAGGTTTCTATATCAGGTACGACAAGCTCCTTGAGTTTTTGAAAAGCAGCAGTTATACATTAGTGTGGACATCTTTGTGCGAGAAGCGCATATTGACTCCTCCGTTTGGAAGGTGGGATTTACCACCCAAGGCAATACACATGTCTTCTGTTTATTATCTGAAAGACGGTAAAATAACGAAAGCCAGTGAAACATTATTCGAAGACAGACTATATTATTAACGAGGTCTTGGATTGGAAACGCTTCCTTTCAATTTCTCTATTACAATCTCATCTATCTCCCGCTCCAGTTCCTGCACTTTTTTCTGTAACGCAGAAATGTGGGCGTCGAGGATTGGTTTCCTCAACGCCCACATTTTTTGCATCTGCGCCAGTTTCTTCAGTTCCTCCGCGCGGCTCTCACAAGCTGTGGAAACGAGCTCCCATACCCTCGCATCCAGCGTTTCCTCGTGGATTCGGTGGGAGGCACAATAGGTTTTGCCGTTCCTCTGATAGCCTTTGCAGACATACTCCACACGGCTGTTGCCCCTCCAATATCGGATCATCGGAACGAATGGGTTGCCGCACTCGGCGCAGGCCAAAAGACCTGCATAACGGTGCCTGGCTTTATTGCCAGGTGCCGGGTGTTTCCTGGCGTTTTGGTTCAGCAACTCTTGTACCCGCCCCCAATCCTCCCGCTGGATGATGACCGGATAGACGCCCTCGTGCCGAAACTGTTCTGCTTCTGGTACAGCATAGGTTTTTCCTTCGCGCATTTGCTTGCGGTGATTTGTCAGCACACCGACATAGCTCTCATCGGTCAGAATGTTTTTTACACTGGTATAGGTCCAAACATAACTGCCGTCTTTGGCTTTGTGGATGTCCTGACGCCGTTTTCCGTACCGTTCATACTGGAGCTGCGCCGGAGTTTTTCGTTCCCGTTCATTCAAGCGCCGGGCGATTTCCTTCAGTCTGACACCACCCAAGTACAGAGAGTAGACCATTCGCACGGTTTCAGCGGCTTCTTCTATGACCTTGATTTCACCAGTGTTCTTATCTTTCCAGTACCCGAAGGACGGGATAATGACGATACCCTCTTTTTGTTTTTGATGGTATCCAGCCCGAATCTTCCTGCCAATGTCTTTGGCATAGTAGTCATTCATCAGGCCGCGGACGCCGATTATCAAATCATCCTCATCGCGGAAGGTATCGACCCCTTCCGTTGCGGAGATCACCCGCACCTGATGTTCCCGCAGATAGTCAATAAATAATGCGGTCTGGGTCCTGTGGCGGCCAAGACGGGACAAGTCCTTTACGATGACAGCGTCGATTTTATCTGCGTCCACAGCCGCCGTGAGCTCGTCCAGCCCACGGCGGTTGAACTTCATGCCGCTTACATTGTCATCGAAGGACTGTCCCACAATGATGTATCCGTGCTGCTCGGCAAACCCATGGCAGGTCTCCTGCTGGTTCAGGAGAGAGTTCATCTCCTCGTCATCATCGTTTGACAGTCGCGCATAGATCCATACCCGCATCTGTTATCACCTATCCCGCATAGTAGTCGCCATAGATGATCGCACCCAATCGGTCATAATCGAAATCCGCAGAAAGGATGGAGTCCGTTTGCTCCCCATTTTCGAAGATGTCCAGATGATCCCGGAAAGGCGCTTTCAGCCGAATCTCTAAATCCAGCTTACCATCCTCCTCGTGAACAAGGATCTTTTCCACCAGCATTTTCAGATGTGCCTCCGACATTTCGCCGTCTTGAAGAATATCGTCGATCAGTCTGATGTCTCGCTTTAGCTTGGCCTGGCGGCTGCGAAGCATTTCTGAGATGTTCTGCAGTTCTTCGATCTGCTTTTTGGCCTCCGCGATCTGCTCTTCACGCTTTGCGATCATTCGGTCATAACGTTCCGCGTTGACCTTATCCCGGATGCGTTCCATCAAGATCACCTCCACTTCCTCCTCCAGCAGGAGAATGTGTTCTTGCAGTTTGCTTATTTTGGCACTGGCCACGGAAGCTTTGGGTGTCCACTTTTCAATGAGCCACTCCAGCCTCGACCAGTTTTCCTGATACAGTTTCTTGGTCCGGAGAAGCTCCGCGCTGATCAGGCGGTCCAGTGTTTCCTCATCCACCATGTGAGAGGAGCAATGCTCCTTGCCGTACCGATGGTAGGTATCACAGACATAGACCACCCGTTCGCCGTCCTTCAGTTTGATCCGCTTGCCGATGAAAGTCCGGCCGCAGTCCTGGCAGCGCAGCAGGCCTCCGTACCGGAGGATACCCTTGTTGGTACCGGCTCGGGTATTTTTTGCCTTGCGCTCCACAAGAAGTGTCTGCGCCAGTTCCCATGTCTCACGGGTCACGATCACCGGCAGATAGTTTTCATGGCGGAACTGTTCCTCCGGGTCGGTGAAGCGGAAGGTCTTATTGATTTTATTGCGCTCGCTCTTGTGGCAGATCAGCGTGCCAATGTAGCTCTCATCCTTAAGGATTCGGCCAACCATCGTCGCGTCCCACAGATATTTCTTGAGAATCCCATCCTGCGTATTGGGCAATCGCTTGTTTAACAGCTCCATCTGCATGAGCGCGGGCGTTTTTCTTCTCTGCTCGTTCAATGTACGGGCAATGGCTTTCATCCCGCTGCCGTCGGTATAGGCGGAGAAAATCATGCGGACAGTTTCGGCGGCTTCCTCAACAACAACGACCTTCTTGGTGTTCTTGTCCTTAAAATATCCGAAGGGCGGAATGGTCACGATGCCCTCCTTTTGTTTCTGCCGGTAACCGGTCCGCACACGCCGGCTGCCATCACGGGCGTAGAAGTCGTTGACCAGTCCCTTGAAGCCAATGATGAGATCACCGTTCTCGTTAAAGGTATCGATGTTTTCCGTCGCGGACAGGACCCGCACATTGTGTTCACGGAGGTAGTCAATGAAGAGTGCGGTCTGTGTCCGGTGCCGGCCAAGGCGGGACAGATCTTTGACGATGATGGCTTCAATTTTCCCTGCCTCGACCACTTCATAGATTTTGTCGATACCCTCACGGTTGAAGTGCATGCCGCTGACATTGTCATCGAAGGATTCGCCAACCACTTGGTGGCCGTTGCTAATCGCAAAGTTATATATGATTTTTCTCTGGTTATTCAGAGAATTGAGTTCTTCATCCTCATCTCTGGACAAGCGGTAATAGAGCCAGACTTTCATAATCGTTCCTTTCCGCTATGGTGTGCCGATTATTCACGACACACCATAGCACACAAGTTTTTGAATAGCTATCAAAACCAATCAGGCCACTTCATTTTCTACCTTACCAACAGAATCAGCAGGCTGATTTGTGTACGGATCATCCACAGATAGATAGTCGTGGATCATCATTTTCAAGAAGTGATCGAACTGGGCATCTGTCCCCACATAGGAATACATGACACTTTTGATGTTGGATTCTTTTTTCTTTCTACCCATAGCGTTCCTTTCCCCCGAAACCAGTTCGGGCAACAAAAATAGCAGACCGTCACATGGTCTGCTGCCAGATTTGCTCTTCTTCGTGATCGTCCTCGGCATGGCCTTGGGCGATTTTCTTTTGCTGCTTCTTACGGAGCGTCTTCCTGTCTGTGTGGGGATGCATGGTGGTGCTGTCCATCACGGGAGCAGCAGACTGAGACTGCTCCAGACGGTATCCAAGCCCCACCACAGCAGAAGCAACGCCGCCGCTCCCATCAGCAGGACTGTCCATGTGGGAGCATCCAGGTGCGGCAGTCGCAGTCTGGGCAGTCTGATGCTGGGCAGAGAAAAACGCTTCTCGTTCCGCTTCCCAGCCTGTTCGCTCATCTGCTCCAGGTGCTTCACCGCTTTCAGAAGCTCGTCCATCTGCGTCCGAGTCGGGAGCTGCGCCAGCAGTTCGCTGATCCTCTTCAGATAGCCAATCTGTCTCTCGGTGTGGTACCCCAGCGTGTAGAGGTCGTTCTGCAAATCCTCCCACTCCGCTCTCGTGGGATGCACTTCGGGAGGCGGCGTCTGCTCCTGCGCCAGAGGCTGCGGTGTGGCCTGTGCCATCTGCGCAGGTCGGTTCTTCTCCAACAGCTCGTCCATGGATAATTTCTGCTCTGATCCTGAATTCATATTCCATCTTCTCCTTCAGATATTTGTCCCCGAACAGCAGGCGGTCACGGCACTGCCAGCCGCTGGGTGTGGTGTAGGTGATGTTCCGCCGGGAGGTTTCCCAGCGGACCTTGCAGCCCTCGCTCTCCATCAGTACAATGAATTCCTCACGGGTGGAGGCGTGGCGCATACAGTCGTTGATGAGATTCATGAGCTGCAGCTTCTTGCTCTGGCCATGGGCCGCGGTGTGATACTCACCGACTGTCATGGTCTTGGTTTTCTGCTTCCTGTCTTTAGGCTTGAACACAGGGAGAGAAAACTCCATGCAGACCTGATCGTTGCGCTGCCGCAGTTCCTGGAGCTGTTCCTTTGCGATGTGCAGTTTCTTTCCGGTATCGAAGTTGACCGAGTTGATGAGGAAGTGCGAATGGATGTGTTCCCGATCTGTGTGGGTGCAGACCAGAACTTCATATCCCTCATAGTACTCAGCCAGCTTCAGCGCCGCTGCGTGAACGGTGACTGGGTCGACCGCTTCGCCTTTCGGGAAGCTCTGCACCATGTGGTAGAACAGTACGCCATCGGTCTTGTGATGCAATCGTTTGGTGGTCATGAAGTCTGCGTAGACAGATTCCAGCTGGCAGTTGATACCTGTAATCAACTTCCGCCCATCGAACTCAGTTTTCTTATCCTGCATGGTGTACCGCATCACGGCTCCCATGCACCCGGTGGTCTGGCCCCGCTTATAATTGGTGAAGCTGATGATCGCCATTTCTCACCACCGCTTTCGTTCAAGGATCAACCGGACAGCAGCACAGAGTTCAAAGAACGCCTGGCGCACACCGTCCAGATTGATCACCGTGACGCGCCCCATGTGCGCCAGGGTGACAAGCTGATTCAGATTTCTGCCGATGGACTTCAGCTCCTTGAGCACTTCTTTCAGTCCATCGACGACCACCACCTGCTTTCCCAGACAGCAGGCCGTCACATAATCGCTCATGGACATCCCGGAGCGTTTCGCCAATTCCTTGATAGCCTCCCGGTCTTCGGATGCCATCCGGGTACTGAACTTGATATCTTTTTTCATGTCGTTTCCTCCAGCCTTTCGTAAAAATGGGGTGTGGGGCAGCGCCCCGCAAACAAGCGGAAGGCGGGCGACGGCTGTGCCGTTGACCAGACAAACGCGATGCTGGCCGTCGTCCAAGCGGACGACGAATCCCTCGCTTCGCCGCCAGCGGCGAAGCTCGCTCTCTCTGTCGCTTGTCCTCCTCCCGCCGAACACCCGCACTCCTCCTTCGGCCACAAACGGCCCAACACGGCGTTTCTTTTGCCTTGCGGGAGTTTACTCGCTGCCCCCGGAAACCGCCCGCAAATCGCCGCACAGCGCTCCGGCAGGGTCAACAGGGTCGACCGCCGGGACACCCTTGGTATCGTCACTTTCGGCACGCTGCAGCTCAATGAGCCGCCTTCCGTTGCTGCGGCGCACCCCAGCGGAAATGCCGATTTTCCTTAGTGCGTCAAGGTTTTGCAGGATCTGTCTGGACACTTTCTTGGGCGAGATACGCTCCACGCCTACAGGGTCGATTCGTTCAGACAGCTCTGTGGGAGTGCCGATAAATTCGGTTCGGTCACGCATCAGTTCAGAGAGGAGATAAACGATGCGGTCGCCCAGCAGCTCCGGCCGTGTCCGGCTGTCCGATACCAACTCCCACACATTTTCACCGTTGCGCTCCAGCGTCAGCTCCCGGTATTCAATGTCACGGCCAATACAAGAGAGCTTCGCTCTGCCGCTGCCCCGCCGTTCTTCCACCAGGGTGAAGCTGGAATCCACCGCACCGCTGATAGCAGTCGTACCAGAGATGCGATTGAACACATCGTCAGCGGTTTCCTTGCGCAGATGATGGATCAGCAGGATGGCGGTGCCGTGGGTATCTGCGATCCGTTTTAACACAGACAGATCCCGGTAGTCGTTTGCGTAGGTTGCGTCGCGAGCCGGACGAACCATCTGCAGCGTGTCGATGATAACCAGTACCGTATCCGGGTGGGCAGTGAGGAATGTTTCCACCTGCTCCTCCAACCCCTGTCCAATGAGGGCGCACTCCGTGCAGAAGTGGACGCTGCTTGGTGCCTCCTCGGTGATCTCGAAGAGCCGGTTCTGGATGCGGAGGACGGAATCCTCCAAGCAGAGATAGAGGGTAGTGCCTTGCTTCACGGACATCCCCCAGACAGGTTCGCCCTTGGCCACCATGACGGACAGCCACAGAGCCAGCCAGGACTTTCCCACCTTGGGAGAGCCGGCAAGGATGTGCAGCCCCTGAGACAGCAGCGTGTCCACCACGAAGTTGAGTGGTGTCAGCGGCAGGCTCATCAGGCTCTCACCGTCGACGGTTTGCAGTCGTTTTGTTTTACTCATCAGGATCATCCCCTTGTAAAAAAGATAAGGACAGAGACCACGCGGCCTCCGTGGCTCTTGTCCTTTCACTTGATTATTGGGGGGATTTTGATAAAATGAGAATATCGCAAGACAGGCAGAAAACGGATATAGGACAGAGGAGGTGGCCCTATGCCATTGGGAATCAGGCAAAACAACAATCTCCTGCATCTGACAATGGATGTCTGGCAGGATCAGATCTTTTTTAACGAGACCGTCTACCCGGCCGGCCACTTTGCCTCCGAACTGTTGAATGTTCCCGAGGAGACCATACGGGAACTGGTCGCCCACGGCGGTGCCATCAGCCATCATGTGGAGGCCCTGGCCAAGGCTGGGCGGGGTGAATTTATCAACCTGCTGGACGGGACCCACACCTCTCTGGAGAAGCTGTTGGACGCCCTGTGGCACTGTCCGCCGTACAGCCTGATGGACAAAGGGCAGGAGTTACACACTTTGGAGGTGCTGTTTTCCCCGGCGTCCCACAACGACCTGCTGAAGCCGGCTTCGCCTGCTCGGGAATTTTTCTTCCGCTATCTGGTGGCTGCCTTCAGCATCCCCCTGGGCATCCAGCACTTCGCCGTGGCGGCACGATATTTTGAGGAGGGCTATCTGCGACGGCTGAAGAAACGGACAGAGACCTTCTTTGCCATGGCCGCCCACGACTGCTTCAACAGCGAATGGTTCTGGAATATGATGCGTGATTTGCCGGTACCGGATGTTGAGCCATTCACCATCACACCGAACCTGAGATCCTCCTATGTCTTTGCCCGACACCCAAAACAGGAAAAGGAAACCGTATTTGTGAACCGGTACTTCTTTGACCATGCCATCAGCTTCTACATCTTTGACCTGATGAACGGACTGCAGCACGGCCATGCGCCCAGCCGGTGCTGTGGCTGTGGAACATACTTTCTCACCACCAACGGCCATATGCCGAAATACTGCGATGGCATTGCTCCCCAGGACCCCCGCATGACCTGCCGGCAGTACGGCGCCATGATGCGGCAGAAGGAGCAAAACAAGCAGCACCCGGTCTACCGCCTGTTCACCACCCGCACCAACACCATCCGCAAGCATCACCAGAGAGGAAAGATCTCCGACGAGCTGCGCAATGAAGCGCTGTATGTAGCGGAGAACCTTCGGGACAAGGCGCTCATGGATAACGACTATGCCGCCAACGGCTATGCCTGCGATATGGAGCAGGAATCGATCTACGCCCAGGCGAGAGCGCGCCTTGCCCGGGAGGACCGGCCATGAGCATGTATTGCTGTGATGATCTCTGCCTGAGTAACGAGGAGCTTGCACTGCGGATACAGGACGGCGATCCGCAGGCCGCTCCGCTCCTGCTTTCCCAGAATGAGGGATATCTGACCATGCTGGCCGCAAGCTACTGCGAGCAGTTTTCTCAGGAGTTTCTGGTGGACGACCTCAAGCAGGAGGGGGCGCTGGCACTGCTGGACGCAGCGACGCGGTTTGATCCCTCCTATGGAACAAAGCTGCTGACCTATGCGACCCCCGCCATTGAGACAGCCATGCGGGACTGCGCTGCCCAAGGCTCTTTTTCTCTGTCGCTCCCACTGGACCGTTACCACCAGCTGCGCCAGGTAGCGTTTCTCTATGCTACACATGAGGGGGACACCGAAACAGATCTTCTACCAGCCATTCAAGAGAAGCTGACGGTCTCTGCCAAAGTAGCCAAGCGTCTGTTGGAGGAACACCGCACCGTGTTTCAGATCGAGTCTCTGGGCGAGCGTGTCTTTGACCTTGGGTGTGGTGGTGACCCCGCCAGGGCCTATGACCGCTTCATGCGCCGGACGCTGCTCCTCCAGCGCATGGAGGAGGTTCTGAGCCCCAGAGAGCTGAATCTGGTGCGCTGTTATCTGGGGATCGGCCAGCCCAACGAGCAGGGCATGACCTTTCAGGAACTGGCCATCCGGCTCAACTACAACGGACCCAGTGGTGCGGAGAAAGCATATAAGGCTGCCATCCGGAAACTGAGAAAGCAGTTGAACGGCGGCACTTACGGCCAGTGGCTCTTCATCCAGAAAGCCATTCGCAAGGCCAGAGCGGAGGCAGAAGCTGATTCCGGTTACTATGTGCCGCCGCAGACCACCTGGCTGGACGAAAAAGAACTGGCGGAGCGGTTTCTCTGTGAAGTTGTTTCTCTGATCCATGTCCATGAGATCTTCAGCGACGCATTGGAGCAGGACGCAGAATAAGCAGTGCGGCACCAGGCTTTGTCCTGATACCGCACTGCTTTTAATTTATCCCATGCTTCCAATTTTATTACCGTTCTCGTACATATCCTCGGCGTATTCCACATGGTTGGGGCCTTGACTTTCTATCCAGCCGAAGCCCGGCACATAGACCATGTTGTCCAGTGCCGGGGCAGGCTCTGGTTCTTGCTGTGGAGTGGCATTCTGTTCAGGTGGGACTGGTACTTCACTCGCTGGGGGCGTTTGAGCAGGCGATGGCTCCGGGACAATGTCAGCTTCCTCGACCAGTTCCGGCAGTGTTGCTTTCGCCTTTTCTTCCTCTGGCGATATGACTTCTTCTATTTCTGGTATCTCCGGAACTTCGGGCTGTGTGGTGATTACAGCGGCTGGCGTGGGCAGTGCGGGTGTTTCCCCGGCTGGCTCTTCCTGCGGCCACACAGCAGCACACAGGGCCAGACAGGCGGCGAATGCTGCGGCAGTGATGATTCGTTTCTTCATGTTGCTTCCTCCCTTCCGGACATGGAAAGAGCGCCCGATCTCTTCGCTGTACGGCGAGAGACTGAGCGCTCTTTTTCATATTGATTCAGTTCCATGGAGAGCCGCCACGCCAGCTCAAATCCAGAGATAAAGCTGTCCATGGAGCGTTCTTCTGCCATCAGACTCTGGGCATCCATGATTCGCAGTACCAGCCGCCGTTCCGGTTTCTCCAGCACTTTGATCAGTGCCTGGTGGCATTCTTCCACTTCCTGCTTCTGCTCCGAAAACTCAGGCGGGGTGTAGAAACAGTCGTACAGGTCCTTGAGTCGTGTTTTCATGCGTTGCACCTCCTGGTAGCAACACACCATACCACAGGACGAGGAAAATAGCTATACGGTATGTTTGAATAGATTTATTATGGGTTGTACATTTTTACAGTCCGTTTTTTAGCACATATTTTGATGCATAATTATTATGTTTAACATTAGACTGCATTTTGTCACCGTAGATTGCAGCGCAGGTGGTGGTAAAAGCGCATATTTCGTGATACAATAATTTAATTCACACTGACGAGACATCGACTGACGGAAATCTCTAAAATTTTCAATATAAAAGGCACAGCAACATGTAGAGGGGGTTGCACTTTGGATACAAAAAAGTTAGACAAATGGGCAGACTTGCTGTTAGACACAGGCAAGCGTAATAGCCTCATTAATTTTAAGGACACAAGGGCGTCCACCGTAGAAGTGCTGTTGCCATCTGCCGAGACACTTTTCGAAAAAGTTGATGGGAGTGCCGCATTTGAGGTGTATGATCCAAAGATCATTGAGGACGATGATGATCTGAATGAGGATGATATAGCAGAACAGTTACAGCTTGAGGTGCCGGAAAATTCGAAGGAATCAGATGGACGAGATGCTTATCTTGCTCAATATTCCGGAAAAATCAAACGGCAAAATCAAGTCTTGCTGTATAATGCGGCTGGAAATCCGCTGACTGCAATCAAAAACATCAATAAGAAGGCACGGGAGTTTATTGAAGAGACTGGCGTCAATGTCGCATATATGGCATTTGGTTTTATCCACTGGAAAGAAAGTGATTCTTCGAATTATATTTTCCGTGCCCCGATCTTACTTGTGCCTATCCAATTGGAGCAAGTGTCAGCAGTAGACCCTTATTTCATCAAATCGACGGAGGATGATGTTATCGTCAATCCGACCTTCGCCTATAAGATGGATGCAGAATATGGAGTAAAACTTCCTGATTATAGTGATGAGGGTCTATCTGTTTATCTTGAAAAAGTTAAGCGTCTGGTTGCAAAGCTCCAGTGGACGGTATCTTCTGAATGCAAGCTCGGTATTTTTTCGTTTCTGAAAATCAATATGTATCGCGATTTGAAGGACAATGCCGCTGCGATCCTTGCAAATCAGAATGTCCGCAAACTTTTGGGTGAGCCTGTTAACTTGCAAGGAGCGGACACAGAAATCGGAGCTGCAGCTTCTGTTTCCAATCCTCTGATCGAACTGCATAGTGTGGTGGATGCGGACTCCAGCCAAATAGAGGCTATCGAAATGGCAAAGTCAGGCAAGAGCTTCGTCTTGCAGGGCCCTCCTGGAACAGGTAAGAGTCAGACGATCACCAATATCATTGCAGAGTGCCTGGGCGATGGAAAAAAGGTTCTGTTCGTTTCTGAAAAGTTAGCAGCATTGAGTGTGGTCTATGACAAGTTGAAGCAAGCGGGCCTTTCAGAATTTTGTTTAGAGCTTCACAGTCACAAAGCCAACAAAAAAGATGTAATCACGGATATCTGCCATACACTTCGAGCTGACAAGAGCGCGGTTTCTTCGAAAGCGGACAGCGAAATTGCGCTCAAAGAGAAGGCCCAGCAACAGTTGGACGCTTATGCGGTAGAGCTGCATAAGCCTCATCCGATTATAGGGAAAAGCCTGTATCAGCTTTACGAGGCCTATGCGGCACTCAGATCCACGCCAGATGTAGAATGGAATGTTCCGCAACTCACTGCGAAAGGTGAATCGTACTTAACAGAAGCTGCCGCCCTCTTAGAGCAGTATGTTGATTATATTCCTACGGTTGGATATGACTATAGAAAGAATCCATGGTACGGCTATATTAACCAGGACACATCCTATCAGGCTAAGAGCAGTGTCAAAAACAGTATTGCGACAGGGATACAATTTCTGCAATCCTTGATTCCCTTGATTCAGGAAATTTCCGATAGATATGGCATCAACTGCACCACAATAGATGATGCACGAACCTGGAAGGGCTTTTTCAGCACCGCCGCAACATCTCAAATTATCACTCCATCTCTGCTGAACAAAGAGCATTTTCAAGCAGTAAATTCTGCCTTAACCAAGCTGAGCGCACAGAGCGCTGAGATTCTCTCGTCCCGTTCAGTATTGGAATCCACTTTCGATGATGATCTTTACAAATTAAACGGCGCACAATATCACAAACAACTGACAAAACAGTTCACCAGTGCCTTTGCAAGGTTGTTTAATTCCGAGTACAAAAAAATCATAGCGGACTTACGGCTATGCAAGAAAGATGGAAAAAAGCTATCTTACACCGAGGCCACCGCAGCAACAGAACGTCTCGCCTATTACCAGCAAAAGACGCAGGAATACTGTGAGGTCGAGGAGCCAATCAGAGATTTTCTGGGCGCTGCTTACAAAGGTGTAGAAACAGACTGGAATTATGTAGCAGAGCAAATGGGTGCCCTGCAAGCATTATTCTGTGCTGGGGTATCCTTTGGTTTGCTGGAGGAGTATTCCGATTTTGTTACTGAACGCACTACCTTTGCGGATTATGCCCAGCGTCTGGATGCTGTATTTGAGATTTGTGACAACGATGTTTTTGAGTATATCTCAAACTGCTTTGATCGGTCACTCTTAGATATCGGCATTGCAAACTGTTCTTTGCTGTTGGCACGGTTCACTGACTGTTCGGATTCGATGGATAAGTTGGATAACTGGTGTCATTTCAGAACATTGCTTTCCAAGTTGGATGATGTACAAACCGTGTCTTATATCAACAGTGCCATCAGCCGAAATATAGAGCCAAAATTTATTGTTGGTGCTTTCAAAAAGCAGTTTTACTATCAGTGGATCGACTCGATTTTGTCGGGAACACCAGTCTTATCTGGGTTCAATCGAATCTCTCAGGACAACACAATCCGTACTTTTTCGGAAAAAGACACAGAACAATTTGAGATCAACAAAGCGAAGATCCGTGCAGAGATTTCCAGCAAACGTCCCTCTTTGGAGTTAATCGCTCCCGGAAGCGCTTTGGCAATCCTGCTCCGTGAAGGTGAAAAGAAACGAAAGCAGAAGAGCATTCGCTCCCTGCTTTCTGAAACGGGTGAACTTATTCAGCGTATCAAGCCGTGCTTTTTGATGTCGCCCCTAAGCGTCAGCACATTCCTTGCTCCGGATGCTGTCCATTTTGATGTTGTGGTATTTGATGAGGCATCGCAAATTTTCCCGCAAGACGCAATCGGCGCGATATATCGCGCTCAGCAACTGATCGTTGTGGGCGACTCCAAGCAGATGCCGCCCAGCAATTTTTTCAATGCCACCATTGAGGCCGAGGATACCGATGAAGAAAGCGGAGATGTCACAGATTTTGAATCCATCTTGGATCTGTGTTCTACTTCTATGCAGCAGCTTCGCCTGCGTTGGCATTATCGGAGCCGCTATGAGCAACTTATCACCTTCTCCAACAAGAATTTTTATGACAGCGATCTTGTTACATTCCCATCTGCCAAAGCAGACACCTCCGGCATTGGTGTAGACTATTATCATGTGGACGGGGTCTTTGACCGAAAGAGCCACTCCAACAGAAAAGAAGCAGAGTTTATCGTCGATCTGATTTATCAAAACATCGAACGATACCCTGATCGAAGCCTGGGTGTCGTTGCATTCAGCGTTGCGCAGCAGGATCTGATCGACAAACTGCTATCCAAGCAGCGGCAGAATACACCAGGAAAAGAATGGTTCTTTAAAAACGACGCAAAAGAGCCATTCTTTATCAAGAACCTTGAGACCGTGCAGGGTGATGAACGAGATACCATTATTTTCAGCATCGCATATGGCGCTGATGCCCAGGGACGTCTGCTGCATAATTTCGGCCCCCTGAACCGTGTTGGCGGCGAACGACGGTTGAATGTTGCTGTCACTCGTGCCAAATGCAATGTTCAGCTGGTTTCCTCGATGCACTATACAGATATTGATTTGAAGCGTACATCTTCAGAGGGCGCGAAACTGTTGCGGGAATATCTTGACTTTGCGGAAAACGGAAATATCGCCCTGGAGCGCGCCGTGAGTATCAATTCCTTTGAACAGTTCGATTCTGACTTCGAACTTGAGGTATGTGAATTTTTGCGCGCTAACGGTTTTTCTGTTGACACACAGGTTGGATGTTCTGGGTTCAGAATTGATCTTGGGTTGAAGATTCCGAACAGTTCTGATTATGTACTTGCAATCGAGTGTGATGGGGCGACCTACCATTCTTCCAGGAACGCTCGGGACCGTGATCGTTTGCGGCAGGAAATTCTGGAGCGCATGGGTTGGAAGTTCTATCGCATCTGGTCGACTGATTGGTTCAGAAACAGAAGTGTGGAGCAAAGCCGACTTTTGGAAGCTGCTACGGATGCAATCAAGCACCCTACACAAGTCTTAGCAAAGCCAGAAAAGGCACCTTCCGCAGAAACCTTTGAAAATTTTGAAGAAGTTGCGGAAGAGAAACCCTTTGAGTTTTCACCTTACAAAGCCGCCGACATTCAATCTCTATGCCAGCAGTATCTGCCGCGCGATTTCAAAGGGATGGTGAAGGCCGTTTTGGAAGTGGAGGCCCCACTTTCTGAGGAACTGTTTCTGCGGCGTATCGTATGGTTATTCGGCCGGGAAAAAGTCACAAAGATTGTTTGGCAAGACTACGAGCAAAAAATGTATGGATGTCAACGCTGTGGCATTATTCGACGGAATGGCTTTTTGTATTTGGAGAATGGCCAAGAAATTCAATTCCGAGGGCCGGGCGATATCGAACGGGACATCAAGCAAATCGCCCCGGAAGAATTGGCCGCAGGAATGCTGGAGATTCTGAAGCAAAATGTAACGGCTGACAAAAATGGGTTGTACCGCTCTCTCGTCTCACAATGTGGTATAAACCGCGTGGGCAAAACAATCAATGAAATATTGGATTCCGCACTGCGCCTTCTTGAAGACACCATTGACATAGACGGCGACCAGCTTTCACTAAGGTGACATCACCTTTAGGTTCCTGTGCCGCAAGGCGTGTGGGTTCGACCCCCACTACCCGTACCATACCGCCGCGGACGTTGCAGCGTTCGCGGCTTTTTATCATATCTTCGGATTTTCACCCAGGAGGTTACCAAATATGGATACCCTGCATCAACTGATGAACTTCATCTCCCGCAGCCCCAGCCCCTACCACGCCGTAGGCAGCGCCGCCGCCCTGCTGGAGGAGGCAGGCTTCACCCGGCTGGAGGAGTGCGCGTCCTGGACTCTGGAGTGGGGCAAGGGCTATTATACCACCCGCAACCAGAGCAGTCTTATCGCTTTCCGGCTGCCTAAAAATGCTCTCGCCGGCTGGCGGATGACCGCCGCCCACAGCGACTCCCCCACCTTTTATATCAAGGGCGACGTGCTGGAGGGGGACAAGCGCTACCTCCGTCTTTCCACGGAGGGCTACGGCGGCATGAACTGCGCCTCCTGGCTGGACCGGCCCCTGACTGTGGCAGGCCGGGCCATTGTCAAAACCGTCCATGGCGTGGAGAGCCGCCTGGTCTACCTGGACCGGGACCTGCTCACCATCCCCAGCCTTGCCATCCATCAGCAGCGGGATGTGAACCGGGGCCATGATTACAACGCTCAGAAGGATATGCAGCCCCTGTACGGCCTGGCAGGCAGCCCCTCCCTCAGCCAGCTGGTGGCTCAGGAGCTGAACGTGAACCCTGAGGACATTCTGTCCACCGATCTCACCCTCTGTCCCCGGCAGCATCCGGTGGTGCTGGGCCCCGCCGGAGAGCTGTTCCAGGCCCCCCGCATCGACGATCTGGGCTGCGCCTACGCCACCCTGGAGGGCCTGCTCACCGCCGCCCCTCAGGACAAGCTGGGCCAGGTCTACTGTCTCTTTGACAACGAGGAGGTGGGCAGCGGCACCCGGCAGGGCGCCCTCAGCTCCTTCCTGCCCGATGTGCTCTCCCGCGTTGCCCATGTCCTGAAGCTGGACGACCAGCAGGTCCGGCAGGCTCTGACCGGCAGTATGCTCCTCAGTGCAGACAACGGCCACGCCGTCCACCCCAACTTCACCGAAAAGGCCGACCCCGCCAACAAGGTCTACCCCAACGGCGGCGTTGTCATCAAGCTGTCCGCCAACCAGAAGTACACCACCACCGGCCTCACCGCCGGTCTGTTCAAAGCCGTCTGCCAGCAGGCCGGAGTGCCGGTGCAGATCTTTGCCAACCGGGCCGACGAGCCCGGCGGCTCCACCCTGGGCAATCTGCTCAGCCAGGCCGTCAGCATCCCTATGGTGGACATCGGCATGGCCCAGCTGGCCATGCACTCTGCCGTGGAGACCGCCGGCAGTCAGGACCCGGCCTACATAGCCAAAGCCTGCGCCGTCTTCTTCCAGGCCAGCTTTGCGCCCATCGCCGACAGCATCTATCAATTCTCATAACATCAGATCATCTGCGGTTATTTCGGAAACCGCAGATGATTTTTTATCCCGTCTTTCCCCCAGGGATTGAGAAAGCAAATATGCGGTGTTATAATATAGCATAATAGCACAAATAATTTCTGTAATTCCATCGATATCCGTATCTTTTAACCAATTTTAGGGAGGTGTCATCCCTATGGCGGGCGTTCGACTGGAGCACGTGTCCCGGGAATACATCATGGGCAAAACGGTGATCAAAGCGGTGGACGACATCAGCTTTGCCATCCCCGAGGGCAAATACACCATCATTCTGGGGGCCAGCGGCGCCGGCAAATCCACGGTCCTCAACATTTTGGGCGGCATGGACTCCCCCACCGGCGGCAAGGTCTTTGTCAACGAGAAAGAGATCTCCGGTTTTAACAAACGCCAGCTCACCCAATACCGCCGGGAGAGCATTGGCTTTGTGTTCCAGTTCTACAACCTGATGCCCAACCTGACGGTGGAGGAAAATGTGGAACTGGCCAGCCAGATCTGCCCCAACCCTCTGGACACCCGGGAGGTGCTGCGCATGGTGGGGCTGGACGAGCGGCGGCGGAACTTTCCCGCCCAGTGCTCCGGCGGCGAGCAGCAGCGGGGCGCCATTGCCCGCGCCCTGGCCAAAAACCCCGACGTGCTGCTGTGCGACGAGCCCACCGGCGCCCTGGATTATGTGACAGGCAAATCCATCCTGGCCCTGCTGTACGATCTGTGCAAGCAGAGCAAAAAGACGGTGGTGGTGGTCACCCACAACGGCGCTCTGGCCCCTACCGCCGATGTGCTGATCCGCATGAAGAGTGGCAAGATCGAATCCTTTGAGGAGAATCCCAACCCGGTGCCGGTACAGGAACTGGAGTGGTAGCATGATCTGGAAAAACTTTTTCCGCGACCTGCGGCGCACCGCCTCCCGGCTGATCTCGGTGAGTATCATCACTATGATCGCCGTGGTGGTGTATACCGGCCTCAGCGGCATCATTTATAACGTAGACCGGCTGATGGGCGACTATTACGACACTCAAAATGTGGCCGACTACTGGATCTCCGGCGTCGGCCTGGATCAGAGGGACTGCCGGGATCTGTCGGCCATTGGGGGGATCTCCGGCGTACAGCCTCGGGTGGTGCTGGACGCTGAGGACCGCTATGACAGCGATCTGACCCTCACCCTCTACGGCGTGGCCGACTTTTCCATCAACACCCCTTATATTGTGGAAGGCTCCCTGCCCCAAAACAGTCGGGAAATCTTCCTCAGCGACCAGTACGCCGCCGCCCACGGTCTGGAGGTGGGCGACTGGTACGAGATCACCCTAACCGGCCTGGGTGTCCACCTGCGGCTCCAGATCTGCGGCGTGGGCAAGGACCCGGAGTGTCTCTATAATATCAACGCCACCAATCCCTCCCCCAACCTGTCCCGCTTCGCCTTTGCCTATGTGGACGAGGAAGTCCTCAGTGGGGTGATGGGGGCCAATCAATATACCCAGGTCTGCATCACCACAGCCAATGACATTCCCGCCTCTGTCGTTCGGGAGGCCATTGACGACGTACTGGGCAACAAAGTGGTCAACATCCTGGCTCTCAAGGACAACCAGCCCGCCTATGCTCTCATGGAGAGCAAAGACAACCTGGCACCCATCCTCACCTTCTTCCCCACCCTGTTCTTCCTGTGCGCGGTGCTGATGATGGTGAGCACCATGAACCGGCTCATTGAAAATGCCCGTATGGACATCGGTACCTTCAAGGCGCTGGGCTATGACGACCGCACCATTATGATCTACTACCTGCTCCACGCGCTGCTGGTGGTCATCGTGGGCTTTCCCACCGGCGCACTGCTGGGCAAATACATCTCCCAGCTTATCGTGTGGACCATCGCCACTGGCTGCGACCTGCCTTCCTATACCATCTACCACGATTTCTCCGCCTGGGGCCAGGCGGCCGGTCTTACCGCCCTGTGCTGCCTGGGCAGCGCCTGGCTGGTGGCCCGTTCTCTGCTGAAGGAAAGTCCCGCCCAGTGTATGCGCCCCAAGCCCCCCAAAAACGCCAAGACGGTTCTGTTGGAACAGATCGGCCCTCTGTGGCGGCGGCTGGGCTTCAACAGCAAGTACATCATCCGCAACACTTTCCGCAACAAGGTGCGGATGCTTACCTGCGTGGTAGGCATCGCCTTCTGTATGGCCCTGGTATTTATGGCCTTTGCCATCAGAGACTCCATGGACGCCTACTCCGACGCTCTGGCCAAAAACCAGAACAAGTATGACATGATGGCCAGTCTGAACAGCTCAGTCACCGAAGCCCAGTACAGCCGGCTGACCAATGCCCCCGGCATCACCGGGGCGGAACTGGAGATGACCACCGCCTGTTGGATGTACACAGGCGACCAGCGGACCACCTCTATGCTGACGGTGACTGAGGATACCGTCTCTCTCCACCTGTATGATCCCTATGCCGCCGGGCCCCTTATCCCGCCGGAGGACGGGGTGGTGCTGGAGAAGCTGCTGGCCGACGATCTGGGCGTAAAGGAGGGCGATATCATTACCCTCCGATTTACCGGCGACAACCATTACTACAGGTTAAGGGTAGCCGAGGTCAACCGGTGTGTCAGCGGCGCCTATATCAGCCGCAGTCTGTGGCGGGATCTGGGCAAGGCCTATACTCCCACCACAGCCTACCTCACCACCCAGGATGCTGACGCACTGGAAACGGAACTGGACCGGTACGACTTTGTGGACGGCTGGCAGAGCCGGGCGGCTGTTACCCACGCCTTGGTAGAGAGAATCACCAATATGACAATGGTGGTCTACATCCTCATCCTCTTTGGCGGCGGGCTGGCCTGCATCGTCATCTATAACCTGGGCATCATGAGCTTCTATGAACAGATCCGCAGCCTGGCCACCCTGATGGTCCTGGGGTTTTACGAAAAAGAGATCAAAAAATTGCAGCTGAGCGAAAACCTGATTTTCGCCGGAGCCGGTATTCTGTGCGGCATTCCTTTGGGCATCGCTCTGGACCGGTTCCTGATCCTCTCCGTCACCGCCATGCCTCTGGAGGTGATCATCACCCCCATGGCCATCAGCCTGTCATGCGCGGTCACCATGATCTTTGCCCTGGGCGTCAATGTGATCATCGGGCGGAAAATGCGGGAGATCGATATGCTGGGTGCGCTGAAAAGCGTGGAATAGCACACGGGGGTGTTTCTTATGAAAGTTGTGTATTGGCGGCGGGGCACGGCGCTTTTGTCTGTGCTGAGCCTGCTTCTGCTGGGCGGCTGCTCCGGCTCCGATCAGGACGGGTACCGCACGGTCCAGCCTGATACCGGCCCGGTGGAGTACCGGGTGGAGGATACCGGCACCGTGACCTACGCCGACAACTATGCCATCGTCCCCACCGTCAGCGGCACGGTGACGGAGTGTACCTTTCAGGAGGGTGACACCGTAACGGCGGGTCAGGTTCTGTACACCATCGACTCCGACGCTCTGGAGGACCAGATCGTCCAGGCCCAGCTGTCGGTGGACAGCGCCCAGGTGGCCCTGGAGCAGACGGTGGCCGCGCTGAATCAGGCCAAGGTGGGTCTGTCCCAGGCCCAGGCCGCCTGCGCCGACCTGACAGTGGTCTCTCACGCTTCCGGCTCGATAACAACAGTCAACGTCCATGTGGGAGACTTCATCTCCGCCGGCACACCGGTGGCCCAGGTGGTGGACAGCGTGAATCTGAAACTCACCGTCCCCTTCGCCCTGGAGGACGCCAAGGCCCTGACGCCGGGCTCTGCCGCCATCATCTCCTTCCCCGGCAAGGCGGACACCCTCACCGGCACGGTGGTGCGGGTCTATGACACGCCCGTGGCCCTCAGCGGCAGCCGCACCGGCGTCAATGTGGAGTTCTCCTTCCGCAATCCCGGCACCCTGGCCAGCGGTTCCACCGCCATGGCGTCGGTGAATGGGGTGATGTGCATGGAAGCCGGTACCATCTCCTACACCACCGAACAGTCCATCTACGCCGGTCAGTCAGGACAGGTACTCACCCTCTCCATAAAGGAGGGCCAGACGGTCACCGCCGGGCAGACGGTGCTTACCCTGAAAAATGACAGCCTGACCAACGCCGTGGACAACGCCCAGCTCCAGGTCAATAACGCCAAGCTTCAGGTGGACGCCGCCCAGGTCCAGGTGAATTCGGCTCAGGCCAGCCTGGACCAACTCATCGATCAGCGGGAGGATTACACCATCACCGCTCCGGCGGACGGGATCATCCTCTCCCGCACGTCCAAGAAAGGGGATCTGGCCTCCGCCGGCAATCCCATGGCGGTGCTGGCCCAGCCTGAAGCCCTGTGCGTCCACGCCAGCATCGACGAGCAGTACATCGACCGAGTGGGTACCGGCCAGAGCGTATCCATCACCTTTACCACCGACACTGGGGAGCAGCGCACCTACACCGGCTCGGTGCGGCGGGTGGAGGACACCGGCGTTACCTCCGGCGGCGTCACCGACTACACTGTGGAGATCGCCCTGGATAACACCGACGGCTTGCGGGACGGCATGAACGTGTCGGTATCCATTCTCACGGAGGGGAAAGAGAATTGCCTCCGTGTGCCTGTGAAGGCGGTGGACGGAGATACCGTTCAGGTGCTGCGAAACGACAAGGCCGAGACGGTCACCGTGGAGACCGGCCTCTGGGGCAGCGACTATGTGGAGATCCTGTCCGGGGTCACGGAGGAGGACGAAGTGATCCTGCCTTAAATCCATATAATAAAAAGCGCGGAACCGGACGGTTCCGCGCTTTTGTTTCAATCAACGGCTCCAGTGACGGGGTGGACACGGGATTGGCTGGCCGGGCTGCTGTTTACAAAGGCGGCCGTCTCCTCCAGGTTCAAGCCCCTGATCGAATAACTGACGGCCACCGTCACTCCGTCTGCCTCAGTATAATGGACGGTGAAGGGTCTGTACCGCCAGCCCGGGGTATCCCCATGGTCATCGTCTTCATAGTAACCGATCCACTCCAGAGCCTGAGGGGTGACTACCTCATCCGGCTGGAAGTCGGGGGCCAGCAGGGAAGTACCATCGGGAAAGCGGCCCACAGAGACGCTGATATAGTCATCGCCCCGGCACCACAGGATACTCATGCTATCTTCCAAATCGTCAAAATGCCACTGGGCGCTCTCAAAGGCAAAGCCGTCGGGCAGGGCCGACTGGTCGGGCAGATAGGGCGCCAGCTCCTGCTGATAGGCCTCGCCCAGGGTCAGTTCCCCGCTGCCGTAGAGCCGGGCGGTACCCAGACCTACCGTATGGTTCCCGCCCTTCGGGGCGTCCAGGCCCTCGGCGGTAAAGCCCTTGTGACCCACCACCAGATTGGTCAGCCAGGCAGCGATCCCCTCGTCTTTGCTGGTACAGGTGAAGTTTATCCCCATGTTCCCATCAAAATAATCGGCATGGTAGGTGTACTCCTTGGTATCGTCTCCGTCCTGATCGTAGTAGAGGGAGTAAGTGGTGACCTCCACCCCGTCCACCTCCTGGACGGCGGCATCTGCATAGAGCAGATCAATGAGGGGCTCCCGGCCCGGCCACAGTTCCAAACGCAGGGTATCCTCTCCCCGCTGGCCCATAATATCGATTCGCCAGGGATTTCCCTCCCCGTCGTAGATCACCGTGCCGTCCAGGCCAAAGCCGGTCCAGTCCAGCGTCCAGGGCACCGCATCAGTACCGCCCAGCACGGCGATGATCTCCTGGGCGGACAGCAGCTCCATAAACCACCCCTCGGGATAAGCGTAGTCTCCTGCCAGGGCCTCCGAGCCGGTACAGTCGGGGTAATGGTAATCATAACCGGGCACATTGGGGAAGCTGTGAGGCTGTCCCCCAAAGGCGTCCTCCACCACCAGGGTGTGATCTCCCTCCTGGGTCACTTGCTGGCTCATCTGAGGCGTGGCCGCCACCCCCGCCGTGGGATTGGGTCCAGCCAGACTTCTCCCCCGCCACAGCTGCCAGCCACCTGCCGCCGCCACCAGACAGCAGGCCGCCAGAACGCCCGCCGCCAAAGCAGGACGGGCCCGCCGGGGCCGCTTTCCCTCCAACACCCGGTCCGCCAGGGATGCCGGGGCGGCAATGCGGTCCATATAGTCACGATATCGGTTCATTCCTGTTCTCCTTTCAGCAGCGCCCCCAGTTTTGCCCTGGCCCGGGTGAGCCGGGAGCGGACGGTACCCTCCCGCCAGCCGGTCATTTCGGCGATCTCGGCGGTCTGGTACCCCTCATAATAGTAGAGATGAAGCACCGTCCGGTCCCTGGCGGGCAGGGCCATAATGGCGTCCAGCAAGCCCTGCTCCTCCGGGTCCGCGGCAGGGTAGGTATCCAGCAGCGGGTCGGTGCGCCGCCGCCAGGGTGAGCGCAGGCGGCTCTTGCAGCCATTGACGGTGACCCGCAGCAGCCAGGCCTTCTCATGGGCGGGGCTTTCAAATTCCGGCCCCTTCTCCAGGCAGCGCAGGAAGGCGTCCTGCACCGCATCCTCCGCCTCATGGGCATCCCCAAGAATGGCCAGGGCAGCCCGGTACAGGGTATTTTGATGAATCTGAATCAGTGTTTCCAACCGGTTGGGGTCCATTTCCTCTCTCCCCCTTTCACCCTATATACGCTTTTAGACGGCAAATTGCTGCAATGGCTGCGTAAAATAGCAGCTCCACCAAGTTGCCTCAAGCCAAAAAACTATGATATACTGAAAAAAACGCTTGGGAGGCCTGTCCTATGCAATTTTATCTCAGCGCCGACATCGAAGGAACTTGCGGCATTGCCGACTGGAAAGAGACCGAGCGGGGCTCCACGTTCGATTATGAGCCCTTCCGAAAACAGATGACCGCCGAAGTGGCCGCCGCCTGTCACGGCGCTCTGGCCGGCGGGGCGGATGGCCTGCTGGTGAAGGACGCCCATGACTCCGCCCGTAACCTGGATGCCGCCGCCCTCCCCCGTGAGACCCGCATCTTCCGGGGCTGGACCGGCGACCCTCTGTGTATGATGGCTGGGCTGGACCGGGAAAAATTCGGCGGTGTGCTGTTTACCGGCTACCACGCCTGGAGTTCCTGCGGCGGCAATCCCCTGTCCCATACCATGACCACCGACTGCGCCCAGGTGCTGCTCAACGGAAGGCCCGCCAGCGAGTTTCTCATCAACGCCTACATCGCCGGTTATTTCGGCGTGCCTGTCTGCTTCCTGTCCGGAGACAAGGACCTGTGCGACAGCGCCCGGCAGCTCATCCCCGCCATCGTCACCGTTCCGGTGAATGAGGGCGTAGGGGGCGGCGTACTGTCCATGCACCCCGCCGCCGCAGCGGATGCCATCCGTAAGGGGGCGGAGGAGGCGGTAAAGCGGGCGGCAAACTGCGTGGTACCCATGCCGGAGCAGTTTGAGACCGCCGTTACCTTCCACGATCATAAACTGGCTTACCGCCGCAGCTTCTATCCCGGCGCCTGTCTGAAGGACAGCCGTACCCTCTCCTTTGCAACGAAGGATTGGTATGAGATGCTGCGCTTTTATCACTTCGTACTGGCTTAAGGAGGACCGCCATGTCAGAACAGACCGATCTGCGTCTGGCCGTGCTCATCGACGCGGACAACGCCCCCCGCTCGGCCCTTGGGGATATCATGGCCGAGGTGGCGGTATACGGCACCCCCACCATCAAGCGGATCTACGGGGACTGGACCACCCCCAACCTGGCCTCCTGGAAGGGCCCTCTGCTGGAAAACGCCATTACCCCCATCCAGCAGTACAGCTATACCACCGGCAAGAATGCCACCGACTCGGCCATGATCATCGACGCCATGGACATCCTCTACACCGGCCAGGTGGACGGTTTCGTGCTGGTGAGCAGCGACAGCGATTTCACCCGTCTGGCCGTGCGGCTGCGGGAGGCAGGCAAAAAGGTCTACGGTATGGGCGAGCGCAAGACCCCCAATCCCTTTATCGTAGCCTGCGACAAATTTGTTTACATTGAGGTCATCCGGGCAGCCGCGGAGCAAGCCAGGGCCGAGGAGGAAAAGCCCAAGGCCCAGAAGCCCCAGAAAAAGAAGGAGACCCCGGCCCAGCCTCAGGATACGGAGCACAAGGTGCCCCAGGCAGTGGTCAAGCTCATTGCCGAATCGGTGGATACCATTGCTGACGAGGATGGCTATGCCGCTCTGGGGGAGTTGGGCAATCTGCTGGTGAAAAAGCAGCCCGACTTCGACCCCCGAAATTTTGGTTTTTCCAAACTGTCCAAGCTGGTCAAATCCCTCTCCCGCTTTGAGGTGGATGTGCGCCCCACCAGCCAGCCCAACGTGACCCACATTCTGGTGCGGGATAAACAAAGCAAATAAAGAATAGCATCCACATCCTGCCATGGGAAGCTGCGAAATTCACAGCTTCCCATGGCTTTTTTTGTGCATTTTTCAGAAAGACAGAAGCACTTCCATAGGGTATAATATTTCGGACCCAGTGCAGCGAACAAGCAGAGTCTTTTCCCAGATTATGTGTCCATTTTGTCCTACTCAGCGGTATATTTTCCGTATAGCAGGGTAAATTATGATCAAAACAGTCCTACCTCAAAGGCACTGAAGAAATGTCTTTGATTTTATGATATGTTATGTTATAATGTATGCGTATTGGAGCGCTCTGCCGCAGGCAGTCGTTTGAAGATGTTTTATGGCGCCGGTTTGCCCCGGCCTTGGATACCGCCGGTGCGGTGTGTTCCCCGGCGGAAGGAATAGAGGGTTGCATTTTGACAAAGTATGTGATTCACGGCGGGAAACCGCTTTATGGAGAGATCGACATCAGCGGCGCAAAAAACGCCGCTGTTGCTATCATCCCCGCCGCTCTTCTGGTGGACGGGGTATGCCGCATTGAAAATCTGCCCCAGATCAGCGATGTAACGCTGCTGCTCAACATTTTGCAGGAACTGGGCGCTGACGTGCGTACCGTCAACCGTACCACCGTGGATGTGGACTGCTCCCACATCCGCAATGCCCGGGTACCCGAGGAGCTTGCCCGCAAGATCCGGGCCTCCTACTACCTGATCGGCGCTCTGCTGGGCCGCTTTGGCTCTGCTGAGGTTCCTCCGCCCGGCGGCTGTGACTTTGGCGGCCGGCCCATTGACCAGCATATCAAGGGCTTTGTAGCCATGGGGGCCAACGTGGACGTCCGGGGCGGCTACATCCATGCCAAGGCCGCCAACGGCCGGATGAGCGGCACCCAGATCTATCTGGATATCGTCTCCGTGGGCGCCACCATGAACATCATGCTGGCCGCCGCTCTGGCCGACGGCATGACCATCATTGAAAACGCCGCCAAGGAGCCCCACATCGTGGACCTGGCCAACTTCCTCAACTCCATGGGCGCTGAGATCATGGGCGCCGGCACCGATGTCATTAAGATCCGGGGCGTGGAGCGGCTGACCGGCGGCACCTACTCCATCATTCCCGACCAGATCGAGGCGGGCACCTATATGACCGCCGTGGCTGCCACCGGCGGCGAGGTACTCATCAAGAACGTGATCCCCAAGCATCTGGAGTGCATCACCGCCAAGCTGCTGGAAATGGGCGTGGATGTGGAGGAGCAGGACGACGCCGTGCTGGTGCGCCGCACGGGCAAGCTGACCCGCACCAACGTCAAGACCCTGCCTTACCCCGGCTTCCCCACCGATATGCAGCCCCAGATCGCCGCTGTTCTCTGCCTGGCGGAGGGCACCAGCGTAGTCACCGAGGGCGTGTGGGACAACCGTTTCCGCTATGCGGATGAGTTCCGCCGCATGGGCGCTCAGATCCAGGTGGACGGTAAGATCGCCGTCATCGAGGGCGTGGAGAAGTTTACCGGCGCCCGCATCCAGGCCTGTGACCTGCGGGCAGGCGCGGCCATGGTCATTGCCGGACTGGCCGCCCAGGGCACCACGGAGATCGGCTGTATCCACCATATCGAGCGCGGCTATGAGGACATTGTCCGCAAGCTGTCCGGTGTGGGGGCTGATATCCGTGTGGTGGTCACCCCCGACGAGGACAAACAGGCCCAGGTTGGATGATCAACATAGATCTTATGCAGGCGGGGGAACTCCTCCGCCTGTTTTTTCTGGAAAGGAGCGATTTTGTGCTTCAACTGTGTACCCTGGCCAGCGGCTCCAGCGGCAACAGCCTGCTGGTCAGCGATGGCGACACCCACATTCTGGTGGACGCCGGCATCTCCTGCCGCCGTATTACCACCGCACTGAAGGGGCTGGGAGTGGATCCCGCCAGCCTGTCCGCCGTACTCATCACCCATGAGCACACCGACCATATCTCCGGCCTCACCACCCTGACCAAGCAGCGGAAGGTGCCGGTGTACGCCAGCCGGGGCACCGGACGTCAGCTGTGCTACCGCATTGCCTTTCTGGAGGAGGTGTTCCATCCCTTTACGCCGGGGGAACACTTCTCCATCGGCTCCATTGACGTGGAAACCTTCCCCACCCCCCATGACGCCGCTGAAAGCACCGGCTACGCCCTCTCCGCCGGTGGCAGAAAGGCGGCGGTGGTCACCGACCTGGGCCATGTGACCCCCGAGGTGGAGGCGGGCATCCGAGGGGCCAGTCTGCTGGTGGCTGAGGCCAACCACGACGTGGAGTGGCTCCGCTCCGGTCCCTACCCCTACTTCCTCAAGGACCGCATCCTGGGGGACCGGGGCCACCTGTCCAACGAGGCCGGGGCTGCCCTGGTGTGCTCCGCTGTGGCGGCGGGAACCTCCACCGTGGTGCTGGCCCACCTGTCTCACGAGAACAACACCCCGGAGCGGGCCCGACAGGTGGTGGGGGCTTCCCTCACCCGTATGGGAGCCGTTCCCGGCCGGGACGTACTGCTGGACGTGGCGCCCCGCAGTGAACCGGGACGGAGGTACAGCGTATGAAAGGAATTCCCATCCATATCATCTGCGTGGGCAAGCTGAAGGAAAAGTTCTACATAGACGGGGCGGCGGAATATGTCAAGCGGCTGGGGGGCTACTGCAAGCTCCAGATTACCGAACTGCCCGAGGAGCGGCTGCCTCAGAACCCCTCCCGGGCCCAGATCGACGCCGCGCTGGAAAAGGAGGCCGCGGCGGTAACCGCCAAGATCCCCAAGGGCGGGGCGCTGGTGGCCCTGTGCGTGGAGGGCCAGCTCCTCTCCAGCGAGAAGCTGGCTGCCCGACTGGAGGGATGGACGGGTCAGGGCAAAAATACCTTGACCTTCCTCATCGGCTCCTCCTACGGCATGCACCCTTCCCTGAAGGAGAAGGCCGACCTGCGCCTGTCCATGTCTCCCATGACCTTCCCCCACCACCTGGCCCGGGTCATGCTGCTGGAGCAGATCTACCGCTGCTTCAAGATCGTGGAGGGTTCCGGGTACCATAAGTGAAGGGCAGGAAAATTTTTGCACCTCACGGCGTAAACTCCCAAAAAACAGGGTAGATATACCGGTTAGTTTGTGCTATAATCACAAGCGCAGAGATGTGCTTTTGCTGAATTTGAGGTATTGGAGGTAATTCCCATGGCTTATCGTGATGTATATGAGAAGTGGCTCAACAGTCCCGCCCTCAGCGAGGCTGAAAAGGAGGAACTGCGTTCCATCTCCGGCGACGAGAAGGAAATCGAGAGCCGCTTTTTTGCTCCTCTGGAGTTTGGTACCGCCGGTCTGCGCGGCACTATGTGCGTGGGCCTGCATCAGATGAATATCCACGTCATCCGCCACGCCACTCAGGCTTTTGCCGAGGTCATTAAGGCGGAGGGCCCCGAGGCGGTGGAGCGGGGCGTTGCCATCTGCTACGACTGCCGCAACCACTCCGACGACTTTGCCCGTGAGACCGCCTGCGTTATGGCGGGCAACGGCATCAAGGTCCGTCTGTTCGACGCCATGCGTCCCACCCCTGAGGTGTCCTTTGCCGTCCGGGAGTATCGCTGCATTGCCGGCGTCAACGTGACCGCCAGCCACAATCCCAAGGAGTACAACGGCTACAAGGTCTACTGGCAGGACGGCGCTCAGCTGCCCCCCCACCACGCCTCCGCCATTGCCGCCAAGATGGAGGAGCTGGACCTGTTTGACTCCATCCAGCGCATGGACTATGACGAGGCGGTTAAGGCCGGCCTCATCACCCTCATGGGCGAGGAGACCGACGAGAAGTTCCTGGCCAATGTGATGGGCCAGGTCAACGACAAGGCCGCTGTGGAGAAGGTGGCCGATACCTTTAAGATGGTGTACACCCCCTTCCACGGCACCGGCTATAAGCTGATCCCCGAGGCGCTGAAGCGTCTGGGCATGAAGCACGTCATCTGCGTCCCTGAGCAAATGGTCATTGACGGCAACTTCCCCACCGTGGTCTCCCCCAACCCGGAGAATCCCGAGGGCTTCTACCTGGCTGTGGATCTGGCCAAGAAGGAAGGGGCCGACTTCATTCTGGGCTCCGACCCCGACGCCGACCGTGTGGGTATCATGGTGCGCAACGATCAGGGCGAGTACATCACCATCTCCGGCAACCAGACTGGTGTGCTGCTGCTGGACTACCTGATCGGCGCCAAGCAGCGCACCGGCAAGATGCCGGACAAGCCGGTGGCCCTCAAGACCATCGTCACCACCGAGATGGCCCGCAAGGTGGCCGAGACCAACGGCGTCACCTGCTGCGATACCTTTACCGGCTTTAAGTTTATGGCCGAGAAGAAGAATGCGCTGGAGGCCGCCGGAGAGGGTAAGGTGATCTTTGCCTATGAGGAGAGTTACGGCTATATGCTGGGCGACTACGTCCGGGATAAGGACGCCGTCACCGCCGCCCTCTCCCTTACCGAGATGGCCGCCTGGTACGCCGGACAGGGCATGACCCTGTACGACGCCCTCCAGCAGTGCTATGAGAAGTACGGCTTCTACGGCGAGAAGACCCTGAACCTGGTGATGCCCGGTCTGGACGGCCTGAAGAAGATGGCCGACCTGATGGCGGGTCTGCGGGAGCACCCCCCGGTGGAGATTGCCGGCGTAGCAGTGAAGCAGCAGAAGGACTACAGGGACGGCTCTGTGGTCAGCGTGGCTGACGGCAGTAAGAGCACCATGGAACTTTCCGGCTCCAACGTGCTGCGCTACGAGATGGCCGACGGCACCAGCCTCATCGTCCGTCCCTCCGGCACCGAGCCCAAGGTCAAGGTGTATGTCCTGGCCAACGGCGCTACCAAGGCGGAGGCCGATGAGAAGGTGGCCAAGTATGCTGCCTGGGCGGAAAGCCTGAAGGGCTGATTCCTGTGTAAAAGGCCGTTCCGTTTCAAGGGACGCCTGTAAAAGGAAAGTAGACACTCACAAAAATGTGAGTGTCTACTTTTTTCATAATAAGATAAAGAAAACGGCAACTCATACACCGGGCTGTATAGCAGCAAATCGCCGACGCCAGATGGAACAGCTACGCCGCTTCAAGCGACCCCGGTGCAGAAGCATGGGAGGTCAAATCAAGCTGACGGGGCTGTGTCGGGGACCACCTACAAAAAGTATCCCGCTCAAGGGCATCACCGCCTGATATCGGATGCCCTTTTGGAAACCGGCTGGTTGCTTTCTCACAACCTGGTACACGTCTCAGCATTCCCAGTCACTTGATACGCCTATCATATTTGCAAAAGAAATAGAGTCTCAGCCCTCCAGCTTGTCCACCCTGCGCTGGTGGCGGCCGCCTTCAAACTCTGTATTGAGGAAGGCGTCCAGGATCTTGTCAGCCATGTTGTTGCCGATGAGACCGCCGCCCATAGCCAGCATATTGGCGTTGTTGTGCCGACGAGTCATCTCGGCGGACAGGGGCTCGCTGCACAGGGCGCAGCGGATACCCTTCACCTTGTTGGCGGCAATGGAGATGCCGATGCCGGTGGTGCAGATGACGATGCCCCGGTCACATTCGCCAGAGGCCACCGCCTCAGCCGCCGCCCGGCCGAAGTCGGGATAGTCGCAGCTGTCAGATGTGTAGCAGCCGTAATCCTTGTAGGCCAGCTGATGCTGGTCCAGATAGTCCATGACGTGGCGCTTGAGGGCCAGTCCTCCGTGGTCAGAACCCAGTGCGATCATGATATGACTCCTCCTTACAATGTGTGGAATACTGGTTTGCGCTTTTCATAGGTCGCCAGATAGCGGAACCCCGCCTCTGCCAACAGGCCGCAGGCCTCCAAACAGCCCTTGCCCACCCCGTCGGTGGTGTGGGCGTCTGAGCCGATGGTGACAATCTCACCGCCGCAGGCCTTGAACCGTCGGAGCACCGGCAGCCACTCCTTCAGTGTGCGGCCCCGCCAGGTGTTGATCTCGATGCCCCGGCCCCGTTCCGCCGCTGCCCGGAAGATGCCGTCCAGGTCGTCGTGGTAGCGGTCCAGGGAGATGGGGTGATCCATATAGCGCAGGGGGTAGATGATATGGCTGAGCACATCGTAGAAATCAGTGACTGCCAGCTGTGCCATGGAAGCAAAATAATCATCCAGCGCAGCATAGCAGGCTGCGGGATCAGGGTACTCCACGTAGTAGAAGTCGGTCCCCCCCTTTTCGGGGCGCAGGTTGTGGATCGATCCCAGTACAAAATCCAGCTCCGGCTGGTCCAGAATGGTGCGGCTCAGTTCCGGATTCAGGTGGGCCATGCCGAACTCCAGGCCCAGGCGGATGGTCAGCTTGCCGGCATAGCGGGGGGCGGTCTGGGCGTACTGCTTCAGAGCGGGGGGCCAGTCGTAGTGGTCCACCGGCTCGCCATAGAGTTCCAGCAGGTCGCAGTGGTCAGTGATGCACAGTTCGTTTAGCCCCGCGGCCACAGCGGCGTCAGCCATTTCAGACAGCGGCACGCTGCCGTCGGGAGAGAGCATGGTGTGGGTATGATAGTCGGTCAGGTACATAATCGAATTGCCTCCAGAGCAGCAATGTGAAAATCCATGTTTGGGGGAATTCATTTCTCCCAAACATACCACGACCCGCGCCACGGGGCGCGAAACCAGGGGCATCAAATCCGCTGTGCCGCTTGCGGCGCGGCGGATTTGCATCTAGGGGTTCGGAGACGCCGGGGGTGTTTCCGATCAGAATTCCGCAAAGCCACATCTATAGAGTTGGATCCCTCTGGATATTAAAACGGCCAGGCGGGGAACCACTTTAAGATGCAGGTTCCATACCAGCTGGGATAGGTGAGGCCCACCAGCACCGGATAGAACAGAGCGTACAATGCCGCCGCGCCGCCGGTGACAGCATACATGGCCGGTTTCCAACGGACCATTTCTTCCTTCTTGGACAGGGTGTAGAATACATAGCACAGAGCCAGGATGAGGAAGAGCACCGAGGGGAAGTAGTGGTAGGCGAAGGTGATACGACCGATGAAGAACCAGGGCACCAGCTGGGCCAGATAGCCGATGAGAATGAACAATGCAATGGGGGAGGACTGCTGGAAGGCGCGGCTGACAAACCAGCCCAGAGCCAGATAGAGCACCAGCAGGGCCACGATGAGTACCAGGCAGAGCAGTCGGGTCTGGGTATCGGTCTCCGGGTCAAACACGCCGGTGACCCAGGCGGCGGAGACGGCCCCGCCCAGTCCGGAGAGGCCAAAGAAGGTCAGCTTGGCCCACAGGGGACGGAAGGCCTGGGCGGCGCACACCAGCATGGCCACCAGACCGCCCCAACAAACCACAGGATTGAGGAAGGCAGCAAAGCGGGTGGTGACCCCGGACACGGAATTGTCCATATAGTACAGGATGGGCCGGGCATTGACCAGCCACTCGTACCACCGGGAGGAGTAGGGGTGGGCAGAAGTGACGCCGTTGTGGTAGGAGAGCATATATTTCTGGTTCTCCCACATCTCGCTGAACAGGTTCCCCAGAGACAGATCCCCGGAAGCCGTGGCGTAGGGCAGATAGGACAGTATGTAGATGATAACGGGGATGATGGCAAAGGCCAGCACAGAGAAGGCCAGGATTTTTACCGTCCAGCCTGCCCGCTCATGGCGCTCCTCCTCCGGCCAGCGGCGCAGCTTGACCACCAGACCGATGAAATAGAGGGCCACCAGTCCGGTGCAGCCGTAGATCACCGTCCACTTGGAGGCGGCGCCGATGCCCCAGAACAGCCCCGACAGGAAGAGGGGCAGGGCACACTGCTGGAAGGAGGCGCCGTCGGGCAGGGTCAGATACCGGTACAGGAAATAGTACATCAGAAGAATAAAGAGGAACGCGTAGGTGTCGATGGTAGCCAGCCTGGTCTGGGTCAGGTGCATGAAATCCACCGCCAGCAGAATGGTGCCGCAGGTGGCAATGGAGGTACGGCCAAAGAGGTTTTTCAAAAACAGGTAGAGCAGAGGCACCATAACCACGCCGAGGAGGGTGCCCATGAAACGCCAGCCGAAGGGAGTCATGCCGAACAGGGAGATACCCACGCTCATAATCAGCTTGCCCAGAGGGGGGTGGGAGATCTCATAGGGTTCGACATTTCGAAGGTGCTCGTAGGCGGTGCGGGGATGATAGATCTCGTCAAAGTAGGCGGAGTTCTCAAAGGAGATGGTTTCAGGCACCGTGTCCGCCTCGTCAAAGAGGGGATTGGTGCTGTCGCTGACCTGGATGCGGGCTCCGTTTTCATCAAACAGGGCCAGTTCGTTCAGCTCCAGCAGTCCCTTGTTGGCCTGTCCTGTAATCCGGATATAGCGGATATACTGTGGGTTATCAAACGTAATCTCATTCCATTTGAACAACTGGTTGTAATTCTGAGTCATGGCATAGCTGGAGCCGTAGCCGGCGCCGTCGGCCCAGTAGTAACCGGTGATCTCGTCAGGATCGTCGGCATTGTCCTTCCGCTGCCACAGAGACAGCCAGTTCATACCGTCAGCAGAGATCTCCACCTGGTATTTACCGGTACCCAGACCGGAAAAATACCACAGCTTGGAAACCAACAGCTCCTCCTCCTGGATGAGGAAGGTTTCCGATTTACCGCTGCCAAAGTCCCACGGATTCTGAGGTGCAGTGGCAGAGCCCAGGTTGAAGAAGGCGGTAAAAGCATAGAGAATGGTGATGAGCACCATGGGGATGGCATCCTTTTTCACCAGGGGATGCCGCCGCCCCGCAAAGGTAAAGGGTCTCTTTTCCGGGAGCGGAGCCAACTGCTGTGCCAGAGGGGCCCGCATGGTCTGAGCATACCACAGGAAAAAGCTCAGCAGCGCCGCAATGGTCAGGATGGGAAAGAGATAGACGATGTATCGAATAGGTCCCATAGGAGCACCTCACAGACAAAATAAGAGGACGAGTTACCGTGTACTCGTCCTCTTATTTTATTTCTTCTTCTTGCGTTTGTCAAAGAAAGATTTTACGCTGTCCGCCGAACTGGCTGGAATCTCGCCCATGGCTTCGCCATAGGCACGCAGCGCCTCCTTCTGCTCCTTCGTCAGGTCGGTGGGGACCTGTACCTTGACGGTGACATACTGATCGCCCCGGCCCCGTCCGTTGACGGAGGGGATGCCCTTGCCCCGCAGGCGGAAGGTAGTGCCCGGCTGGGTACCGGCAGGCAGGTTCCACTTCACCTTGCCGTCAATGGTGGGGATCTCCAGCTCGGCGCCCAGGGTTGCCTGAAGGAATGTGACCGGGTGCTCCAGGAACACCGATGTACCGTCCCGCTTGAAGAACTCATGGGGGCGGACGGTGACGCTGATGAGCAGGTCGCCGGCGGGACCGCCGTTGCGGCCCGCGCCGCCCTGCCCCCGGAGGGAGACGGCCTGGCCGTTGTCGATACCGGCGGGGATGCTGACGGTGATCTTGCGCTGCTTGCGCACATTGCCGGTGCCGCCGCAGTCCTTACAGGGCTGGTGAATGATCTTGCCCTTGCCGCCGCACTTGGGGCAGGTGGTGGTGGTGGCGAAGGTAAAGGCTCCGCCGCCCCGCTGGATGCGGATGGTGCCGCTGCCGTGGCAGTCGGGACAGACCTCCGCCGTGGTACCAGGGGCACAGCCGGTGCCCTTACAGGAATCACAGCTCTCGGTGCGGTTGAGGGTGATCTCCTTCTCGCAGCCGAAGGCGGCCTCCTCAAAACTGATGGTCACCGAGGCCCGCAGGGTCTCGCCCTTCATGGGGCCGTTGGCCCGGCGGCTGCCGCCGCCGCCGAAGCCGCCGCCAAAGAAGGAGCCGAAAATATCGCCCAGGTCGATATCGCCCATATCGAAGCCGCCGAAGCCGCCGCCGAAGCCGCCGGCCCCGAAGTTGGGGTCCACGCCGGCATGGCCGAACTGGTCGTACTTGGCACGCTTTTCCTTGTCGGAGAGGACCTCATAGGCCTCGTTGACCTCTTTAAACTTGGCCTCGGCCTCTTTGTCGCCGGGGTTCAGGTCGGGGTGGTATTTCTTGGCCAGCTTGCGGTAGGCCTTTTTCAGCTCGTCCTCGCTGGCGGTTTTGGCAACGCCCAGGACTTCGTAATAATCTCGTTTCTGTTCAGGCATAGGTGTTCACCTCTGTTTCAAAGTGGAGCGTGGAAAGTGAAGTGTAAGAGCAGTCCTCCACGATCCACCGTTTGGAAGAAAACGGAACGCCACACAGGCGGGGGACAAGCCCCCGCCCGCGGCGTTTTCCTATTTGATTACTTCTGATCGTCGTCCACGACCTGATAATCAGCATCCACCACATTGGGGTCGGTGTTGCAGGAGCCGCAGTCACCGCCGGCGCAGCCGCCCATGTCGGGGCCGGCCTGGCCGCCCTGAGGATTGGCCTGCTGATACATCTTCTCAGCGATGGGGTAGAAGGCCTTGGAAGCCTCCTCGGTGGCGGTCTTAATGGCCTCAATGTCGGTGCCCTTCATGGCATCCTTCAGCTTGTTGAGGGCGGCCTCCACGTTGGCCTTGTCGCCGGCGTCGATCTTGTCCTTGGCGTCCTCCAGGGCCTTCTCGGTCTGGTAGATCACCTGGTCGGCCTGGTTGCGCACGTCAACCTCTTCCTTGCGCTTGGCGTCCTCGGCGGCAAACTGCTCGGCCTCGCGGACGGCCTTGTCGATGTCCTCCTTGGACATGTTGGTGGAGGAGGTGATGGTGATGTGCTGCTCCTTGCCGGTGCCCAGATCCTTGGCGGACACGTTCACGATGCCGTTGGCGTCGATGTCGAAGGTGACCTCGATCTGAGGCACGCCGCGGCGGGCGGGAGCAATGCCGTCCAGGTTGAAGCGTCCCAGGGTTTTGTTGTACTGAGCCATCTCACGCTCGCCCTGCAGCACGTGGACCTCAACGGAGGTCTGGTTGTCGGCGGCGGTGGTGAACACCTGGCTCTTCTTGGCGGGGATGGTGGTGTTGCGCTCGATGAGCTTGGTCATGACGCCGCCCATGGTCTCGATGCCCAGGGACAGAGGAGTCACGTCCAGCAGCAGCAGGCCCTTCACGTCGCCCACCAGAACGCCGCCCTGGAGAGCAGCGCCGATGGCCACGCACTCGTCGGGGTTGATGCCCTTGAAGCCTTCCTTCCCGGTCAGCTTCTTGACCATGTCCTGCACGGCGGGGATACGGCTGGAGCCGCCCACCAGCAGCACCTTGGACAGCTCGCCGGAACTCAGGCCGGCGTCGCTCATGGCCTGACGGACGGGGCCGGCGGTGGCTTCCACCAGAGAGGCGGTCAGCTGGTCGAACTTGGCGCGGGTCAGGGTCAGGTCCAGATGCTTGGGGCCGGTGGCGTCAGCGGTGATATAGGGCAGGTTGATGTTGGTGGAGGTCACGCCGGACAGCTCGATCTTGGCCTTCTCAGCAGCCTCCTTCAGGCGCTGCATGGCAACCTTGTCGCCGGTCAGGTCGATGCCGGTGTCCTTCTTGAACTCAGCGGCCATCCAGTCCATGACGGCCTTGTCGAAGTCGTCGCCGCCCAGACGGTTGTTACCAGCGGTGGCCAGCACCTCGATGACGCCGTCGCCAACCTCCAGCACGGACACATCGAAGGTACCGCCGCCCAGGTCGTATACCATGATCTTCTGGTCGGTCTCCTTGTCCACGCCGTAGGCCAGAGCGGCGGCGGTGGGCTCGTTGATGATACGCTTCACGTCCAGACCGGCGATGCGGCCGGCGTCCTTGGTGGCCTGACGCTGAGCGTCGGTGAAGTAAGCAGGAACAGTGATAACAGCCTCAGTGACAGGCTGGCCCAGATAGGCCTCGGCGTCCGCCTTCAGCTTCTGCAGGATCATAGCGGAGATCTCCTGGGGCGTGTAGGCCTTGCCGTCCACGTCCACCTTATAGTTGGAGCCCATCTCACGCTTGATGGACATGATGGTGCGGTCGGGATTGGTGATCGCCTGACGCTTGGCCACCTGGCCCACCATACGCTCGCCGTCCTTGGAGAAGGCCACGACAGAGGGGGTGGTGCGGTTGCCTTCCGCGTTGGCGATAACAACAGCCTCGCCGCCTTCCATAACGGCGACACAAGAGTTGGTCGTACCGAGGTCGATACCGATGATCTTAGACATAATCAATTCCTCCAATATATCGTAAATTGTTTTTTAACGTAGGGAGATGGGCGCACACTGTGCGCCCTGATGTCACGCTTCTCACGCCGCGCGGCCGGGTCGCCTTCCCTGCGTCTCGGGCTGGTCTGTGGGCCGCCTCGCGGCCCTTCGCTCGCCCTCGCTCCGGTCCAGGCTCCCCTGCTCAGCGGTTCAGCGCTTCCTTTTAATTCGCTACCTTGACCATAGAGAACCGGATCACCTTTTCTTCGGTGCGGAAGCCGGCCTGGAATACCTCTACAATGGTGTTCTCCCCGGCGTTCTCGTCCTCCACGTGCATGACGGCATTGTGCAGGTTGGGGTCAAAGGCCTCGCCCAGAGCGGGGATCTCCTGGATGCCCAGCTTGGAGAGGACCTCCTTCAGCTGGGTCATGGTCATCTCCACGCCCTTCTTATAGGCCTCGTCAGCGGTGTCCTGCTTGAGGGCCCGCTCCAGGTTATCGTATACCGGCAGGAAGGCGGCGGCAGTCTCCGCCTTGGAATCGGCCCAGGCAGACTCCTTTTCCTTCTGGCTGCGGCGGCGGTAGTTGTCGTACTCGGCGGCCAGGCGGAGGAATTTATCCTCCTGGTCGGTGAGATTCTGCTTCAGAGCCTCCAGCTCCTCCAACAGAGGATTGGGGGTTTCCTCCGCAGTCTCGGCGGCCTGCACGGTCTGCTCCTCGGGGATGACCTCTTCGGGCTGTTTCTCTTTCTTACTCATGGGATGCACTCATCTCCTATTTATGATCGTCGCTGCCGCCCGGCAGCTCGCCCTGCCCGAACAGCCGGGTCAGTCCCTCGGCCAGATAGGAAAGGCGGGCGGTTATTTTGGCATAATCCATACGGGTGGGTCCCACCACACCGATGACACCCCGCATTCCGTCGCCAATGTCGTAGCTGGCTACCACCACGCTGGTATCCTTCAATGCGTCGGCCACGTTTTCCGGGCCGATGAGGATCTTCATGGAGGCGTCCTTGGGTACAGGGAAGCGGGCGGGATCGGCATCCTCGGAGAGGTAGCTCAGCAGAGGCTGGGCCCGCTCCAAAGAGCGGTACTCAGGCAGCTCCAGCAGATGGGCGATGCCCGAGGTGTGGACGGTGCGCTGCTCCAGACTCTCCAGCACCTCCATCGCGAAGGAAACCACCAGGGAGATGAGCCCGTAGGCCTCTCCTGCGGCGTGCTGGGCCACCCGCATCAG
This sequence comes from Clostridiales bacterium, assembly GCA_022785125.1. Taxonomy (GTDB): domain Bacteria; phylum Bacillota; class Clostridia; order Oscillospirales; family Oscillospiraceae; genus Flavonifractor; species Flavonifractor porci. Next base: position 52,669 of record JALFRA010000014.1, read on the forward strand.
CTCCGGCGTGATCTCATCCAGAGGCAGGCCGGTAAAAGTGGCGTTGAGCAAGGTGTTGAGCATTTGCAGCTGAGCCTCCGTCAAATCGGAGGGCAGGCGGATCAATCGGTTTCGCACGACATTGGTGTCGGTCATCACTACGATGATAAAGGCGTTGCGTTCCACCATCAGAAGGTCAAACCGGCGGATGGTTACCCGGCTCATGCCGGAGGACAGAGCAAAGGCGGGGTAGTTGGTCAGCTGGGATACCACCCGGCCGGCCTGATCCAGTACCCGGTCCAGCTCCTGCATCTTCAGGCGCAGGGCCTGATTGATGCGTTGGGTCTCCTGAAGGGAGAGCTTGTGCTCCTCCATCAGTTCGTTGACGTAGAACCGATATCCCTTGGGAGAGGGGATGCGTCCGGCGGAGGTATGGGGCTTTTCCAGCAGCCCCAGAGTCTCCAGATCCGCCATCTCGTTGCGGATGGTGGCCGAGGAGATCTCCATGCCGATGGAAGAGGCAATGGCCTTGGACCCCACCGGCTCCGCGGACTGAATGTAACTTTCGATGATGGCGCGCAGGATTCGTTTTTTGCGTTCCGTCAAATCCATGGCAGCCACCTCACTTTCGTTTTAGCACTCATACTACCTGAGTGCTAAAGATAATGTAGCACCGTCCGGGAAAAAAGTCAATAGGCAGGGTTGTAAATTAAATGTGAACGGGAAAAAGATAGCAGAGGAGGGGGCAGATTGCAAACGGACGGCGGTTGACGTGGGGACCGTTCAATGGTATTCTATCCAATAAGGAGAAAGACTTGCAAACAGGAGGGAGTACCCCATGGACAAAACGGTGCCCGTGGAGATCATTGACTACGAAGAGCGCTACAAACAGGACCTGGAGGATATCTCTCTGCCCTGGCTGCTGGAGTATGACCTGCTGGAGCCGGTGGATCTGGAGATGCTGGCTGATCCACACCGGTTTATTGCTGGAGGCGGCCGGGTGTTGTTGGCCCGCTGCGGCCGAGAGATCGTGGGCATGGTGATGCTGGAGCTCCAGGGCGACGGTGTGTGCGAGGCCTTGAAATTCGGCGTCAAAGAGGAGTATCGGGAGCGGGGTATCGGTACCGCACTGATGGAGGCGGTGATCCAGGCCGCCCGGGACGCGGGACAAAAGACCATCGTGATCACCTCCAACCACAAGCTGAAAGCCGCCCTGCGGATCTATGAGAAGCTGGGATTTGAATACGTCACGTATTCTGACAAATGGTTTCAACTGTCTGATATTAGAATGGAACGGGAATTATAAGAAAAGGACGCGCCTGCGGCGCGTCCTTTTTGATTCAGTCAGCAAATTCATAGACCGCCCCGGTGGTAAAACGGTGGAGCCTGTCTCCCAGCTCCTCCTCCAGCAGGGCGTAAGCGGGATCTCCGGTGCAGTGGCCGGTGTAGATATCCTGTACCTTTAAATCATCCCGCAGGGCGGCGGCGATGGAGCGTACCTTTTCCGGTGAGGGGCCCAGGGTGGATACCCCCTCCTTGCCCATCAGGTGGAAGCCTCCCAATACCGCACGGATCGGGGTGCCGGGGAACTGTTCGGAGAGCTGGGTGAGGATTTTCACCACTCCGGCGTGGCAGCAGGAGTTGAGGACCACCAGCCCTTCCGAGGTCTCAGCCACCAGGGACTGCTCGTGCTTCACCCGGTCAGGGATCAGGTGGAGGCCCTCCGCCAGATCCCGGGGCCCCTCCGCCAGATCAATGCGCTTCTCATGCCGGCGGAACATCCCCATGTTGATGCCGATGTACTCCTTCTCCGCCCAGATCTCCGGGTCAATAATCCGGGGCCGGGCGTAAACGGAGGCAGAGGGATTGATGGCGAAGAAGGCATTGAAGCCGTCGGCGTGGTCATAGTGTCCATGGGACAGAGCGGCCTTATCTACCTTTGAAAGGTCTACCCCCAGCTTGGCGGCGTTGTATACCACCGCGCCGCACTCCCCGGCGTCCAGCAGGTAGCGGCCACCTCGGTATTCTATGTAAAAGGACAGCCCGTGTTCGGAGATCAGCCCATCCCCGGCGGAGTTTTCCATCAGAACGGTGATCTTCATGAGGAGACCTCCTCTTTCACATATTGGGTCACGTCATTGATCCAGGCCCGGGAGCGGAACCGGGGCACACCTACAATAAATTTGGTGATCTGCTCCATAATGACGCCCACATATACCCAGAAGATGCCCCACTTCAGCACCAGACCGAAGAGGGCGGACAGGGGAAGCGCCACCAGCCACAGGGGACACACGTCAATAAGGGAGGCCGCCCGCACGTCGCCGCCGCCCCTGAGCACGCCTACAGTGTTCACCGAGTTGAAGGCCCTCAGGGGGAGACAGACGCCGATCATAGTAAGCATCATGGTGGCGATCTCTCCCGCCATGGGGGACAAATGGAAGAAGGGGTAGACCAGGGTGGGGAAGAAGCTGTGGGTAAAGGTGACCAGCAGTCCGCCGATCACCAGGCCGCAGCACATGGCAAGGGTATTGAGGGTGGCTCCGATCTCGTAGATGTGCTCCCGCCGCCCGGCTCCGATCTCCCGCCCAATGATGATGGCGGTGGTGCCGCCCACGGCGAAGATGGCCACGGTACACAGATCTTCCAGATTGCCCGCCAGAGCCCGGGCGGCCAGGATCTCGGTGGAGTTTTCCATATGGCCCATGACTACCTTGTGCATGGAGGTGCCCAGACCCCACAGAGTCTCGTTGAGGACCACCGGGCCGGAGTAGCGGAAGAATTTTTGGATCAGGGGCCGTCCCGGCCGGAACATGAGGGTGGGTTTGAGCCGGAACCGCTTGTTGATGAGGGCATAGGTCATGGTGATGCCAAACTCCAGGATGCGGGAGAGCAGAGTGGCAAAGGCCGCGCCCTCCACCCCCAGAGCGGGGGCGCCCAGATTACCGAAAATGAACACCCAGTTCAGGAAGGTGTTGGTGGCCATGGAGGTGGCAAAGATGATCATGCCAAGCTTGGGGTTCTCCATGGAGCGGTGGGCGCCCACATACACGCCAGTGAGGCTGTTGAACAGGTAGGAGGGCCCCACAATACGGGCATAGCTGGCGGCCAGCGGGATCAGTTCTTCGTTGTCGGTGAGCAGGCCCATAAGCTGAGTGGGGAAGAAGCACATGACGGCGGCGAACAGAGCGGCAATGGCACCAGCCACATAGCATCCGATGCCAATGACTCGGTTGATGGTATCGGTGTCTTTCTTACCCCAGAACTGGCTGATGAGCACTGAGGAGCCGCTTTGCAGGCCGAAGATCACCAGCTGAATGACAAACACCGGCAGGTTGGCCTGAGCAACGGCGGCCAGCGGGGCTTCTCCTAGACTGCCTACCATAAACGTATCCACCAGACCCAGCAGGGTGGTACACAGATTTTGCAGCAGGATGGGCAGGGCCAACGCAATCACATTGCGATAAAAGGCCCTGCCTCGGTTCATGTAGGAAAACAAATCCTCACCTCATTGCGATCCGAGTCTGTGTGATCTCCGTGAGGGCGTCGGCCAGAGCGTCGGCCTCCTCACAGGTGCTGTCGGGGGAAAAGGAAATACGCAGCACCCCCATCAGGGTGCGTTTGGGCAGGCCCAGGGCGGCAAAGACGTGGCTGGGTTTGCCCTTGTGGCAGGCCGAGCCGGAAGAGACGTAGATACCCCGGTCAGACAGGTCCCGCACCAGCATCTCACTGGGATAGCCGGGCAGAGAAATGGCGCAGATGTGGGGAGCGTCGCCGGGGTTAATGACCTCCAGCCCGGGGACGGCGGAAAATACCTCCAGGGCATGGGCCTTCACTGCCGCCATACGAGCGGGCGCGCCAGAGTCCCAGGCCTCACAGGCGGCGGCCAGAGCGGCCAGCTGGGCGGTGGGCTCGGTGCCGGAGCGCAGACCATTTTCCTGTCCGCCTCCCAGCAGCAGGGGGTTCAGGTCCAGGCCCTTACGGATGTACTGGGCGCCGATACCCTTGGGCGCCCGGATCTTGTGGCCGCTGATGGTGAGCAGGTCTACCCCCAGCTCTTTGGGGGTAAAGGGGACCTTCAAAAAGGCCTGTACCGCGTCGCAGTGGAGCAGGGCGGGGCAGTTGGCGGCCTTAATGGCCTGGGCGGCTTCCGCCACCGGCAGGAGGGTACCCAGTTCATTGTTTACCAGCATCATGGATACCAGTACCGTATCGGGCCGCAGGGCGTCGGCCAGCGCCTGGGTGGATATATGGCCGGACTTGTCCGGCTTTAAGTAGGTGACCTCATAGCCCTGGGTGGCCAGAGCACGCATGGGCTCCAGCACAGCGGAGTGCTCAATGGCGGTGGTGATGATATGCTTCCCAATCCGCTTCCCATGCTCCACGGCAGCCCGGATGGCCCAGTTGTCTCCCTCGGTACCGCAGGAGGTAAAGGTAAGCTCCTCCGGCAGGCAACCCAGCCTGCCCGCTACCACGGCGCGGTACTCCTTTACTTTGGCGGCGGCGGCCTGACCGATGGCATAGCCGGAGGAGGGATTGCCGTAGCCCTCCGTCATGGCCTCATAGGCCGCTTTGACCGCCTGGGGACACACCGGCGTGGTGGCGGCGTTATCGAGATAGATGGACATGAACAGTCACCTCAGACAAAAAAAGTACAGTTTCGCAATTTTTCATTGTAGCCTCCTACAGAGGGAAAGTCAAGGTGGCAGAACCGCTGGAAAACAGACGTGACAGTTTATCCCATAGCGCTTGACAAGCGGAAGAGAGGATAATATACTGTGACCTGCTAGGAAATAATTTTTGACAATATGAAAGGAAGGAACCACCATGAGCGCCATCAAGCTGCGTGAAAATCTCTGGTCCGTGGGCGTCCTCAATCCGACGCTGCGGGTCTTTGACATCGTAATGGAATCCAAATACGGTACCTCCTACAATGCCTATCTGCTGACGGGAGAGAAGAATGTTCTGATCGAAACGGTCCATACCGATTATTTTGATGAATATCTGGATAACATCCGCCAGGTCATTCCCCTGGAGGATGTGGATTACCTGATCATGAATCACAATGAACCTGACCATTCCGGCAGCGTGGCCAAGTTGATGGCAGTTTGCCCCAAGCTGGAGATCATCGCCACCAAGGCGGGCAAAAAGCACCTACAGGATATCACCAACCTGGATCTGCCCTGCCGTGCCGTGGCCGCAGGTGATACCCTGGACCTGGGCAACCGGGTGCTGGAGTTCATTCCCTCTCCCATGCTCCACTGGGCCGACTCTATGTTTACCTGGGACAAGGAGGGCAAGACCCTCTTTACCTGCGACTTCCTGGGCTGCCATTTCTGTGAGCCTACCATGCTGGACAAGAACATCCACGTCAAGGAGGCCTATGAGGGCGAGTTTGCCTACTACTATGCCGGCATCTTTGGCCCCTTCAAGCCCAGCGTGCTCTCTGGTCTGAACAAGATGCCCGCCGACGTAGAGCTGGTGTGCCCCAGCCACGGCCCCTGCCTGACCGAGACCATTGCCAAGGCCAAGGAGCTCTACCGTACCTGGAGCACTCCCGCGCCCAAGACCCAGCGTACCGCCTTTGTGGTGTATGCTTCCGCTTACGGCTGCACCCGTACCCTGGCAGAGACCGCTGCCAGAGCCCTGGAGGACGAGGGCTATGCCGTCACTGTGGCGGACGTCACTGTGGAGTCCTATGAAAACTGTGTGAAGCTGGCCCATGAGGCCGACGTACTGCTGGTGGGCTCTCCCACCATCAACCGCGCCGCCCCCAAGGCTGTGTGGGACGTGCTCACCTCCATCGACCCCATCAACCTGAAGGGTAAGGCCGCCGGCGCCTTCGGCGCCTATGGCTGGAGCGGCGAGGCTGCCCCCATGCTCCACACCTTCCTGAAGGGCCTGCGCTATGCCGCTCCTGAGGAGCCCTTCCGCATTCTCTTCACTCCCACTCAGGCTGACCTGGACGCTATGGCTGACTACGCCCGCAGTGTAGCCGCCCTGTGCACCGTGCCGGTGGACGCCCCCAAGACCGAGGGCGGCAAGTGGGTGTGCGCGCTGTGCGGTTACATTTATGATCCTGCCGAGGGTGATCCTGCTCACGGTGTGGCTCCCGGCACCCCCTGGGAGCAGGTGCCCTCCTCCTGGTCCTGCCCCCTGTGCGGCGTGGACAAGGAGATGTTTAAAAAAGCGGAGTAAATCTTCCAAAATAGAGCCGTTTGCGTGTTGCGTCGATACGGCTGCAAAATAAAAGTAGACACTCACAAGTGTGGGTGTCTACTTTTTTGTGGTAAGTCAACCTATGTATAGTTCTTCCACAGCTCCTGTCCCGCCGCTGCATTGAGATACAAAAACCCTGTTCAGTACAGGACTGAACAGGGTTTTCGATAAATTTGCTTTTTCTGGGCCTGTTTTCTCTTAACCGGCGCCTACTGCACCACTACCACGCGGACCTTGCCGCCGTCCTCCGGCGTGCGGTCGTAGTAGATGGTGATGTTGTCGGAGAAGGCACGGGCCTGATTGAGGGCATCCATGGGGTCCTCCGCCGTAAACCACTGCTTGGTGGTCTTGTTGTAGCACACCACATTGTCCGAGATGGGCAGCACCATATCAGTGGTGGTCACCGTCTTGGCCTTCATATCAAAGGCGCTGCGGCGTACGCCGTCCTGCTCCTTCAGGAACACATAGCCGGCAATCTTGGCAGGACCATCCTTTAATGTGTTCAGAGAGGCTACCACGCCGCCAACTGCGTTGCGGGGCACTTCCACACCTCCCACCAGTTCCAGCTTGCTCTCGCCGCTTTTGTCCGAGGTGGTCACGATCACGGTGGAGTTAATGATGGGACCCATGCTGGAGGAGGTCTCCATTGTCCCCTTGCTCATAAAGCCGTAGGTATACAGATCGCCGGTCACGTCATCCAGCACCAGCACATTGTACCGGCCGGCATAGTCCTTGCCGGCATACAAGATCTTGGAGGCGGGCACGCTGGAAGCGGTGATCTGGCTGTACTTGACAGGCTGGAGCTTGCTGCTGCCCACCTTCTCGTACACCGCCGCATTGTCGGCCAGAGCCACGCCGCCCAGGGTGCGGGCAGCCACCTCCAGCTTGCCGGTGACCCCGCTGGAGGAGCCGCCGGTGAGGCGGGTCAGGCTGATCTGGCCCAGCTTATAGGAGGAGACGGTGACCAGCTCGCCCAGCATTTTGGTCGCGCTATCGTTCCGGTAGGCGGTTTTGCCCTTCACCTCACCCAGCACACTGTCCAGCAGCTGTACAGTTGCTTCACCGTTCTCTGCATTGATCTCCTTCACATAACCCACCGCATTGCCCTTGGCGGCGGCGGTGGTGACCGCACCGGCCACCTTTCCGTCATTGGTGAGCAGCAGAGTCAGGGTATCGCCGATCTTGAAGTTGCGCAGATCCTCCACCGCACAGGGCAGCACCGGCAGCTCCACACCCATGACCCAGATCTTGGCCGGGGTATCAGTATTGGGGTAGACGTTCTCATACATACCGGTGAGCCGCAGGTCGGAGATGTTCATGACCTTGGCGCCGCTGTCATAGGTGGCCACGTCGTACTGACGGATGTCATTGACGGTGGCAGGCATCCTGTTCTTATAGATCTGGTAATTGCTCTCCCCCTTGGCCAGGGCGGTGAAAGGATTTCCGGAGGGCACGCTCCGGGCCACCATGGCGGTGTCGGAGGCGGAGGCGGAGCGCAGGAACACATAGTCCACCTTGCCCTCTGCCGTGTAGTAGAAAGTGGCGGGGGTGCCCGGCTTCAGGTCCTGCCACAGCTCCTCATATACCTTCTTCTCGCCGTCCTGGTACACGGTGGTCTGAGGCGGCAGCTCCAGGGTCTCGCCGCCGGTGAGCCGCGCTTCATTGTAGGCCCACTCAGCCACGTTGACTGCCCGGCTGGTGATATTCTCCTTGGGCTGGAAGGCCAGCAGCTTGTCGTTCTTATCCAGCACCACGTCGCCCTGCATACCTTCCAGGCGCTCGTCCAGGCCCGCCCGGTCGGTCTTGTAGGTGCCGGTGGTGGTCTTGACCGCGGTGTTGGAGCCGGCCAGGGTGGCGTTCACATCCAGCAGGATGCCGCCGTCCTCCACTTTGCAGCCCAGACCGGTGAGGTAGAGGCTGTCGCTGCCCTTGGTCTTGGCAAAGAGCAGGTTGTAGAACAGGATGGCAGCCTGGCCGCGGGAGATGGTGGAGGCGCCGGTCAGGTTCAGCTTATCCAGCAGTCCGGCGGAGCCGGCCAGCCCCATATAGCCGTCGTACCAGTTGAGACCGCCTGCCACATCGCCGTCGCTGTAACCCAGCACCCGCATGAGGATGGTGACGGCCTCGCCGCAGGTGATGACCCGGTCGGGCTGGAATGTGCCGTCGCCCACGCCCATAATCAGGCGGGTACCCGCTGTGGCGCTCTCCCCGTCACCGCCGGAGGAGCCGCCCACAGTGATGGAGGCAGCCAGATTGATGTAGCCTCTGGCCCAGTGGGTGGAGCTGACGTCGGTAAAGATGGTGCGGCTGCGCTGGGCGGGCTCCTCGTCGCCCCGGCCCATGATCTCCACCGTCATCTTGCAGAATTCGCTCCGGGTCAGGGTGCCCTGGGGCCGGAACGCGCCGCCGCCGGTGCCGTTCACCACGCCCAGCAGGCGCAGCATCTCGGCGGCATTGGCCTGGTCGGGATCGGTGATGTCGGTAAAGGCTGAATTGCCTGCCGCGGAGGCGGAGGGCACCACCAGCATACTCACCAGCAGCGCCACCGCCAGCAGGGCGGAAAGCCATTTTCTCACTTTCATACACTCACTCTCCTTTAGTCTGCCCGCAGGGCTTCCACCGGCTGGAGGCCGGAGGCCTTAATGGCAGGATAGAGGCCAAAGGCCACGCCAAGGGCAACGGAAATGAAGAAAGCGCCTACCGTTATCCCGGCGTTGGGTATCAATATGGTATGGAAAGACAGTTTTCCCACGATCAAGGTACCGATATAGCCCACGATGATACCGAAGATGCCGCCGATGCCGCAGATCATGCAGGCTTCGATGAGGAACTGGGCAATGATGCTCTTGCGCTCGGCGCCGATGGCCTTGCGGATACCGATCTCACGGGTACGCTCGGTCACGGTGACCAGCATAATGTTCATGATGCCGATACCGCCCACCGCCAGAGAGATGGCGGCGATACCGCCCAAAAAGCGCTGCTGCATCTGATCCTGCTCCTTACCCTCCTCCTGCATCTGGTTGGGGGTGGTAACATCATAATATCCGCTGTTAGGATCAATGACGCCCTGGAGAAAACCCTTGAGCAGCGTGATGGCCCGGGTGGTGGATTCCGAATCCTTGGCCTTGGCCACGAAGGTATCCATGCTGGTCCGGCTGTTCAGCACCCGGTTCATAGAGTAGGGCAGCACGATATAGCGGTCCATACCGGTCATATTATTGGGATCTTTTTCCTTGTAAACGCCAATAACCTCAAACGGGATATTGTTGATGGTGATACTCTGGCCCACCGGGTCCATGTAATTAAACAGGGCGTCGGCCATCTTGGAGCCCAGCACACAAACCTGGTTGTAGTTTTTCACATCCAGGTAGGCGATGTCTCTCCCCTTTGCCAGGGTAAAGTTGTTGCACAGGGAGAACTGCTGGTTGCCCATCACCACCTGGGGAGATTCCTCCCAAGAGGTATTATAGTTGTCCAGGGTTTTGGCGCCGTATTTGATGACGGTTTGATTGTACATCTGCACCACCGGGGTAACGCCCAGTACATATTCGTCCAGCTCCATACAATAGTCATACAACTCATCGGATACCTTCTCGCTGTTCCAGCTGTTGGCCTGGATGTTGATGATGTTGGTACCCAGGCTCTCATAGAAGGCCCGCATCTGCTGGTTCTGCCCCTGGGCATAGGACACCAGGATGATGACGGCAGCCAGACCGATAATGACACCCAGCATGGTAAGGACCGAGCGGGCTTTCTTGGCTGCAATGGATTTGATGGCGATCTTGAACGCCTGCGACAGATTCATGCAAAAGCCCCCTCCCTGTTTCCGTCATAGATGATACGTCCATCGGAAATGCGCACCACCCGCTGGGCGGTGGAGGCAATGCCGTTGTCGTGTGTAATGAGGATGATGGTGGAGCCCTCCTCATGAAGCCCGTGGAGGATCTCCAGCACATGCTTGCCGGTGCGGGAGTCCAGGGCGCCGGTGGGCTCGTCGGCCATAATGATGGGGGGCTGGGTGGCAATGGCCCGGGCGATGGCCACCCGCTGCTGCTGACCGCCCGACATCTCGGTGGGCTTGTGGTCGGCCCGGTCAGCCAGACCTACCCGCTCCAGTGCGGCCTCCACCCTCTCCCACCGCTTGGAGGCGGAAACCCCCTGATAGATCAGGGGAAGTTCCACATTCTCCCAGGCGTTGAGGGCGGGGATCAGATTAAAACCCTGAAAGATAAATCCGATCTGCTTGTTGCGGATGTGGGCCAGCTGTTTGTCCGTCAGTTCGGTCACGTCCACCCCGTCCAGATGGTAGTCCCCATAGGTGGGGATATCCAGGCAGCCCAGGATATTCATCAGGGTGGACTTGCCGGAGCCGGACTGGCCGATGATGGCCACGAACTCCCCCCGGTCTACCGTGAGGCTCACCCCGTCCAGGGCCCGGACCTCGCTTTCCTCCCCCTCATGGTAGATCTTGAAGAGATTTTTCACATCGATCAGCATATCAGCCACCCCAACTGCTGGCGTTCTGGGTGGCGTAACCGATGAACACCTCGTCACCTTCATTCAGGCCCCGCTTGATCTCCACCCGGGTGGTGTCGGCCAGGCCGATCTCCACCGGCACGGCCCAGAAGCCCTCGGGGCATTCCCAGGCGGGATCAGGCTCCAGAATGGCATTCGCCGGGGCCTCCTTGGACTTGACAAAGACGATGGTGCCGGTCTCTCCATCGGTGGAGGGGCCGCCCATACCGCCGCTGGCGCCGCCGCCAGTGGAGATACCCGGGCCAGGCATGACTACTACGCCCAGCTTACGGGCGGAAACGCCGCCGGAATACCGTTGAGGTATTGCTACCGCACCGCCGCTGACAGACATATCTCCGTCTATGATCATGCCGCCGTCATCGACGTTCACATCGCCGTCGCCCACAGTTCCGCCGTCGTCCACGGACATATCGCCGTCATCAGGAAGATCACTGCCGCCCATTTCACCGCCGTCCGTACCGTCCTCTCCGCCATCGCCGGCAGGGGGCGCATCCATGCTGTCGGGCAGCGTCACATTGCCGAAGCTGACATACTTGACAGCGGCCACCGGCACGGTAAGACAGTTGTCCGACTGGCTGGCCACAAAGGAATAGTTAACGTAAGTACCGGGGATCATGGAGCCGTCAAGATTGTCCACCGAAACCACCGCGGGAACAGAGGCCACGCCGTTTTCTCCGGATGCGGTGAGGGAGACGCTCTGCACCACGCCCATATAGGGAGTACCATACTGGTCCAGCTCCACCATCATGCCCACCTTGACATACTGGGCATTGCGCTCGTCCACGCTGATCTCCACCGTCATCTGAGAGGTATCGGCAATGCTGATGCCCTGACCGCTCTGCACCTCGGCGCCCTCGGTAAGGCTGCAGGAGAGCACGGTACCCGCAATGGGAGAGACACCGTTGTACTTGCTCAGCTCATTGTTGGCCTCCTTCAGCTTCTCCTGTGCTGCCTTCAGCGCCTCCTGTTTGGCGCTGATCTCCTGGTCGGAGTTCTTGGCGCCCAGCTGGACCAGGACCTGGCCCGCCTTCACATCGGAGTAATTCAGCAGTCCGACGCTCTCTACCGGGCCGGAGGCCTTGGCCTTCACCACAGTAGTTTCATAGAATTCCAGCTTGCCATTTTGATAGGGGTAAATGGGAGTGCCGTTGGCGTCAGTGAGGGAAGCGGAAACCTCCATCCCCTCAGTGAGGGTACCGGGATTATCCAGCACAAAGACCACCTCAAAATGGGTGGCTCCCTCCGGGGAAACAAAGCGGACCTTGTTGATCTTCTCCACCGTTCCGGTACGGCTGCCCATGATGGAGGGGATGGTGATCTGAGCGGTCTGTCCCACCTTGATGCTGTCCTCATAGGCATAGCTGTAGTAGAGGGAGACGCGCAGTTTGGTGTCGTTGACGATGGTGGCGATGGTATCGCCCTCGTTCACCGTATCCCCCACCTTCAGGTCGGCCACCTCCCTCAGGTTGCCGGCGTGAGGTGCCTTGATGGTCAGCTCTCCGATCTTTTCATGGACCGCCTGGAGCTGTTTCTGGCAGTCATCCACCGTCTCCTGGGCGGCCTTGACCGCCTCACGGGCAGTTTTGTCGTCCATGCGGTAGAGGGGCTGGCCCTCGGTGACCTGGTCGCCCTCCTTCACATAGAGCTCCAGGATGGTGCCGGTACCCGGCGTGACGGTGGCCGATTTGTTGGCCTTGGCCATGCCGCTGCCTTCCACCTTTACCTGGATGGACCCCAGCTGGACGGTATCCGTCATGGCCTTGCCCAATCCCGTCTGATCCTCCCGAAACACAAAGTACCACAGCGCAAAGATAATTCCGGCGATCACCGCCGCAGTAATGAGCAGGCCCACGATGAGCTTGAGCTTGCTGCGGCGCTTCTTCTTTCTGGGGCCGGAAGGCGTCCCGGCCGGCGGCGTCTGGATCGGAACGGGCTGCTCGAGCACAGGCGTCTGTTGATCCGTCATATTGAACTCCTCCTTATACACTTGCTTGTTCATTGCCATTCTAGCATACCAGGTAAGGTAAGCAATGACAAAGCAATGACAAATTCTTAATAAATCCTTAAGTTTCCCTGCTAATTCCAGGAAGGGCACCCGGCAGCACCAGTGTATGCCCTTCCCCGAAAAATCTTCGCCGAAAACCGCCGTGTCTATTATTACTTTAGACGTTTCAAAAAGCAAGAAGTTCCCATAAAAAAACTCCCATGGGATGCCAAACGATCGCACCCCATAGGAGTTTTCCATAAACTATACCGTTTTGATACTCCGTCAGTTTTCCGCTTTATGCCGCGCAGCCAGCGAACAAGCAGGCCCCTCTGCACTGCGGCTTTTCAGGAAATCCCATCTCTTCGTTTCATCCGGGTGGTCTACCAGGAACTGCTCAATGGGGCAGACTTTGCTCGCTTCCTTGGAAGAATGGACCAAAGGAATCATCGCTTCATATTGGACTTCTATGTGCTGCCGCTTCAGCTCCTGATATCCATATTCAGACAGCTTCCTGGCGTAACAGACGGGTACTCCCAGCCGCACCGCAAACATCGCCAAAGCAACGCCAAGCTGATCTGCATAGAGGCTGCCATACCCATCCTTGGGGAGCTGGCCGGTAAACCACTCCCTGCACAGAGCCGATACCGGACTTTTCCCGCTCTCCCATATCACACTGCCGTCAGTTCCGGTCAGGATCGCCAATGCCTCTTTGCGTACAATTCTTTCCATCAATTTTTCATTCATAGTATACTGTACTCCTCGCAGCAACTCACTTTTCCAGCTGCTCTACCGCACGCTTGAGCCGCTCCAGTCCTTCCATCACGATTGAGCGAGGTGCGGCAAAGTTGAACCGCATAAACCCAAATCCTTCCCTTTCCCCAAATGTGGTCCCGTCGTTCAGCAGGATCTTGGCCTTCTGGAACATAAAATCCTTGAGTTCCTGTTGTGTCCGGAAACCAAGTTCGCGGCAGTCCAGCCATACCATAAAGGTGGCTTCGGGATCAATCGCGGTGACACCCGGAATATTTTCATTGATGTACGCCACCACCTGGTTCTTTGTCTCGTTCAGATAAGCCACGCACTGATCAGCATAGGAGTCGCCGTGGTTATAGCAGGCCATCAACGCCACATTGCCGAAAATATTGCGTCCCATTCCTTTGCTGTAGGTCTGCTGATTCATCATACGGCGATAGACTTCCTCGCTATGGGTAAACCATGCCGCCGTCCGGACGCCAGCCACATTAAAGGTTTTGGCCGGGTTGATAAAGGTAACCGAATGCTCCGCCAGTTCCTTGGACAAGCTGCAGAAGGGAACAAATTCATTGTGGTCAAAGATGATGTCTGCATGGATCTCATCCACGCCGATCATCACATGATTCTGCAGACACAGTTCGCCCATCCGGGTCAGTTCCTCCCGGGTAAAGCAGCGGCCGGTGGGATTCTGCGGATTACAGATGAACAGAATCTTTACCTTTGAGTCCTTCAGTTTCTGCTCCAGATCCGCAAAGTCGATCTCATAGCGTCCGTTGACCAAGCGCATCTCATTATAGACCAGCTGGCGGCCATTATTTTTCACCAGATCATGGAACGGCGGATAGACTGGGGTCTGGAGCAGGATCTTATCTCCTTCGCTGGAAAATTCCTTGGCAAACCAAATCATAGCAGGGATCACGCAGGGAGAAAAATCAATAAAGCGCGGCTCCAGTTCCACGTGATGGCGCACCTTGTACCACCGGGCAACGCTGTTTTCAAAGGCCATGTCAATATAAGGATATCCGTAATGCCCCAGCTCCACCCGCTCCAACAGGGCCTGCTTTACCTCCACAGGGCTAGGGAAATCCGTATCCGCGATCCAGAAAGGCAGCACATCCTCGGGGCACAGGCTGGGGTCATATTTCTTTGCATCCGTTCCTCTGCGCTCAATTCCTTTGTCAAAATCATAGATCACATCGCTCATTGTCACTATGCCTTCCTTTCTTCTTGTTTACATAGTACCATATTTCATTCATTACAGGGACACAACGATATAGGAAACGATCATATTGCAAATAAACATTACCACTGCTGGCATCGCACAGCGCTTAACGATCTTGGTAATATCAAGTTCCGCCATGCCCGAGATCGCGATCACTACGCCCGCCACCGGAGACATACAGCGGCCAATACCGGAGGAAAGCTGCATGGGAAGCGCAATGGTGGCGGTGGAAACACCCATTTGCATCGTCACATCAGGAACCAGGGGGCCAAACGCATACCAGGACGCGTTGCCACTGCCCAGAAGCATACCTGCAAAGAAGGTAATCAGAGACATGAGCACCATCGTCACAATAGGAGCGCTCTTGATTGATGCAAGCCCATTGGAAAGAATGGTAATACCGCCCAACAACTGAATGCCCTCAGCAAAAACAGCGGCGCCTATCAGAATGCTGACTACGGTGGCAAAAGAGTTTCCCATAGCCTTCATAACCACATTAAGGTCGTTGGTCACTTCCTTGCGGTTTCTTCGGCGGATCAGTTCCAGAACAAACACAAAGGTCAAACCGATCAGATTGGCAGGCACTACATCCAACTTAATATTGGGAATGAAGCTAAAGACCGTGATCAGCACCAAGGGCACCACAGGCAACAATGCGTACACCGCAGGGCAATCAGGAGCTTCCGCCTCTTCCTGCCGCATAGTCTCAATGGTATCGTCCGTCTCCTTTTTATCCATATGATGCAGATAAATAGGAAGGAAAATGGCACAGAGAACAATCAGGATCACAGCAACTTTGCCCTGATAAGTCAGAAAATAGTCCATCATAGACATTCCAACTACTTCTTCAGCGGCAAAAATGGCACTGGAATCATTGGGGCCCCAATCCACAAAGCCGCACATGATGATGGTCACAGCCGCACTGAGCTTACTGATTCCAAGCGAGGTCAGGATCGGGAACGCCACCGCCATCAAAAGCATACCCAGGCCTGAATGACTCGTGATAACAAGCTTCAAAAGCGTTCCAATGATAAATAACATACCGAGCACAATATAGGGGTTTTTGATTTTGGAAAGCGGTCTGGTTGCCAAATGAGCCAACTTGGTAGAGGCACCGATATGAGACATATATACAGCATACCCTGTAACAGTCATCAATGTAAGCCCCACGCCGGATGCGTTGGCAGAGAATTGACTTGCCGCATAGGCAAAGACATCTACAATCGCATTCCCCGTTGAACTGCTCCCCATGACCGACTCACCGGTTATCAAAGCTGAAACAAACAACACCAGCATACCAGACATCAGAAAGACAAAAACTGAATTATACCGTTTGATAACAAGGATCGCAACCAGCGCAATGTAGACTAATGTTACAATCACGGATAAAACACCGTTCATGACGCATCTCCCTTCCACCTACTCTAACATTTTTAGTTTTCCATCCTGCAGACTGGCCATGTATACTTCCCGCCATTTACTGTTTCGCTATTAAACAATATGTTTAGGTTGTATACAAGTTTGGTTAGATTGTAAACTCACTTCCCAGACCTGTCAAGTCGATTGGACAGAATTCTACATTTTTCATAAGTTATATGAAATAAAATCTGTCAAAGTGCCAAATTGAAATGAACCTCTTTTGCGCACAAAAAAGCTCCCTGCGAGAAACGTTGAATAACGTTTCTCGCAGGGAGCCGCCTTTGTCTGCATGATTCATATTCTGTTCCAGGAATCAATTGGCCTGCTTCATGACCTCTCTCCGCTTCTGCCGCTCCTGCAGCTTTTTCTCCCATATTCGCCGCTGCTGGACCTCCCGCCGTACCTCCAACCAGTTTTCCAGAACTGCAAATGTAGTATTGATCTCCTCTTTTGTAAATTTTTTGCGCACGATATCCATTGATTCGCCAAAATGGCCGGCATCGTAGTTCCGATGTGCTTCATCCAGTTGTTTCCCTTTTTCGGTAAGGAAAAGGTGATTGCGCTTATCATTTTCCGGATCAGCAACCCGAAATACAAGTCCTTTATTTTCCAGCTTTTTTAGAATCTGGGATACTGCTCCCTTTGTCTTTCCGTTGTCCCGGGCCAGCTGTGTAACCGTGATCCCATGGTTATCCGCTATATATTTCAGCGTATGGACCTCCACCACCGTATAAACGTCGCCGGTTCCATAATCATGCTGCGTTTTTGTGGACATATACAGAGCCGATACCTGATGAAGAATATCCACCGCATCAATATTACTGTAATCCTTGTATGGGCCCTGACTCATCATCACATCGATCCCCTTTTCCGATCAACCGCATTGCCTGCAAACGCAAAATGGTATCTTTCTCTCTCCGCACCTAAAATGCCATGTTTTCTTTAGTATAGCACAGTTTTTTCTTCTTTGCCAAGCAAAACCACACTGCTGTCCATCCTTTTTCACACATCATGAATAAACTGCGTATTTGCTGTCTCCGCGTCCGGGAAAAATATCCACTTCTCGCACAACACTCCGTCATATCACGCGGGCTTTTCCACTCAGAATTCCACCAGGTACCGCTCATACCCGTTGATCACCCGGGTATTCCCGCAGCGCTGTTCCCGCTGGATGCTCCGTCCGTAGTTCAGATGGGTGTGCCCGTGGAAATGGAGAGCAGGCTGATACTTGTCCAGCAGGCGGTTAAAGGCCCGGAAGCCGGTGTGGGCCAGATCGGTGCAGGGCACCATGTCCTTCCCCGGCGCGTGAGTCAGCAGGATGTCGAACCCCTTTTTAAAAAATAACTTTGGGGCCAGCTTCCTGGCCCGAAAGTCCATCTGCCTGTCCGTATATTGATGGGGCCCGCTTTTATAGCGCATGGAACCGCCCAGGCCCACGATGCGTAAGCCCTGGTACTCATAGCACTGCCCGTCGATACAGGTGCAGCCCAGAGGCGGATCCTTCTCATAGTGCCCGTCGTGGTTGCCGTGGACATAAAGCACCGGGCAGTGTGCAAAGGTGGCCAGAAAGGACAGGTAGTGGGATTTCAGGTCCCCGCAGGAGAGGATCAGGTCCACCCCTTCCAGCTTATCCGGCGTATAATAGTCCCAAAGAGCGGGGGACTCATAGTCAGCCACCACCAGAATCTTCATGTCGCTCCAACCTCCTCAAAACCCTGTAAGCGCATCCACTCCCTGGCCCGATCGGTAAGCTCCTCAGGTTTGGGAATGGTTCCTTCCACATAGGTGGACAGCCAGTTCATGGACAGGATCTGTTGGGCGGGCAGAGGGCCGTCATCCCCATACACCACATGACCCTGCTGATTCATCAGCACCCCGTAGAAGGGGTCCAGCCGCTCGGCCCGTATGGCGTCCCGCAGCACGCCGGCCAGCCGCCGGGTCCCGGCGGGCAGGCGGCGGGAACAGAGCACATCCACGATTTTCTGGTTCAGGCCCCACCAGTAACTGATGGCACTGCTGCCCCGGCTCTCTTTCTTCCAGCTGCCGTCCAGCACCCGCCGCACCAGGCTCTGGTAAAACCGGCCCCAGTCGCAGTGGATCATCGCCAGATTGTGCAGATCCATGGACCGGGGCCCGGTGTTAGCGGCCAGCCGGTCCAGATAGTCGATGTACACAATGCCCTTGGCCCGGAGACTGTCGATGCCTCCGCCCTCCTTCAGGCAGTCCCAGGACAGCAATACCCGGGCGTCGGCGTTGACCATTCTTGCTCCCTGGGCAAAGGCATTGATGCCGGCAATGGTACCGGAGGTAGGGTAGTCGGCCACATAGCCGATCCAGCCGCTGCGGGAGAGGGATCCGGCAATGGCTCCCTTGATGAACTTGGCCTCGTGCATCCGGGGATAGTAGGTCCGTACCGATGGGTAGGAGCTGTTGAGGGAGCAGTTGAAGAACTTCACTTCCGGGTGGCGCACCGCCTGTTTCACACTGGGCAGCAGCAGAGAGGGATCGGTGGTAAAGATCAGGTCCGCCCCCTTGGATACCGCGTCATTGATGGCCTTCTCCGCCTCCTGTTCCGTGCCGGCGTTTTCATAGGAGCAGGTATAGAGCTGATCGTGCATGGTATCTTCCAACAGATAACGGCCGCATTCATGCTCATAGACCCATCGGGAGGTATCGCTGCTGCCGGCATGAATAAAGGCGGCGCACAACCGCTCTCCAATGGGATGGAAGGTGAACAGAGGCTTTTTCACCGTATCCTCCAGCATGAGGGTCACTCCCGCGTTCTCCAGTCGGTTGAGCACCTCCTGCCGGATCATGGGCAGCTCCCGAGCGATCTGGGTGGACAGTTTACCCCGGGAAGCCTGATAGCCAAAGAGCTTCACATACACCAGAAAAGCCAGGGAGACGTACTGCTGATCGGCGTTCTCCCGCAGGCAGGCATCCCGAAACATATAGTAAAAGGAACGGAAGTTGTGGATTTCCTCGGCGCTCCACGCCCCCCGGCTGGGCCGGCCCATGGCCTCCAGCAATTCCCGGTACTCCCCCGGCCGGCGGAACACCAGGAAATTCAGGCCGGTCATTTGGTAAAAATCAAGAAACTCGTAGTAGGCCGCCACCTCCGGGTCATCCGAGGGCCGGGGCAGCAGGCGGGTGACCACCGCCGGAACTGTGATGGCTCCAAAGTATTTCAATACGCTCACCCGCTTGTGGCCCTCCACCACATAGAAGCGGTTGAGATACTCCACCGCCTTGATAGGGTCCCGGATCCCTTCGTTCAGATGTGCCTGGCAGAGGGCCGCCCATTTGCCGGCAAACTCACTGTCTGCCTCCAAAACAGGATAGAAGCCGGGAGAAAAACTATTCCGCCTCAGCTGGTTGCAGGTACCCACGATGAGCTCGCCGGGCACCTCCACCACGCCCAGACTCTCTCTCCGCATGGCAAGCTCCTCCGGGTCGCCAGGCAGGACCCGCAGACCGGTTTCTTCCCCCCTGGCTGCCGCTGCCCTGATCTCCTTTTGTCCCAGACGGAGTGCGTTGTGGTATTCCTCCAGCATCGGCATATCCGCCGACCTCCTTTCCATTCCGGCCCTTCTTCTCTCCCAACAAACTACCACGGCCAGGGTAAAATTACAATCTTTTTCTCCTTCCCCAACCTGGTCCTAGTGGTAATAACATACAAAAAAGGAGTGCTTCGGTTGAAGAATTACCCAAGCCGTGCTATAGTAGTATCCGTTGGTCAGGTTTCCGAGCGCCTGACACTGCTGCATCTATCCGAACCGGCTCCACCGGTCCGTACGATAAAGGAGATTTTCCACATGAACGAACATACTTATCATAAGGGCACTGTGCCCTGTCATACCTGGCGCATGATCCGCGCCCTGGAAGAGGACCTGTACTGCAAGCGCCCCGCGGTCCCCGGCCGCCGTCCTGCCATTGTGATGCCTGCGTCTCTGTTTGTCCTCAAGGCTGTGGCGGAACCTGCTGCTGCCCCTGTAACGGAGCCCGCCTCCAACGTCTTTGATCTGCGTATGGAGCAGTACGGCGACGAGCTGGCCCGGCTGTACCGGGACCAGTTCCACGGCGATCTGGCCGCCTGGGACCGGCTGACCACCCTGCTGCGCCAGAGCTGGGAGGCCCGCCGGAAAGAGCTGCGGACCCAGGACGAGCGCCGGGCCGCCGATACCGGTTGGTACTGCCGCCGGGATCTGCTGGCCATGGCCGTGGATGCCGCCAGCTTTGCCGGTTCCCTGGCCGGGGTGGCAGACCGCCTGCCCTACCTGAAGGAGTGCGGCGTCAGCTTCCTGCGTCTCAACGGTGACGGCAGCCAGGAGGAACTGGCCGGTCTGGCCGACGCCTGCCGGGCCCAGGAGATCCTGCTGGCCCTGCCTCTGAAGGCCGACGCCCCCCAGGACGCCGCCGCCTTCCACGCCTGGGTCGAGCAGCTGCTCTGTCTGGCCGGTCTGGGCACCGATGCCATTCGTCTGGGCGATCTGTCCCGCCTGCCCCACAGTGTACTGCGGATGGCCCGCCTCATCTGCGCGCTGGTCTGTCCCGGCGTACTGCTGATGGGCAAGGCCCCCGCCCACGGCGAGGCCCCCTATTTTGGCAGTGAGGATAAGCCTGAGTGCCATCTGCTCTGCCGGGATAACGGCGCCCTGCTGTTCCACACTCTGGCTACCGGAGACGTATCCCTCCTCCGCCACGAGGTGGAGGCATCCCTGTCCTCCGCCGTTCTGTTCCTCAACCGGCTCCACGGGGACAGCGGTCTGGACTGGGCCCTGGACTACGGCTGGCTGAACCAGCACTGCGGCACCGATGAGTATGCCCACCGCCAGTACCTCAACGACTGGTCCACCGGCAAGTTCCCCGGCAGCAGCAGCCGGGGCGAGCTGTGCCGTGAGGGCAAGGTGTGCGGCACCACCGCCTCCCTGTGCGGTGTGGAGGCCGCCGACTATGAGCAGAACGGCATCAAGCTGGAGCGGGCTGTGGCCTGCGACCTGCTGCTCCACGCCTTCCTGCTGACCCAGAGCGGTATGCCCCTGCTGACCTGCGGCGACGAGGTGGGCCAGCTCAACGACTACAGCTACCATGAGGACGCCGCCCGGGCCGATGACGCCCGCAACCTCCAGAACGGCCCCTTCCAGTGGGAGCTGGCCGCCATGCGTGACAATCAGGAGACCCGCCAGGGCAAGCAGTTCCAGAGCCTGCGCCGCCTGGAGCAGCTGCGCGGGGCGGAACCCGCCTTTGACGCCCGGGCTAATGTGTGGACCTTCGATACCGGCAACCCCCATGTGCTGGGTCTGGGACGCTGGTATGAGGGCCGCAAGCTGGTGGCACTGTTCAACTTCAGCGGTGACTTTGTCACTGCCGGCGCGCCTGAGGGCGGCGCCTTCGACGAGCTGATTTATGGCGGCCACTACGACGAGATCGGCCATGTGGAACTCTATCCCTACGGCTTTGTCTGGCTGCTCCAGCAATAAACCGCTTATAACAGGCAGCAGAATAGAAGGTGGACCAGGAACGCGGATTCCTGGTCCACCTTTTTCTATGTCCATTTATCCCTCCGGCAAGCTGCCTGTATAATCCTTTGCACCGTAATCG
Source organism: Clostridiales bacterium (assembly GCA_022785125.1). GTDB lineage: Bacteria > Bacillota > Clostridia > Oscillospirales > Oscillospiraceae > Flavonifractor > Flavonifractor porci. The sequence continues at coordinate 74,382 of JALFRA010000014.1, forward strand.
CGCACAGAGGAATTGATTTTCCGATGAACCATCCACCTCCCCCCTGTTACAGCTTTTCCCTGTCGGTGCCTCCCCAAAGATAAGGCCCATCCTGACGGCGGTTTTCCGGTTCCTGGTTTCTGATATACTATGCAGCCCGCAGATTGTTTTCCCCTCCTGATAGTTCTAGAATGAAATGGCAGAAAACCATTCTTAACGGAGGTGCCTATGATGAAAAAGCGCTTGTTATCCCTTGTGCTCACCCTGTCCCTTTCTCTCTCCTTGTGCCTCACACCTGCACTGGCGGCCGCCGGGCTGTCCAACTTTACCAAGAGCAAGACCTATACTCCCGGTCAGTTCACCGATGTAGCCTCCTCCACCTGGTACACCTCTGCCGTCCAGGCCGCCTATGAATACGGTCTGATGCAGGGTTCCAGCGACACCACATTCAATGTAAGCGGCAAGCTGACCATCGGCGAGACCGTCGCCATCGCCGCCCGTCTCCATGCCACCTATCAGGGCAATGGATACACCTTCACTGCCAGCGAGCCCTGGTATCAGACCTATGTGGATTACGCCCTGACCAACGGCATCTGCCAGGCCTATCCTGACTACACCGCCGTGATCAGCCGGGCCGCCTTCGCCACCATTCTGACCAATGCCCTTCCTCCTGAGGCTCTGCCCGCCATCAACACGGTGGAGGAAAACGGCATTCCCGATGTGCCCGGCGATGCCAACTACCATGACGCGGTCTACCTGCTCTACCGGGCCGGCGTCCTCTCCGGCACCGATTCCGCCGGCACCTTTGCCCCCTTCAACCAGATCACCCGGGGCGAGGTAGCCGTCATCCTGTCCAGCATGGTGGACCCCTCTCTGCGCAAATCCTTCACCCTGAAGGCGGTGGTGAAGCCCACCTCCCTCACCCTCAGCGCCCCCAACTTTGTGGTGGACGCCGGCGCCAGTCAGGCGCTGAAGGCCACTGTGGCCCCCGCCAACACCACCCTGCCTGTGACCTGGTCCTCCTCCAACACCAACGTGGCCACCGTGGCCTCTGACGGTACCGTCACCGGCGTCACCCCCGGCACCGCCACCATTACCGCCACCTGCGGTTCCCTCACCGCCACTTCTGTGGTCACCGTGCAGAAGGTCCCCCCCATCGGCAAGCCCACAGGCTTCTTCTTCACCCGCAACAGCGTCAACGGCATCACCCTCTCCTTTGACGGGAAAAACAACTCCGGCAAGACCATCAATTACTACACCGTCCATGTGACCTTCCTGGACCCCATCGGCAATCCCGCCTACGACGAGATCACCCACAAGGCTACCGCATCTGTGCGCTATGTGGGACCCATTGCTCCCGGAAGAGGCATCCTTGTTTACAAGCTGATGGGCTATGTGCCCGCCTGCGACGCCATCCGGATCGATACCATTGATCTGGAATATGCCGACGGGACAAAGGAGACCATCGTTTATAACCAGACGACCCATCGGGAGGAACATTTCTGATTCTGCCGCCCGGGTTGCAAAACAGGCATGAAAGGAGCCGCCCAATTGGGCGGCTCCTTTCATGCCTGTATCGTTGGACTTCTCAGCTGCTGGGACAGATATGACAGGGGCGCGCTGCTGACGCAGCGCGCCCCTGTCGGCATGGATCGTTACTTCTTCAGGTTCTGGGCAAAATTCATGAAGATCTGCGCCACTTCCGCCCGG
>JALFRA010000035.1 GCA_022785125.1 Clostridiales bacterium
GTACAACGTAATCTGGGTGTGTTGACGCCATTGGAAAAGCATAAGTTGTGCCTCGCCGCATAAAAAGTGGCCAGCAGAAATGAACTGCTGGCCGGGGAATTTTTATACTTTTTCACTGTCCTCTTGACGGGTAGCGGTTCATTGCGCAGCCTGCGTTTTTTCTTGCGGTCAGTTCAAATCTTCCGGCGTATGGTGGCCTGGGGCATCGTTGAAGAGACGATAATAGGGGATCTCGTCTTGGTAGGCCGGGTCCACGGCGGGAACGTAGGCCACTCCTACGCCCATAAAGGAGCCGGGATCCGCTCCGCCGTGCATCCAGTCGGCAATGACCTCATCCCAGAAGTCCTGGGTAAAGAGGATACGGTACACGGGCTGGATATAGGGGTAGGCGGAAAAGTCGTATTCAATGGTGACCTGTAGGATCTCCGCCTGGTCGGGGTAGGCGGTATAGTGGCTGCTCCAGTAGTCCCCGGAGCGGAAGCTGGCCAAAGCGTCCGACTCCGAGCGGAGAGGGTAGGTACCCTTGACCAACGGATAGGTGTTTTGGCTGACTATGCCCTCCTGGGTGGAAAAACGGCGGAAGGTGTAGTTGTAGAGCTGCTCGCTCAGGGGTTGGGTGGGATCATCCACGAAAAAGGTCTGAAGGGAAGAATATAGCTCCCCGGCAAAGGTATAGCTCTCCAGCTGTTCCTGGGCCAGTGTGGCGCGGGACACAGCGGTCAGCTTGTGGGTCAGGCGGGCTTCGAACTCCTCCTGCCGGGCGGGATCAAACAGAATGGTCTGTGTCCCCAGACCGTCCAGCCGGATCTGGGAGCCGTCGGCGCACAGGGCCGTCAGAGTGGGCGGACGGGGGATGTGATAGTACTCAAGTGGGTCCCACTGATAGTCGGTGATGGTCAGTCCATACTCCAGAGCCAGGGCGTCGGCCAGGGTGCGCTGAAGGGTATCATCTGTCAGAGTTGGCTCCTCGTAGACTTTCAGCTCGGTCAGCTCGTCCAGCCGCCCGGCGGTGGGATTCTTGACCATGAGCTGGCTGGGGTCGGTGACGATGGAAAAACTCTCGTCCCACATCTGGGGGGCGGTAGGGGTGGGTGTGACCACCGGCTCCGGGGTGCGGGCCACGCCGGGACCGTCGGGGTCCATTTCGGTCCGGCCGGACAGCCATACGCCCCCGGTGACTGCTACAGCCAGAGCCGCCGCCGTGGCGGCGATGGCCATAGGCTTACGGGAGGGCCGCTTTTGTCCCTGAGCCTGCTTCATGGCGGCCAGGGTGCGCTCCCGCCAGGCGGGGGAGGGGGTCGCGCCGCCCAGAGTGCTGCGGTAATCCTTGTCGTTCATGCCCATTCCTCCTTCAGCGCGTCTTTCAGCTTGGCTCTGGCCCGGCTCAGCCGGGAGAGCACCGTGTTCCGGGGACAGCCCAGCAGATGGGCGATCTCGGCGGCGGTATAGCCCTCGATGTAGTGGAGGTATACCGGCCAGCGGTATTTGGGAGGCAGGGCGGCCACCGCCTCCCAGGTGCCGCCTGGCTCCGGCGGCGGGGCGGCCTGACGGGCCTCCTCCAGAGGAACGGTGCGCCTGTGCCAGGGGGAGCGCCCCCAGCTTTTGCAGCGGTTGGCGGTGGCCCGTATGAGCCAGGCCTTCAGGTGGGTCTCGTCGGCAAAGCGGGGATCACTCTGGATGAGGCTCACAAAGACCTCCTGGGCCACGTCCTCCCCGTCGGCCACACTGCCGGTGCCCTGGATGGCCATGCGGTAGACCAGCGGACCGTAGCGGTCCAGGATCTCCTCACAGAAGAGGGGATTGCCATTGAGGGTGGGCATTGCGTTCACTCCCTTCTTGTCCTTCTGCTCAGAAAGCGCGGCGGCGGGCCAAATGATTGCATCCGGGTAAAAAAAGCGGGCGGCCAAAAGGCCGCCCGCGGAATCGCAGGTATTTTACTTGATTTCCCGGACGGGGACGTTCCAGATATCCTTGGCGTAGTCCCGGATGGAGCGATCGGCGGCAAAGATGCCGGAGCGGGCGATGTTCATCAGAGACATCTGGTTCCAGCGCTTGGAGTCCTGATAGGCCAGGCCAGCCTGGACGTGAGCGTCCCGGTAGCTCTCAAAATCGGCCAGCAGCAGGTACTCATCGGCGGGGCTGCCGTCGCCGAAGAGCAGCCGGCGGGCGATGTCATCATAGCTGATGCCGTCGCCAAAGCCCAGATTGAGCTGCTCGATCACAGAGCGCAGATCGGGGTTGTGGATATAGTACTCATAGGACTTGTAGCCCTTGTGCTTCAGTTCGGCCACCTCGTTGGCCTTCAGACCGAAGAGGAAGATGTTTTCGTCGCCCAGCACCTGGTGCATCTCCACATTGGCGCCGTCCAGGGTGCCGATGGTAACGGCGCCGTTCATCATGAACTTCATGTTGCCGGTACCGCTGGCCTCCTTGCCGGCGGTGGAGATCTGCTCGGAGAGCTCGGAGGCGGGCATCAGTTTCTCGGCCAGGCTCACCCGGTAGTTCTCCAGGAAAACCACCTGGAGCCGGTCCTTGCAGATGGGGTCCTTTTCAATCATCTGGGCCACGGAGTTGATCAGGCGGATGATCCGCTTGGCCACGGCGTAGCCGGGGGCCGCCTTGGCGCCGAACAGGTAGGTGCGGGGGGTGAAGTCGAAGTGGGAGTCGTTCTTCATCCGCTGGTACAGATAGATGATGTGCAGCACGTTGAGCAGCTGGCGCTTGTACTCGTGGAGACGCTTCACCTGTACGTCGAACATGGCGTCGGTGTTGAGGAAGATGCCGTGCTCCCGGGCCACCCAGGTGGCGAAGGCCTTCTTGTTGGCGGTCTTGATCTCGCCCAGGTGGGTCAGCACGCCGGCGTCGTCCTTAAACTTCTCCAGCTCCTTCAGAGCGTCGGGCTGGAGCAGGTACTTGTCGCTGCCGCAGCAGTCCCGGATCAGCTCATCCAGGCGGGGATTGCACTCGCTCAGCCAGCGGCGGTGATCGATGCCGTTGGTCACGTTGGTGAACTTATCGGGGGTACGCTGATAGGCGTCGTGGAAGACATCCCTTTTCAGGATGTCGGAGTGGAGGGCGGACACGCCGTTGATCTTGAAGCAGGCGCACACGCACAGGTTGGCCATGCGGACCTCGCCGCCCCAGATGATGGCCATGGGAGCCACCTTGGACAGGTCGCCGTGGAAATAATCGGTGAGCGCCTTCTGATACCGGTTGGAGATCTCGATGAGGATCTGCCAGATCCGGGGCAGCCAGCGCTCAATAAGCTGCTGGGGCCAGCGCTCCAGAGCCTCGGCCAGCACGGTGTGGTTGGTGTAGGCGACGGTGTGGGTGACGATATACCAGGCCTCATCCCAGCCGTAGCCCTCCTCGTCCAGCAGAATGCGCATCAGCTCGGGAATGGCCAGGGTGGGGTGGGTGTCGTTGATCTGGATGACGTGCTTCTGATGGAAGTTGCGCAGGGTGCCGTACTCCGCCCGGTGCTTGCGCACGATGGACTGGATGGTGGCGGACACGAAGAAATACTGCTGCTTCAGGCGCAGGGACTTGCCCTCGTAGTGATTGTCCTCGGGGTAAAGGACCTTGGAGATGGACTCCGCCATGGCCCGCTGCTCCACCGCCTTCAGGTACTGACCGGAGGAGAACAGGTTCATATCCACCGGCGTGGGGCTCTTGGCGTCCCACAGACGGAGCAGGTTGGCGTGTTTGGTGCCGTAGCCGGCGATTTCCATATCCTTGGGCACAGCCAGGACCACATCATAGCCGGTGTGCTGGACACGGTGGTGGCCCAGCTCGTCCCAAACGTCCTCCACCTTGCCGCCGAAGCGGACCTCTTCAGTCTCGTCCATCTTGGGAATGAGCCAGGCGTCGCCCAGGCCCAGCCAGTTGTCGGGCAGCTCCACCTGCTGGCCGTCCACGATCTTCTGCTTGAAGATACCCAGCTCATAGCAGATGGAATAACCGGTGGCGGGGATGTCCAGGGTGGTCATGGAGTCCAGATAGCAGGCAGCCAGACGGCCCAGGCCGCCGTTGCCCAGACCGGCGTCGGGCTCAGCCTCAAACAGATCAGGGGCGGAGAAGCCCAGCCCCTCAATGGCCTCCTTCAGAGGCTCCAGCACGCCCAGGTTGTAGGCGTTCTTCATCAGGGAGCGGCCCATGAGGAACTCCAGGGACAGATAGTGGACCTGGCGCTTGTGCTCCTCGATCACCTTGTCCTCAGACTTCATCTGCCGCTCGGAGATGATATCCCGCAGCACCATGGCGCAGGCCTTAAACATATGAAGGCTGGTGGCCTCCTCCACGTCACGGCCGAAATTGCGGCGCAATTTGCCGGTAATGAGGGTCATCAGCTCTTTTTTCGTGTATTTATGCAATGCAGACATCTCCTATACAGTTAGGATGGCAACAAAATAAGCACTCCGCAGGGAAAATCCCCCTGCGGAGCGGAATTTTATCACAACTTTATTCCAGTTGTCAAGAGAAGGAAAACCTTCCCGTTACTTCCCGGTGACCCAGCCATAGATCTCCCGGTAGGCGGCGGCGGAACGCTTCCAGGAGAAGTCGGCGGACATGGCGTTCTTCTGGAGGCCCTTCCAGGCCTTCGGATCGTTGTGATAGAGGTTTACCGCATCGGCAAGTACGCCGGTCATCTCGTGGGCGTTGATATTGGCAAAGGAGAAGCCGGTGCCCTCGCCAGTGAACTTGTTATAGGGAATGACGGAGTCCCGCAGACCGCCGGTCTCACGGACCACAGGGACGGTGCCGTAGCGCATGGCGATCATCTGGCTCAGGCCGCAGGGCTCCGAGATGGAGGGCATGAGGAAGATATCGGCGCCGCCGTAGATGGCGGTGGACAGGTTGGGGGAGTACATCATGTGGGCGGCAAAGCGGCCGGGATACTGATTCTGGGCCTGGCGGAAGGCCTCCTCAAAGTTCCAGTCGCCGGTGCCCAGCACGATCATCTGCACATCCATGCCCATGATGTCGTGGATGGCGGCGGTGACCAGGTCGAAGCCCTTGTGCTTCACCAGACGGGAGACACAGGCAATGATGGGGGTGTCGGGATTTTCCCGCAGGCCGGACATCTGCTGCAGGGCGGCCTTACAGTTTTTCTTGCCCGCCATCTGCTTGACGGAGAAGAACTTGGTCAGCCCCTTGTCCCGCCAGGGATCATACACCTCGGTGTCGATGCCGTTGAGGATGCCCCGCAGCTTGTGGCGGTTGTCGGCGATGACACCCTCCAGCCCGTGGGCGTAGAAGCTGTACTGCAGCTCATCGGCATAGGAGGGAGACACGGTAGTCACATAATCAGAGGCGTAGATAGCGCCCTTCATCAGGTTGACGTCACCGTGATAGGCCAGCATATGCTCGTTGAAGTAGCCGTCGTTCAGACCGAACAGGTCCTTCAGAGTCTGGCTGCCGTAGCGGCCCTGATACTCGATGTTGTGGATGGTGAACACGCTCTTCGTGTCATACAGCTGAGGAATGCGATGACGCTCCTCCAGCAGATAGATGGGCACCAGGGCAGTCTGCCAGTCGTTGCAGTGGAGCACATCGGGGTGCCAGTTGAGCCAGCCCATGGACTCCACAACGGCACGGGAGAAGTAGGCGAAGCGCTCGCCGTCATCGTAGTGGCCATAGATAGAGGAGCGCTTGAAGTAATATTCGTTGTCCACAAACCAGTAGGTAACGCCGTCCCGCTTCAGCTCAAAGATGCCGCAGTAGGGGGTGCGCCAGGCCACGGTGACGTGGAAGCACTGCAAAAAGGTCATCTGGCTGCGCCATTCCTCGCCGATCCCCTCATACAGAGGCAGGATCACCCGCACGTCGTGGCCGTCCTTGGCCAGAGCCTTGGGGAGAGCGCCGGCCACGTCGGCCAGTCCGCCCGTTTTGATAAAAGGAGCGCACTCAGAAGTGGCAAACAGAATATTCATACATTACCTCCAACCATAAATTTACTTGGATGCTAGACGCCTCCGGGGAGACGCCGCAGGAAGGGGAGGCGGCGGCGTTTTGCCGCCGCCTCCCCGTGCGCAGGTCAGACGATCTCGTTTTTGGCGATGGCCAGGGGATAGGTGCTGTGGCCCATCAGCATCCGGCCCGGATTGACCCGGACGTTCTTGTCGGTGATGGCATATTTCAACACGGCGCCGGCTTGGATGGTGGTGCCCTGCATCAGTACGCAGCCGGAGACCTTGGCGCCCTTCTCCACCCGGACGCCACGGAAGAGGATAGAGTTTTCCACCTCGCCCTCAATGATGCAGCCGTCAGCCACCAGAGAGTTGAAGGAGCGGGAGTCGGGGCCGTAATAGGTGGAGGGGTCGGAGCGGTCCTTGGTACGGACAGGACGGTCGGGGGCAAAGAGCTGCTCCCGGACGGCGGGGTCCAACAGCTCCATGCTGCGGGCAAAGTAGCCCGCCACAGACTGCAGCCGGGCGGCATAGCCGTCAAACACATAGGGGACAATCTTCAGCTGGCCCACCATGGCCTGGAGCACGCCGATGCTGAAGGAGTGAATGTTGTGGGCGGCACAGTGATCCACCAGGGAGAGCAGCAGCTCCTTGGAGAGGATGTACACTTCCAGAGATTCGCAGCCCTGGGCAATGGGGGGATGGACCGACACGTCGGTGATCCGTCCGCCGGCGCCGATGGTGAAGTAGTCGCAGCCCTTGGGATCGCCCTTGGGATGGCCGGTACACACGGCGGTAATGTCGGCGTCGTTGCGGATATGGGCCTCAAAGATGTCCCGCAGGGGGAGATTCACCGCCAGGTCTCCGCCAGCCAGCACCACATGGTCCTGCCGGATGTTCTGCAGGTAGGAACGGATCCCCGCCAGGGCGTCCATACGGCCCTTGTACAGACCCTCCCGTCTGCCGGAGTAGCTGAAGGGAGGCAGAATGCGCAGGCCGCCGTGCTTGCGGGACAGGTCCCAATCCTTGCCGGAGCCCACATGGTCCAGCAGGGACTGATAGTTGGCGTGGACGATCATGCCCACGTCGGAGATACCCGCGTTGACCATGTTGGAGAGCATGAAGTCAATGACCCGGTACCGGCCGCCGTAGGGGATGGAGCAGGTGTTGCGGTTCTGGGTCAGCTCCCGCAGGTCGGGGTTGGAAAGGTAGGAGAAGATGATGCCGTGCAGTTTGTTCATCATTTCACCCCACCTCCTTTCACGTTACGAGTAATCATGGCCTTGGGAGAGACCACGGCGTCGGGGCCCACGGTCAGGTTCTGAGCCACCACGGCCACGCCCCAGTCCTCAGTGCCGTCGGGGGAGGTGCCCACCCGGGCCCGCTCGCCGATGACGCTGTTTTCCGCGATGATGGAATACTCCACCACGGCGCCCGCCTTGACCACGGTGCCAGGCATCAGGATGGAGTAGCGCACCACGGCGCCCTCCTCTACGATGACGGAGTGGAACAGGACGGAGTTCTCCACAGTGCCGTATACCTCGCAGCCGCCAGTGACCATGGAATGGTCCACCTTGGCGTTCTTGCCCATAAAGTGAGGAGGCTTGGTGGGGGTGCGGGCGAAGATGGGCCACTCAGAATCATACAGGTCGATACCGTTGTCGGGAGAGAGCATATCCATGTTGGCGTCCCACAGGGAGTCGATGGTGCCCACGTCCTTCCAGTAGCCCTTGAAGCGGTAGGCGGTCATCTTCTCGCCGGCGTTCAGCATGGCGGGAATGATGTTTTTGCCGAAGTCGTTGGCGCTCTTCTCGTCCTCCTCGTCGGCGATGAGGTACTCCCGCAGCTTCTTCCAGGTGAAGATATAGATACCCATGGAGGCCAGATTGCTCTTGGGCTTTTTGGGCTTTTCCTCAAACTCGTAGATGTCGTCGTTCTCGTTGACGTTCATGATGCCAAAGCGAGGGGCTTCCGCCATGGGAACCTCCAGCACGGAGATGGTACAGGCGGCCTTGGAATCCTTGTGGCGGCGGAGCATATCGGCATAATCCATCTTATAAACGTGGTCGCCCGACAAGATGAGCACGTAGTCAGGATCATAGGTATCCAGGAAGTTGATATTCTGATAGATGGCGTTGGCGGTACCCTTGTACCAGGTGCCCTTCTCACCCTCCCGCATATAAGGGGGGAGGATATGGACGCCGCCGTAGGAGCGGTCCAGATCCCAGGGCTCGCCATTGCCGATGTAGGCGTTGAGCTCCATGGGGCGGTACTGGGTCAGCACACCCACGGTATCAATGCCGGAGTTGATGCAGTTGGACAGGGGAAAGTCGATGATGCGGTACTTACCACCGAAGGGGACTGCGGGCTTGGCCACGTGGCTGGTGAGGGCGTGAAGGCGACTGCCTTGGCCGCCGGCCAGCAGCATGGCGACACATTCCTTTTTCATTCTATCACCTCAGAGTTTGAACTGGAACAAACTGATAAACTCCGGCTGCCCGGAGAGGGGTCACTTTTCCTTCTTTTTCCGTACAACGGGCTTGGCGGACTCGGCCTTGACGGCGGGGACGGCGGCCTTCTTGCGGACGGCGGGCTTGGGAGCCGCCTCCTTCACCGCAGGAGCAGCCGCCTTTTTGCGCACTGCGGGTTTGGGTGTTTCCGCCTTTACCGCCGGAGCGGCAGCCTTCTTGCGAATGGCGGGCTTGGCGGGAGCCTCTTTGTCCGCTTTCTTTTTGCGGACGGGGAACTTGCGGGTACACTGATAGATCACCGCGCTCATGGGCGGCAGGGAGATGGTAATGGACTGCTCCCGGCCCTGACTCTCCACATAACGGCTGCGGACCGGCTCATGGTCGCCGCCGCCCTTGCCGCCGAAGTCGGGGATGTCGGAGTTAAAGATGCAGGTGTAAACGCCGGGAACGGGCACGCCCACGGTATAGCCGGTGCGGTCCACCGGGGAGAAGTTGCACACGATGACCAGAGCGTCTCCCTTGGCGTCCTTTCGGAGGAAGGCTACCGTATTGGCCTGATTGTCGTCGGCTTCGATCCACTCAAAACCTTCCCAGGAGAAGTCAAGCGCCCACAGCTGGGGATGGGCCAGATAGAAGGCATTGGCCTGCTTGAAGAACTGCTGCAGCTGGCGGTGGGGCACGGCCCACTCCTGATCCGGGTCCAGCAGGTGCCAGTCCAGGGAGTGCTCATAGTGCCACTCGTTCCACTGGCCGAACTCGCTGCCCATCATCAGCAGCTTTTTGCCGGGATGGGTGAGCATATAGGTATAGAAGGCCCGCACACCGGCGAACTTCTCCTCGTTGGTGCCCGGCATCTTGTTGATGAGGGAGCCCTTCATATGTACCACCTCGTCGTGGGACAGGGGGAGCACGAAGTTCTCCGAGAAGGCGTACATCAGGGAGAAGGTGATGTCTTTGTGGTTGAACTGCCGGAAATAGGGGTCCAGCTTGATATAATGGAGGATGTCGTTCATCCAGCCCATGTTCCACTTCAGGTTGAAGCCCAGGCCGCCCTCCAGGCCGCCCTCGCCCACCGGGTGGGATACACGGGGCCAGGCGGTGGATTCCTCGGCGATCATCATCACGTCGGGGTGGTCCTTGAAGATCTGCTGGTTGAGCTCCTGGATGAAGTCTACCGCCTCCAGGTTTTCATGGCCGCCAAACATATTGGGCACCCACTCGCCGCCCTGGCGGCCGTAGTCCAGATAGAGCATGGAGGCTACCGCGTCCACCCGCAGACCGTCGATATGGAACTGCTCCAGCCAGAAGAGGGCGGAGGAGAACAGGAAGGAGCGGACCTCGTGGCGGGCGTAGTCAAACACCCGGGTGCCCCAGTCGGCGTGCTCGCCCTTGCGGGTGTCGGCGTACTCGTAGCAGGGCTCGCCGTCAAACTCATACAGGCCGAAGGCATCCTTGGGGAAGTGGGCAGGTACCCAGTCCAGGATCACGCCGATACCCGCCTGGTGGAGCTGGTCCACCAGCCACATAAAGTCGTGGGGGGTGCCAAAGCGGCTGGTGGCGGCAAAATAGCCGGTACACTGATAGCCCCAGGAGGCATCCAGAGGATGCTCGGTGATGGGAAGCAGCTCCACATGGGTGAATCCCATCTCCTTCACATAGGGCACCAGGTACTTGCCGATGTCCCGGTAGGAGAGCATCTCGTCCTCACCGGTACGCCGCCAGGAACCCAGATGGACTTCATAAATATTCAAAGGTTTCTGGTAAATGGGATTGTTCTTCCGGTAGTCCATCCAGCTGTCGTCGCCCCAGCCATAACCGGACAGGTCATAGAGCTTGGACGCGGTGCCGGGACGAGTCTCGGCGTGGAAGGCGTAGGGGTCGGCCTTGGCCAGCACCCGGCCGGAGGCGGTATGTACCGCGTATTTATAGCTGTCAAACTGTTTCAGACCGGGAATAAAGGCTTCCCAGACACCGTCGGAAAGCAGTTCCATGGGGTGGTCGGAATCGTTCCAGCCGTTGAAATCACCCATAACAGCGACCGATTGGGCGTGGGGGGCCCAAACCCGGAAGACCCAGCCGTCCTGCCCATTCTGCACCGCAGGATGAGCGCCCATAAACTCCTGGGCCCGTACCGCATGGCCCTGTGAAAAATCATGGAGGATCGAACTCGGTTTGGTGGAAGCCATAGGTATCCTCTCCTTGTTGGCAGCCCCCAGAACAACTGGAATGACGTAAACTGGGGGTTCTTGTCATTGGTAATAAATAAAATCCAAAATACATGGATTTTATTTGTGTAAAGTATACAACCATATGGCAAGATAGTCAAGATAGGGATTGCCAATCGAAGTGTAAAATTTCCAGAAATATATGCAATATCTTTTGTAAAGAACGCGCAAGGTCCGCCGCAGTTTTACTGCGGCGGACCTTTGTCCACGGCGCTAGCCGGCCATGAGCAGGGTGCGTACCAGACGCAGGAAAATACCAGGGGCGGAAAGCCGGGCCACAGCCTGATTGGCCACGATGGGGATCTGGGCCAGGTCCTGGCCCCCGGCGGTCACCGTCATTCTGCCCAGGGTCTGACCCGCCTCCACCGGGGCCTCCACATCCTGACACAGCTCCAACTGAGTCTCCACCTGATTGACCATGGAGCGGCTGACCAGAATGCGGGTGGGCTGGGAGAGAACGGGCTGAATGGTTTCCTGTTCCCCCAGCAGCACATCCACCGGCGGCAGTGCCTGGGAGGGGTAGACGTCCATCAGGGTATAGTTGGCAAAGCCGTAGTTGAGCAGGGTTTGAGCCGCTGCTGTCCGGGTATCCTTGGTGGTGGATTTGAGGATGACGGCAATGAGCTCCATGCCGTCCCGCTCCGCCGTGGCGGACAGGCAGTAGCCGGCTGCGTCAGTGGAGCCGGTTTTCAGCCCGGTGGCTCCCTCATAGAAGCGGATCAGCTTATTGGTGTTGGCCAGCTGGAACTGACCGTTCCGGAGGGAGTCCATCCAGATGGTGGTGTAGTCCCGGATGGAGGGGTGGTTGCGGATGAGCTCCCGGCTCATGAGGGCGATGTCGTAGGCGGAGGTGAGATGGCCCGCCGCCGGCAGGCCGGTGCAGTTGACAAAGCAGGTGTCCGTCATACCCAGCTGAGCGGCCCGCTCATTCATTTTGGCCACAAAGGCCTCCTCGCTGCCGCAGAGGTGTTCGGCCAGGGCCACCGAGGCGTCGTTGCCGGAGGCCACCGCCACCGCCTTGAGCAGATCGTTTACCGTCATCTGCTCCCCTTCTTTTAAATAGACCTGGGAGCCGCCCATGGAGGCGGCGTGGGCGGAAACGGTGACCAGATCGTCTCTGGACAGGCTGCCGCTGTCGATGGCCTCCATCACCAGCAGCAGGGTCATGACTTTTGTGACGCTGGCAGGTTCCAGTTTATCGTGGGCGCTTTGCTCATAGAGAACGGTGCCTGTCTCCTTTTCCATCAGTACGGCCCCCGCCGCGTCCACGGTGGGCGCACCAGCGGCGGACGGATCGGCCTCGGCGGCCTGGACGGGCAGAGCCAGTAGGGTGGCGGCCACCAGGGCCGCGGCCAGTTTTTTCATGGTGTGTGATGCCTCCAATGCTGAAATGCTCTGTGGGAGAGGATATGGAGAGGAAAAGGCTTCTATACGGCTTTTGACGGGGGTAATTTTTTCTGGTACAATGGCAAAATCATTCAAAAGCACTGGGAGGCGGGAGGATGGAGCGCACCATTACGGTGATACTGTCCGGCGGACAGAGCTGCCGGATGGGCTGTGACAAGGCGGGGCTGTCCCTGGCGGGGAGAAGTTTTTTGGACCGGATGGCGCAGGAGCTTTCCCCGCTGTTTGGTGAGGTATATGTGTCGGTGGACCAGCCGGGACGCTATCCCGGATACCGGGAGCTGCCCGATCTGCGGCCGGGCCAGGGCCCCCTGGCGGGGCTGGAGGCCGCCTTTCTTCGCACCGGGGCGGAGGCGGTGTTTCTGGCCGCTGTGGACCTGCCCTTTGCCGGACCCGCGCTGGCGGCCCGGGTGCTGTCAGAGGCAAAGGGTGGCGACGCCTGGGTCATTCGGCGGCGGAGCGGGGAGGCGGAGCCTCTATTTGCCCTGTATCGCCGCAGTTGCCTTGAGACGCTCAGCGCGTGCCTGGACCAGGGACGCCGGGCCATGAAGGCTCTGCTGGATCGGGTGGACTGCCGCTGGCTGGAGGAAGGCGATCTGGGGGAGTTTGATCTGGAGCGGGTTTTGTGGAATGTAAACACAAGGGAAGACTACTGCCGGGCGGCACAGACAGAATGATGAAATGAAAAATTCCTCTTTACAATAGCGCTTTAGTGTGGTAATATACGAAAGCAACCACGACACACATGGTTTGGAGGAATGTACATGAAACGCAGACTGACTGCTTTGGCCCTTGCGCTGGGCCTGACCTTTACCCTGGCTGCCTGCGGCGGCACCGGCGGTACCGCCAATACCCCTGGGGGCAACAGTGAGAGCCCCGCCGGCAATTCCGGGACTCCTACTGCCGAGAGCGATATGGCTTATGTGAAGGAGAAGGGCACCCTCGTCGTTGGCATGACCGATTTTAAGCCCATGGACTATAAGGATGAGAACGGTGAGTGGATCGGCTTCGACGCCGACATGGCCAAGGCTTTTGCCGAGAGCCTGGGCGTGAAAGCGGAGTTTATTGAGATCAACTGGGACAATAAGCTGATGGAGCTGGACACCAAGGGCATCGACGTGATCTGGAACGGCATGACCATCAACGACGAGGTGAAGGCCGGCGCCTCCGTGTCCGAGCCTTACTGCCGCAATGGCCAGGTGGTGGTGGTCCCCGCCGACAAGGCTGAGGATTATCAAACTGTGGAGAGCCTCAGCGGCCTGAGCTTCGCCGTGGAGAACGGTTCCCAGGGCGCCGCTCAGCTGGATGCGCTGAATTTGAACTATGTGGCCAAGACCACCCAGGCTGACGCCCTGATGGAGGTGGCCTCCGGCGCCTCCGACGCCTGCGTCATTGACCTGCTGATGGCCGGCGCCATGATCGGCGAGGGCACCAGCTATCCGGAGCTGACCTACACCGTGCAGCTCAACGACGAGGAGTACGGCGTGGCCTTCCGCCAGGGTTCCGACCTGACCGAGGCCTTCAACACCTTCTGGAAAGAGGCCTATGACGCCGGTACCGTCATGGAGATGGCCACCACCTACGGCGTCCAGGAGTCCGTCATCGAAAAGTAAACTATCCTGCGGGGATGGGGCAGAGAGTCGTGGACTCTCTGCCCTTCCCCGGCCAAAAGAGGGAAACGCTATGCTGATGTCTGTTACGCTCACCCTGCTGGAGGGGTTTGTGGTCACCCTGGAGCTCTTTCTCCTGACCCTCCTGTTTGCCCTGCCTCTGGGTCTGGTGATCTCCTTTGGCTCCATGAGCCGGTGCGCCCCCCTGCGCTGGGTGGTCAAAACTGTGGTGTGGATCGTCCGGGGCACCCCCCTGATGCTTCAGATCATGGTGGTGTTCTACGGCCCGGGCCTGATGTTCGACCTGCCGCTGCTGCCCCGGTTCACCGCGGCGGTAGTGACCTTTGTCATCAACTACGCCTGCTACTTCTCCGAGATCTACCGGGGCGGTATTCAGGGCGTACCGGCGGGCCAGCAGGAGGCCGGTCTGGTGCTGGGCATGAAGCGCGGCCAGATCTTCTTCAAGGTGACCCTCCTTCAGGTCATCAAGCGCATTGTGCCTCCCATGGGCAACGAGTTCATCACCCTGGTGAAGGATACCGCCCTGGTGCGGGTCATCTCGGTGTATGAGATCATCTGGATGGGTGAGTCCTACATTAAAAAGGGCATGATCTGGCCCCTGTTCTACACCGCCGTGTTCTATCTGGTGGCCAACGGTATTCTCACCCTGCTCTTCAGCTGGTTTGAGAAGAAGCTGAACTATTTCAAGTAAGGAGGCCCGGACCATGCCTGTTTTGGACGTACAGCACATTGAGAAGCATTTTGGGGCCACCCGGGTGCTGGAGGACATCAGCTTTTCCCTGGAGCAGGGACAGGCTCTGGCCATCATCGGCTCATCCGGCTCCGGCAAGACCACCCTGCTGCGCTGCCTGAACTTTCTGGAGACGCCCAACCAGGGCAAAATCTTGGTGAACGGCGAGGCCCTCTTTGACGCCGACGATCCCGCCACCCAGCGGGAGGCAGAGGTACGCAAAAAGCGGCTCCACTTCGGACTGGTGTTTCAGTCCTTCAACCTGTTCCCTCAGTACACCGCCCTGGAGAATGTGACTCTGGCCGGGGAACTGCTGGCCAAGGAGCGGCCCGACTTCAAGCAGAACAAGAAGGCCATCCTGGAGGAGATCCGTATCCAGGGTCAGGCCCTGCTGGAGCGGATGGGCCTGGCCGACCGGGCGGGCCACTATCCCCACCAGCTCTCCGGCGGCCAGCAGCAGCGGGTGGCTATCGCCCGTGCGCTGGCCCTCCAGCCTGACATCCTGTGCTTTGACGAGCCCACCTCCGCACTGGACCCGGAGCTCACCGGCGAGGTACTCAAGGTGATCCGCTCCCTGGCCGAGCAAAAGACCACCATGATCATCGTCACCCATGAGATGGCCTTTGCCCGGGATGTGGCCGACCAGGTGATCTTCATGGACGGCGGCGTCATTGTGGAACAGGGCCCCGCCCGGCAGGTCATCGAGAATCCCCGGGAAGAGCGGACCCGTCAGTTTTTGTCCCGCTATTCCGAGAATTGAAAAGGGTCAAAAAGCGTGGTATCATAAGCTGGATACCACGCTTTTATACTGCAAGGAGTTGACGCCATGGAGGAAGCCATTTTTTTGCCGGTGCTTTCCCACTTTGAGAATGAGAATTTCTGGACCGCCAGCGGCGGCCGGATGCGCTACCGGGTGGACCCGGTGAAGGGGGACGAGGAGAATCCCCCCTCCCTGACCGCCCAGGTTTGGGAGGGGCCCTGGCGGCTCCAGGACAGCACTGTGGAGAAGACGAAGTCCTTTCCCATGACGGAGGAGGGGCTGGAAGAGCTGCGGTCCTGGGTATTGGTCTGGCAGAAGACCATCAATGCCCGGCCGCCCAGAAGCCTGAAGGAGACCCTCCAGGCCAGAGACGCCCGCCGGGCGGAGCTGGAGGAGCAAAGCAAGGAAGGATGACCGCAAATCTGTGAAGCGCATAGGATGACCCGGAGGGGTTGCCAATGCACATCACAGAGCATATTCTCACCAACAGCGACTGCTATAAGGCAGGACGCACCATCAAACCCAAGGGGATCATGGTCCACTCCACCGGCGTGGCCCAGCCGGACGTCAACGTCTTTCTCAAGGCCTGGAACAAACCGGGGGTGAACGCCTGTGTCCATGCCATCGTCCACCGGGGGGGTGTTACCGAGACCCTGCCCTGGAACTGGCGGGGATGGCACGCCGGCGGATCGGCCAATAACACCCATATCAGTTTTGAGATCCTGGAGCCTGCCGGGCACACCTACAAAGGCGGCACCATGATCGGATACGACCCGGTAAAAAACAAGGCCTATTTTCAGCAGGTATACGACACGGCGGTGGAGCTGTGCGCCTATCTGTGTGAAAAATACGGCCTGGACCCGGAGCGGGACATCATCGACCATGCGGAAGGCTGCAAGCTGGGGCTGGCCTCCAATCACGCGGATGTGGGGCACTGGTTCCCCAAGCACGGTAAGAGCATGGACACCCTCCGCGCCGATGTGAAAGCGCGGCTGAAGGGGGGTGAACCGGAGATGACGCAGGAGCAGTTTGACGCGGCCTTCACCGCCCGTGAGGGGGAGATTTCCGCCCGGACGGTGAGCGAGTGGGCCAGAGAGGCCTGGAACAAGGCCAAGGATGCCGGTGTATTCGACGGCACCGCTCCCGGCGCTCCCCTGACCCGGGAGCAGGCCGCTTTGATTTTGGAACGTCTGGGTCTGCTGGGGAAGTAACAGGAAGAAGAGGAGGAAGTTAAAATGACCTGGGGAACCTACTATTTCTTTTACGAGTGCCCGCAGTGCGGCAAGAAGTACCGCTATGAGCTGGAGTTTGCCTCCGAGCCTGAGTTTGGCTTCTGCCCCGACTGCCATGTGATGGGCACCTTCGTGGGAGAGACCAAGGACAACAAGCAGGGTGAGGACAAGTTCGTGGATTACGAATTTGTGTAAGACTTGCAACGCAAAAAAGGACGCCGGGAGGCGTCCTTTTTTGCGTGATCAGTCGGGCTGCTTGACGGTGCCGCTCTGGGTAATGTCCAGCATATCGGCGGTGATGTCGATGGTGTAGGGGTTGAGCCCGGAGGTGTTGACGATCTCCAGCACCTTTTCCGGGTAGAGTTCGTAGCACCAGTCTATGCCCTTGTAGCGTACCGTGCCGTCCCCCGGCAGGGAGGTGGCGGTCACATTGTCGAAGTTGAAGGACAGGCCCTTGTCGGCGAAAAAGGCCAGGTCGGTGACACTCAGGTCGGTCTCCACGTTCTCCATAAAGATATCGTAGTAGGTGGGCAGGTTGAGGGGCTGGGAGATGGCCTTCTTCAGAACTGCCATAATGAGTTCCCGCTGCGTCCTGGTACGGCCGATATCTGCGTCGGGATAAGCGTCGTAGATGTTATGGGGATAGATACCGGGACCGTCGGAGTTTTTCCGGCAGCGTACCACCTTCAGGGCGTCAGATCCGGTGAGATACTGCATTCCGGGTTCAAAGTGGATGTGCAGATCCTGGTCGGGATCGTCATAGGACATATGCACCGGCACATTGAAGTTGACGCCGCCTACCGCATCCACCAGGCGTACAAAGCCCCGGGTGTTCACCTTTACATAGAAGTCGATGGGGAAACCCACGATGTTCTGGACCTCTTCCTTCAGCGCGTCGATGCCGTTGTAGGGGTACATACTGCACAGCTTATAGAAGTGCTTTCCCTTGCTGGAGACGCCCTCGATCAGGGTGTCCCGGGGGATGGAGACCATGGCAATGGTCTGGTTTACCGTGTCGTAGGTGGCCACGATCATGGTGTCCACGTTGCCGCTGGCCTGGTCGCTGGCGCACAGCAGGAAGGTATAGGTGTACTCCTTTCGCTGACGAGCGGGCTGGGTACTCTCCTCCGGGTCGGGGGACTGGAGAGAGACATGTTCGCTTTCCTTGGGCGGGGGCGTCTCCTCCGCGATCTTGGGGGGCTGAGCCAGCAGCTTGAAGGTAACGATGAAGGCCAATACCAGCGCCGCCACTACTGCCAGAACAATAAACAAAATCTTGGCCGCCTTCTGTCCGGGAGACAGAGGGATTTTCTCTTTTTTCATCAGCCGCTTGGCCATGGCCACCACGCCTTTCTTTGGTAATATATGCCGTTATGTATTGCTTTTATCGCTAGAATGACCGCATTATATCGAATTAGACGGCATAAGACAAGGAAAAGTTTCCGTGTTTTCGGTTTTTTTGACAGGAAACCTGAAACCTTACGCCTCTCCCACAAGCCGGCTGCGGATGCTGAGAGTGGCGGCGGTGAGGGAATTGACCGCTCCCAGCAGATCCATCAGCAGCTGGTTCTGCCGGGTCAGCTCCTCCAGCACCCGGTCCATCCCCTCTCCTCCGGCGGAGGGCGGGGACCAAACCGGGCCGCTCCAGCAGGGAATGGGATGGGCGTACCGTTTCATGGCGGGCTCCATGGGCTGGCTCTGGGCCAGAATGGCGGCGGCCCGCTGCCGGGCCTCCTGGTCCCGGGCTCTCTGACAGGCGGGTTGGTTCATAGAAAACACCTCCTTTTCACCCCTTATCCTATGCCGGTGGGCACTGCCCGGTCCGTCCCGGGCAGAATTGGGGAATTTGCCCGTTGACATTTTCCGGGGACATGATACACTGAACTGGACCGTATGGAGAACAAACGCTCATGCGGCCCAGAAAGGAACGAGGTACCATGAAGAAACTGCTTGCACTGGGCCTGACCGTGGCCCTGGCGTTGGGCCTTGCCGCCTGCGCTTCCAATCCCGCTCCGGCGGAGAGCACCCCTCCCGCCGAGACTACCCCCGTGGCGGAGACCACCCCCGCCCAGTCTGAAACCCCTGCTCTGGAGGGAACCGAGATCAACCTGGGCCTGCTCAACGGCCCCACCGGTATGGGCGCCGCCAGGCTGCTCTCCGACAACGACGCCGGTAAGACCGTCAACCACTACAATGTGACCATGGGTTCCGATCCCTCCACCGATATCGTGCCCAAGCTGAACAGCGGTGAGCTGGATATGGCCGCTCTACCCACCAACGTGGCCGCCAATCTGTACAACAAGACCGGCAACGTGCAGCTGCTGGCCCTGAATACTCTGGGCGTGCTCCACATTCTGGAGAACGGCAATACCGTCAACTCTCTGGCCGACCTGTCCGGCAAGACCATTTACGCCATCAACCAGGGCACCAACACCGAGTATGTGCTGGACTACCTGCTGACCCAGAACGGCCTGGACCCGGATATCGATGTGGACATCCAGTGGAAAACCGGCGAGGAGGTCACCACCCTGATGGCCTCCGGTGAGATCGACCTGTGTATGCTCCCCGTGCCCGCCGCTACCACCGTGCTGATGCAGAACAGTGATGTACGGGACGCCATCGACCTGAGCGACGCCTGGACCCAGTCCGGAGCCTCCGGTACCTTCACCATGGGCTGCGTGGTGGTGCGCACCGAATTTGCCCAGGAGCACCCAGAGGCGGTGGCGGCCTTCCTGCAGGAGTATGAGGCCTCCATCAACTACATCAAAGACAACCCGGAGGAGGGCGGCCAGCTCATCGAGCAGTACGGCATCGTGCCCAAGGCCGCTATTGCCACCGCGGCCATCCCCCAGGCCAACATGATCTTTACCGCCGGTGAGGACCTGAAGTCCATCTCCAGCTACTATGAGGTGCTCTTTGCCGCCGACCCCACTTCGATCGGAGGTTCCATCCCCGATGACGCCTTCTACTACATCCCGTAATTTCAAACAAAACAAATTACTGCGAGCTGTCATACCCCTGGCCTTCTGGCTGGGGGTTTGGCAGCTTGCGGCCTTTTTGGTGGACGTGAGGACCAACGGCCACGGAGCTTTGCTGCTGCCCTATCCCCTGCTGGTGGCCCAGCGGCTGTGGGCCCTGGCGGGACAGGGGGCCTTCTGGCAGTCGGCGGCGGTGACCCTGGGCCGTATCTTCGGGGGCTTTGCCGTCGGCGCGGCGGCGGGGGCTCTGGTGGCGGCGGCCACCTCCGCCCTCCGGGGGGCGGACTGGGTGCTCACCCCGGCGGTCAAGGTGATCCGGGCCATCCCGGTGGCCTCCTTTATCGTGCTGGTGCTGCTGTGGGCCCCATCCTCCGGCTGGGTGCCCGCCATCGTATCCGGCCTGATGGTGCTGCCGGTGCTGTGGGGCAACGTCAGTAAGGGCGTGGCTCAGACCGATCCCCTGCTGCTGGAGGCCGCCCGGGCCTACCGCTTCGGCCAGGGCAAGACCTTGCGTCTGGTGTACCTGCCCTCGGTGCGGCCCTACTTTGTCAGCGGCTGCGCCACTGGTCTGGGCCTGGCCTGGAAAGCGGGGGTGGCCGCCGAGGTGCTCTGTCAGCCCAAGCTGGCCATCGGCACCCAGCTCTACCGGGCCAAGATCACCCTGGAGACCCCCGACCTGTTCGCCTGGACGGCGGTGGTCATCGTGTTGAGCTTTGTGCTGGAATACGCCCTGGGCATCCTGTTCCGGTGGCTGGGAGGGGGTAAAACGTGATATCAGTCAAAGATATTACCGTTTGTTTTGGGGAAAAGACAGTATTGGACCGTTTTTCTCTGGATCTGCCGGAGACGGGGATCACCGCCCTGTCCGGTCCCTCCGGCTGCGGCAAGACCACCCTGCTGCGGGTGCTGGCTGGACTCCAGCCGGTGGAGGAGGGGACTGTGGCCACCCCGCCAAATCCGGTGATCCTCTTCCAGGAGAACCGGCTGATGCCCTGGCGGACGGTGGGGCAGCACATTGCCGATGTGCTGCCCCGGGAGCGTCGGGGGGAGGTCTCCCGCTGGCTGGTCCTGGCGGAGCTGGAGGGGGAGGAACAGCGCTACCCGGCCGCCCTGTCCGGCGGTATGGGGAGGCGGCTGGCTCTGGCCCGAACGCTGGCCTGCGGCGGCGGGCTCATCCTGCTGGACGAGCCATTTGCGGGGGTGGATGCCCCCAGGGCCGCCCGCATCCTGGAGCGGGTGCGGGGGCTTGGGCTGCCGGTGGTGCTGTCCAGCCATGAACGTGAGACGGTGGCCCTGTGTGACCGGGTGATCGCCCTGGAAGGGCCGCCCCTGGGGCTAACGGACCGCGCAGAAAACAGAGGACTCCGATCCTAACAGGATCGGAGTCCTCTGTTTTGCTTTGTGGGTCGGGGGGATCAGGCGCCCATCAGAGCGCTGGCAATGGGATAGCCCACAAGAACGGTGACGATGATGGAGACCACCATCAGGATGGTGCCGTAGGTGATGACCTGGCCGGTTTTGGTCCATCCGGAGCCGATGGCCAGGGGTACATTGGGGTGCGCGGGCGGGGTAACGAAGGCGTAGCTGGCCAGCATACCGATGATCATGGCGATGGCCGGGGTGCTGACCGCCCCGTTGCTGGCCATGCACAGGGGAATGGCCACGGCGCACACCACGGTGACGGTAACCATGTTGGAGGCCACATTGGTCATGACGGCGGCCCAGATGGTAAAGACCAGGATGAGCAGCCAGACAGGCAGTCCGCTGAGTGTGGGAGCAATGGCGCTGCTCAGCCAATCGGTCAGACCGATGTCCGCGTTGGTCATGGCGGAGCCCAGCGCCAGCGTGGCGCCGGCCATGATTACGCTGCCCCACTCCACGCCCTTCTGCATGGCCTCCTTAAAGTTCATCAGGGGAGCGCCGTCCACGGAGAGCAGGCAGAGGGCCACTGCGCCCACCAGCGGGGGGAAGGCGGTTCCCTGGGTATCCAGGAAGCTGGCCACGGTGGGCAGGGCCGGCTCAATAAATTCAGGCAGCACCCACATGGCTACCACCAGGAAAAAGATGGTTAGGGTGGCCTTTTCCCGGCGGTCCGCCGGAGTAACGCTTTGCTTCAGTGCCTGGAAATCCAGCCTGGAGACGCAGGACATATCCGGGCGCAGCACGAACCGGAACAGAAGGATCATGATGACAAAGCAGATCACTCCCACCGGCATGGCGAAGGCCATATAGTGGGCGTAGCTGACGGCGGTGCCGGTGGCGTTCTGATAGAAGCCCATAGCCATGATGGGAAAGACGTGGGCGATGGGCGTCATGCCGCAAGAGATAGCGGAGGAGAAAAGCTGGCCCAGCATCAGGGCGTTGGCCAGCTTGTCGTTTTCATGGAGATCCAGTTCCTCGCAGATGGCTTTGAGGATGGGTAGGTAGATCACAAATACCACCGAGGGGGACATGACCAGACCGATGACCAGAATGGACGCGCAATAGAGAATGAAAAAGGCCCAGGGGCTTTTCCGGGCCAGGCGGCTGCTGATAAACAGAATGGCGCAGCGCTTGACGAAGGAAGTTTTGGAGATGGCGTAGGTACACATGAAGGTGAACAGAAGGAATGCCACAGTGGAATTACCCAGAGAGTTGGTCAGAACACTGCCCATGGTAAGCTCGGGCACCGTGACCAGGGCGGCCAGCGCCAGAAGACTGGGCCAGTCGATGGAGAGGGTCAGCCACAGGATCAGCGCGCCAATGAAGATGCCCAGCACCTGCATGGCGGAGCTGGTCATGCCGGCGGGGGCGGGCAAAAAGCGGAAGCCAGCGATACACGCCAGTGCGGCTACAATGGAGACTGTGCGTTTCATGATAGATACCTCCTTGTTCAGAATGGGTTATATACACGCGCCCTGACGGCGCAGTTCGGCCTGAATTTCCGCCGTACCCGCGTCCGGCTGGAGCACGGACAGCGCGGCGGCCACACCGGCGGCGTGGCCGGTGGCAAATCCGGTTCCCATGACGCGGACGGAAGCAAAGGCCACCGGATCGGCGCTGACCAGGCGGCCGGCGCCCCACAGGTTGGCTGTACTGCGGGATTTCAGACAGCGGAGAGGAATATCATAGTAGCCGTCGTCCTTAACCCACAGGTACTGTGCGATCTTGTTGATGTCTGTGTGCATCTCGCAGGGCCAGCTCCCCCGAGCCACGCCGTCGGGCTGTTTGACGCCTTCCAGCACATCCTGGCCGGTAAGGGTGTACTGGCCAACCAAATGCCGGGTATCCCGCAGCCCCAGCTTATAGCCGGAGGAGACCAGCCGGCAGTGCTCCATGCCGGGCAGGTATTTGCGGAAGGCGGCGATGTATTCCTGACATTGGGCCCGGGTGTTCTGTTCACAGGCGGTCAGGGTCTCGGCATCCAGAGCGGGGACAATTACGCTGGGCAGAATGGCGTAGGCGGTGTCCGGCGCGGTGCGAAAGACGATGCCGGACTCCTTGGTCAGGTGGGACAGCCCGTCCGCCTTGGCTCGCTGAAGGGCCTTCTCCAAAATCGCGGGAGCAAATTTTGCCTCCGGCCCCACATGGTCGATCCGCATCATTTTGGTGGAGAAATAGCCGCCTCCCCTGCCGTCGCCAAAACGGCATTCCGCCCCGGCCAGATGGGCCAGATTGCCGTCTCCACTGGCATCCACAAAGGCTTTGCTGTAAAACTCGTAGGCACCCTCGTCATCCACACAACGAATGGAGCGGATGACGCCGGTCTCGGGATCAGTCTGTGCCCCGATCAGTCTGCAGTGGAGCAGGAGCTTCAGAGAGGGATGCTTCTGGACCAGCAGGTCCAGCGCGTACTTCAGTGCCTCTTCATCCAGGGTCACGATGGCATTGTTGACGGAGGAGAGCTTGTAGCCGTCATAAGCGCCCAGCTGGGCCAACAGGTCCAGTACCTGCTGTCCCACGCCCTTGACGATCTGCTGGGGCGGATCGCTGTGGGTGAAAAAACCGCAGTAGGACGCCACGTTGGCATTGGTGGCCTGTCCGCCCAAACTGCCGTTGCGCTCCACCAGCAGGCAGCTGGCCCCGGCCTGGACGGCGCCCACGGCGGCGGCAACGCCTGCGGCGCCGCCACCCACCACAATGACGTCATAGTTTTGCATATTTTTCATAAAAATGCCTCCTGTTTTCGTTGAATACCTTGGATGAACCAACTATATCATTGGAAATAACATTTGTAAAAATCATAATAACTATTATATTGATAGCTAATAACTATTAAATTTGGGGTGGACCATTGACAGTGGATAGGGGAACGCCTATACTCAAAGGAGTTGGGAGGGGGAAAGACGATGGAACGGAGCCAGCTGCTTTATGTGGTCACTGTGGCGGAGTGCGGCAACATTACCCGGGCGGCGGAAAAGCTGCATCTCTCCCAGCCCTCTTTGTCCAACCAGATCATTCATCTGGAACGGGAATTGGGTGTACCGCTATTTTCCAGGATCAGAAAACGGGTTTATTTGACCGAAGCGGGGAAGGCGTTTGTCCGGTATGCCCGGCGGATCCTGAATGATATGCAGGCATTGGGGGAGTTGATGGAGGATTATGCCGCCAACCGCGATGGGCGGGTGCGGATTGGTGCGCTGCCCATTATGTGTTCCCTGAGGATTCCCGAGCTGGTTCATGCCTTCCACAGCTGGAATCCCAATATCACGCTGTCCCTGCAGGAGCGGGGCAGCGTGGAACTGCTTCATGCGTTGGAACAAAATGAGATTGATGTTGCATTTGCCATCATCAATCCGTCGGAGCCCTCCATGGGACAGATGAGCAGTCTGCCGCTGATCCAGTCAGAGGTGTGCGCGGTGGTCCATATGGACAATCCGTTGTCCCGTCAAAAGAGCCTGGATCTCAAGCAGTTAGCGGACCAGGTGCTGATCACTCCCAATCAGGATTTCAATCTCTCGGGGATCATTCTGTCCCATTTGGCCAGCCTGGGGATCCAGTGCCAGGTGCAGAATGTGTGCAGTCAGATCGACTCCTGCCTGGCGCTGGTCAATAAGAATATGGGCGTCAGCTTTTGCACACGGACCACCACGGAATATTATCACTATCCGGATGTGGTAGCGATGACGCTTGACCCGGCTATTCAGCGTACGGTTTATCTGGTGTATAAGAAGGACCCCCGGTACGACCCGGCGTTGGAACAATTCATCCGCTTTTCACAGAGATTTTTAAGAGAACATATAGTTGAATGAAGAATCTGTTAAAAAGAGCGAAAGCGCGTTGCGCTTTCGCTCTTTTGTGATAAAATGGGAACCATGAATTTTTGGTAAAGGCAGCGTAATGATATGAGCAACATTACTGAAACGCCTGAGGCGCCGGAGGTACTGGAGCCCCAGACGCCTCAAAAGCGGCGGTTCCGGCTGAAGTGGCCCAAGCTGACCATGAGTCCCCGGCAATACTGGTGGACTACCATGGTCCTGCTGATCGTGGTGCCCCTGATCTCCTTCACCATGGTGGAGTATCTGAATTATAACGATCCTTGGAAGGACTTTACCCCCGCCCAGATCCTGCTGAATCTGGTGTGGTACTACTTTGGTGAGCTGATCTTCTACTTCCTCCGGGGCCGGCGCAGCGGCGCGGTAAAGCTGGGCCTGGGCATCGCCTGGGGCTTCGGCTGCGCCAACCACTACCTCATTGCATTCCGTGGCCGTACGCTGTTCCCGGGAGATTTCCTCACCCTGGGTACCGCTGCCAACGTGGCGGGCAACTATAACTATTCCCTGTCCCAGCGGCAGTGGGTGACCCTGATCATAATGATCGCGGTGATCCTGGCCATGAAGGTACTGCCCAACGAGCCCCGGAAAAAGTTCTCATGGAAGGTGTTCGGAGCCTCGGCGGGAGCGGCCGCGGTGTTCCTGTCGGTGTTTTTCGGCACCAGTATGGTGGAGAAACTGGGGATCGAACCCTCTATGTGGACCACCCGGGGCAACGGCCTCTTCCTCAACTTTGCCGTGTGCATGAAGTACATGAAGGTGGACAAACCGGACACCTACTCCCAGCAGACCTTAAACGATCTGGGGACGGAAAATGTCAGCGACGATCTGTCTGTGACGGTAGTGGACCCGGACGGCACGGTGCGGCCGGTGAACGTCATTGTCATTATGAATGAGTCCTTTTCCGACCTGAGTGTGCTGCCGGGGGTGGAGACCAACCAGGACCCCATGCCCTTTATTCGCGCACTGACAGAGGATACCATCAAGGGCTATGCCTATTCCTCGGTGTTTGGCGGCACCACGGCCAACTCGGAGTATGAGTTCCTCACCGGCAATACCACCGCCTATCTGCCCGCCGGTACGGTACCCTATCAGATGTACGTCTCTGACGGGGACCCTACCCTGGTGGGCCAGATGTCCGACCTGGGCTACCACACCATTGCTGCCCATCCTTACCGGTCCTCTGGCTGGAATCGCCCCTCGGTATATAAGAACTTCGGCTTTGACGAGGTATATTTTGAAAGAGACTTCCAGAACCGTACCTATATGCGGGGAGATGAGAAATCCGGATATGTCACCGATCAGTGTGACTATGAGAATCTGATCCGGCTGTATGAGGAGAAGGAGGCGGGGGAGCCCCTGTTCCTCTTCAACGTCACCATGCAGAACCACAGCGGCTATCAGTTGTCCTGGGACAACCTGCCCCGGGAGGTGTGGCTCACCGGCAGCCTGGAGGGCAGATTTCAGACGGTGAACCAGTACCTGTCCCTCATCTACCAGAGCGACCAGGCCTTCGAATACCTGATCGACTACTTCTCCCGGGTGGAGGAGCCCACCATGATCCTCCTCTTTGGGGACCACCAGCCCCAGGTGGCCACCAACTTCTACACCGACGTGCTGGGGGAGAACCCGGATACCGCTCTGGCTCAGAAAAAGCAGATGGTACCCTTTGTGCTGTGGGCCAACTACGATATCCCGGAGGCGGATGGGGTGGAGCTCTCCCTTAACTACCTGTCCGCCCTGCTGATGGATACCGCCAACCTGCCCATGACCGGCTACCAGAAGTTTTTGTCCCGGCTGTGGGAGGCCGCCCCGGTCATCAATACCGTGGGTGTGCGGGATGGGGAAGGCAACTGGTACGGGGAGAACGAAACGCTGCCCGACCAGTTGGATAAGACCATCCAGGCCTATAAGGTACTGCTGTATAACAATCTTTTTGATAAATCCAACCGGCTGGAGGATTTCTTCCACCTGGCGGAATAAGTAGTGCGCCGACGGAGAAGAAACTGCTCGGTTTTTGATTTTGTGGCATAACAATGCTCCCTCCATGAGAGACAGCGAAATAAAACGCTGCCTCTCGTGGAGGGAGCATATCACGGCCTTTGGGGGCACGTTTGATTTGGTTATGCGTAGATACCGGTGGAGAGGTAGCGCTCGCCGGTGTCGGGCAGAACGGTCACGATGGTCTTGCCCTGGAAGTCAGGCCGCTTGGAAAGCGCCCGAGCCGCCCAGGCGGCGGCGCCGGAGGAGATGCCCACCAGGACGCCCTCTGCCCGGGCCAGCTCCTTGGCGGCGACAATGGCCTCCGCACTGGGGACGGTAAGAACCTCATCCACCACACTCCGATCCAGGGTGCCGGGAACAAAGCCTGCGCCGATGCCCTGGATCTTATGAGGGCCGGGCTGGCCGCCGGACAGGACGGGGGACTCAGCGGGCTCTACCGCCACTACCTTAATGTTGGGGTTCTGCTCCTTCAGGAAGCGGCCCGCGCCGGTGATGGTGCCGCCCGAGCCTACGCCGGACACCAGTACGTCCACTGTGCCGTCGGTATCCCGCCAGATCTCCGGGCCGGTGGTCTCATAATGGGCCTGGGCGTTGGCGGGGTTATTGAACTGGTCGGGCATCCAGGCGGAGGGATCGGCCTCCAGCAGCTCCTTGGCCTTGGCAATGGCACCGCTCATGCCGCGGGCTCCCTCAGTGAGCACCAGTTCCGCCCCCAGGGCGGACAGCAGGGAGCGGCGCTCCTGGCTCATGGTCTCAGGCATGGTGAGCACCACCCGATAGCCACGCTGACGGCCAATATAGGCCAGGGCCACACCGGTATTGCCGCTGGTGGGCTCTACAATAGTAGCACCAGGCTTCAGCAGGCCGGCCTCCTCAGCGGCCCGGATCATATACAGGCCGGCCCGGTCCTTGGCAGAGGACAGGGGATTAAAGCTCTCCAGCTTGCCCCAAACGATGCTGTCAGGGGCAAAGCGCTCCAGGTGGAGCAGGGGGGTATTACCGATCAATTCAGGAATGGTATGGGCGATCTTCATAGTATATATCCTCCTGGGTGATTTTTTAGGTTGTTATCAGCATACCATATAAATCCTATGAATTCAATAGGAATTTTGGACAATAAACAAGGCCCGCCAGATGGCGGGCCTTGTTTTGATGTTTAGAAAATCAGAACATGGGAACGACGGCGCCGGGCCAGGTCTCTTCCATAAAGGTCTTGACCTCATCGCTCTTCAGAGCGGCCACCAGGGCCTGGATGGCGGGATCGTTCTCCTTGCCCTCCTTAACAGCCAGCACGTTGACGTAAGCCTGAGCGGCCTCGCCGTCGGTGGACTCCACAGCCAGAGCGTCGGCGGCGTTCAGACCGGCCTGCAGAGCGTAGTTGCCGTTGATAACGGCCAGATCCAGGCTGTCCAGAGAACGGGGCAGCTGAGCGGCCTCCAGCTCCTGGATGTCCAGGTTCTTGGGATTCTCGGCGATGTCCAGCTTGGTGGCGGTGAGACCCACGCCTTCCTTCAGGGTGATCAGGCCCTCCTGCTGGAGCAGGAGCAGAGCGCGGCCCTCATTGGTGGGATCGTTGGGTACACCAATGACAGCGCCGTCAGGCAGGTCGGCCAGAGAGACGGTCTTGCCGGCATAGATGCCGAAGGGCTCATAGTGCAGGTCAGCCACGCTTACCAGATGGGTGCCGTTCTCAGTGTTGAAGTCGTTCAGGTAGGTAATGTGCTGGAAGTAGTTGGCGTCCACCTGGCCGTCCTCGGTAACCATGTTGGGCTGGATGTAATCAGTGAACTCCTGGATCTCCAGGGTAATGCCCTGCTCAGCCAGGACCTCCTTGGCGACCTTCAGGATCTCAGCGTGAGGGGTGGGGGAAGCGGCCACCTTGATGACGGTGCCCTCCAGAGAGGCGCTGTTCTCGGCGCCGGGGGTCTGGGAGTTGCCGGCGGGGGTGTTGGCGGTGCCGCCGCCGCAGCCAGCCAGCAGGCCAAAGGACAGAGCGCCGGTCAGGAGCAGAGAGACAAACTTCTTCATGGTACATTTCTCCTTTTCGTTTCTTGAAGTGCTGCCCAAATTTGAGTACAAAAAAACGCCCTTGAAACAAATTCAAGGACGAGAGCTTTCCGCTTCGTGGTACCACCTTGCTTCACCACTGCCTCGCGACAGGGGCCTTATGGAGTACAGCCATACTCCTGCGCGCTGACGGGCGCACCCGTCGCAGCCTATACCTTGCGGTAGTCGGTGCGCCGCTCCGAGACCATCTTCACCAAAACCTTCCGTACCCGTTCCCACCATACCGGGCTCTCTGTGCCGTATCTTTCTGGCTACTCTTCTCTTCATTGCGTTTGAGGGGCGTATTCAGTTCTCACTGGGTTGCAATTAGTTTACAACTGAGAGCCGTTGCTGTCAAGCGGTCACATTGACTAAAAAAATATCCGGCAAACCAAATAGTTTGCCGGATATCACAAATTTACAGCAGGCCGTTGGGCTCCCGCTTTTCTGCATCAATTTTATGGGAGACCGATTTGGAGCGGCGTTTTTTGCCGCCCTTGTCGGTGATGCGGTGGTCCAGGCCGACGGCAATCTTGGTGCCGATGGTCTGGAAGACCTGGACCAGAATGACGATGAGGACCACTGCCACAAACATAACACCGTAGTTATACTTGTTATAGCCATAGTTAATGGCGATTTTACCCAGTCCGCCGCCGCCGATAAAGCCAGCCATGGAGCCGTAGCCCAGGATGGTAATGAGAGCAGTGACAAAGCCGGCTACCAGACCGGGCTTGCTTTCGGGCAGGATCACCTTCCAGATAATTTGGAAAGGGGTACAGCCCATGGACTGAGCGGCTTCGATGACACCCTTGTCCACCTCTCGCAGGGAGGTCTCCACCAGTCGGGCCACAAAGGGAGCGGCGGCGGCCACCAGAGGCAGGATGGCGGCAGGGGTGCCGATGGTGGTACCGATGATGGGCTTGAACACGGGCAGGAGCATCATCATCAGAATGAGGAAGGGGACTGAGCGAAGAATATTGATGACGATGTTGATAAACTTCATCAGGGGGCCGGGCAGGGGGCGCACGCCGTCCTTTTCGCCGGCCACCAGGATCACACCTAGGATCAGGCCCAGCAGACAAGCCAGCACAGTGGCCAGCACGGTGGAGTAAATGGTTTCCCAGATGCCATAGAGCATCTCCTGCTGCATGGCGGGCTCGGTAAGGGCGGCCATCATTTGGTTCAGAAACTTATCCATGATAGTCGGGCACCTCCTCCACAGTCACGTCCTTCTGGGCGCGGAGATAATTCATGGCCTTGGAGGCCTCGGTTTTGTCCTCCGGCAGGCCCAGCAGCATGGAGCCAAAGGCTTTGCCGTTCACATTGCGGGTATCGGCACCCAGAATGTTGACCTTGACCCCGCAGTCGATGGCCAGGGAGGCGATGAGAGGCTCGTAGGAGGAGCCGCCGTTGAACACCACCCGCACCACATTGGCCACGGGGAACTGGTCGATATGGGCCCCCTCGGGGAATACCAGCTTGCGGCCTGCCTCGGTCTTGGGGTTGGAGAAAACCTCCTCCACCGTGCCGGTCTCCACCATATGCCCGTGGTCCAGAATGGCCACGTGGGTGCAGATCTCCTCCACCACCGCCATCTCGTGGGTGATGACCACCACGGTGATGCCAAGACGCTGATTGATGTCCTGGATCAGCTTCAGGATAGAGCGGGTGGTGGTGGGGTCCAGAGCGGAAGTGGCCTCGTCACACAGCAGCATCTTGGGGTTGGAGGCCAGAGCACGGGCGATGGCGATGCGCTGCTTCTGGCCGCCGGACAGCTGGGCGGGGTAGGCGTTGGCCTTGTCGGGCAGGCCCACGATGTCCAGGTACTCCAGAGCACGCTTTTTGGCCTCCGAAGCCGGGACGCCGGCGATCTCCATGGGGAAGCAGATGTTCTTCAGGCAGGTCCGCTGCATCAGCAGGTTGAACTGCTGGAAAATCATGCTGATGGACCGGCGGGTCTGGCGCAGACGGGCGGGGGAGAGCTCCATCAGGTTCTCCCCGTCGATGAGGACCTCTCCCTGGGTGGGCCGCTCCAGCAGGTTGATGCAGCGCACCAGGGTGGATTTACCCGCGCCGCTCATGCCGACGATACCAAAGATATCCCCGTCCCCAATGGTCAGGTTGATATCCGACAGGGCCTCAAAGTCCCCGTCCGCCGTGGGAAAGACCTTGGATAAGTGTTTCAGTTCGATCACAGGTCTGTTCTCCTTCGTCTGATTTGTATGTAATACCTCCGGTTTTGACAAAACACCGGGATGTTTGCATCGGGAATATTCTATGACAACCGGGACGGGCTGTCAAGGTGTTTCGGGGCGGAAGAGAGGGGGCGATGTGGGCATCGGCCCCTACAGGGATGCTGGAGAATGGTCAGAGCAAAAAGAAACAGCCGGGCCATTGGCCCGGCTGTTCAATGACGCTATTAGTCGGTCACGAAGGGCAGCAGCGCGATCTGACGAGCACGCTTGATGGCCTCAGTGAGCTGACGCTGATGCATGGCGCAGGTGCCGGTGGTGCGGCGGGGCAGAATCTTGCTCCGCTCGGACAGGAACCGACGCAGCTTCACGGCGTCCTTATAGTCGATGTGCTCCACCTTGTCCACACAGAAGGTGCAGACCTTGCGGCGCTTACGGCCGCGGGGGCGCTCTCTATCCATAGCCATAACTGGAAAACCTCCCTTGTTCCGGGCCTATAGTCCGGCTTGTTTTATGATGCGGCATCCGCCGCTGTGTTCGGTTTAGAAGGGCAATTCGCCGTCATCCTCGGTGAGTTCGGCAAACTGGTCGCCGCCGGCAGGGGCGGAATAGCCGCCGCCAACAGGGGCCGCGGGGGGCGCATAGCCGCCGGGCGTGCCGTAGCCGCCGGAGGGCGCGCTATATCCGCCGCCCTCGGCGTCCCGCTTGGAGTCGCCAAAATACACGTTGTCGGCCACCACCTCGGCAGTGCGGCGCTTGTTGCCGTCCCGGTCGGTCCAGTCACGCAGCTGGAGCCGGCCCTCCACCACGGCCATACGGCCCTTGGTGAGAAAACGGGAGACAAATTCCGCCGTCTGACGCCAGGCCACGATATCAATGAAATCGGTGGCCTTTTCGCCGGTGGTCTTGTCCTTAAAGTCCCGGTCCACAGCCAGAGAGAAGGAGGCCACGGCCGTCCCGGTCTGAGTGTGCCGGAGTTCAGGGTCACGGGTCAGACGGCCCATGAGAATAATACGGTTCAGCATGAAGCCTCTCCTCTCTTACTCGTCCTTGCAGACGATCAGGGAGCGCATCACACCGTCAGTGATCCGCAGGATACGATCCAGCTCACGGGGGAACTCGGGCTTGGACTCGAAAGTCATCAGCACATAGTAGCCCTCGGTCAGGTCATTGATGGGATAGGCCAGGTGGCGCTTGCCCCACTCGTCGACCTCAGCCAGGGTGCCGTTCTGCTCCACCAGAGTCTTGAACTTCTGCACCATGGCAGCAGTGGCCTCCTCGCCCAGGTTGGGATTGAGGATGTAGACCACCTCGTAGTTACCGCTGAGTTTTGCCATTTTCTTTGCACCTCCTTATGGACATATGGCCCCCGCCCTCTGCGGGAGCAAGGATGGCTTGTCACAAACAAGCCCTATTATTATATAAGATATTTGGAAAAAGTCAAGATTTTTTCGCGGAAAAATAAAAAATAAAAAACTTTCAGATTCTGTGCAATATTTGGGCGGCCTGCCCCATTGTATAGGCAGAAGGGCCGGTGAGGCCCATGAAGGAAATCAAAAATTTCATTGTAAAGGAGTGTTTCACATGAAAAGAGGATTTGGAACAGGTTTTGTGTCCGGTATGCTGGTTGTAGCTTTGGCAGTGGGATTGGGAATGACCGCGATGGCGGCTACCAGAACCATTAAAGTGGAAGACGACATTCAGGTGACCCTGAACGGTGCGCGGTTCCAACCCAGGGATGCCGATGGAAACAAGGTGCCCCTCTTCTCCTACAACGGCACCACCTATGCCCCTGTCCGGGCCATCTGCGAGGCCGCCGGCCTGAAGGTGGATTACGATTCCGCTACCTATACCGCCGTGCTTACCACTCAGGACCAGTATATCGCCTCCACCCCCGGCGCATCCAATTATATTACGGTGGAAAAGGCCAAGAGCGCGGCCCTCAATCATGCAGGCGTGAAGGCCAGCGAGGCTATCTTTGTGAAGGCTGGACTGGATTGGGATGATGGCCGGGTGTACTACGAGGTAGAGTTCTATGCCGGCAATACTGAGTACGACTACGATATTGACGCGGTGAGCGGCGCGGTGCTCTCCTATGATCGGGAGTGGGATGACTTCTCCCTGAAGGGTAGCGGCAGCAGCGGCACCGCCACCCAGGACGACCTGATCAGCGAGTCCAAGGCCAAGCAGATCGCCTTGGCCAAAGCGCCTGCCGGTACCACCGTGGTCAAGTGCAAGCTGGACCGGGACGATGGCCGGTATGTGTACGAGATTAAGATGCGCAACGGCAACATGGAGTACGACTGCGACATCAACGCGGTTACCGGTGTGATCATCGACTGGGATGCCGACCGGGACGACTGATCCGGTGACACAGACAAGTAAATAAAGCAAAATTTGGGACTGCTCCGGGATGAAGGGAGCGGTCCCAAATTTTTTTTGACTTTTTTTCTCCTTCGGTGTACGTAAACATCCAACTTTTGGCCCTGGGACGCCAAGGGTGAGGAGTGAGTGCGGTGGAAAGTGAGAGGGGCAGGCTGTTGAAGCAAATAGAAAAATTGGCCAGGTGCAAAGCAAACGACGCGGTCAAGCTGGCCTTTTTAGAAGAAGGAGAAGTTGGGGAGATCGACAGCCTGGACTTGACGGCGCTCACCGGATTCAAACGTACCGACAAAGGAGCTGTGGAAATTCAGTTGGTGGATCGACTAACGGTACTCAAACTGCTGGTGGAACTGGCCGGAGGTCAGGAGGAACAGCAGGTTGCGGAATTCTTTCAGGCATGGGAACGGAAGGCTGAGGAGGAGAGATGAAGTTTCGGACGTTTTCCCCCAAGCAGAAGCAGGTGCTTATCTGGTGGTGTGACCCGGCGGTACGGGACAGGGAAGCCTTGATCTGCGACGGGGCGGTGCGCAGCGGCAAGACCATGTGCATGGGTCTGTCCTTCTTCTGCTGGGCCATGCGGACCTTCCATGGTCAGGCCTTCGGCCTGTGCGGCAAGACGGTCACCGGATTGCGGCGCAATCTGCTGGGCTCTCTGCTGCCGGTACTGAAGGAGCTGGGCTTTCAGTGGGAGGAGAAGGTATCCAAAAATCTGCTTACCGTCCGCTTCGGCGGGCGGGAGAATACCTTCTACCTCTTCGGCGGCAAGGACGAGGGCAGCGCTGCCCTGATCCAGGGCATCACCCTGGCGGGGGTGCTGTTGGACGAGGTGGCCCTGATGCCCCGGTCCTTTGTGGAGCAGGCCTGCGCCCGGTGTTCGGTGGAGGGGAGCCGGATGTGGTTTTCCTGCAACCCGGAGGGGCCGGAGCACTGGTTCTACAAGGAGTGGATCCAGAAGAAGGAGGAACACAATGCCCTCTACCTCCACTTTACCATGCAGGACAACCCGGCCCTCTCCCCCAGGGTCATCCGGCGGTATACCCGCAACTTCAGCGGGACCTTCTACCGGCGGTTCGTACTGGGAGAGTGGGCGGCGGCAGAGGGACGGGTGTACGACTTTTTTGACGAGAGCTATGTGAAGCCTGTGCCCCAGGGTGCGATGGAACAGTGGTGCATCTCCTGCGACTACGGGACGGTAAATCCCTCTTCCTTCGGCCTCTGGGGGCTCCAGAAGGGGATATGGTACCGGGTGAAGGAGTTTTACTACGACTCTCGGCGGGAGGGCAGGCAGAAAACTGACGGAGAGTATGCCCGTGACTTGGAGCAGCTGGCGGGAGGGAGGACCATCCGGCGGGTGGTGATCGACCCCTCCGCCGCCAGCTTTATCGAGCTGCTGCGGCGGCAGGGCTGGCGGGTAGAAAAGGCCAACAACGATGTGCTGGCCGGTATCCGCATCACCGCCGATCTGTTACGGCAGGGTAAGTTGGTAATCTGCGCTCCCTGCGCCGATGCCATCCGGGAATTTTCCCTCTATTGCTGGGATGAGAAGGCGGTGGGGGACCGGGTACAGAAGGTCCACGACCACGCCATGGACGATATCCGGTATTTCGCCGCCACGGTGGCGGCGGGAGGCGAGAGCGGATTTTTCGGTGGGCTGTGCGTGGAGCGGGGGCGGTTTTGAGAGGATGAAAGCGGGCGGCCATAAAGGCCGCCCCTACAAAAACCGGAATGAAGGAGTGTGGTTATGGGACTGTTCCATAAGAAAAGTGGGCCGGAGAGCGGCGGACTGGCTGTTCAGATCCGGGAGGGCGGCAGGCACCCCTTCGGGGTATTGGACGGCTATGTGCCCCTGCAGCAGGGAGAGATTGCCCTCTACCGCAGCATTCGGGAGGCGGTGCCCATTGTGGACGCCGCTATCTGGAAGCTGATCCGGCTGGCGGGCGGGGTAAAGGTGGAGTGCGGAGACAAACGGGCTCAGGAGGAGCTGGAGTGGTTTTTACAGCACGTGGACACCGGACGGGGCCAGCGGGGCATCCAGTCCTTCCTGGACTGCTATCTGGACTCCATGCTTACCTGCGGCCGGGCGGTGGGGGAGATCGTGCCCGACCGCAGGCGGCGGGACATTGCCGCTCTGCTCTGCGGCAATGTGGCTGACATTGAAATCAAGGAGGGGGCCACCCCCATGGAGTTTGCCATCTGGGGCCGGGGGACCGACGGTACCATGCGGGAACTGCCCCGGCAGGAGCTGCTCCTCTTCACCCCCTTTCAGCCTGAAACGGACAGCCCCTACGGGGTGAGTTTGTTGCGGTCCATGCCCTTCCTGACTGAAATTTTACTCAAAATTTATCAGGCCATCGGCATGAACTGGGAACGGATGGGCAATGTCCGCTTCGCGGTGGTATACAAGCCGGGGGACAATCCTCTGGATCAGAGCATGGTGCAGGAGCGCAGCCGCCAGATCGCCCGGGAGTGGTCCGCCGCCATGCAGGCGGGCAAGCACGGCAATGTCCGGGATTTTGTGGCGGTGGGCGATGTGGACATCAAAGTCATCGGCGCTGACAACCAGGTGCTGGACAGCGAGGTGCCGGTGCGGCAGATCCTGGAGCAGCTGGTGTCCCGCACCGGCATCCCGCCCTTCCTGCTGGGATTGTCCTGGTCCTCCACCGAGCGGATGAGTACCCAGCAGGCAGATATGATGACCAGTGAGATCACCGCCATTCGCCGGGGGCTGGAGCCGGTGGTGGAGCGGATCTGTGAATTATGGCTCACCCTCCACGGCTACCGGCCTCAGGTAAGTGTGGACTGGGCGGACGTGAACCTCCAGGACCTGGTGGAGGAGGCCAGAGCTCAGCTCTACTGGCAGCAGGCCAGAACCGTGGAGATGGACAATGAGGCCAGAGAGAAGGGAGAGACGGTATGAACATCAACAAGCAGGCTGGGGTGGACCAGAGCGCCGCCCTGGACCAGACCGAGCTGGGGCTCATCAACGCCATGAGCCGCAAGAAGCTGACGGAGGAGGAGGTATACACCTTCGCTGTGCGGCTGTGCGACAACGAGGTTGACCGGGACGGGGAGCGGTTCCCGGCGGAGACCCTGGAGGAGCTGGCCCCCCTCTTTGTGGGAAAGAGCGGCATCTTCGATCACCAGTGGAGCGCCGTGGGCCAGACCGCACGCATCTATCGCACCGAGCTGGTGCGGGATGAGAGCGTCCGCACGGCGGCGGGGGATGCTCTGTGTTACCTGAAAGGCTATGCCTATATG
This sequence comes from Clostridiales bacterium, assembly GCA_022785125.1. Classification (GTDB taxonomy): domain Bacteria; phylum Bacillota; class Clostridia; order Oscillospirales; family Oscillospiraceae; genus Flavonifractor; species Flavonifractor porci. The sequence goes on from JALFRA010000035.1 coordinate 36,475, forward strand.
CTGCGCACCGAGAGCAACAAGGACCTGATCGCGGAGATCGAGGGCGGCATCAAAAAGGAGGTGAGCGTGGGCTGCGCGGTGGAGGAGGCCAAATGCTCCATCTGCGGAGAGAACATCCATGACAGAAGCCGGTGTGCCCATGAGAAGGGCAGAGAATACGGCGGCAAGCTGTGCTGGGCCGATCTGGTCCACGCCACCGACGCCTACGAGTGGTCCTTTGTGGCGGTGCCGGCCCAGAAAAACGCGGGGGTGATGAAAAGCATGAGGCAGGACATGGAACGGCTGGAGCGGGAGGCCGCCCTGGGGCGCAAGTACCTCCAGCAGCTCAAGGACGAGGTGGTACGCCTGGGCGGCGTGGCCGGGCTGGCCCTGGAGCAGGAGACGCTGAAGGGCATCGTTCGGAAGCTGGAGGAGCCCGAACTGGACGCGCTGAAGAAGGCCTTTGAGGTCCAGGTGGACAAGGCCTGGGGCGTGGAGACCCAACTGCCCGCCTGGGAGCGGCAGGTCCCGGCAGAGGGACGGGACGGGGCATTTTTGATCTGAGAGCGGTGTAAAGGCCGCCCCTACGAAAAGAAAGGAGCAAAAAAATGAGCAGCAAGATTTCCTTTGAAGGTATCGGCGAAGTGGTGGCTACCTTTGCCTGCGGCGAAGGTGTGTCCGCCGGTCAGGTAGTCAAGGTAACGGAGGATGGTACGGTGGGTGCCTGTTCCGCAAGCGAGAAGTTCTGCGGTGTGGCTCTGTCTGCCGAGAACGGCTATGCCGCCGTCCAGCTGGGCGGACTGGTAAAGGTGCCTACCAGCGGCGGCAGCATTACCGCCGGCTGGTGCAAGCTGTCCGCCGACGGTTCCGGCGGCGTGAAGAAGGATGACTCCGCCGGTGTGGAGTACCTGGTGGTGCGCGTGGAGACTGACGCGGCCGTGATCTGTCTGTAAGAAAGGGAGGATGGGAATATGAGCTATCGGTTTGACAATCTGAGACTGGAAAAGGGTATGTACAACGAGGCGGGCCGCACTTTTACCCAGGTGCTGGAGCGGGAGGACCCTTCCGAGCAGTACAAGGGCACTCCTCTGGAGGGCCTGGACGCCTATCAGCGTCAGCTCAAGCGATTTGACATCAAGGTGAAGGGTGCTGGCAGCGACGTGGTGGAAAAATTCTTCTCCACCAGCCAGTCCGCCGTCCTCTTCCCCGAGTACATCGCCCGGTCGGTGCGCCAGGGCATGGAGGAGGCTGACCTGCTGCCCCACATCACCGCCGCCGTCACCCGCTTCGACGGCATGGACTACCGCTCCATTGCATCGGTGCCTGAGGATGACCAGAAGGCCCTGCGCCATGTGGAGGAGGGCGCGGCCATCCCCCAGACCCAGGTCAAGACCCAGGAGAACCTGGTCAAGCTCCACAAGCGGGGCCGGATGCTGGTGGCCTCCTACGAGGCCATCCGCTATCAGAAACTGGACCTGTTCTCCGTCACCCTGCGGCAGATCGGCGCCCATATCAACCGGATGCACCTGGAGGATGCCATTGATGTACTTCTCCACGGCGACGGCAACAAGAACCCCGCCAAGGAGTATACCGTGGGCTCCGACCCCATCGGCGGCTCCGCCGGCACCCTGACCTACGACGATCTGGTGGACTTCTGGGCCCAGTTTGACCCCTACGAGATGAACACCCTGCTGGTATCCGGCGATATGATGCGCCAGCTGCTCAAGATGGATGAGTTCCAGAATCCCCTTACCGGCCTCAACTTCCAGGGTACCGGCAAGCTGGCCACCCCCCTGGGGGCCACCCTGCTGCGTACCTCTGCCCTGGAGAGCGGTAAACTCATCGGCCTGGACAAGAACTACGCTCTGGAGATGGTGCAGGGTTCCGATGTGATGGTGGAGTATGACAAGCTCATCGACCGCCAGCTGGAGCGGGCCGCCATCACCAGCATCTCCGGCTTCGCCAAGCTGTTTACCGACGCCGCCAAGGTGCTGAAGCTGAAATGATGGAGGAGATCATGGCGATGGCCCAGAGTCTGGGCCATGTGGACGACAGCCAGGGTCCGGCGCTGGAGGCCCTGTGCCGTATTGCGGCAGAGGAGATGACCGGACGGCTGAGGGAGGGAGTGACGCCGGAGGACTGCGGTTCGGCCTTCGTACTGGGGTGCGCCTGGGTGGCCTTGGCAGGGCTGGCCGGAGGCCAGTATGGCGGTGGGACCGAGTTTACCGCCGGAAGCGTCACCATCCGAGAGGCAGACTGCGTTCAGGGTCGGGAGCGCTCCGCCGCCCTCCGGCTCCAGGGCGAGACGGTGCTGGGGCCCTATTTGATGGACCGGGGATTTCTGTTTCGGGGGGTGGAGGGATGACCGACCGCTGGAGACAGATTTTATCCAGATATGGTCAGACCGTCACCCTCTACCGGCAGGGACAGGAGGAGGGCACGGCGTGCCGGGCCTTCCTCCAGCCCGTTCAGGAGAAGGGGGCGGATTTCTTCCAGCGGCGGCCCACCCCTCTGGGTCTGGTGCGGCAGGACCGTTGGATCTGCCTGGGCGGACCGGACATGGCCCTGGATGAGCTGGGCGACGGGTATATTGCCTGGGGAAACCAGACCTTTACGGTACGCAGCGCCCAGCCGGTTTACCTGGGGGAGGAGCTGGTGTACTGGTGGGGGCTTTTGGCGGTAAGGGACTGAGGGGAATCTGGAGCAGTTTGGCGGGCGACCATAAAGGTCGCCCCTACGGATAGAGAAACGGAAAGCGGGGGAGAGCAATGGAGTTTGGAACGATCCGGGAGCGGATGGCGGACTATCTGCAGGAGCAGGGGATCGACGCCCAATGCGCCTACCCGGAGATGAGGCGGGCCCGGAGAGACGGGGTGGTGGCGGCCATCTCCCTCCGGGCCTGCCAGGGGGGACCGGAGGGATTCCGGGACTATCTGGGAGAGCGGTACGATCAGGAGAGCGGACAGTGGCAGGAGCTGTACGGGAGGAAGATCGTCCTCACCTTCGGGCTGGATCTGTACGCCCCACAGGGCTGCGGCGCGGCGGGCATCCAGGAGACCTTTGACCGGATGGCGGAGGCCTTGCAGCGGGAGGGACCGCCCGGCCTCACCCTCCAGGAACTCTCCTGCGGAGAGACGGAATTTGACCAGGGGGCCGGCCTCTACCACCGGACGGTGGAGGCGGTATGCCGGGGCTACCTGTATGCGGTGGCCCAGGAGGGCGGCACCTTCCTGGACTTTATTGTGAGAGGAGAGAGCCGGATTTGAGTATGACGATCCATGAACGGCCTGGAGTATACTCCAGCTACGACGCCTCCACTGTGATCAGCGGCAGCGGCGGCGGCCGTACGGTGGGCCTGGTGGGCCTGGTTACCGAGGGGGAGAGCGGCAAGTTGTACACCCTCAACCGCTATGAGGACGCGGTCACCCAGTTTGGTCAGGAAGAGAACCTGACCAAACTGGTGCAGGTGTTGTTCCGCAACGGCGCGGCCAAGGTGGTGGCGGCCCCGGTGAACGGAGAGGAGGACTATCAGGGCGCCTTTGACCTGCTGGCGGCAGAGGAGGATATCTCTGTGGTAGTGTGCGACAGCACGGAACTGACCGTCCAGCAGGCTCTGCGGCAGAGTGTCTGCGACGCATCTCAGGCCCGCCGGGAGCGCATCGCCGTGGTGGGCGGCGCCCAGAGCGAGAATGTGGAGGCACTGGTCCAGCGGGCGGAAGGGCTCAACAGCGAGCGGGTGGTGCTGGCGGCCCCCGGCGACGACACCGGCCTGGCTGCTGCTGCGGTGGCGGGGGCCATTGCGGGAGAGAGCGACCCCGCCATCCCTCTGGGGGGCGCGGAATTGAAGGGCCTGGAGGGGATGGAAGCCCGGTACGCCGACACCGAGATCGACACCCTGGTGCGGGGCGGCGTCACCCCCCTGGAGAATGTGAGCGGCGTGGTCAGCGTGGTGCGGGGCGTCACCACCCGCACCAAGACCGGAGAGGTGGAGGACGCCACCTGGCGGGAACTGACCACTATACGCATTGTGGACGACGTGATCCCCACCATCCGAAACGCCCTGCGGGCCAAGTTCCGCAGGACCAAGAACACCGAGCAGACACGGGGGGCCATCCGCGCCCAGGTGGTGCTGGAGCTGGAGAACAAGCTGGCCAGGGAGATCATTACCGGCTACGATCAGGTGACGGTGGAGGCGGACACGGAAAATCCCACCGTCTGTCTGGTGGACTTTACCTTTACGGTGGCCCACGGCCTCAACCAGATCTGGCTCACCGCCCACATCACGGTATAAGGAGGGAAGAACATGAGAATTTCTGGTTTTCCCACCAGCAGCGACATCTATCTGGAGATCGACGGGAAGAAGGTGGCGGTAGTCCAGAGCTATACCGCCAAGACCACCCGCTCCAGTCAGAGTGTGGAGGCCTTCGGAGAGGAGGAACCGGTGGCCACTATCCCCGGCCCGCGCACCCATGTGCTGGAGCTGACCCGGCTGTACGCCACCGACGAGGCCATCCGGGACGGCATCAACTTCCACGACCTGGAGGACTTCAGCCTGGTAATCTGCAAGCCCGACCGGAAGATCATCTACTCCGGCTGCCAGTGGAGCGCCATCGGCGAGACCGGCGCTCTGGGCGCCATGGTGGTGGAAAAGATCACGGTGGTGGCGGCCAAGCGGATTGAGACGGCGGTATGAGGAGAGAGACGGGTATGGAATCGTTGCTGAGCCGGAGGGACAGGCTAACCCTGGAGGACGGCACCCAGCTGCGGCTGCTCTCCGCCCTGGAGGTGCTGGAGGCACGGCGGGAGGGAGAGGAACTGGCCCAGGGCGAAGGGGAACGGGCCCTGTGCGCCAACGCCTGCCTGCTGGCCCGGGCTTTGGAGGAGGAGGGCAAGCCGGTGTTTCAATCCGGCCGGGCGGTGCTGGAACACCTCAGCGCCCGGGAGGTGGCCCAGCTGGCCCGGCTGTGGGATGCGCTGGACCGGGCGGAAAATCCCTCCCCTGAGGATGGGGAGGAGGAGGCCCGGGCCCTAAAAAAAGCCTGGAGCATACGCCTTATGAGCGCCTTCGCTGGCGTGTGCTCAAGACATTTGGGGCCCTTCCCACGGAGGAGCGGGCCCAAAAAATGAAGGCCAGAGACTACCTGTGGTGCGCCCTCAACCTAATGCTGGACCGGGAGGAAGTGCTGGAGCAGCTGTGTCCCTCCTGCCGGCAGAAGGCGGAGGAGTCCTGCTGCCCGGTATGCGGACAGCCAGCGGGAGCCACCGTGGGTGAACAGAACGCCTCCTTCGATCAGGAGCGGTTTGAACGGCTGATGCGGGGGGAGCAGGCATGATCGACTATATTGGACAGCTGCTGGAGCAGCAGCTGGAGCGGGAGGAAAGGGATGGGACCTGGGAGGCCGGTCCGGTGCGTGTCCCCCTTCCCGCTGTGGGAGAAGAAGAGGCCGGACAGAGCGGAGAGAACACGGAAGAGGCTGTCCTGTCCGGTCTGGAGGGCAGAGACTGGGGCGGCTTGGCTCTGACGGCGGGCGGTTCCGGAACTGTCACCGGCGGAGAGATCCGCCGATGGGCGGCGGGGCTGGACGTACTGGGTCAGGCCGGGGAGCGCCGGACGGATGGCGGGCCGGAGCCTGACCGGACCTGGACGGAGGCTGTCCGGGAGCTGGATCAGGCGGTACGGATCAGCCTGGCGGGCCTTCCGGCAGCGGAGCGGCAGACCCAAGTGGTGACATTGGAGCCGCCGGGCAGAGAACAGAACGGCGGCGAGGATGCGCTGCGGCGGCTGGACCGGCTGGTGCGGCGGGACGCACGAAGATTTGACGGGGGGTTTCAACTGCTGTGAGACTGGCGGCAATGCGCTATAAAAACTATGTATGGCCCCACAATCCCAGGGTGTATTCCATCGCCTTCAAGCGGAAGGTAGGGGCCAGAGAGGTGCCCTTCGGCCACTATGCCCTGCAGGATCTGGGACCCTCTTACCGCATCATGCGAGGAGAAGGAGAGTTTATGGGGGAGGGGGCCTACGATGAGTTCAAGAAGCTGGCCACCGTCTTTTACAACGAGGGGCCGGGTATCCTGGTCCATCCGGTATGGCAGACGGCCAACGCCTATTTTGTGGAGCTCTCCCTCAGTCAGGAGCCCAGAGCGGACTATGTGAAGTACACCTTCACTTTCTGGGAGGAGTTCGGCGGGCACAGCACGGGCACCCGAGTGACCACCACCTCTGGCGGAACGACGGGAGGGACTGCCCAGGATGGTTCCACCGGCAAGCAGTGGTACACCGTGGTACGGGGGGACACCCTATGGGGCATCGCCCGGCGGCATGGGGTTGGTCTGAGTAAACTGATTGCCCTCAATCCCCAGATCAAAAATCCCAACCTGATCTATCCGGGCCAGAAAGTGCGGGTGGCGTGATGGAGGCTGTACTGCACGGCTGGAATAAGAGTCAGATCGCCCTGCCCCAGATAACGGAATGGAAGTTTCAGTATGGGCTGGGCACCCCCTGCGACAGCTTTGAGGTGCGCTGCCTGTGGGAGCCGGAAGAGGATTTGCTGGCGGAGGCGGTGCGCTTTACCGCTGATGAGAGCGGCCAGCGGGTATTTACCGGCGTGGTGGACGAGTGCGAGCGAGGCTGGGACGAACAGGGTGGTTTTTTGACCATATCTGGTCGAAGCATGGCGGCTCGCCTGCTGGACAACGAGGCCCTGGGTATGGACTACCAGGTGGCCACCTGGCAGGACATCCTGCGGGACCATGTGACCCCCTACGGGGTGGAGGCGGCGCCGGGGGCCAAGCTTACCGCCGTACCCGGTTTTTCCGTGGCGGTGGGAAGCAGCGAGTGGCAGGTGGTCTATGAGTTCTGCCGGTATTACGGCGGGATCACCCCCCGGTTCGACCGGTTGGGGCGGCTGGTGGCGACTCCCTGGGAAAGCGGGGAGAAGCTGGTGCTGTCCGAGGACACGGGAGTGACCGCCCTCACCCTGCGGGATCAGCGGTACGGCGTGCTGTCCCAGATCCTGGTGCGGGACAGAACCACCGGGGCGGTGCAGACGGTGGAGAACCAGGGCTTTGCCCGGCGGGGCGGAAGGTGCCGGAGGGTGCTTACCATGCCGGGGAAGAGCAGCTATCAGACCATGCGCTATTCCGGCAGCTACCAGCTGGAGCGGTCGGCGGAGGAGCTGCGGCAGCTGGAGCTGGAATTGCCCGGAGCCTTTGTGGCCTGGCCGGGAGAGCTGGTGGAGGTTCACCTGAACAAACCGGTGGGCCGGGGTACCTGGCGGGTAGCCGAAATGGTAAGCGGAATGGATGAAAATGGGACCTATACCCGGCTGGTGCTGGGGGACCCGGCGGCATTGAAGTAGGAGGGAAGCGAAATGTGGCTGGCGCAGCAGCAGCGGCGTAGAAGCAAAGATGGCGGCTCTCAGGTGGGCACCGTTACCCTGGGGGGCGACCCGGCGGGGGTGTGCCTGGACGGAGAGCGTCGGGACCTGCCGGTATTTGCCCCCGGCGGCTATGTATGGCGGCCCATGCGGGGGGAACAGGTGCTGGTCCTTAAGACCGGCGCCGACGGCGAGGCCCCCTGCGTGGCGGGGGCGCGGTGTGCTGAGAAGTACGGCGTAGCGGAAGGTGAGGTGCTGCTCTACAGCGGAGGCACCTCCATTCGCCTGGGCCGGGACGGCACGGTGTCCGTGACCGGCAAACTGCTGGTCAACGGCAAGGAGGTCATGACAAGGGAGTGAGCGGATGGAACTGATGGTACGGGACGGCGACTATGTGCCCGACGAGGGGGGCGGCTACCGGAGAGCGGAAGGCGGCCAGGAGTTGCTCCAGCGGGTGCTGTGGAAGCTGTCCATTCCCCGGGACAGCTTCCCCTTTCTGCCCAACCTGGGCAGCCAGCTCTACCAGCTGGGCCGCTGCAAGCCCGCCCAGCGGCAGAACCTGGCCCGGCAGTATGTGGCCCAGGCCCTGGAGGATGAGCCTGACCTGACGGTGACCGCCGTGAGCCTGGAGGAGGACGGCACCATGGAGGTGGCGCTGGCGTGGCAGGGGGAGGAGCTGAAGCTGACGGTTGAGACGGGAGGGATTTGGTGAGATCCATTGACGATATCTATGGAGAGATGACGGCTATCTTTGAGCGGGAAACCGGCGTGGCGCTGGCCGGAGACGGAGATATGGCGGTACGGCTGTACGCCGTGGCTGCCCAGATCTACGCCTTATACATCCAGGCCGACTGGGTGAACCGCCAGTGCTTTCCCCAGAGCGCGGAGGGAGAGTATCTGGACAAGCACGCCCAGCTGCGGGGACTGGAACGCCGTGGGGCCGTGGCGGCGGAGGGGACCATTCGTTTCCAGACCGACAGCGCCGCCCAGGCCGATCTGACCATCCCGGAGGGGACGGTGTGTATGACGGCGGGGCTGATCCGCTTTGAGACCACTCAGGAGGTCACCCTCCAGGCCGGTGAGACACAGGTGGACGCCCCGGCAACCGCCCTGGAACCGGGGACGGCGGGCAATGTGGCGGCGGGTACCATCCGGGCCATGGCGGTGGCCCCGGTGGGGATCAGCCGGTGCACCAACCCGGAGGGTTTTTCCGGCGGCCTGGATGCAGAGGACGACGAGACCCTGCGGGCCAGAGTGCTGGAGACCTTCCAGCGGATGCCAAACGGCGCCAACGCCGCCTACTATGAGCAGAGCGCCATGTCCTTTCCTCAGGTGGCGGCTGCGGCGGTGGTGTCCCGGCCCAGAGGGGTGGGCTCGGTGGACGTGGTGGTGGCTACCGCTGCCGGAGTGCCCGGTGAGGAACTGCTGGAGGAATTGCAGGCCTATTTTGAGCAGCGGCGGGAGATCGCCGTGGATGTGCAGGTGCGTGCCCCAGAGGTACAGAATGTGGATGTGACTGTTCAGATCCAGGCAGCGGCCAACCGGGACGGGGAGACGGTGCGGCAGAGTGTGGAACAGTCCATTCGGAGCTGGTTCAACGGCCAGCGGCTGGGCCAGAGTATCCTGCGGGCCAAGCTGGGCCAGCTGATCTATGAGGTGGACGGGGTGGAAAACTACACCATCGCCGCTCCCGCCGCTGATGTGACAGTGGAGCGCGATGTGCTGCCCCAGCTGAACAGCCTCTCGGTCACCCGGTCGGAGGGGACGGCATGAGCGGATACGCACAATATCTGAAGGAACTGCTGCGGCCCCTGCGGGTATACGAACTGGAGGGTACTGCCAACGGCGGGGAGCTGGAGGCCCAGGGTCAGGCGCTGGACCGCGTGGAAGCCGGTCTGGAGGAGATCCAGCGGGAGATGCTGCTCTCCACGGCGGAGGACCGGGGGCTGGAGGCTGTGGAAAGCCTGCTGGCCCGGCGGCCGGTGACCACCGATCTGGAAATGCGGCGGGCGGCTTTGGCCGCCTTGCTCCGCATCGGCGGGGACAGCTTTACCCTGACGGCTATCAATGACAATCTGAAAGGCTGCGGCATCAACGCTCAGGCCCGGGAGACCGGGAAGGCGGGACAGGTGGAAGTCTACTTCCCTGATGTGCCCGGAATCCCCGATGGGTTTGAAGAGTTGAGGGAGATCATTGAGAGTATTCTGCCTGCCCATCTGGGGATTGAATATGTGTATTGGTACATCACCTGGGGCGGGATGGAAGAAAAGTTCTCTACCTGGGGAGAGATCGAGGCCCTGGGACCCACCTGGGAGGAACTGGAGAAAATGGTGGAATAAAAGGCGGCCCGCATTCTGCGGGCCGTCTTTTGACACTTTAGGAGGTGGGGGAATCCTGGCAGACCAGATTGCCGTCGGCGTCATAGCCCTGACACCAGGCCAGCCAGACCGCACCGCTGTCATCGGATGGGCCGGGTGCCAGGGTGGAGGGAGCAACCCACACGCCGTCGGCCACCTGGGTAAAGGTGGGGGAGACGCCGCGGCTGTCGATGGCGGCCTGGGGATCGGCCCGCTCACTGGTACCCAGAGAGATTAGCTGGGCCTCCACCCGCACCACCCTGGGGTCGGTGCAGATCACCACAGGGGTGGCCTCATAACCAAGACCAATATCGGGTTGAGAGCCGAACAGATTGCAGTAAATGGGATCTTCCAGCTGGGTGAGATCCAACTGCCAAAAGGGAAGGGTATCCGCAGGCCGCCACAGGAAACCGGCCAGCCGATCCAGGGTATAAAACTGCACGGTGTCCCCCTGGCGGCCCACAAACCACCAGGTGTTTTTTGGTACATAGTCACCCCGGATCTCCTGGTATTGGATGGGGCCGGAGGCCAGGATGGTGTTATCTATCACATAGTGTTCCCGGTTCAGACGCCCACACGCGGCGGCGGAGGAGGGAAGGGGGGTATCCAGGGCTGCCCAGGCGGAGAGCAGTCCCAGGCACAGCAGCAGGATGCTCAAGGCCCAGCGGATGCGGGGTAAGGTGTAATAGCGGAAATGGGTCATGACAGCGGCACCTCCTCATCCAGCTCAATGCGGAGTATGACCTGGTCGCCGGGTTTGCCCAGCGTGACGGTGAACCATTGGGCGCCGGGGGTGGGATTGGTGATGGCGAGATACCCGCTGGCGGTCAGAGGCGAGGTGGACAAGGTGAAGCAATAGGCCTCTCCGGTGGCGCCGGTGGAGTCGATCCAGGTATACGGTACCTCGTACAGCTCCAGGTTATCCAGCCACAGCTGCCAGTGGGAGACTGAGAGGGAGGCCTGGACCTCCAGCCGGGAGGGGAAATTCGGGTAGTCCGGCGTGCGAACCAGGGCTGCGTCGTGGGCAGTTATGGTATAGCCGCCCACTGTTCCGCCGCCGGAGGCGGAGCCGGAGACCACCAGGGTCTCATTGACTTGAGCGGGAAGGGTACAGGAGGGTGGGAGCAGGGAGTCATGGGCGAACAGGCCGGTCTGATGCAGGCCGCTGGCCACGGTGCTGACCAGAATGAGCATGATGCCCAGCACGGTGAACAGGGCCGTCAGGCCGGGAAACAGGGGGCTGTGGCAGCGGTCCAGCTCATGGCCGATCTGATAGGGATCTCCCATAGCCTCCACTGCCCGGTGTGCGGCCTCCTCGGGTTCCATGCCCTGTTCCTCCAGTGCGGCGGCGTGGTCCTCCAGATGGGCGGTCAGCTCCTCCCGGGCCAGACGCTGGGCCAGCGGCAGACGGATGACAGAGCACACCTGGTCGCAGAATTGTTCAAATGGCTGGCACAAGGCGGATTCACCTCATTCCCTGTCTTCGGTGGGATCGTAGGAGCAGACCAGATTGCCGGCGGCGTCGTAGCCCTGGCAGAAGGCCACGAAATGGCCGCCGTTCTTGGGGGATGCCCAGGGGATCAGGACATAGGGGGAGGGACCGACCCATACCCCATCTCCCGCCTTGGTAAAGGTGGGGGAGACTCCGCGCTGGGCGATGGCGGCCTGGGGATCGGCCCAGTCCTCTTCCGACAGGGCAACCAGTTGGGCCTCCACCCGCACCACGGCGGGGTCTGCGCAGAGGAGGATGGGGATAACCTTATAGGCATCCAGGCCGGGGGGACCATCCATGGAGGTCAGCTGAAAGACATCAAAGGTACATCCCATGGGCTGATCCTGGAGGGAGAGCTGATAGGAAAGGCCATTGGCAGCGCGGTCCAATGGGCGCCAGAGGAACCCAGCCATCCGCTCCAGCACCTGGAGCTGAAAGCGATCACCGCTGCGGCGTATGAACCACCAGCAGTCCCGGTCGGTATAATCACTTTTGATAATGATCCCTTCCTCCGTCATATCAATGGGGCCGGAGGCCACGATCTCGCCGCCGGAGCTGTAGTTTTCCCGATCTATCCGGGCGCAGATGGCGGCCGGGGAGGGGAGCGGGGCATCCAGTGAAAGCCACAGGAAGAAGAGACAGAACAGAGCGGCTATGATACTCAGGACCAGCAGGAGGCGGGGCAGAATGTAATAGCGAAAGTGTTTCATGCCGGAGGCACCTCCTCATCCAGAGTGATTTCAAGGGTGCATTGATCGCCGGGCCTGCCCAGAGTGACGGAGAACCAGCTGCAGCCGGGGGTGGGGGCCTCCAGAACCAGATGCCAGTTCTGGGCAAGGAGGGTGGAGTCCGTGGAATAACAGGAGACCGTACCGGAGGCACCGTCGGAGTCGGTCCAGATGGCAGGGATGGCGGGGGTCAGGTGGTCCAGCCAAGGCTGCCAGTGGGAGACGGTGACGACGGCCTGGATCTCCAGCTTGGAGGGACGGAATTTGGTGCTGGGGCGGTGGACCAGAGCGGCGTCTTTGGCCTGGATGGCATAGCCGCCCACATGGCCGCTGCCCTGGGCTTCTCCCTCGCAGAGCAGGTCTCCATCGTTCCAACCGGGCAGGGTGGGAGGGGGCAGCAGTACGGTTTCATAGCGGAAGAGACCAGTCTGATGCAGAACGCTGGCGCAGAAGCCGATGAGAAAGAGGGCGCAGGCGCACAGGGCAAAGATTTTGGACAGCCGGGGGAGCAGTGGGCTGTGACAGCGGTCCAGCTGGCGACCGATCTCTTCCGGATCTCCCATGGCCTCCACAGCCTGGACTGCGGCCTCCTCAGCAGAGATCCCCTTCTCCTCCAAAGCGGCGGCGTGGTCCTCCAGGTGGGCGGTCAGCTCCTCCCGGGCCAGACGCTGGGCAGGGGGCCAGCGGATAGATGCACACACCTGATCGCAGAAGTGCTCGAAGGGCGGCTTCATAGGAGACTCACCTCATTCCGAATTTGTGGGATCGTAGGAGCAGACCAGATTGCCGTCGGCGTCGTAGCCACGGAGCCAGATGGACAGGGTGCCGCTGTGACCGCTGCCGTCAGGCAGGGCGGGAGTGGGAGAGGTAACGGGCTCTCCCGCCCACACGCCATTTCCGGCGGAGGACCAGGAGATGGATACGCCCCGGTCAGCCAGGGCCTCCTGGGGATCCTCCCAGTATCCCAGCCACAGAAACTCCCCCTCTACCCGGATTACCGCGGGATCAGTGCAGATGGCCAGCGGGATCAGTTCGCTTTCTATGACCGGATGAACAGAGGCGGGGTCGGTATCGTCTATGTAGGAGTAGAAGGAGTTGGCTGTGTGCCAGGGGTAAAGGGTATACTCGTCCAGCCCAGGGAGAATGTGCAGATCATAGCCGGGTACCGTCCACAGCAGACCGGCAGTGCGCTTTAAGTTGGCCACGGCGTAAGTGTCGCCGGAGCGAAGCACTGCCCAGGCGTCGGTATCCGGTTCGGCTTGATTCAGTCGGACAGGACCGGAGGCCACCACTTCCCCGCCGGTAAAGCCGTTGGCGGGACCGGCCTGGGCGCAGGCCAGGCCAATGGTGGGCATGGGCCGCTCCAGACTTACCCACAGCAGGAACAGGGCGGCCAGCAGAGCCAGGGTACTGAGGGCCAGCAGCAGCCGGGGCAGGATCACATAGCGGAATCGACTCACAGCGGGGGCACCTCCTCCTGCAAGGTGATGTAGATGGTAACGCTTTCCTCTGGGGTGTTAAGGGTAAGAGTAAATTGTCGGGCGCCGGGTGTGGGATTTTGGAGCTCCAGTACGGTGGAGCTGCCTAGCAGGCTGTGCTTCACCGGCTCGGAAATGATGGCTGAGCCGGTGCCGCCGGCATCATCGGTCCAGGACAGTTCGCCCCGCAGGAAATTCAAGGGCGGCTTCCAGAATTGCCATTGGGTGATGTTGAGGGGGCACTGGAGCAGGTATTCCTGCCGCGGTTTTTCTTCCGGGCAGGCCAGGGAGAGGAGGACCAGGCCGGCCTCTCCCGAAGGCGAGATATGATAACCGGACAGTTGGCCGCCGCCCACGGCGGAGCCGGAGACCTCCAGTGTACCGCGGTCCTGATCGACCAGGGATTCCGGCTGGGGAAAGACACCAGAGAGGGCGAAGAGGCCGGTACCTGCCCGAAAGCCGATCACCAGACTCAGGAGCAGCACCGCCAGAGCCGACAGGGCAAAAATGCGGGACAGTCGGGGGACCAGGGGGCTGTGGCACTTGTCCAGTTGATGCCCCAGCTTGTAGGGGTCCCCCATGGCTTCCACCGCCCGGCGTGCGGCATCCTCGGACTCCATGCCCTGTTCCTCCAGCGCGGCGGCGTGGTCCTCCAGATGGGCGTTTAATTCTGCCCAGGCGGCATACCGGGCGGGCTTCCAACGAATCAGAGAGCACACCTGATAACAGAAGGTATCAAAGGGTTTGGAGGCCATACACTCACCTCAATTCATAGCGGGTCGTCCAGGATTCCGGTTCGGGGGATTGGTAGATCAGCTTTCCGTCAGCGTCGTAGCCGCGGAGGCGGATACGGTCCATTTGATAGGCGGGGAGCAGGTTTCCGGTGAGCTGAAACCAGAAGCAGCCCTCTGCCACCGGGCCCTGGCGGAGGGTATTCAGGTCATAGACCCTGCCGGCGTCCGACTCGGAGAGCAGCACCGGGTATTCCACCTCCACCTGGACAATGTCCGGGTCGCCGGCCAACACCAGAACAACACCCAGATTGTGGGGTGTGACGGCACTCAGCGGCTGTTCCGGGTCCCGGTAAAGGGATACGAGCGTGCCGGAGTCCCAGAGCAGCCCTTCCCGGGACAGACCGCACCAGGCGTACCAGTTTCCCATGCGCAGCAGGTACTGGCGGTCGTAGAGAGGGCCGGACCCCAGATCGGCCACCACCTGGCCGTCCTCCCAGTAATACCGGGTCTGGGTGGCCCGCAGGGCCTGTCTGGCGGTAAACATGGGGAAATCCAGGGTGACAGCCAGGAAAACCAGAGTGAGCAGCAGAATCACAGCGTCCCGCAGGATGCGCCATTTGCGGCCCCGCTGGGAAATAGGACGTTCAGCCATCTGCTTCGCCTCCCTTCAGCGGAACGGTGAGGGAGAGACGGACCTCTCCATAGCGGTCGAAGCGGAAGGTCAACTGGGTGGCTGCCGGGTCCACGTTGGTGACGGTGAGGCAGTAATGAGTGGCAAAGGGGAAATCACCCATGGGGGTGCTGGCCTGCACTCTGGAAAAGACGGTTTCGTCCAGAGCCTGCCGCTCTCGGGTAGAGGGATAGCGGTTGCCCACATCGTCCTCCGCCCACAAGTCATAGCCAAAGGCGGGACAGCGCAGCCAGGGGTTGGATTGCGTTACCTGAAGGATACAATCCACATAGCGGGCGCCGGAGTAGTTCTCAATGCCGACCTGTTTTATGGTGTAGGTATAGGGCGGGTCCTGATAGACAGCATTGGTCTCATACTGAGCCACAAGATTGTCCGGGTGGATATGCCGCTCAAAGTAGAGGGCGGGATCGCTGCTGACAGAATCGGGCTTGCCGGTCAGGTTCTCCAAGGTGCCGGGCAGGTGGAACAGGCAAAATATAACGATGATGGCCGACAAGAACCAGACAACCGCCTGAAACCAGATTTGGAACCAGCCCAGCAGGGGACTGTGGCTTTCATTCAGGGCCCGGCCCAGTTCTTCCGGGTCTCCCATGGCACTCACTGCCGCCGCTTCGCCCTCCTCCGAGGTTAGGTCGGGGCGGGCCTCCAGCAGGGCGTCCCGGTGGTCTTCCAGGTGGGCTGTGAGTTCGGCGGTAATGGCGTCGTGGTCGGGGGAGAAGCGGACAAAGGCGCACACCTGTCTGCAAAATGTCTCGCAGCGATTGGAGGCCATACACTCACCTCAGTTCATAACGGGTCGTCCAGGATTCCGGTTCAGGGGATTGGTAGATCAGCCTTCCGTCGGCGTCGTAGCCCTTGACCTGGAGGTCCTCCGGAAAGACGAAGCCGGGGCCTGACGTATAGGAAATCAGGAAGCAGTTCTCCGTGCTCTGGGTCTGGCTGGCGGAGAGCAGGGTGTAACCCTGTTTTGTTTCAGCAGAAATGGGGAACGTGATCTCCACCTGGGCGATCTCCGGGTCGTTGGAGATCACCAGTACCGCACCGGTTCTCCAGTCGCTGACCACCAGAGGCACCAGAGGGAGGTTGGGGTCATTTTTTACCGCGTCCAGGCCGCCGGTCTGCCAGAACAGGCCGTAGTGGTTGACGCCGCACCAGGCGTACCAGTCCCCGTGGCGGAGAATGTAATAGCGGTCGTACTGGCCAATCTTGACTTTGTTGGCCTCCCGGGAATAATCCAGGGTGGTGATGACCTCCCCGGGACCGAAGAAATAGCGGTCCTGGGTGGCCTCCAGAGCCTGTTCGGCGGTGAGGATGGGAAAGTCCAGCCGGAGCACCAGCACCACCAGGACTATTGCCAGCAGCAGGGCGTCCCGGAGGATGCGGCGCTTGCGCTGGGCGGGGGTGACGGAGCATCTGGCCATGTCAGTCCCCTCCTTTCAGCGGCAGGGTCAGAGAGATGGCGTTCTCTCCGAAGCGGTCAAAGCGGAGGGTGACGGAGGTAGCCTCTGAATGGATACCGCCCACCCACAGATCGTAGTAGGAGGCGAAGGGATAGATGGCGGTAGGATTGCCGGAGGAATCCCCGGCGGAGGTGGGCAGCTGGTACAGCTCCTGCTGGCCTCTGGAGGGGTAACGGTTGCCCAGATCGTCCTCCGCCCACAGCCATTCCCGAAATTCCGGCCCCCGCTGCCAAGGATTGGGGTGGGTCACCTTCAGCAGATAGTCCAGATGCAGGGCCTCGTCTCTGTATTCGCTGGCCTCTGTGCGGGTAACAACTGCCCGCTGGATGGAAAAGGTGTAGCCCTCATATTGCCAAACAGCCCCAGGGGTGAAATCGGCCACCACGTCGTACTCGTCATAATGCTCCAGAAGATAGCCCATCCCCACGCCGTCGTAACTGGGGGGCGCGATCAGGTTGGTAACCGTTTCCTTTGCCTGGGGCAGGGCAAAGAGCAGGATGAGGATGGCCAGAGTCCACACTACCCGGCGAAACCAGATCTGAAACCAGCCCAACAGGGGATGATGGATCTGATCCAGCCAGCGGCCCAATTCCTCCGCATCCCCCATGGCCCGGACGGCTCTGGACTCGGCGTCCCGCAGGGTCATGTTTGGATAGGCCTCTAGCAGGGTGTCCCGGTGCTCCTCCATGTGGCCGGTCAGCTCTGCGGAAATGGCGTGGTGGTCGGGAGAGAACCGGACGAAGGAACATACCTGACCGCAGAATTGGTCTATGGTGAGCCGGGGGCCGCCGGGAGCGTCCATCAGGCCATGGCCGGGGCAGACCCGGCCAACACCGCGTTCACCGCCTGGGAGAAGGTGGTCCACTCCTTCTTCTTCTCATCCAGCAGCCGAAAGCCCTTTTTTGTAATGTGGTAATACTTGCGGGTGCGGCCGGTAGGGGCCTCCTTCTCGTAGGACTGGACCGCTCCCTCCTTCTCCAGGGTGTGGAGAATGGGGTAGAGGGTGCCCTCCTTCATGGAGAAGGTGTTGTCGCTTTTGGCCTCCAGTTCGGCGATCATCTGGTAGCCGTACTTGTCCTCTCCAGACAGGAGAGAGAGTACCAGCAGGGTGGTGCTGCCAGACAGCAGGGATTTATCCGCTTTCATGGGAAACCTCCTTTCAGATCAAAAACAATACCTCGGGTTTCTAGGTATATTATACCTAGAAACCCGAGGTATGTCAACAGAGGTTTTATTTCATCCGGCTGCGAAGGGGCCGGCCAGACAAAAAGCGGTCCAGATTGTCCAGAAATAGGGCCTGAAGCTGGTCCAGAGTGACCTGCATATGGTTATAGCCGCCGGCGGTGTGGGGGGTGATGAGGGCCCGTGGGGTGTCCCAGAGGGGATGCTCCGGGGGAAGAGGCTCCGGGTGGGTAACATCCAGTCCGGCTCCCAGCAGATGCCCCTGGGACAGGACTTCCGCCAGGGCGGCGCAGTCAATGGCGGAGCCCCGGCCGGCGTTGAGGAGGACGGCATCGGGCTTCATCAGCAGCAGGCGGCGGCGGTCCATGAGCCCGGCGGTATCCCTGTTGTGGGGGAGAACCAGAGCCACCACGTCGGCCTGGGGGAGCAGACTGTCGATGGCGGACAGGGGGAAAGTCTGGTCGAAGTCCTCCACGGGAGCGTCGGAGCGGTGGAGGCCCATAACGGTTTTGGACCCCAGCGCCCGGCACAGACGGGCAAAGTGGCGGCCGATGTCGCCGGTACCCCCTACCAGAACGGTCTGCCCCCGCAGGGAGCGGACGTGGCCTAAATCGGCCCAGGTGCGGGTGTTTTGTTGGTCCCGGTAGGCGGGCAGGCGTTTATAGATGGCCAGCAGCATGGCCAGCAGATGCTCAGAGACAGCGGGACCGTAGGCTCCGGCGGCGCAGGTGAGGAGCACTCCCTCGGGCAGTACACCGGGGACCAGATAGGGGTCCACTCCGGCGTTCCAACTCTGGACCCATTTCAGTTGGGGGAAGGTTTTGAGATCTGCCGGGGGGACAAAACCCATGAGGATGGTGGTGCGTTCCCGCCAGTCCTGGGGGATGGCCGCCGACCCCCGACGGTCGCTGGTGGGGAGAAAGAGGTGCTCCTCGTTGGGAGCGGCGGTACGGAAGCGGTCCTGCTCTTCCAGGGTGAGGGGAAGCAGGTGGAGAATGGTTTCCATAGGATAAGCCTCCAGATATGGATAATGTAGAAAAGAGGGCTGGTTGGAAAACCAGCCCTCTTAAGCAATTACTTAATGGTAATGAGCAGCTCGCCGGCCTTGACAGAGCCGCCTGGCCCGCACAGACTTGCCTGTGCGGGAACCCGTGAGAATTTAAATCAGGTATCACGGAGCGGAAGTGAATCCCGCCCCGCTCCGCCGCAAAAGCGGCGGTTCGCTGCGCTCACAGGAAGGCGGCGAGGTGTTGAAAAGCCAAGGAAACCGGTCTTACTTAATGGTGATCAGCAGCTCGCCGGCCTTGACAGAGCCGCCTTCCTTGATGAGTACCTCGTCCACGGTACCCGCCATGCGGGCTACCACGGAGGTCTCCATCTTCATGGCCTCGATGACGGCCAGGACCTGGTTTTCCTCCACCTTGTCGCCGGGCTTGACGTTCACCTTGGACACCATGCCGGGGATGGAGGCGCCCACCTGGCTCTTGTCGGAGGGATCGGCCAGATTGACCTTGCGGGCCTGGGCGGTGGCGCTCTTGTCGGGCACGGCCACCTCGCGGCGCATACCATTGAGCTCGAACTGCACGTTGCGGGTGCCGTCCTCGTTCAGGTCGCCCAGACCCATATACTTGATGACCAGGGTCTTGCCGTCCTCGATGTTGATCTTGTTGGTCTCGCCCAGAGCCATGCCGTTGAAGAACACATGGCTGCCCATGCGCATGATATAGCCGTACTCCTGACGGTGACGGTAGAAGTCCTCCACCACCTTGGGATAGAGGCACCAGGAGATGACGTTGTGGTCGGAGGCGTCGGGATAGAACTTGCGGACCTCCTCCCGGGCCTTCTCAAAGTCGATAGGCTCCAGCAGCTCGCCGGGGCGGCAGGTAATGGGCTTCTCGCCCTTGAGGACCACCTTCTGCAGATCCTCGGGGAAGCCCCAGGCGGGCTGGCCCATCATGCCCTTGAAGTAGCTGACCACGGAGTCGGGGAAAGTGAGGGCCTCGCCCCGCTCCACGATATTCTCGGGAGTCAGGTCGTTCTGCACCATGAAGATGGCCAGGTCGCCCACCATCTTGGAGGAAGGGGTCACCTTCACGATGTCGCCCAGCATATGGTTGACGGTCTTGTACATCTCCTTGACCGCCTCGAACTGGTGGCCCAGGCCGATGCTCTCCACCTGGCTCTTCAGGTTGGTGTACTGGCCGCCAGGCATCTCGTAGCGGTAGATGTCGGTGGAGGGGTTCTTGATGCCCGCCTCAAACTTACTGTAGCGCAGGCGCACGTCGGCCCAGTAGTCGGACAGCTTCTGCAGCTTGTCGCCGTCCAGGCCGGTGTCCCGCTCCTGGCCGTGGAGGGCGGCCACCACCGCGTTCATGGAGGGCTGGCTGGTCATGGAGGACATGGAGTCGATGGCGCAGTCCACAATGTCCACACCAGCCTCGGCGGCCATCAGATAGGCGGCCACCTGGTTGCCGGAGGTGTCGTGGGTATGCAGGTGGATGGGAATGCCGATCTCCTGTTTCAGGGTGGACACCAGCTTCTTGGCAGCGTAGGGCTTCAGCAGGCCGGACATATCCTTGATGCACAGCAGGTGCGCGCCCCGCTTCTCCAGCTCCTTGGCCATGTTGACGTAGTACTCCAGGGTGTACTTATCCCGCTTGGGGTCCAGGATGTCGCCGGTGTAGCAGATGGTGGCCTCGCACAGCTTGCCCTGCTTGAGGACCTCATCCATGGCCACTTCCATGCCGGGGATCCAGTTCAGGGAGTCAAAGATGCGGAACACATCGATGCCGCCGATGGCAGCCTCCTTGATGAAGGCGCGGATCAGGTTGTCGGGGTAGTTGGTGTAACCCACAGCGTTGGCTCCCCGCAGCAGCATCTGGAAGGGGATGTTGGGGATCTTCTCCCGCAGCAGCCGCAGACGCTCCCAGGGGGACTCGTGGAGGAACCGGTAGGCCACATCGAAGGTGGCGCCGCCCCACATCTCCAGGGAGAAGCAGTCGTTGAGGATCTCGGCGGTGCCCTCGGAGGCCTTCAGCATATCGCGGGTACGCACCCGGGTGGACAACAGAGACTGATGGGCGTCCCGCATGGTGGTGTCGGTGATAAGCAGCTTCTTCTGGTCCAGCACCCAGTCCCGCACCGCCTCAGGACCCTTGCTGTCCAGCAGCTGCTTCAGGCCGGTGCACTTGGGCGGGGTGTTCTCGTAGGGCGGGAAACGGGGGATGTCATGCTGAGGACGCTCGGCAGAGGGGGAGTCCACCTGGATCTGGGCAATGTATTTGAGGATCTTGGTGGCGCGGTCCCGTCCGGTGTCGATATCGAAGAGCTCGGGAGTCTCGTCAATGAACTTGGTGTGGCAGGCTCCCGCCCGGAAAGTGGGGTGAGCCAGAATGTTGGTGACGAAGGGGATGTTGGTCTTGACGCCGCGGACATGCTCCTCGCTGATGGCACGCATGGCCTTGCGGCAGACGCCCTCGAAGGTGTTGTCCCAGGAGGTGACCTTCACCAGCAGGGAATCGTAGTAGGGGGAGATCTCAGCG
This sequence comes from Clostridiales bacterium, assembly GCA_022785125.1. Taxonomy (GTDB): domain Bacteria; phylum Bacillota; class Clostridia; order Oscillospirales; family Oscillospiraceae; genus Flavonifractor; species Flavonifractor porci. Next base: position 57,497 of record JALFRA010000035.1, read on the forward strand.
CCGGTGTAGGCGTTGCCGCCATCCAGACGGACGCCGAAACCGCCGCCGGAACGGTAGGCGGTGATCTTGCCGGTGTCGGGGGCAAAGTTGTTGGCCGGATCCTCGGTGGTCACCCGGCACTGGAGGGCATAGCCGTTCATGTGGACGGCATCCTGAGAGGGAATGCCGATCTCCGGGGTGGAGAGGGGATGCCCCTCGGCGATGAGGATCTGGGCCCGCACCAGGTCCACGCCGGTGACCATCTCGGTGACGGTGTGCTCCACCTGGATACGGGGGTTCATCTCGATGAAGTAGTGATCGCCGTTCTTGTCCACCAGGAACTCCACGGTGCCGGCGGAGACATAGCCCACGTGCTTGGCAACCTTGACGGCGTCCTCGTACAGTTTCTGGCGGGTGGCCTCGGGTACGCTGAAGGCGGGAGCAAACTCCACTACCTTCTGATAGCGGCGCTGCAGGGAGCAGTCGCGCTCACCCAGGTGGACCACATTGCCGTGCTTGTCGCCCAGGATCTGCACCTCGATGTGCTTGGGCTCCACCAGGTACTTCTCAATGAAGATATCCTCGTTGCCGAAGGCCTTCTTGGCCTCGCTCTTCACCAGATTGAAGGCGGGGATGACCTCCTCCGGCTTGTCGCAGCGGCGCATACCGCGGCCGCCGCCGCCGCCGGCTGCCTTCAGAATGATGGGGAAGCCGTAGGAGATGGCCTTCTCCAGGGCCTCTTCCCCGCTTTTCAGGGGTTCAGAGGAGCCGGGGATGGTGGGCACATTGCAGGCCTTGGCGATGGCCTTGGCGGTGAGCTTGTCGCCCATCTGAGCCAAAATTTTGGAGGAGGGGCCAATGAAGGTGATGCCGGCGTCCTCGCAGGCCTTGGCAAAGTCGGCGTTCTCGCTCAAAAAGCCGTAGCCGGGATGGATGGCGTCCACGTTGCGGCGCTTGGCCAGATCGATGATGGAGGGAATGTCCAGATAGGCCCCCAGGGGGGACTTGTTTTCTCCGATGAGGTAGGCCTCGTCCGCCTTGGTGCGGAAGAGGGAGAAGGTGTCCTCGTTGGAATACATGGCCACCGTGTGCAGGCCCAGATCGTAGCAGGCCCGGAATACCCGGATGGCGATTTCGCCCCGGTTGGCCACCAGGACTTTGTTGAACTTACATTCCGCCATGCTGTCCTTCCTTTCTGAATCAATGTCATCATAATCTGTCATAAACCCCCGCGTATCAGATACGGCGGGGGAAGGCGCGCCCGGCATCCCGCCAGGCTGTAATTCCAGTCATATGTGTAAGTGTATTATATCTGTACGCTAAAGTTTTTGCAATCATTTTTTGGCGGAATTGCAATTCTTGGCGGGAACAACAGGAATTGCAGGGGCCGCTTGCCGGGAAATAGGAAATATGCTACACTGAATTATGCAAAAGAGGTGAGATCATGTCGCTGACATTAAAGACTGGCGTGGAGGCCCTGCCTGGGGTGGGACCAGCCCGGGCCAAAGCGCTGGCCCGGCTGGGGCTGACTACCGCGGGTGATCTGCTGGGCTACTATCCCCGGGACTACGAGGACCGGCGGAAGAGCGCTTCCATCGCCTCGGCGCCGGCGGATGTGCCGGTATGCCTCACTCTGATGGTGGCCGAGCCGCCCCGGCTCTCCCGCATCCGAAAGGGGCTGGAGCTGGTGAAGGTGCGCATGGTGGACGATACCGGCAGCCTCACCGCCACCTTTTTCAATCAAGCCTATTTGAAGGATGCCCTGCGGACGGGGGAAACTTACGTCTGTTTCGGCAAGGTGGAAGGTGAGGGCAGCCGGCGGCAGATGACCAACCCGGTGTGCGAGCGGGTGGATCGGGTGCGCTTCACCGGCGGCATTTTGCCGGTATATTCCCTGACCCACGGGGTGTCCAACAACCTGCTGGCGGGGCTTACCCTCCGGTGTGTGGAGGAGTGTGCCGCCCAGGTGGAGGAGAGTCTGCCCCATGACCTGCGGCAGGCCCACCAGCTGGCCGAGGCCGAGTTTGCGGTCCGCAATGTCCACTTCCCCGCCGATGAGGATGCCCTGGCGGTGGCCCGTCGTCGGCTCATCTTTGAGGAGCTGTTCTACCTCACCTGCGGCATGGCCCTGCTGCGTACCCGGCGGGACAAGGCCGCAGGGCTGCCCTTTGAACAGTTCCCGGAGGAGAATTTTCTGAATCTGCTGCCTTTTGCCCTCACCGGGGCACAGCGGCGGGTGATTGGGGAGATGACTGCGGATCTTACCTCAGGCTCCCCCATGAACCGGCTGGTCCAGGGGGACGTGGGCTCGGGCAAGACCATGCTGGCGGCCTATGGAGCCTGGCTGGCGGCGAAAAACGGGTACCAGTGTGCCCTGATGGCTCCCACCGAGCTGTTGGCTGAGCAGCACTACCGCTCTTTGGCTCCCTTGCTGGAGCGGGCCGGGCTGCGGGTGGGGCTGCTCACCGGCGCGGTGAAGGGCAAGGCACGCAAGACGGTGTATGCCGCCCTGGAGCGCGGCGAGCTGGATCTGGCCATCGGCACCCACGCTCTTTTGAGCGAAGGGGTGACCTTTGCCAGATTGGGTTTGGTGGTCACCGACGAGCAGCACCGCTTTGGCGTGGGTCAGCGGGCTGCCCTGGCGGCCAAGGCCAACGGCACCCCCCACGTGCTGGTCATGTCGGCCACACCCATCCCCCGTACCCTGGCCCTCATCATTTACGGCGACCTGGACGTGTCGGTGGTGGACGAGCTGCCTCCCGGCCGCTCCCCGGTGGAGACCTATGTGGTGGGAGAGGACAAGCGGCAGCGGATGTACAATTTTGTGCGCAAGCTGGTGGGAGAGGGCCGTCAGGCCTATATTGTCTGCCCTGCTGTGGAGGAGGGAGAGACGGATGGAGAGGAGCCGGGTCCCGGCAGCCCGGCGGCTGACCTGAAGGCCGCCGTCACCTACGCCCAGACCCTCCAGACTCAGGTTTTTCCCGACCTGCGGGTGGGACTGGTCCACGGAAAAATGAAGAGCAAGGAGAAGGACACGGTCATGACCGCCTTTGCCACCGGGGAGCTGGATGTGCTGGTGTCCACCACCGTCATCGAGGTGGGGGTGGATGTGCCCAACGCCGCCCTGATGATCGTGGAGAACGCCGACCGCTTCGGCCTTTCTCAGCTCCATCAGCTGCGGGGCCGGGTGGGCCGTGGCAGGCACCAGTCTTACTGCGTGCTGGTCACTTCCACCCGCAGCCAGGACAGCCGGGAACGACTGCGGGTCTTGTCAAAAACCAACGATGGGTTTAAAATCGCGGAGGAGGATCTGCGCCTCCGTGGCCCGGGCGACTTTTTCGGCTCCCGCCAGCACGGCCTGCCTCAGCTGGGTATTGCCGATCTGGCGGGGGATATGCGGGTGCTGAAGGAGGCTCAGACTGCCGCCGAGGAGCTGCTTCGCTCCGATCCCGGCCTGATTCTGCCGGAGCACGCCGGACTGCTGGGGCGGGTAAAACGCCTCTTTGCCGAGCAGGGGGACGTATTCAATTAACAGAAAAGGAACGAAACTGTTTTATGGACCGTATGGAAGAAACCAAGGGTCTGCGTGAGCGGACCGATATCCACTTTAACTGCTGCCAGTCGGTGCTGGTGCCTTTTGCAGACCAGTGCGGACTGAGCAAGGAGGCGGCCTATCAGCTGGGGGCCCACTTCGGAGCCGGCATGAAGCACGGCGGCACCTGCGGCGCGGTGACCGGGGCCCTGATGGCCCTGGGTATGGCGGAGGCCGACAACAACGCCGCTCTGGAGCTGATGCGCCGGTTCCGGGCGCACAATCAGGCTCTGGACTGCGCCACCTTGCTGCGGTTGGCGTCCGAGCGGGGCGAAGAACGCAAGTGCCACTGCGATCGGATGGTATATGAAGCGGTGGAGCTGCTGGAAGAGCAGCTGGAGCAGAAATGAGCATGAAAAGGGGCTCGGCCTGTTCACACAAAACAGGCCGGGCCCCTTTTTGTCGGTTTAATTCAAAGAAAGCACGATGAGGGTATCCAAAGTGGTGACATGGTAATCCAGAATCTCCAGCTCCACCTGATCGAAGGGATAGTCTTTCAGGGGAATGGACTCTTCAAAGATGCCCTCGACCTCCGTGCCGCTCTCATCCATGGCAATGGTGTGGGAGGCCATATTGAAGTCGTATTCGCTCCCGTCGGGTGCCCGGCAGGTGGGACCCACCACCTGGCGGAACATCATGCCGTCCGCCAGGGTGGGGGCCCGGAAGGTGAGGGTGGGGATACCGTCTATTTCCTCGATGCGGGCCAGGGTGATGCCGTCGGGCAGAGGATCGGTCCGGCCGGTGGTCAGATCCACCGTGACCCAGTGCTCCTCCTTGTCCTGCCAGATGGCCCCTTCGATATGGAGGGTCAGGTGCTGGGCATCCTCAAAATAGCTGCTCTCGAAGCGGTAAGAGGTGACCCGGGGGGAGCCGCCGGAGCCGTGGGCAACCAGCCCCTGGGGCCGGTCATAGCGCACGCCCTTGTCGTCCTCCAGCCAGCAGCTCAGGCTGTGGAGTTGGGCGGCGTTGGCTTCGTCCTCCTGGATGTCCACCCGGACGTGGGTGGGGTAGATCTCCAGTCCCACCACCTTCAGCTGCTGGCCGTCCAGGGTAAAGGGCTGGTCCAGGGTGATCTGGCTGCCCTGGCTGGTAAAGTTGGGATCGAATTGCAAGGTAAAGGAGAAGTTGGCCACCGCTTCCGGCTCGGCGGGGGAATCATCCCACAGGCCGGAACCTTTCGACGGAGCAGCGGCTTCGGTGTCGTCTGCCGCCCACACCTTGTAGTCCAGAATCAGGGTATCGGGGACGTCCTCCTCCTGGAAGTCGATGGAGATCCGCCGCAGCCCCTTCGGGTCGCTGGGGGTCTGGGGGAAGGAGAGGCTGACGGAGGCCTGCTGGCCGTCGGCCATACGGATATCCCCGGAGCCGTCCAGATGGGAATAGCGGTCGCTGTGGAGGGAGAAAAAGACGTTGACCTGCTTCTGATCCACGATAAGATACTCCACTGTCATAGTCACGTCGCTGTCGGTCTGGCTCTGTGCTACCCGCTGGACGTATTCGTGCTCAATGGCGGCTTTCAGGCTGGGGGAGAAGGCAACGGCGGCGGTAAGCTCCTTCAGGATGGGGATGTTGGAGCAGGCCAGGGCAAAGGGGGTCACCAGGTTGACCAGCAGCACAAAGACGGCAAACATAGCGGCCACGCTGCTGGCGGGGGCTGCGATCCAGCGGCTCAGCCGGCGGCGCCGACATCTGGCTCTGGCCCGGGGCAGGGCGGACTCCAGCCCGGGGGGCGTCTGCTCCAGCTCATCCAGGAGCAGGCGGTATTCTTCCATACGGTCCATGGTTCAAGCCTCCTCGCTTAATTCCAATTTCAGCAGGGACAGGGCTTTGCGCTGCCGGGTGGAGACGGTGCCGGTTGGGATATCCAGGGCTTCCGCTGTCTCCGCCAGGGTGAGACCCTGGAAGTAGCGCAGGATGATGACTGCCCGCAGGTCCCGGGGCAGGCGGCCCACCGCCTCTCTCAGTGGCAGGGCATCGTAGGCCTCGGCCGAAGTCTCGGGCAACTCCTCCACCGCCAACTCCCGCTTGCGGCGTCGGAGCTCGGCGTTGCAGGCGTTGATGAGAATGCGGGTGAGCCAGGTATTGAAGTGTTCCGGCTGGCGCAGCCGCCTATAATGCAGCAGCCCCAGATAGATGGCCTCGTCCACCGCATCCAGGGCATAGGCCTCGCTGCCCAGATAGAGCCAGGCGGTGCGGTACAGCCGGGGCTTCAGGGCCTCGGCACGGGTCGCAAATTCCTGTTCGGTCAAGGGTGGCGCCCCCCTTTCTGCCTATTAGAGTATTTGGCGGGCCCTTTTCATTGCGTGGCGCGAAAAAATCAGCCGCGCCGCAAATTGCATCTGCGGCGCGGCTGTTATCATGCGTTCGCCAGGGTCTGGGCGTTTTCCATATAACGGCGGACCACATAGCACAGTTCCCCTTCGGGCAGCGTCTCCACCGGGACGCCGTTCAGATCGGTGAGGGGACAGATCCGGGCGCCAAGGGCGGCGGCCACGCTGTCCAGGGCGGTCTGCTCCTCCGGAGTGACGGCCCCCGACTGGATGAGCCCTTCTGTCTGCTCCAGTTCGGAGAACATATTCCACAGGATCACCAGCCGTTTCCGGTGGTAGTCGGCCTCCTCCGGAGACTGGTGGTCGGTGTACTGAGCAGCTTCATGATAGACCATATGGAACTGGGAGAGCAGTTCGCTGAACAGGGCGGGGTCCACCGGTTGGCGGAGGCTGCGGCGGATGACTTCCCAGTAGTAGGCCTGGAGCCGGTAGAGTTCTTGGAAATTCCGGCGGAACTGGGGTTCCTTCCGGTTGGGCAGCAGGAAGGTGTTGACCACCAGCACCAGCGCCACCGCCATACCCAGATACATGAGCCGCAGGCCGATGGCTTCGGTCTCCTGTACCGTCAAAGTGGCCATGGTGAGGGCGAAGGAGGTGGAGAAGATGGGGTGGACCCAGGTGCCGGGGGTGCAGCAGTACATCAGGGAGATCATAAGGAGGGAGAATACAAAGATACCCGGCAGGCCGGGCAGCCAGGGGTAGACCAGGTGGACGATGATACAGCCGATGGCGGTGCCCACGGGGCGGGTGACCATCCGGTGGGCGCTCTCCTCATAGCTGGGCTGGAGGAGCAGGAAGGCGTGGAGGGGGAACCAGTAGGTGTGCTCAAATTCCCACAGGAAGCTGACGGTTTCACTGATGGTCATGACTACCGCCAGACGCAGGGCGAAGCGGAACTCGAACCGGGCGGGGGAGAACCGCTGGCACAGGCTGCTCCAGGCCGCTCGCCAGGGCACCCTGCGGAAGAGGGGGTCGCGCTGTGCATGGAAGGACTCCCGGCACAGGAGCAGCAGAGTGTGGAGTACGCTGCGGTAAAAGATACGCAGCCGGCCCTGGGGCAGGTCGGTGTGGTCCAGAAGGACCTGGATGCGGGCGGCCAGCCGCTGCCGGGCGGCGGGCTCCCAGGCGCTTTGCAGCTGCCGCACCACCTCCGCCAGGGTGTGCATGGCATGGGAGAAGGCGGGGGTGTTTTTGGCGTCCTGCCAGGCGGGACCGTCGGTGACCAGATAGGAGGCCCGCTGGAACAGCAGGGCCAGCAGATGATAGCACCGCTTCTGCCGGTCAGGCAGGTGGAGCAGGTGCCGCCGGTCATAGCCCTTCCGGTGGAAACTGCGGGCCAGGTCGTAGAGCTCCTTGCCGGCAGCTTTGTCGTTCCCGCCGTCCGCCAGCCCGTCCAGCAGATCGGCCAGGCGCAGCAGGCTGGCGGAGATCTGACCCGCCGGGTCGCTGGTGATGTGGGTCACCCTGGCGTTGATGAGCAGAGCGATCACCAGCAGCACGCAGCAAAAGCCTACCGCCTCCAGCTGAATGGGCAGCTGCTCCAGCGTGGGTGGACGCAGCTCCAGAAAGACAAAGGTCATAGCGTAGCCGATGTGGCCTTTAGGGGTGAACTGGCTGCACTTCCAGAACACCAGGAAGAAGGGTACGGCGAAATTCAGGATGGCGCACAGCCACATATTAAGGGCGGCAACAAAGGCCAGCAGGCACAAAAGCAGGGACATGAGGCACATGGCCGCATAGTCCTCCAGCCGGTTGGCCTCCTTCCGGCGGAGCTGAAACAGGGTGGTGGAGCAGGAGACCACCATAGCGTAGGTGCTGCCGAAGATCCAGATCACCAACAGGAACTGGATCACGTAGAACAAAATGGTGGAAAAGGCCCCCTTCCAGCGACGCCAGAACAGCGCCGGAAAGCCCCTGATGCCGGAACCCGCGGCCACAGCAGATACCCCCTGTCGAAATTGATTGCTTATCTAACATTATAGAGGTAACCTGTCGGTAAGCGCAAGGGGGCGGAGAAAATTTTGTAGAACCGTGGGAATTGAAAAAGGAGGGCGGCCATTATATAATGAGCGGGATAACGATCAGACTTTGGAGGAATGCCCTTGGAACCCCTGGAACTGCTTCCCATCCCGCTGCTGCAATGGTATCGGGAAAATGCCCGGGTGCTGCCCTGGCGCAGCGACCCCACCCCCTACCATGTATGGATCAGCGAGATCATGCTCCAGCAGACCCGGGTGGCGGCGGTGCTGGATTATTACCGCCGCTTTCTGGAGGAACTGCCTACCGTGGCCGACCTGGCGGCGGTGGAGGAGGATCGGCTCATGAAGCTGTGGCAGGGGCTGGGCTATTACAACCGGGCCCGCAACCTGCAAAAAGCGGCTCGCCAGATCATGGAGGACCACGACGGCGTGTTTCCTGATACCTATGAGGCTATCCACGCCCTGTCCGGCATTGGCGACTACACCGCCGGGGCCATATCCTCCATCGCCTTCGGCATCCCCGAACCGGCGGTGGACGGCAACGTGCTGCGGGTGACGGCCCGCATCACCGGAGACGATGGGGATATCATGAAGACGGACACCAAGGCCCGGATGGGCCAGGCCCTGAAGCGGGTGATGCCGGTGGATGCCCCCGGGGACTTCAATCAGGCCCTGATGGAGCTGGGGGCCACCGTATGCCTGCCCAACGGCGCCCCCCTGTGCGATCAGTGCCCGGCCAAAGAGTTTTGCGTGGCCCGTTTGACGGACCGCACCGGGGAACTGCCGGTAAAGGCGGCCAAAAAGGCCCGGCGCTTGGAGGAGCGGACGGTGTTCCTCATCTTCCGGGAGAAGTCGGTGGCCCTCCGGAGACGAAAGAGCCGGGGGCTGCTGGCGGGGCTGTGGGAGTATCCCAACGAGCTGTCCCCCGCACGCTGCCCGGTGGAGGCCCTCTCCCTGGAGCAGGGACCCTCCGGCAAACATATCTTTACCCATATTGAGTGGCGTATGGAGGCCGTGCTGGTCCAGGCGGCTGACGATACCCTGCCCGAGGGCTGGGTGTGGGCCACTCTGGAGGAACTGGACCGGGATTACGCCGTGCCCAACGCCTTCCAGGCTTTCAAGCCTGCGGTGGAGGGACGGCTCAAAGGAGAAGGAGAGGAACCATGGCAAAGCTGTATTTCCGGTATGGAGTGATGGGCTCCAGCAAAACTGCCAACGCCCTGATGGTGCGCTATAACTACGAGGAGCGGGGCCAGGACGCTCTGCTGGTAAAGCCAGCCATCGACCAGCGGGACGGGGCCCGGTTCGTGGCCTCCCGGGCGGGACTGAGCCACGACTGCATCTATTTTTCCGACCTGATGGAGATGACCCCCCGGGAGCTGAAACCCTATGCCTGCATCATCGTGGACGAGGCTCAGTTCCTCACCCGGGAGGAGGTGCGCTACCTCACCGACCTGGTGGACGACTGGAACATCCCAGTGATCTGCTACGGCCTGCGTACCGACTTCAAGGGGGACCTGTTCCCCGGCTCGGCGGAGCTGCTGGCCAGCGCCGACGTGATCGAGGAGGTTAAGACCATCTGCTGGTGCGGCAAGAAGGCCCTGTGCAACGCCCGTTTCGACGAGCACGGCAATGTGCTTAAGGAGGGCGAGCAGGTGGTGCTGGGGGCCAACGACCGGTACATCGGCCTGTGCCGCAAGCACTGGAAAGAGGGCAACCTGGGCCCCAAGCAGAAGTAAGTCCCAGGAAAACGGAAAGGAACCATCAAAATGATCTGTAATCTCTGCCCCCGGAAGTGCGGGGCGGTGCGTACGGCGGACCGGGGCGAGGGCCGTTGCCGGATGCCAGAAGCCCCGGTGGTGGCTCGGGCGGCGCTCCACCTGTGGGAGGAACCCCCCATCTCCGGTACAAAGGGCTCGGGCACCGTGTTTTTCTCCGGCTGCTCCCTGGGGTGCGTGTTCTGCCAGAATGAGCAGATCAGCCACCGGGACTTCGGAAAGCCCATCACGGTGGACCGGCTGCGGGCCGTCTTCTTTGAGCTCATCGAACAGGGGGCCCACAACATCAATCTGGTGAACCCCACTCACTACGCCCATGTGGTGCGCTCGGCTCTGGCCGAGCCTCTGCGGGTGCCGGTGGTGTGGAACTCCGGCGGCTATGACCGGGTGGAGACACTGAAAGCTCTGGAGGGCAAGGTCCAGATCTATCTGCCCGACTACAAGTACCGCACCGGCGACTATGCCGGGCGCTACTCCGACGCCCCCGACTATCCCCAAGTGGCGGAGGAAGCCATTTTGGAGATGTTCTGCCAGACCGGCCCCGTCCGGTATCAGGACGGGCTGCTGAAACAGGGCGTGGTGATCCGCCACCTGCTGCTGCCCGGCAAACTGGCCGAGGCCAAGCGGGTGATGGACTGGGTGGCGGAGCATTTTGAGCCGGGGCAGGTGCTCTTTTCCCTGATGAGCCAGTACATCCCCTGGGGCCGTGCGGCGGAATTCCCGGAGCTCAACCGCCGGGTGCGCCCCTCTGAGGTGCGGGCGGCGGAGGCCTACATGGCGGACCTGGGGCTGGAGGGCTTTACTCAGGGAGCGGAAGCCGCCCAGGCGGAGTATATCCCGCCCTTTGACCTGACCGGCGTATAAATACTGCATATCCCATTCTGGGGCGGGCCGCTGGCCCGCCCTTTTCCTGTCAAATGGGACAACCACCCCGCATAAGCATAGGTGGGAGGGGGTGGAGGCCATGGAACGAGACCGGAAACGGCCCGGTCTGCTGGAAAAGACGGCGGAGGTGCTGGACCTGCCCGGGGACGTGGTGGCCGGCCTGCCCAGGGTGGAGCTCACCGGCAGCCGGGAGCTGCGGATGGAAAACCACAAGGGCATCCTGGCCTACGGCAGCCAGGAGATCCACATCTCCGGCGGCAAGCTGGTTATCAAGGTGCGGGGCAGCAATCTGGAATTGAAATCCATGAACGCCAGCCAGCTGCTCATCACCGGCGAGATCGACGGGGTGGATCTGACCTGAGAAAGGAGGTGGAGGAATGCTGCTGCGGCTGGTGAACGCCCTGCGGGGGAGCGTACGTCTGGAGGTGGAGGGGGCTTTTCCCGAACGGTTCCTCAACCTGTGCGCTCAGCGGGGTATTTTGTTCTGGAATGTGGAGTGGATGGAGGCCACCCGCCTGCGGCTCACCGTCACCCGCCGGGGCAGCCGTCAGGCCGCCGCCCTGGGGGAACGGACGCTGTGTACCGTCACCCATGCCGGACGAAGCGGGATGCCCTACTTTCTGGCCCGGTTCAAAAAGCGCTATGCCTTCTGGGTGGGGATGGGCCTGTCCATGGCGGCGGTGTGCGTTCTGTCCTCCTTTGTGCTCACCATTGAGGTAAAGGGCAACACCAATGTGCCCACCGCCCAGATCCTCACCGAACTGCGGCGACAGGGGTTAAGTATCGGTACCTTTGGCCCCGGTTTGGACGAGCGGACCGTGGGCAACAAGGTGCTGCTCCAGCTGCCCCAGCTGTCCTGGCTGTCCATCAATCTGTACGGTACCCGGGCGGAGGTGCTGGTGCGGGAGGCGGTGGAGGCTCCGGAACTGGTGGACGCCCAAGAGTACGGCAGTGTGGTGGCCCGGGCTTCCGGCATTGTAACCCGTGTGGAGGCCCTCACCGGCGAGGCGGTGGTGAAGGTGGGGGACACGGTGCTGGAGGGGGAGACCCTGATCTCAGGCACTGTCCACCTAAAGGGACCGGCCTACAGCGAGATGCCGGAGATCGGGCAGATGCAGGTGCGGGCCTCCGGCCGGGTGTACGCCCGGACCTGGCGTACCATGGCGGCTCAGCTGCCTCTGGAGGCCCAGGTGAAGCGGTACACCGGGGAGGAGACGGATCTGTGGTCAGTTACCGCCCTGGGCCGTCGGACCGATTTTTTTGGAAAGGGTGGAATTTCTTTTGACAGGTATGATAAAATAAGCCGTACCTGGACCCTGACCCTGCCTGGCGGCGAGGAGATGCCCCTGGCCGTTCAGCGGGAGACCTGCCGGGCCTATGAACTGGAGACGCTGGCCGTGGAGCCGGACGCGGCGGAGGCCATGCTGAAAGAGCGCCTGCTGGAGGCGCTGGAAGAGGCGGTAGGGGAGGGGGAGATCGTCAGCACTGAGTTTGCCGTGGAGACGGAGAATGGGATGCTGAAAGTGACCCTCCAGGCAGAGTGCCGGGAAGAGATCGGGACATTTGTGCCCGATCCCATCACACAAGAAAACGAGGTCGATCCATGATAGAACAGACCATCAATATCGAGCGGATGGAGGACGTGGTAGACGTCTTTGGATCCTTTGACGAGAATATCAAGCTGGTGGAGCATGAACTGGATGTGACGGTGGTGAGTCGGGACGACCAGCTGAAGGTGTCCGGCGAGGCGGAAAATGTGATGCACGCTGTTAAGGCCATCGAGGGCCTGCTGGGCCTGGCCGGGCGGAAGGAGACCATCACCGAGCAGAACGTGCGCTACATCATCAATCTGGTAAAGGCGGGCAACGAGTCCCACATCAACGACATCGCCCGGGACGTCTTGTGCGTCACCGCCAAGGGCAAGCCCATCAAGGCCAAGACCCTGGGCCAGAAGCGGTATGTGGATGCCATCAAGAAAAATACCATCACCCTGGGCATCGGCCCGGCGGGCACCGGCAAGACCTATCTGGCGGTGGCCGCCGCCGTGGCCGCCTTCCGGGACAAGCAGGTCAACCGCATCATCCTCACCCGGCCCGCCGTGGAGGCGGGGGAGCGGCTGGGCTTTTTGCCCGGCGACCTGCAAAGTAAGGTGGACCCCTACCTGCGGCCCCTGTACGATGCTCTCTTTGAGATGCTGGGGCCCGAGACCTACCAGAAGTACCTGGAGCGGGGCAACATTGAGGTGGCCCCCCTGGCCTATATGCGAGGCCGTACCCTGGACGACTCCTTCATCATCTTGGACGAGGCCCAGAACACCAGCCGGGAGCAGATGAAGATGTTCCTCACCCGCCTGGGCTTCGGCTCCAAGATCGTCATCACCGGCGACATCACTCAGATCGACCTGCCCCGGGACACCGTGTCCGGTCTGAAGGAGGCCATGCGGGTGCTGGACGGAGTGGAGGATATCGCCATCTGCCGCCTGAACGAGTCCGACGTGGTGCGCCACGTCATCGTCCAGCGGATCATCAAGGCCTATGAGGCCGATGAGAAGAGGAAGGGCAAAAAGTGAAACGTTTGACCTGGGAAGGGTATACGGTGGAGGTGGACGAGGAAGTTACCCGAAACTGGTATGCCCGGGGGTCGGAGTGGGGCTGTACCTGCGGTCACTGCCGAAATTTCCTGGCCCTGGCCCGGGAGCGGAAGCTGCCGGAAGAAATTCTGAACATCCTGGACAGCCTGTCCATTCCGGCAGAGAAAGCCACCTATGTGTGCGAGCTTTATCATGATGAGAACTGGAGAGAGAAGGGGCTGCTCTATGAGATCAGCTGGCGCGTGGCGGGCGTAGTGCTCCAGCCGCCGGAAGGGAAAGAGAATAACGGCACCGCCTGGGGCCCGCCGGTAGAATTCCCTGGATTCCAGATGATGCTGGGCCACGAGTATTATAATATCGAGCCGGAATTTCCCGAGCCAAGCTTTGATTTGGATATCAGTCTGTACCTGCCCTGGGTACTGGACGAGCCCGTTGAGGGGCCCGAGGAGGAGGAACCATGAACCACGAGATCATCATTGAGACCGAGGTGGACGGGGCGGAGGAATATGCCGACCTGCTGCGGCAGGTGATCCCCGCCGCTCTGGATGCCCAGGGGGTGGACGTGCCCTGCGAGGTGGACGTGCTGTTCACCGACGACGAGGGCATCCACCAGATCAACCTGGAGCAGCGGGAGGTGGACAGGCCCACCGACGTGCTCTCCTTCCCTATGTTTGAGCTCCAGCCTGGAGAGAACCCCACTGAGGAGGACGCCGACCCCGGCGCCGACCTGGTGCCCCTGGGGGATATGGTGATCTCTCTGGAGCGGGCAAAGGCCCAGGGGGAGGAGTACGGCCACGGTACCCGCCGGGAGGTGGCCTATCTGGCCGTCCACTCGGTGCTCCACCTGCTGGGGTACGACCATATGGACGAGGGCCCCATGAAGGCCCAAATGAGAGCCCGTGAGGAGGCCATCCTGGGCCAGCTGGGTATTGTCAGGGAGGAACAGGATGGGTAATGTTGGACGGTACGCCGCCGCCGGCGGGGCCATCTCCATTGGTATCTGCATCCTGCTGTGCATGGTGTTAGGCAGCATGGTGGAAGATGCCATGACGATTGTGACCTGCGGGGTGCTCTTTGCCCTGCCAGGCATTGTGGTCGGGTGTACCCTCTGGCTCCGGGAACAGTCCCAACGCCATGAGGGCGGCAAATGACCGCAAACCCCTGCGGCTGAAGGGGTGTGGTTACAGCCTGGGCGGGTACTATTTTGTCACGGTCTGTACCAGGGATCGTGTACCCCACCTGCGTAGGGGCGCACATTGTGCGCCCGAACCGCTTCCGCCTTTGACAACCGCTGGCCTGATTGCGGAGCAGGCCGTTCGGCAAATTTCTGCTCATTATCCTGGTGTGACCGTGGACACATATGTGGTCATGCCCAACCACGTCCACATGATTCTGGTGCTTCCTAATGGCGGCGGGCGCGCACTGCGCGCCCCTACGGTCTCCCGTATCGTCCGGGCGTGGAAGGAAACTATTACCAAAATGCTTGGAGAAGCAATTTGGCAAAAATCTTTCTACGACCATATCATTCGGGATGAAAATGACTATCTCCGCATCTGGAACTACATCGACACCAACCCCGCCAAATGGGCGGAGGACACATATTATATTGCTCAAGAAAGTTGAGGATCACCTATGGAAATTAAAAAATCTGGAATGATCAGCATTGTGGGCCGGCCCAACGTGGGCAAGTCCACCCTGACCAACGCCCTGGTGGGCGAAAAAATTGCCATCGTCTCCAATAAACCCCAGACCACCCGCAACCGCATCAGCGCCGTGGTCAACCGGGGGGAGTGCCAGTATGTGTTCCTGGACACCCCCGGCCTCCACAAGGCCCGCACCCGGCTGGGCGACTACATGGTAAAGGTGGTCAAGGAGAGCGTGGCCGATGTGGACGCCATCCTGCTGTTGGTGGAGCCCATCCCCCACATTGGCGGACCTGAGGCCGAGCTCATCGCCCGCATCAAGCAGCTGGGGGTGCCCTCCATCCTGGTCATCAACAAGATGGACACGGTGGAGAAGGAGGCCCTGCTGGCCGTCATGCAGACCTACGGCCAGGCCCACGACTTCAACGCCATTCTGCCCATCTCTGCCAAGCAGAACGAGGGCGTGAACGAACTGCTGGACCTGCTGGCGGAGTTTTTGCCCGAAGGCCCTCAGCTCTTCCCCGACGACATGGTCACCGACCAGCCCGAGCGGCAGGTATGCGCCGAGATCATCCGGGAGAAGCTGCTGCTGTGCCTGGACAAGGAGATCCCCCACGGCACCGCCGTGGAGATCACCCGCTTCTCCGAGCGGGACAACGAGATCATCGATCTGGACGCCACCATCTACTGTGAGAAGGCCAGCCACAAGGGCATTATCATCGGCAAGGGGGGCGCCATGCTCAAGAAGATCTCCACCCTGGCCCGCACCGACATCGAGGCCTTTATGGGCACCAAGGTGTTCCTCCAGACCTGGGTGAAGGTCAAGGAGGGCTGGCGGGACAACCTGAATCTCATCCACAACTTCGGCTACCGGGACGAGTAACAGATGTTGTGAATGGAAAAGCGTGTTCCGACGTGGCTCGGAACACGCTTTTTGCCAGACAAACGAAAAGAAGGTGTAGCATAATGAAATGGGTGCACAGAGCGGGAGCAGTGTGTCTTGCCGCCGGACTGGCCCTCCTGTCCGCCTGCGCCCCCTCTGAGGCGGAGCAGAAGCAGGCGGCGTGGAACGATTTTCTCTCTCAGACCGATGAACTGCACAAAACCAGCGTGACCCAGGGGACAGCTCCCGATCTGACCGCCTATCCATACCCTGATGCGCTGGCTGGGACCTACGATACCCAGGACGCCTGGTATCTGGACAGCGGGGAGGGCAAGTCCATCCTGACTGCCCAGGAGGCCAAAGAGGACGCGGAGGCATTTTTCCAGCTGCTCCACGATTTTTACGGCGGATACGGCTACTTTGGCGGGGATGAGACCTTTCAGCCCGCCCTGGAGCAGGTGCTGAACGACCTCTCCGGCGAGACGATGGTCAGTGCCAAAAGCCTCCAGCAGAGTCTGGAGGGTGCCCTGAGGCCCCTGATTCTGGACGGCCATTTTGCCATCAATGGGCATTACCTCTGTGCGCCCCAGCGGCAGAATATGTACTATGTGCCTGACCTCTATCTGGACGAGGAGCAGGCGGCGGCTATGGATTCCACCTACGTGAAGCCCACCATCGGGCCGGACGGGGCGCTGGCCTGGTGCTTTGCCACTCTGAGCAGGGATGGCAGCAGCCTGCCGGAGGAACTGGGGGAGTATACCGGCCTAGACTGGACTCTGGCGGAGGCCGCCCCCAATGCCGGCACTATCGTATATGAGCGGCGGGAGACGGACGGCCTGACAGTGCTGGTGAACCAGGTCCTCTCTGATGTGGGCACAGAAGGCGACAGCTGGTATGAGCGCATGGACCAGCTGAATGAATTTGCCGACAGCGGGGAGAGCTACCGGGATTTACCGGTGTTTGTTATTGATCTGCGAGGCAACATCGGCGGACAGCCCGCCTTTGCCCGGCGGTGGTTTGAGGGCTTTACCGGCGCCGCTCCCAGCCCCTGCCAGAGCACCCTTATCCGCTGGTCCCCCCTGAATGGCTACATGGAGGCGCTGGGCTATCCGGTGCCGGAGAAGCCGGGGGAGACTGTGATTCAGAAAACGGAAGGGGCCTGGATGGAACAGGACAGTGTGATCTTTTGCCTGACCGATTATGCCACAGCCTCAGCGGCCGAATGGTTTGTGGGGGATCTGCGTACCCTGGAACACATGGTCTTTGTGGGCAGCAACACCTGCGGGGCCACGCTGATGGCCAACAACCAGACTTATTGTCTGCCCCATTCCCACCTGAGCGTCTCCTTTGGAACCAGCCTGATGCTGACCCCTGATGGCAATCAAGAGGAGACCGGTTTTCAGCCCGACCTGTGGGCGCCGCCTCAGGAGGCACTGAAGGCGGTATCCCGGCTGTGTGAGTATTACGGCCTGAACCCCTGACGGGGGCCGCTTGCGTCCGCCATTCCCCGATGGTATAATGCAGCTACAAGCAACGGGGGAGGGACGGAGATGCACATTGCCACACAAGGCCTGGTACTGCGGGAGGTCAACTACAAGGAATCCGACAAGATCCTCACCGTCCTCACCGCCGAGGGGGGCAAGCGCACCGTAAAGGCCAGAGGCTGCCGCCGGAAGAACAGCCCCCTGGCGGCCTCCGCCCAGCTGCTGGTCTATTCCGACATGACGCTCTTCGCCTATCAGGACCGGATCACCCTCAATGAGGCCGAGTCCATCCGGCAGTTCTGGCATCTGAAATCCGATGTGGAGCTGCTGGCCCTGGGTTCCTACTTTGCCGAGGTGATGGAGGTAGTGTCGGTGGAGGGACGGCCCGATCCCGCCGCCATGTCCCTTATTCTCAACAGCCTCCACGCCCTGGACAAGCTGAACAAGCCCCAGGCTTTGGTGAAGGCGGCCTATGAGATGAAACTCATGGCCCTGGAGGGCTATGAGCCCCTGGCTGACGCCTGTGCCGTGTGCGGCAGGGCTGACCCGGAAAAGCCTATGCTGAACCTGGCGGAGGGTGTGCTCCACTGCGCGTCCTGCAAGTGCGAGGTGGGGGAGGGGCCCTCCCTGCCTCTGACAGAGGGGGCATTGTCCGCCCTGCGGCATATTCTCTACGGCGATCCCAAGCGTCTATTCTCTTTTCAACTGGACCAAGGGGGGCTGGACTGCCTGGCCCGGGTGTGCGAGGGCTTCCTGCGTACCCAGCTGGACCGGGGGTTCCGTACTCTGGATTTTTATCATGAACTGAAAGCGGGGATGTAACATGGAACTGTATGTGGCAGATGCCTTTACCACCGTGCGCTTTTCCGGTAACCAGGCCGGCGTAGCTCTTCTGGGGGAAGGGAACTTCCCAGAGGAATCCCTGATGCGTGCTCTGGCCGGGGAACTGAAGCACTCCGAGACCGCTTTTGTCCGCCGGACCGGGGACAAGGCCTTCCATATCCGCTACTTCACCCCCGCCGAGGAGGTGGACCTGTGCGGCCACGCCACCATCGCCGCCTTCGCCGTCCTGCGGGACACCGGGGCCATTGTTCCCGGAGATTACGCCCTCCATACCCGCTCCGGGGATCTGGAGATCGGGGTGGGAGCGGACGCCGTGTGGATGGATATGGCACCCCCCACCGATGGCCCCACCTTCTCGGAGGAGGAGCAGCAGGCGATCTACGCTGCCTATGGCCTGTCCCTGGCTGACCGGCCGGAGGGTCTGGAGCCCCAGGCGGTGAGTACCGGGCTGATGGATATCCTGCTGCCGGTGAAAGACCTGGCGGACCTGGACCGGGCCGTCCAGAACGAGGCTGAGGTCACCCGCCTGTCGGAGCACTACAACGTGGTAGGGGTGCATATGTTCTGCCCCAACACCCCGGACGCTGCCGCCCACTGCCGCAATTTTGCACCTCTGTACGCCATTCCGGAGGAGGCGGCCACCGGCACCTCCAACGGGGCCTTGACCTACTATCTGTTCCGCCGGGGCCTGATCCAGGCCGGGGCGGATAACCGCTTTGTACAGGGGGAGAAGATGAGCAAGCCCTCCGAGATCCTGAGCCGCATCACCGAGGACAAGAACGGCATCAAGGTAAGAGTGGGCGGCCGGGCGCTGATTACTTTGAGATGTGAATTGCTGGGATAAGACCGGGCCGATGAGGGCATCGGCCCCTACATCCTGTTGCTATGAAACCAACGATTTGGAGAACCGTATGACCGATTTATTTGAAAAATCCATACAGACCCTGGAGCTGCCCCGGGTGCTGGAGAAGCTGGCCGAGCAGGCGGTGACCGAGGAGGGCAAGGACCGCTGTCTGGCCCTGCGGCCCCTGACCGACGTGGACGACGTGCAGCGGGCTCTGGACGAGACCACCGCCGCGGTGAATATGACCGCCCTGCGGGGCTCTCCCTCCTTCTCCGGTGTGCGTCCGGTGGGGGCTTCCCTCCAGCGGGCCAACATGGGGGGCTCCCTTAACACCCGGGAACTGCTGGACATCGCCGCCGTGCTGCGCTCCGCCCGCTCCGCCAAGGAGTACGGCGAAGGGGAGGGGGACCGGGCCAAGACCTGCATCGACCACCTCTTCCGCTCCCTCACCTCCAACCGCTTCCTGGAGGAGCGCATCACCGGGGCCATCGTGGGGGAGGACGAGATCGCCGACGCCGCCAGCCCGGAGCTGGCCTCCGTCCGGCGGCACATCCGGGCCACCGCCTCCAAGGTGCGGGACATCCTGAACAAGCTGATCTCCTCCAACCAGTCCAAGTACCTCCAGGAGTCCATCATCACCCAGCGCAACGACCGCTATGTGGTGCCGGTGAAGTCGGAGCACAAGAACGACGTGCCCGGCCTGGTCCATGACGTGTCCTCCTCCGGCTCCACCTTCTTCATTGAGCCCATGGGAGTGGTGAAGGCCAACAACGAGCTGCGGGAGCTCCAGGCCAAGGAGGAGAAGGAGATCGAGCGCATCCTGGCGGAGCTGTCCGCCCAGTGCGCCCAGTACAAGGAGGACATCAGCCAGGACTATGACCTGCTCATTATCCTGGACGTGATCTTTGCCCGGGCCAAGCTGGCCTACCGGATGCGGGCGGGCGCGC
Organism: Clostridiales bacterium; assembly: GCA_022785125.1. Classification (GTDB taxonomy): domain Bacteria; phylum Bacillota; class Clostridia; order Oscillospirales; family Oscillospiraceae; genus Flavonifractor; species Flavonifractor porci. The sequence goes on from JALFRA010000035.1 coordinate 77,274, forward strand.
CCCGGCTGTCCGACCAGGGCCTCTATCTGCGGAAGGCCCGCCACCCCCTGCTGGACCCCAACAAGGCGGTGGCCAACGACCTGATGCTGGGGGAGAACTTCGATACCCTGGTCATTACCGGCCCCAACACCGGCGGCAAGACGGTCACCCTCAAGACCATCGGCCTTCTGACCCTCATGGCCCAGTGCGGCCTCCACATCCCCGTGGGGGACGGCAGCTGTGTAAAAGTTTTTGACCGGGTGCTGTCCGACATCGGTGATGAGCAGTCCATTGCCCAGAACTTGTCCACATTTTCCTCCCACATGGTGAACATTGTGGGCATTTTGCAGGAGGCGGACGACCGCACCCTCATCCTTTTTGATGAGTTGGGAGCGGGCACCGACCCCATCGAGGGCGCGGCTCTGGCTGCCGCCATCATCGAGTCCGCCCGGGAGATGGGGGCCCTGGTGGCCGGCACCACCCACTATGCCGAGCTGAAGGTATACGCCATGACCACCCAGGGGGTGGAGAACGCCTCATGCGAGTTTGATGTGGACTCCCTGGCGCCCACCTACCGGCTGCTCATCGGCATCCCCGGCAAATCCAACGCATTTGCCATCTCTGAGCGGCTGGGCCTGCCCAAGTCCATCATCCAGAAGGCCGCCGCCCGCATTGACGCGGAAAACGTCCGCTTTGAGGATGTGCTCACCCAGCTGGACGAGCAGCGCCAGGAGATGGAAAAGGAGAAGGAGGCCGCCGCCAAGCTCCGCCGGGAGATGGAGGAGACCGCCAAGGCCTCCCGGGAGTACAAGGCCCAGATGGAGGCCCAGCGGCAGAAGGCGGTGGAGAAGGCCCAGGCGGAGGCCCGGGCTATTCTGGACGAGGCCAGAGACACCGCCGACCAGGTGTTCAAGGAACTGAACGAGATGCGCCGCCGCCAGCGGAAGGAAGAGGACTGGCAGAAGATCAACGACGAGCGGGCGGGCCTGCGCCACCGGCTCAACGAGGCCGAGGGCAAGCTGGGCCAGCGGCCCGAGGCGCCTGTGCCGCCGCCCACCCGTCCCGCCCAGGCTGGCGATACAGTGGAGCTGGTGAAGATGGGCACCCAGGCTACCGTGCTCTCCGTCAACAAGGACGGTTCCCTCCAGCTCCAGGCGGGTATCCTGAAGATCACCGCCAAGCAGGATGAGGTCCGGGTGGTGGAAGGGGAGAGCGTCAAGGCCGCCAAGAAGGTGGTGGCCCGGGCCGAGCACAAACTGCGCTCCCTTGGAGCATCTCCCGAGGTGGACCTGCGGGGGATGATGACCGACGAGGCCATTGGCGCGTTGGATCTGTTTTTGGACAACGCGGTGCTGGGCCGGCTCAACGAGGTGCGCATTATCCACGGCAAGGGCACCGGCGCGGTACGCAAGGCGGTGCGGGAGCACCTCAAGCGCAGCCGCTATGTGAAGTCCTTCCGTCCCGGCCGCTACGGCGAGGGTGAGGACGGTGTGACCATTGCTGAACTGAGATAGAACAGCCCCACGTCCCCTCGGAGAGCGGAGGGGGGCACGCGGGGGGGACTGGTTCCCGCCCGCGAGGCGCGGCTTTGGAGCGAAGCGACGGGCTTTCCGCAGAAAGCCTCCGCGCCGTGAGGATGGCGTGACCATCGCCAAGCTGCGGTGATGGAGTTTCTGTTCTGATTCGGAAATAAAACCAGGCGGTTCGTCATTCAAAACAGATTCTTGCACGGATTTTGTGCATTTTGTCATTGACGGTTTGGGATAAATTTGCTATCCTATAATACGAAGTATGCGAATGCATCTTGGGGGGAAACGCTATGTATATGAAAGAGGCAGTTGTGAACAACCAGGTCGGCCTGCACGCCAGACCGGCTACGTTCTTCATCCAGAAGGCCAATGAGTTCAAGAGCTCTATTTGGGTGGAGAAGGACGAGCGGAGAGTCAATGCCAAGAGCCTGCTGGGTGTGCTTTCTCTGGGAATCGTCAAGGGGACTTCCATTAACCTCATTGCAGACGGCCCCGACGAGAAGGAAGCTGTGGAGGCTCTGATCGAGCTGATCTCCTCCAACTTCTCTGAGTAAGCGACCAAAGCGAGAGAAAAAAGCGCCGCATCTGCGGCGCTTTTTTTGATAGTGGGGGTGGAACCATGAACGTATCCGTAACGCCCAAGCCCCGGAGCAGAAGCGGTTGGCGCCTGCGCCTGGGTGTGACCTTGTTCTGCCTGCGGCGCCGTGTCTTCTGGCATACCGGCGGGCTGCACTTTGCCCGTTTCAGACCGGAACTGGACCTGCCTCACCTGTGGGCGGAACACTGTACGCCCCTGTTCCGTCCGCTGCGAGGGGAGGAGATGGCCCTCCAGCGAAATAAGATCACCAACCTCCGACTGGCGCTGGCCAAGCTGGATGGGCTGACCCTCCTGCCTGGGGAGACCTTGTCCTTCTGGCGGGCGGTGGGAAAGCCCACCCGGCGAAAGGGCTATGTGGAGGGGATGGTCCTGCGCAACGGCCAGGTGGCTGCCGGCGTGGGGGGCGGTATGTGCCAGATGACCAATCTGCTCTACTGGATGACACTTCATACGCCCTTAACGGTGACGGAGCGGTGGCGGCATGGCTATGATGTCTTTCCCGATTGCAGCCGTACTCAGCCCTTCGGCAGCGGAGCCACTTGCTTTTATAATTATATGGACCTGATGGTGCGCAATGACACAGAGCACGCCTGGCGGCTCATCCTGCGCCTCACCGACACACATCTGGAGGGAGAGTGGCGGGCTGACGTTCCCTGTGATCGCAGGTATGAGGTGTATGAAAAGGAGCACTATATTCAGGGTGAGTATTGGGGTGGCTTTACCCGGCACAACACCCTGTACCGTCGATGCTTTTCCAGGGGTGGGGAGTTGTTGGAAGATGATTTCCTTGTGGAAAACCATGCCATGATGATGTATGACCCCATGCTGCCCGGTAATACCCCGGAGACCACAGCCTCCAAGTAAAACGGGCCGATGTGGGCATCGGCCCCTACGATCCATGACCTTTGACGAGTTAAAAGAAAAAACCATGCCCCATCCCCCCAAAAAGCGTGGTGCGCTTTTGGGGACCCCCAGGGGATGATCTCGCATCCTCGGGGCAAGTGAATTGCCCCTGCGGCGAGGTTTGGCCTGCGGCCAAACGCTCGGACGGCGCAGAGCGCCGGGTCGCTGGCACTCCCAGCGGCAGGGCATGATAAGTCTGGCAGAGAGGAGGGCCTGTAGCTTCTATTATGACCTTCGATGAACTGAAAGAAAAAGCCCATGCCCTGCCGCTGAAGCCGGGCGTATATATCATGCAGGACGCCAAAAATGTGGTCATCTACGTGGGCAAGGCCAAGGCCCTGAAAAACCGGGTCAGCCAATACTTTGCCAACCTGGCCTCCCACACCGAAAAGACCCGGGCCATGGTAAGCCAGATCGACCACTTTGATGTTATCGTGGCCGACTCGGAGTTTGAGGCCCTGGTGCTGGAAAACTCCCTCATCAAGCGCCACCAGCCCCGGTACAACATCCTGCTCAAGGACGACAAGGGCTACCCCTACATCCGTCTGACGGTGAAGGAGGAGTACCCTAAATTCTCCCTGGCCAACAAGGCGGCGGAGGACGGGGCCCGGTACTTCGGCCCCTACGGCAGCCGGGGCAATACCCAGAACATCATCGACGCCCTGCGGGTGGCCTTACGCCTGCCCTCCTGCAACAAGAAGTTCCCCAGGGACATCGGCAAGGAGCGGCCCTGCCTCAACTATCACATGGGCCAGTGCGACGGCTATTGCCGCAAGGATATGGACCAGAGCCGCTACCGGGAGGCCATCGACCAGGCCGTCCGCCTGCTGGAGGGTAAATTCCAGGAAGTGGGGGACGAGCTGAAGGCGGAGATGGAGCTGGCCGCCGAGGAGCTGCGCTTTGAAAAGGCCGCCGAGCTGCGGGACCGCTATAAAGCCATCGAGCTGCTGGGCAAGCGGCAGAAGGTGGTGGCCGGCTCCCTGGCCGACACCGACGTGGTGGGCTTCCATAAGGGGGAGGCCACCAAGAGCTGCTTTGTGGTGCTCCACTTTGTGGAGGGCGAGCTGGCCGCCAAGGACTGGGACCTGATCGACACCCCCATAGAGGAGGAAAATGCGGACATTTTGTCCGCCCTGGTACGGCAATACTATGGAGGCCGGGGAAACCTGCCCCGGCAGATCCTGCTGCCCTGTGAGTTGGAGGACGAGGTGCCTCTGATGCGGATGCTGTCCGAGGATGCTGGCCGCAAGGTGGAGCTGGTTACCCCCCAGCGGGGAGCCAAGATGGACCTGATCCGTCTGGCCAACAAGAACGCGGTAGAGGAAGTGGAGCGCTGGACCACACGGGAGGAGCGGCAGAGCAAGCTGATGGAGCTGCTGGGGAAGATGCTGGACCTGGAGGCCCCGCCCCGGCGTATCGAGTCCTACGACATTTCCAACCAGGGCGCCGACGACATCGTGGCCTCCATGGTGGTGTATGTGAACGCCCGTCCTCTGAAGCGGGATTACCGCCACTTCAAGCTGAAGGACATGGATGGTCCCGACGACTATGCCTCCATGGAGCAGGTGCTGACACGGCGGTTCAAGCGCTACCTGGACGGGGACGAGAAATTCGCGGACAAGCCCGACCTGCTGCTCATCGACGGCGGCGTCAACCACGCCAATGTGGCGGTGAAGGTGCTGGAGACGCTGGGACTGTCCATCCCCATCTTCGGTATGGTGAAGGACGACCGCCACCGTACCCGGGCCCTGGTGACGCCGGAGGGCCGGGAGATCGGCATCCAGGGCAACCAGGCCATCTTCTCCCTCATCGGCCAGATCCAGGAGGAGACCCACCGCTTTGCCATCGAGTTCCACCGTCAGCAGCAGAACCAGCGGGTGAAAGGCTCGGTGCTGGACCAGATCCCCGGCGTGGGGGAGAAGCGGCGGAGCGACCTGCTCAAACACTTCAAAAGCATTAAGAAAATCAAGGAAGCCACCCAGGCCCAGTTGGCGGAGGTGGTGCCCAAGAACGCCGCTCAGGCGGTATTTGACTATTTTCATCCGAAAGGGGAAGGACCCACATGAGAGTGATCACCGGAATTGCCCGGGGCCGTAAGCTGAAGGAGCTGCCCGGTCTGGAGACCCGGCCTACCACCGACAAGGTGAAGGAATCGGTGTTCAATATCGTTCAGTTTGATATCGAGGGCCGGCAGGTGCTGGACCTGTTTGCCGGCACCGGCCAGATGGGCATCGAGGCTCTGTCCCGGGGGGCGGCCTTCTGCACCTTCGTGGATCTGCGGCGGGAAGCGGCGGCGGTGGTGCGGGAGAATTTGGCTCACACCAAGCTGGCGGACAGTGCCAAGGTGATCCAGGGGGATTATCTGGCTTTTCTCACCGGCTGCCGGGAGAAATTCGACCTGGTGTTCCTGGACCCGCCTTACGGCACCGGTATGCTGGAAAAGGCCCTGGAGACCATCGCCAAGATTGACATCATGACGGAAAATGGTATAATAGTCTGCGAAAGCGCCGCCGAGTCGGTGCTGCCGGAGCTGGAAGGCCCCTACGAGAAGGGCCGGGAGTACCGCTACGGCAAGATCAAACTCACCCTCTATCACCGTACCGTCGGCAACAGGATGTGAAGCCCTTATGAAGACAGCCATCTACCCCGGCAGCTTTGACCCCATCACGCTGGGGCATCTCAATATTATCAAGCGGGCAGCCGTCTGCTTTGACCGGCTCATCGTCTGCGTGCTGGTGAACTCGGAGAAGGTGAACCGGGGTCTCTTCACCCCGGAGGAGCGGACAGAGCTCATCCGCAAGGTGGTGGCCAAGCTGCCAAACGTGGAGGTGGACTGCTCCTCTACTCTGCTGGCGGAATACGCCCGGCAGAAGAAGGCCTGTACCCTGGTGAAGGGTCTGCGGGCAGTATCCGACTATGAGAATGAGCTGCAGATGGCCCTGATCAATCGGAAACTCAATCCCAGGCTGGAGACCATGTTTTTGCCGTCCAGCGCCAAATATACCTATGTCAGCTCCAGCGTGGTGAAGGAAATGGCCCGCTACGGAGCGGATCTGTCGGACTTTCTTCCCCGTGAGATCATCGAGGATGTCCGGCAAAAAATCGAAAGCGGGAGGGATCGCTGATGGCCACCGGTGTGGAAGAATTACTGGATATGCTCTATGAGATGATTGAAGACGCTAAAAATATGCCCCTGAGCAGCGATAAGTGCATTCTGGAGCGGGACAAGGCTCTGGATCTGCTGGATGAAGTGAGGGGCCAGTTCCCCATGGAGCTCAGCGAGGCCAAGAAGCTGATCGCCGCCCGTACCGACTATATCAATTCCGCCAAGCGGGAGGCCGAGCTCATCCGCAAGCAGGCTGAGGAGCAGGCCCGCCAGATGGTGTCTGAGAACGAACTGCTGGCCCAGACCAAGCAGAAGGCCAACGAGATGATGCGTACGGCCGAGGAACGCAGCCGCGACCTGCGGAAGGCGGCCAACGACTACTGTGAGGACGCCCTCCGCCGCACCGAGGAGGCGGTGGCCGAGGCCTACGACGAGATCAAAAAGTCCCGCGCCCGGTTCCGGGCGGTGGCCGGGGGCAGCGCCCCCCAGAACAGCCGCCAGCCCTACGACGCTGAGGCCGACGAATAACAGCAAAACGGCTCCCTGCCCCACTGCGGCGGGGAGCTGTTTTTTTCCATTATCCTATTTACATAATACGATAAAATTGTGATTTTTTTTGCACCATACCACCAGGTATGGTGCTTTTTGCTGCCGATTGGAAACGAAAAGGAGTCGAACGTATGTTTTTGATGCAAAAAAGCGCGACTTTCGTATAAAAAACAGGGGGTTTGGGGGTTAAAAAAGAGTAAAAAACTATTGCAATTCCGTTACAGAACCTTTATACTGAAGGGGACGGTGGAGCAAAATGGGGGAAAACCCCGCTCAAAAACACTAAAGTGGAGGGAAGTGAAGGGCGTGACCGGTACCTACGAGCATAGCATCGACGGCAAGGGACGCCTTTTCATTCCTGCGAAACTGAGGGAGGAACTGGGGGTCACCTTCTATCTGGCTATGGGCGTGGATGCCTGTCTGGCCATCTATCCTCAGTCCACCTGGGACCGGTTTACAGAAAAATTTTCTTCCCTTCCCATGAGCCAGTCCAAGGCCATGCGTCCCCTCTTTGCCAATGCCGCCAAGTGCGAGCTGGACAGTCAGGGCCGCATTGTCATTCCCCAGAAGCTGCGGAAGTATGCCGGACTGGACAAGGATGTGGTTATCATCGGCGTCAACGACCGGGCTGAGATCTGGAGTGCCGATGCCTGGCAGGCCCAGGAAGAGGAAGAAATGACGCCGGAGAAGATGTCCGCCTGTATGGAGATGCTGGGGTTCTGAGATGAGTGAAACGGGATTTTCTCACAAGCCGGTGCTGCTGGCGGAATGTATGGAAGCGCTGAATATCCGGCCGGATGGTATTTATCTGGACGGCACCCTGGGCCGGGCGGGCCACAGCCGGGAGATCGTCAGGCGGCTGACCAGCGGCAGGCTGATCTGTGTGGACCGGGACCAGGCGGCCCTGGACGCGGCGGAGGAGCGGCTGGCCCAGTGGCGGGACAAGGTCACCTTGGTCCACAGCAACTTCTGCGAACTGGACGCCATTCTGGATAAGCTGGGTCTGGAGGGCGTGGACGGAATGCTTTTCGACCTGGGCGTGTCCTCTCCCCAGTTGGACGACGGGTCCAGAGGCTTCTCCTATATGGCGGACGCGCCGCTGGATATGCGGATGGACCAGTCCGACGGGCTGACCGCCCGCACCGTGGTGAATGAGTGGCCCCAGGAAGAATTGCGGCGCATCCTGTGGCAGTACGGCGAGGAGCGTTATTCTTCCGCCATTGCAGGGGCCATTGTGCGCGCCCGGGAGAAAAAGCCGGTGGAGACCACCCTGGAATTGGTGGACATCATCAAGGGAGCTATGCCCGCCTCCGCCCTGCGGGAGAAGCAGCACCCTGCCAAGCGGTCTTTTCAGGCCATCCGCATCGCGGTCAACGACGAGCTGGGCTCGGTGGACAAAATGGTGCGCTCCGCGGTGCCCCGCCTCAATGCTGGCGGCCGGCTGGCGGTGATCTCCTTCCACTCCCTGGAGGATCGGATTGTGAAGAACGGTCTGGCAGAGTACGCCAAGGGTTGTACCTGCCCCCCGGATTTCCCGGTTTGTGTGTGCGGGAAAAAGCCCCAGATCAAATTGGTCACCCGGAAGCCCATTGTATCCGGTCCGGAAGAACTGGAAGAGAATCCCCGTGCCCGCAGCGCCAAACTGCGGGTGGCGGAAAAGCTGAGAGAGAGATAACGGCAGATTTACGAATGAGAATGGAGTGGAGCAGCCATGGCAACTGCCGTGAAGCGCAGAAAATATTCCAAATATGACACCATCCCTTTCCCCATGTATGACGGCTCCGCGGCCCGGCAGCTGGAGCAGGAAGAGGTCCTGCGTCCCCGTCCACTGGTCCGTCCCCGGGAGCGGGCGGTGGTCCGTCCCAAGGTCCGGGTACGGGAGGCGGGTATCGTCTCTCCCTTTGCCGTGGTGGGTTTCCTGGCGGTGCTGGTTTTCGCAGTGCTGCTGTTGTTCAGCTATGTACAGCTGGCGGTGATTTCTGATCAGGTGGTAAGCCTGCGGTCCGATCTGACCGGACTGAAAACGGAGGAGGCCAAGCTGCGTGCCCAGTATGAGCTGGCCTACGACCTGGAGAGTATTGAGAAGAACCTGACGGACAGCGGCGCTATGGTCAAGCCCCAGAATGGTCAGGTCATCTATGTGGACCTGTCTGAGCCTGACGCCGTGACTTACTTCCAGCAGGAGGAAGAGGCCACCGGCCTGGATGGGGCTGTGGAAAGTATGCGTTCCATCTTTACGGAGATTGTGGAATATTTTAGTTGATGAGCGCCATATACTGCATCAGCGGGCAGAAAAGAAATCGGGCGGCTGTGAGACGCCCATAACAGAAGTCAGCAAGTGAGTGAGAGAGGGCGTAAGAAAAGAAATTTTCTTACGCCCTCCTGCGGTATTTCAAGCCGTGGAGCAGCATACAAGTGCTGTATGATCCCAAGCGAGGTGAGCCGGAAATGGCAGAAAAAAGAAAGAAAGGCACTCGAATCGTTCGGCAGCGGCCGGACCAGCGGGCCAACCGCACCATTCTCATCCGCAGCCTGTTCCTGATGGTGCTGTTCGGACTGGTGGTGTTTATCCCGCTGTTCTTCAAGCTGTGGCAGATCCAGATCAGCCAGCATGACCACTATCAGGAGCTGGCGGTGCAGCAGCAAACCAGAGACAGCACCGTCACCGCTAACCGGGGTACCATTTATGACAGCCAGGGGGCCGTGCTGGCCATGAGCGCCACGGTATACAATGTGCAGCTCTCCCCCAAGGATCTGTTGGAGACTCAGGAGACCTATCGGGAGAAGGTGGAGGACGCCCAGGAGAAGGGCGGCAAGCTGCCTGACTACCCGGAACCCACCGATCAGTTTGTGGCGGAGAACCTGGCGTCCATCCTGAATCTGAAAGTTGAGGATGTGATGAAGCATCTGGAGAACAAGAACTCCCAGTATGAGATCATCAAGTACCGCGTTGAACCTGAAGAGTCGGAGGCGGTCCAGGCGTTTATCACGGAGAATCATCTGTCCCACGGTATCTACCTGATGCCAACCAGCAAGCGGTACTACCCCAAGGGAAGCCTGGCGGCCCAGGTGATCGGCTGGGTCAATCCCAATCTGGATAATGTGGGCGCCTACGGCCTGGAGGCACAGTTTGAGGAGGAGCTGTCCGGCCAGACAGGCCGGGTGGTCACAGCCAAGGACGGTGTGGGCACCGAACTGCTTTACCGCTTCGAGGACTACTACGATGCCACAGACGGCAACAATTTGACCCTCACCATCGACGCCACCATCCAGTCCTACTGCGAAAGCATCCTGAAAGAGGGCGTGGAGCAGTTTGATGTGCAGGACGGCGGATTCTGTATTGCCATGGATCCCAATACCGGGGCTATTCTGGGCTGGGCCAATTCCCCTGCCTACGATCTGAATGATCCCTGGACGGTGAGCGACCCGGTGCTCCTCCAGTACCTGGAAGACGTGAAGAGCGGTAACTACACCAAGGAGGAGGCCTACCGAAAGGCGCTGGAAGAGGGGGCCAGTACCCAGGAGGCCTATGACAAGGCGATTCAGGAAGCGGAGAAGAACGTTCTGTATACCCAGTGGGAGAATAAGGCGGTAACCAGCTCCTACGAGCCGGGCTCCACCTTTAAGTCCATGGTGCTGGCCGCAGCCCTGGAGGAGGGTGTGGTTACCGAGAGCGACCACTTCTATTGCAGCGGTGTGGCCCAGGTGGACGGCTGGACCGGTGCGCCCATCCGCTGTTCCAAGCGTGACGGCCACGGCGATCAGGATCTGGCCAAAGCGGTGGCCAACTCCTGTAACCCGGCCTTTATCGAAATCGGCAGACGGCTGGGGGCGGAGAAGTTCTATGACTATCTGGAGGACTTTGGTTTCCTTGGCCCCACCGGCATCGATATGCAGGGCGAGGCCAGCGGCGGCGGCCAGTATGTCTGGGACCGGGACGACTTTACCAACGTGGACCTGGCGGTGGCCTCCTTCGGTCAGCGCTTCCAGGTCACCCCGCTGCAGCTCATCACTGCCGCTTCCGCTGTGGTCAACGGCGGCCACCTGATGCAGCCTTATGTAGTAAGCCAGGTGACCGACGCTAACGGCAACGTGCTTCAGCACACCGACCCCACCGAGGTGCGGCAGGTCATCAGCGAGAAGACCAGCGAGCGGTGCCGGGCTATTCTGGAGAAGGTGGTGGACGGCGGTACGGGTAAAAACGCCGCCGTGGAAGGCTACCGGATTGGCGGCAAGACCGGTTCCTCCCAGACCCTGAAGGGTGTGGATCACACCATCGTTTCCTTCCTGGGCTTTGCTCCGGCGGACGATCCCCAGATCGTCATCCTGCTGGCCTACGACAGCCCCAAGCCAGTGAGCCCCGGCTCCAACTACACGGAGGACAAATGGTACATCAGCGGCGGTAACATGGCTGCCCTCAAGGCCGGCGAGCTGATGGAAAAGATCCTGGACTATCTGGGCGTGGAGAAGAGCTACTCGGCTACTGCCGACGTCATGGTGCCCAACCTGACCGGCCTGAATCTGGCTGATGCCACCACGTCCCTGAAGAAGAACAATTTGTCCATCCGGGTGGTGGGCGACGGCGATACTGTCACCGGCCAGATCCCGGCCAAGGGAGCATCCATCCCCGGCGGCAGCGAAGTGGTGGTCTATATGGGGGCCGAGGTACCCACCGGTCAGGTGCAGGTACCCAATGTGATCGGCCTCAATGTGGAGCAGGCCAAGCAGAAGCTGGCTGCCCAAGGCCTTTACCTGAAGGCCAGCGGCGCCTCTGAGTTCGGCTCCACCGTGGTGGCCTATGAACAGTCTACTCAGGCAGGCGCCAGTGTGGACCGGGGCACCACCATCGAGGTGCGCTTTACCGACTCCACAGCCAGCGGCGACGGGCTGTAATTACTTTCCCAGCGGGGAAGAAAGCGGGGTGTGAGCATGAAGCTGAATGAGGTACTGGCGGGTGTGAAGTTCACTGCCCGTCACGTCCAGGATGTGGAAATTTCAGGCATCTGCTATGACACCCGAGATATGATCTCCGGCTGCCTCTTTGTGGCCCTGCCGGGCTACAAAACCGACGGCCATAAGTATATTCAGCAGGCGCTGGATCAGGGGGCGGCGGCCATACTGTGCCGCCGTCCCCCGGCGGAAGAGGGCCCATGGCTGGTAACGGAGGATCCAAGGGCGGCCCTGGCAGCGGTGTCCGCCAACTGGTTCGGCCACCCGGCGGAGGAACTGACGGTGCTGGCCGTCACCGGCACCAATGGCAAGACTACCACCACCTATCTGCTGAAAGCCATGCTGGAGGGGGTGCTGGGGGCTAAAGTCGGCCTCATCGGTACCAACCAGAATATGATCGGCCAGGAGGTCCTGCCCGCCCACCGAACCACTCCGGAGTCCTGGGAGGTGCAGAAGCTGCTGCGGGAGATGGCGGATGCCGGATGCAGCCATGTGGTGATGGAGGCCTCCTCCCACGCCCTGGTGCTCCATCGGCTGGACGGTATCCGGTTTGCAGCGGGCATCTTCACCAATCTGACCCAGGACCATCTGGACTTCCACAAAACCATGGAGGCCTATCGGCAGGCCAAGGGCCTGCTGTTCCGCCAGTGCGATGTGGCTGTGCTCAACCTGGACGACGAGGCAGGGCGGTATTATGCTGAAAATGTTTCCTGTCCCGCCTTTACCTATTCCGAGTGTCGGGACGAGGCCGACCTCACCGCCAAAAATCTGCGGCTTTTCCCCGACCGGGTGGAATTTGAGGCGGTGACCATGGACGCCATTGCCCGGGTCCGTCTGCCCATCCCCGGGGGCTTTACCATTTACAATGCCCTGGGCGTCATTTCCTGCGGCCTGACCCTGGGCCTGCCTCTGGGACAGATCGCATCCTCTCTGGCCAATGCCAGGGGAGTGAAGGGCCGCATCGAGGTGGTGCCGGTGCCGGCGGACTACACGGTGCTCGTCGACTATGCCCATACCCCTGACGCACTGGAGAATATTCTCACCACCGTCCGGGACTTTACCAAAGGCCGGGTGATCTGTCTGTTCGGCTGCGGCGGCGACCGGGACCGGTCCAAGCGTCCCCAGATGGGAGCCATCGCCGGACAGCTGGCCGATGTGGCAGTGGTCACCTCTGACAACCCCCGTACCGAGGCGCCTCGGGCCATTATCGACGACATCCTGAAGGGGATGCAAGACGCCGGAGCGGAGCGCCATGTGGAGCCTGACCGGCGGCGGGCCATTGCCATGGCCCTCTCTCTGGCCCGGGCCGGGGATACGGTGGTACTGGCAGGCAAAGGCCATGAGACCTATCAGGAGATCGGCGGTGTGCAGTACCATCTGGATGAGAGGGAGGAAGTGGCCGCCTTTTTCACCAAAGAACGGCAGAAGTTTGTTGCATTTTAGAGTGGAAACCAGGGACAGTCTGTGATAGAATACCACGTTGGTCCATTTGGAACGGACAAAATTTGAGCTGTAAAGGCTTTGGAGGTTGCAAAAGAGATGTTGAGGATCGTCATCAGCTGCCTGATCGGGTTTGTGGTGGCCGCCCTGGCGGGGCGGGTGCTTATCCCGGTGCTGCGGCGCATGAAGGCCGGCCAGTCCATCAAGGAGATCGGCCCCACCTGGCATATGTCCAAACAGGGTACCCCCACCATGGGTGGGCTCATGTTCATCATCGCCGCCATTGTGGCGGTGGCCGCCCTGAGCTGGCAGGACTTTGCCGCCGGGAAATTCGGCGGCGGATTTGTTCTGGTCTTTGCCCTGGTGTTTGGCATCATCGGCTATATTGACGACTATTTTAAGGTAAAAAAGAAGCAGAACACCGGCCTGACCGCCCCTCAGAAGTTTATTTTGCAGCTGGCGGCAGCCATCCTGTTTACCGTACTCATGCGGAACTTCGGTTATCTGACCCCCGATCTGTACATTCCCTTCTTCAACGTGACCTTGTCCATCCCCTGGCCGGTGTATATGGTCTTTGCCGCCTTTGTTATGGTGGGATGCGTCAATGCCGTCAACATCACCGACGGCATCGACGGTCTGGCCAGCGGCGTTACCATGCCGGTGATGCTTTTCTTCACCGCCGTGGCCTGCTGGTGGGGGCACTATGAGCTGGGCATTTTCTCCGGCGCTCTGCTGGGCGGCCTGGCCGGCTTCCTGATCTACAATTTCCACCCCGCCAAGGTGTTCATGGGCGATACCGGCTCCCTTTTCCTGGGCGGCGCGGTGTGCGGTCTGGCTTTTGCTCTGGATATCCCTCTGGTGCTCATCCTGGTGGGTATCATCTACATTGCGGAAACTTTGTCCGACATTATACAGGTCGGATACTTCAAGCTGACCCACGGCAAGCGGATCTTCCGCATGGCCCCCCTTCACCACCATCTGGAGATGGGCGGTTGGAGCGAGGTCAAACTGTTCTGCGTATTCACCGGGATCACTCTGGTGATGTGCGCGCTGGCATTCTGGGGGGTTATATACCGCTGAACCCCTTGCATCGTCATACAGGAGGTGACAGGACATGGTAAAACGCAGACGCGACCTGACGGTGATGCAGCAGCTGGCCCGGGGGCCCATTGATATCCCCTTTCTGATGCTGGTAGTGATCCTTACCGCCATCGGTGTGATCGCGGTGTTCTCAGCCTCCTATCCCACCGCCATGAACGAGGGCCTGAATCCGGCCAACTATTTTATCAAGCAGGCTGGATTTGGCGCGGTGGGTCTGGTGGCCATGTTTCTGATCTCCAAGATCAACTATCAGACCTTCCGGGGACTGTCCATCTTTGTACTGGCCATCTCCATCGTTCTTCTGGTGCTGGTGCTCCCCTTCGGCTACGGCCGAAGCACCGTAGGCGCCCAGCGGTGGATCAGTCTACCGATCATCGGCGGTTTCCAGCCCTCTGAGATCGCCAAGGTGGGCGTCATCATGTATTTTGCCGCCCGCCTGTCCAAACGGAATACGGAGAAGCACAAGCGACTGCCTCCCCGTCACCCCCTCAGCGGCCTCTACGCCTGGCTGGATGAAAAGGGGGTCCTGGAACCAATTCCCTATTTTCTCATCCTGGGCCTGGTGGCCATACTGATGCTGATGGAGCCTCATATGTCGGGTACCATCCTGGTGCTGGTGGGCGGTGCGTCGGTGCTCTTTGCCGCCGGTATCAAACTGTATTGGTTTATTGGCGGCGGCGCCGTGGCGGCAGCGGGCCTCTTCTTCATCATGACCCAGACCAGTTACATGGCTACCCGTCTGGCTATCTGGAAGGACCCGTGGAACGACGGAATGAATGGTCGGGACAAGGGCTTCCAGATCATTCAGTCCCTCTATGCCATTGGCTCCGGCGGCCTGCTGGGCGTGGGCTTCGGCAAGAGCCGCCAGAAGTTCCTCTACCTGCCCGAGTCGGAAAACGACTATATCTTCTCCATCTGGTGCGAGGAGATGGGCTTTGTAGGGGCAGCTATTGTGATTATCCTCTTTATTCTTCTGGTGATCCGGGGCTATTGGATCGCTGTCCATGCCCGGGATCGCTTCGGTGCTCTGCTGGTGGTGGGAATTACCACCCTGACGGCTGTACAGGTCTTTCTAAACATCTCTGTGGTCACCAACCTGATCCCCTCCACCGGCATCTCCTTGCCCTTCTTCAGCTATGGAGGCACGGCATTGATGATCCAGTTGGCGGAGATGGGTATGGTGCTGTCAGTGTCACGACAAATACCCGCGCCCAAACAAGAATAGAAAGAAAAGTCCAGGGGGTATCCCATGGTGTCTGCGGTGATTCCATTTGGATTTCTATCGGAAGCGCCCCCGGCGCTTCCGACCCCTGGATACGAGTCTGCGTGCCGGCAAGGCCGGCGACTTGGCTCGATACCCCCGGTTTCGCGCCCTGTGGCGCGGGTTAAGGTGTCATTCCGGAAAGTGAATTCCCGGAATGACGGATTTCTAATTTCTTTTGCCCTTTGTGAGGAGGGAAAGACAGGCATGAAAATCCTCTTTACCTGCGGCGGTACCGCGGGTCATGTAAATCCGGCGGTGGCTCTGGCCCAGATGTTCCAGGCACGCAATCCGGGTTGCCAGGTGCTCTTTGTGGGAGCCGACGGCGGTATGGAGACCCGGCTGGTGCCCAAGGAGGGTTATGAGATCCAGACGGTGACCATCACCAATTTCCAGCGGTCCATCACCCCGGCGGCCATCGGCCATAACATCAAGACCCTGCTGAATATGAATAAATCCAAGAAGCAGGCCAACGCCATTCTGGACCGGTTCCGGCCCGACCTGGTGGTGGGTACCGGCGGCTACGCCTCCTACCCTGTGGTCAACGCGGCGGCAGCCCGTGGAATCCCCACCGCCGTCCACGAATCCAACGCCGTTCCCGGCCTTACCACCAAGACCCTGTCCAAGGTGGTGGACGCGGTGATGGTGGGCTTTGAGGAGAGCCGCAGCCACTATGACGACCCCTCCAAGGTGGTGGTGACCGGCACCCCAGTCCGGGAGGACTTTTTCCGCTGCAACCGGAAGGAGGCCCGGGGAAAGCTGGGCTTTACCGATGACCGGCCCTTGGTGGTATCGGTGTGGGGCAGCCTGGGTGCCAAGGTGATGAACGAGCAGATCACCGACTGTATCGTCCGGGAGTGCCGGGCGGGCGCGCCCTGGCGGCACATCCACGGCGCGGGCCGCAACTATGAGCAGGTCCTGGCCGGTTTGAAAGAGCAGGGCATTGACCTGGCTCAGTATCCCGGCGTGGAGGTGCGGCAGTACATCTATGATATGCCTCTGGTGATGGCGGCGGCCGACCTGGTGCTCTGCCGGGCCGGGGCCTCCACCATCGCGGAGCTTACCGCCATCGCCCGGCCGGCGGTGCTGGTGCCCTCTCCCAACGTGGTGGCCGACCATCAGACCAAGAACGCCCGGGTGCTGGCCAACGCCGGCGGAGCGGTGCTGCTGCCCGAGAGCGAGTCCAGCGGTGAGAAGCTCTATGATTTGGTCAATCAGCTGCTGGCTGACCCGGACCGCCGGGAGAAGATGAGCCGGGCATTGCGGGAGATGGGTTCTCCCGACGCGGCGGAAAAAATCTACCAGACTCTGAAGGAATTGCTGGAAAAGCGGGCAAAATGAACCGGCCTTCCATCGGACGCATAGGATGGCGTACATAAATCCTGAATGCGGAGGATGGAAGCTATGAGTGCATACGTGATAGAAGGGGGTCGGCCGCTGGAGGGTTCCGTGATGGTCCACGGGGCAAAGAACAGCGTGCTGCCCATCCTGGCCGCCTGTCTGTTGGCTCCGGGGGCCTGCATGATCCAGAATTGTCCCCGCCTTTCCGATGTGGAGGCCTCGCTGGCCATCCTGCGCCATCTGGGCTGCAGGGCGGAATGGCAGGGGGACGGCGTGGTGGTGGACGCCTCCGCGCCCAGCCGCTGGGACGTGCCCGACGCTCTGATGCGGGAGATGCGTTCCTCCGTCATCTTTTTGGGGGCCATCCTGGGGCGGATGGGACAGGCGCGGCTGTGTGCGCCCGGCGGCTGTGAGCTGGGACCCCGCCCCATCGACCTGCATCTGGCCGCCATCCGTGCCCTGGGGGGCAGGGTGGAGGACCGGGAAGGGGGACTTTCCTGTTCCGGGCAGCTGCGGGGTGCGGATATCGTCCTGTCCCTGCCCAGTGTGGGAGCCACCGAGAACGCCATGCTGGCAGCGGTGTGCGCTCAGGGAACCACGACCATCACCAACGCCGCCCGGGAACCGGAGATCGTGGACCTTCAGGGCTTTTTGCAGGCCCTGGGCGCCCGGGTCCGGGGAGCGGGCAGCTCGGTCATCACGGTGGAAGGGGGGCTCCCTCTTCACGGTGGGGCCTACCGGGTGATGGGTGACCGGATCGTGGCCGCCACCTATCTGGCGGCAGCTGCCGCCGCGGGAGGCAACGTGGAGGTGACCGGTGTGGACTGGCGCACCCTGTCCACGGTGACGGCGGTGCTGAAGGAGGCCGGCTGCCAGGTACACAGTGAGGCGGACCGGATCTGCCTTGGAAGTGACGGTGTGCTGAAAGGGGTACGTCCGGTGCGGACGGCGCCCTATCCCGGCTTTCCCACCGACGCTCAGGCCCCTCTGATGGCGGCCCTGGCAGGGGGGACCGGCTGCACGGTTTTTGTGGAGAATATGTTTGAAAGCCGCTACCGCCATGTGGATGAACTCATCCGCATGGGGGCGGATATCCGGGTGGAAGGCCGGGTGGCGGTGGTGTACGGGGTGTCCCGGCTCCACGGCGCCACCGTTATGGCCTCCGACCTGCGGGGCGGGGCCGCCCTGGCGGTGGCCGCTCTGGGGGCGGAGGGTACCACCACCGTTACAGGTTTGCACCACATCGACCGGGGCTATCAGTCTCTGGAATATGATTTACAGCGGCTGGGGGCTCAGATCCGGCGGGTGTGAGATAAGTTTGAGAAAATTGTAAGAATTTCTTATCAAAGAATCAACCATTCTGTGCGAGGATGGAGAAAAAAGAACAGGAGAACAGCACAATGGCGGCAAGACGGAACAGAAAAAGACGGCGGCGGAATCGGGGGCGCTTTGGCGTCCTCTATAAGCTGCTGTCCATTCTGCTCATCTTTGCCGCCATTTTGGTAGGCTGCATCATCTTTTTTCGAGTGAATACCATGGTGGTGGCAGGCAATTCCCGCTATACCCAGGAGGAGATCCTGTCGGCTGCCGGCGTGGAAAAAGGGGACAACCTGTTCACGTTGAACAAGTACCAGATCGCCGACCGGATCTTGACTCAGCTGCCCTATGTGGATGATGTGGCCATCAGCCGCAAGCTGCCCGATACCCTGATCTTTGAGGTGACGGAGAGTACCGGGGTGGCCTGGGTGGAGAGCGGCGGCGGCTACTGGCTGCTGGACGACAAATGTAAGCTGCTGGAGGTGGGGGACGCCGCTCTGGTCCGGGGCAAGCCCCAGGTGCTGGGTCTGGATCCAGTAAACCCAACGGTGGGGAACCTGCTCACCGTGGCCCCTGAGCAGCAGGACAAGCTGGAGCGTCTACAGGCCTTTTTGAAGGCCATTCGGGGCCGGGTGATGACAGGCAGTCTGAAGCACTTTATTGACCTGTCCTCCGGCAATGAGATCCGTTTCGGCTATGGTGAGAATCTGACGGTGATCTTCCCCATAAACGGTGACTTTGATGAAGAGACCTATGAACTGAAGCTGGCTCTGGAGACCATGGATAAGCGGGGGCTGCCCCGGACAGGTACCCTGGACCAGAACTATGATGAGCGGAAGATCCATCTGCTGCCGGAACGGTGGTTGCCTGAGGGTTGGAGTCCCCTGGAGGTCCCCACAGAGCCTGCGCAGCAGCCGGGGACCACAACTCCGCCGGAGGAGCCGGCCCAGCCTTCCCATACGCCCACGGTACCGGAACAGGCGCCGGAGCAATAACAGCAAGGAGTATTTCATGGCAGAAAAGAAACGACGCAACAAAGGCGAATTCGCCGTGGTGGTGGTGTGCATCATCGTGGGCTATCTGTTGGCGGCACAGCTGCGGACGGTCCAGCTCACCGGCGCGGCGGACGCCGCCAATGCCAGCCGCCTGGAGACCCTGCAGGAGCTGTACAACGAGCAGAGCAAGCAGAACGATGCCCTGGAGGATCAGGTGGCCCAGCTGCAAGGCGAACTGGCCATTTACCGGGACCAGGCGGCCTCCGGCGACGGGGGCAGCGAGGCCCTGCGAAAGGAACTGGAGCAGCTGGAGATCACTGCCGGCCGCACCGACGTGGAGGGACCGGGAGTCACTGTGATCCTGGAGGACTCCGCCCAGAGCAATGTGACCGGCGACGAGGCCAACTATCTCATTCACGACAATGACCTGCTGTCGGTGGTCAACGAGCTGCGCTCCGCCGGGGCGGAGGCCATCTCCCTCAACGGGGAGCGTCTGCTGGCCAACAGCGAGATCCGTTGCACCGGCGCAGTGGTGACGGTGAACGGCCGGCGGTACGCCGCCCCCTATGTGATCTTTGCCATCGGAGACCCGGATACCCTGTACAATGCCCTCACCATGCGCAACGGCGTGGTGGATGTACTGAGCCAGTGGGGGATTTCCGTGAAGGTGACGGCCAGCGATCTGCTGCTTATCCCCAAGTACAGCGGTACTGTGGAGTATCAATATGCCCACACTGTGGTGCCGGAGCGTGAAGAGGGGGGAGAGTAAATGCTGGAATTGATCGGTTTGCTGGTGGGTTTGCTGGTGGGCATTCTGGTGCCCTGGACCATTCCCAGTCAATATTCCCTCTATGTGGCCGCCGGACTGCTGGCGGCACTGGACTCGGCCCTGGGCGGTTACTGCGCCCGGCTGGAAAAACAGTTCCGGCTGTCGGTGTTCCTGTCGGGCACCATCGGAAACGCCGCTATTGCCGCTTTTCTTACCTGGCTGGGGCAGAAATTGGGCATTCCTCTGTACCTGGCGGCAGTGGTGGTCTTCGGCACCCGTATGTTCCAAAACTTTGCTAAAATCCGGCGGGAACTATTGACCTCGAAGCAAAAGAGAGATACAATAAATCAACTAGATATAGTATCTTCCCATGAGGAGGACCAAAGATAACAGGTCCTTCCTCTTCTACGTGTGTTTTTCACGAATACGTTCTACATAGGAGGAGCAGTTATGGCGTTTGGACTGGACACCGGGCCGGATAATGTGGTCACGATCAAGGTGATCGGTGTCGGCGGCGGCGGCAACAACGTAGTCAACCGGATGGTAAAGACCGGGACCAAGGGTGTTGATTTTATCGCTGTGAATACGGACAAGCAGGCGCTTGCCGTTTCCAGCGCGACCTTTAAGATTCAGATCGGTGAGAAGCTCACCGGCGGCCAGGGCGCGGGCAGCGACCCCGAGGTGGGCCGTAAGTCCGCCGAGGAGAGCCGTAACGCGGTTTCCAAGGCCCTGGAGGACGCCGACATGGTGTTCATCACCGCCGGTATGGGCGGCGGCACCGGCACAGGCGCGGCTCCCATCGTGGCTGATATCGCCAAGGAGATGGGTATCCTCACCGTGGGCGTGGTCACCAAGCCCTTCAACTTTGAGGGTCGCCGGCGCATGATGCAGGCGGAAAAGGGCATCGAGGAGCTGCGCACCCGGGTGGACAGCCTGGTGATCATCCCCAACGAGCGGCTGAAGTTTGCCACCGATCAGAAGATCACCTTCCAGAATGCCTTCGAGATCGCCGATGACGTGCTGCGCCAGGCGGTGCAGTCCATCTCCGACCTGATCAAGAACACCGGCTTCATCAACCTGGACTTCGCCGACGTGACCGCCGTCATGCAGAATGCCGGTATGGCTCACATGGGCGTTGGCCGGGCCGCCGGCAAGAACAAGGCCGAGGAGGCCGCCAAGATGGCCATTTCCAGCCCCCTGCTGGAGACCTCCATCAACGGCGCCAAGGGCGTGCTGGTCAATGTTACCGGCTCCGTGGACATCGGCCTGGAGGAAGTGGAGACCGCTGCCAACCTGGTGCAGCAGGCCGCCCATCCCGACGCCCTCATCATCTTCGGCGCAGCATTCGACGACACCCTGGAGGACGAGATCCGGGTCACCGTCATTGCTACCGGCTTTGAGGAGCTGGAGGGTGCCATGCCCAACAAGCCCTTCACCGCCGCTGCGGAGAAGAAGGCTGTGGCCCAGCCTGATCAGCAGTCCGCTGCCGGTCAGGAAGCGCCCGCCGCTCCCGCGGAGGACGATCCCTTCGACGATATCTTCAAGATCTTCAACCGCAACCGCTGAGCACGCGGCTGACGAACAGACAAAACACCCCCGTTCCGCTTTGGCGGAACGGGGGTTTTCTGTTTGAAAAGCGCTCAGATGCGGGCGATGCCCTGCTCTCTGGCCTCCTGGGCCACGGCGTCGGCCACAGCGTCGGCCACGGTCTTGTCCAGGGCGGAGGGCAGGATATACTCGGCGGTGAGCTGGTCGTCTCTCACCAGGGCGGCCAGGGCCTTGGCGGCCCGGATCTTCATGCCCTCGGTGATTTCCCTGGCCCGGACGGCCAGGGCGCCCTTGAAGATGCCGGGGAATACCAGCACGTTATTGATCTGGTTAGGGAAGTCGGAGCGGCCTGTGCCGATAACAGCGGCGCCGCCCTTCCTGGCCTCGTCGGGCATGATCTCGGGGGTGGGGTTGGCCATGGCAAAGACGATACCCTGATTCATGGTGGATACCATCCCGGCGGTGACCAGGTTGGGCCGGGACACGCCTACGAAAGCGTCGGCTCCCTTGAGGGCGTCGGCCAGGGTGCCGTGCTCACGGTTTAGATTGGAGATGTGGGAAATATCCTCCTGACCGGCGTTGAGGCCTTCGTCCCCCTCGCAGATGATGCCGCCCAAGTCGCACATGACGATGTTGCCGAAGCCCATGGAGATAAGCAGCTTGCCGATGGCGATGCCGGCGGCTCCGGCGCCGTTGATGACGATCTTCATCTGGCCCAGAGCCTTGCCGGTAACTTTGGCGGCGTTGAGCATAGCGGCGGCCACCACGATGGCAGTGCCGTGCTGGTCATCGTGGAACACGGGGATATCGCACACCTCTTTCAGGCGGCGCTCCACCTCAAAGCAGCGGGGGGCGGCGATGTCCTCCAGGTTGATGCCGCCGAAGCTTTTGGAAATGAGGGCGATGGTTTCCACCAGCTTGTCCACATCCTTGGTGTCCACGCAGATGGGGAAGGCGTCCACCCCGCCGAACTCCTTGAACAGGGCGCACTTGCCCTCCATCACCGGCATACCGGCGGCGGGACCGATGTCTCCCAGACCCAGCACGGCGGAGCCGTCGGTGATGACGGCCACCAGATTGCTTCGGCGGGTGAGGCGGAAGGACTGCTCGTAGTCTTTGGCGATGACCCGGCAGGGCTCTGCCACGCCGGGGGTGTACATCAGGGACAGGTCCTCCTGGGTCTGGATGGGTTGGCGTGAGATTACTTCGATCTTGCCCTGGAGCTGGTAGTGGAGATCCAGGGCTTGCTGATTGATGTCCATAAAAAAGCCTCTTCTTTCTTATGCCATTTCTTCCGGACGAAACACTTCGTCAAACCGCTCCGCCGTGAGGAAGCCCAGGCTGACACAGGCCTCCTTCAGGGAGATCCCCTCGGCGTGGGCCTTTTTGGCGGTCTTGGCGGCGTTGTCGTAGCCGATGTAGGGGTTGAGGGCGGTGACCAGCATAAGGGAGTTGTGCAGGTTGTGGCGGCACTTGTCCCGGTTGGCGGTGATGCCCACGGCGCAGTTGCGGTTGAAGGAGTCCATGGCGTCGGCCAGCAGCCGCACTGACTGGAGGAAGTTGTAGATGCACACCGGCATAAATACGTTGAGTTCAAAGTTGCCCTGGGAGGCGGCCATACCCACCGCCACATCGTTGGCCATGACCTGAACGGCCACCATGGTCACCGCCTCGCACTGGGTGGGGTTGACCTTGCCGGGCATGATGGAGGAGCCGGGCTCGTTCTCGGGAATGTGGAGCTCGCCCAGGCCGCACCGGGGGCCGGAGGACAGCCAGCGCACGTCGTTGGCAATCTTCATCAGGTCGGCGGCCAGGGCCTTCAGACCACCGTGGGCAAAGACCAGTTCGTCCTTGCTGGTGAGGGCGTGGAACTTGTTGGGGGAGGTGACAAAGGGTTTGCCGGTGAGCTGGCCCACAGCCTGAGCCACGGCGGCGTCAAAGCCCTTGGGGGCATTGAGGCCGGTTCCCACGGTGGTGCCGCCCAGGGCCAGCTCGTGGAGCGCGGGCAGGGCCAGCTCCAGCAGGGCCTTGTCCTTCTCCAGGCTGGAGCGCCAGCCGCTGATCTCCTGGGCCACGGTGATAGGAACCGCGTCCTGGAGATGGGTGCGGCCGCTCTTCACCACATCCTGATTTTCCACCTCCAAGCGCTTGAAGGTGGAGATGAGGGCGTCCAGAGCAGGGAAGAGCTTGTCCTCCAGTTCCACCGCGGCGGCAATGTGCATGGCGGTGGGGAAGGTGTCGTTGGAGGACTGGGACATATTCACGTGGTCGTTGGGGTGGAGCAGCTTTTTGCCCGCCAGTTCGTTGCCCCGGTTGGCCACCACCTCGTTGACGTTCATGTTGGACTGGGTGCCGCTTCCAGTCTGCCATACCACCAGGGGGAAGTGGCTGTCCAGCTTACCGGCGATCACTTCATCACAGGCCTGGGAGATCACATTCAGCTTTTCCTCGTCCAGCTTGCCCAGGCTGTGGTTGGCTATGGCAGCGGCCTTTTTCAGGATACCAAAGGCACGGACGATCTCCTGAGGCATCCGCTCCGTGCCGATTTTGAAGTTCTGGCAGCTGCGCTGGGTCTGAGCGCCCCAGTAGCGGTCGGCGGGCACCTGCATCTCGCCCATGCTGTCCCGTTCGATCCGATATTCCATGTGTAGACCATCCCTTTCTCCGTCTGTGGACGGGGCTGTTCTAATGCCTGCATTTTAGCACAGTTTCTGCCGGGATAAAAGTCTGACGCCTGGAGAGAACGGCCTTTTGTGTCGGATTTGTGCTGTCCGCACAAGGAAGAGGGGGCGAAAGCAGGCCTCCCTGCTCGTTGCCACAAAAATCTTTTTCTGGTAGGCTACTCCCTTGACAGGAGCGGGGCAAGCACTTATACTAATTTCAGTTGTGAACAAAGGCGTTCCGGCCCAGGGGGGCGGAGCGCCTTCTTTGCTATCTGAATCCAGATTTTGATGAGAGAAAGGGGCCCCTGTCATGCCGCACTCCAAAGAAGATATCATCCGCATGGTACGGGAAGAGGATGTGAAATTCATCCGTCTGCAATTCACCGACATTTTCGGCCAGCTGAAAAACGTGGCTATTACCGCCTCCCAGATCGAGAAGGCGGTGAACAATCAGTGTATGTTTGACGGTTCCTCCATCGAGGGCTTTGTCCGTATCGACGAGTCCGACCAGTACCTCTATCCGGATTTGAAATCCTACCGGGTGTTTCCCTGGCAGCCCCATCACGGTAAGGTGGCCCGGCTGATCTGCGATGTGCATAATACCGATGGCAGCCCCTTCGCCGGCGATCCCCGCTATGTGCTTAAGCGTGTTCTGCAGAAAGCCAAAAATATGGGCTTTGACGCCTTCAATGTGGGTCCCGAGGCCGAGTTCTTCCTCTTCCAGACCGATGACGAGGGCAAGCCCACCACCAAGACCAACGATGAGGCCGGCTACTTTGACCTGGGTCCCCTGGACCACGGTGAGTCTACCCGCCGGGAGATCTGCCTGGCCCTGGAGGCTATGAAGTTTGAGATCGAAGCTTCCCACCACGAGTGTGCGGAGGGCCAGCATGAGATCGACTTCAAGTATGAAGAGGCCCTCCACGCCGCCGACAACATCATGACCTTTAAGCTGGCGGTCAAGACCCTGGCCCAGAAGAACGGCCTCCACGCCACCTTTATGCCCAAACCCATCTACGGCGTGGCCGGTTCCGGTATGCACACCAATATGTCCCTCTTCCGCAACGGCAAGAACGTGTTCTATGATCCCAACGGCGAGCGGGGCCTGTCCAAGGAGGCCTACTCCTTCATTGCCGGTCTCCTGGCCCATGTGAAGGGTATGGCCGCCATCACCAACCCCCTGGTCAACTCCTATAAGCGGCTGGTGCCCGGCTACGAGGCCCCCTGCTACCTGGCCTGGTCCGCCTCCAACCGCTCCGCCCTCATCCGCATCCCTGCCTCCCGGGGCCAGTCCACCCGTGTGGAGCTGCGCTCCCCCGATCCGGCCTGCAACCCCTATCTGGCCTTTGCTGTGTGTCTGGCCGCCGGCCTGGACGGCATCGAAAAGGGCCTCACGCCTCCCGCCGAGATCACCGAGAATATCTATGCCATGGACGACGCCACCCGAAAGGCCCACGGCATCGACTCCCTGCCCGGCTCTCTGGAGGAGGCCATCCGTGCCCTGGAGGCCGATCAGCTGATCCTGGATACCCTGGGCGACCACGTGGCTCAGAACTACCTGGAGGGCAAAAAGAAGGAGTGGGAGGAGTACCGCACCCGTGTGTCCTCCTGGGAGCGGGAAAGATACATCATCAACTATTAATCGCCTGTCCACCCCAGCGGAATTGACCGGATATGGAAAAGGTGATCGTGGCTTTTGCCGGCCTTCAGAACGGCAAGCGCATCCGGGATATCCTGGAGCGGTCAGGCACCGCCGCCTGTTTGCTGTGTACCTCCGCCGACCAGGTGCGCCGTACTGTCCATGAACAGCAGGTGCCCGCCGTGGTATGCGGCTACAAATTTGCCGACGGCCCGGCGGAGCTTCTGTATGAGGATCTGCCCTCCTTCTGCCATATGCTGATGGTGGCATCTCAGAGTCAGCTGGACCTGGTGCAGAATCCGGAGATCCTGCGGCTGAGCGCCCCGGCGTCCCGCAGTGAGCTGCTGGGCGCGGTGGAGGAGCTGCTGGCGCAGGTCCAGCCCCTTGGGCGCAGTCAGGAGGAACGGGACTGCATTGCCCAGGCCAAAGCCAGGCTGATGGCCGAGGGCCTCAGCGAGGAGGAGGCCCACCGCGCGCTCCAGAAGAAGAGTATGGCGGCTGGAGTCAAGCTGGCTCGAGCGGCCCGGATGATTCTGGACCGGCGGTAAGAAGCATAAAATAGCAGGAGACGAAGCAGTCTCGCGGC
>JALFRA010000019.1 GCA_022785125.1 Clostridiales bacterium
TCGGGATTGGTGCCGTCGCTGATACCATTTGCCATTGCCCAGTTGCGGCCGCTCTGATACCAAGGCTGCCCGGGTGCCACCGTGGCAGGCGCATCATCTATCCGGGAAAGCACCGTCCAGAGCATGGCCCGGGTCATGGTCCCATCAGGAGCGAAGGTGGTAGGGCTGGTGCCGGAGAAGTACCCCTTATCGACAGCGTAGCTAATAGACTCAGAGGCCCAGTGGTTGTCGGGAACATCGCTAAAACGCTTGCCGACTGCACTGGTAGGAAGGATCAGGGTGCTGGCGATCAGGGTTGCAGACAGCATAAGGGAGAGCTTTCGATTCATAGGTCGCCTCTTTTCTGATAATATTTATGGGGAGTATTCTCTGTGCTGCGATTATACCATCGCCTTTATAATGAATCAACTTAATTATAGTTTTAAACTAATAATCATTATGTTAAAGACAATTTATATGTTGTTAAAATTATGATATCATTTAATTAACAAATATGGAAGTGATTATATGGAAACGGAGTTTCCCCAGCGCTATCGGCGGCTGGGGCTTAAAATTGCATATTATCGGAAAATGGCGGGGCTTACGCAGGCTCAGTTGGCGGAGCGGGTGGATATATCCGCAGCCTTTCTGGGCCAGGTGGAGGCCCCCGGTATTGTGTGTGGGATCAGCTTGGAGACGCTGTTCAAAATTGCCCGGGAGCTGGATGTTACACCATCAAAGCTATTGGAGGACGAGAACTGAGATTTCCGATACCAGTTCTATTGAGCGGGGTATGGAGAAAAAACTTATTTATTCCACAGAACCCGTACATCTTTTCTCTTGGCGTACCGCGCTGTAGCTGCCATATCTCCGCATGAGGAGTTCTTCCATTCGGAGTTATTTCGTGGGCTGGAGCAGGAAATCAAGTAGCGTAAAATATGCCGCCAATGCAAAATCACTGCCTTACTAACATGGAGAGATATCTGTATGATGGATTAAGTACTTCTTTATTTATATTATTTCATATTTTTAGTTTTGGGTCAAAATTGCCATTGCATCATCTCCGGACACGCGGGAAAAGTACCCGATCCCAGCATCCAGATTGTAAAGTCCGTAGCAGCCCAGAGTGTGTGATGCATTGATAAAGGCGTGCCGGTCAAACCACCAGCTCAGGAAGTCGGAGGCCCCGTACAGCTCGGTCCAGGGTGCGTGTCCCTGAGCCTGGGGCGAGTAGAAGATAAACTGGGCTCCCGGCTTGAGGGCTTCCCCGTCCTGATCGTCAAAGCCGTGGGGTGGGCTGGAGATCATGCGCATCCCTTCCTGGTTCCATTCGCTCCCCAGGGGATATGGGGTGTCCAGCGTCAATTCCCCCAGGGTCAGCAGCCAGGAGGCGTCGGTGAGGGGACGGATGTCGGTAAAGGAGCCGTGGAACTGGCATACATACCGGACGTTTCCGTCTGTGTTGCCGTAATCTCCGGTAAAGGTGCCGTCCGGGTTCAGTTCCAGCCAGGAGCCCCAGGCCCCGGCTCCGCTTGCATAGATCAGTTCCAGAGGCTCCGCCAGAGGCAGGGTATCCACCTGTGCCTGAGGGGACATGGCAGGATAGGTTTCCATCATGGTCTCCCGGTAGGCCTCCAGGTTTTCCAATAGGGTTTTCTCCGGGTCCCGGACAAAGACATCCGGAAAGGCGTCCAACCAGTCCAAGGTCTCCGGTTCGGCCTGCCGGGTCACGACTTTCTCATCCGCCAGGGAGAGCTGGACGCTGTGGGCCAGCAGCGCGTTGAGGTCCTCCGTATAGGCGGCGATGGCCTCGGGGTCGTAGTCCTGGTGGAAGGGGGCATTGAAGGCCAGATCAAAGCGGAGCCAGCCATATTGTTCATAGTCATCCGATTCGATGGTCACATCATTCAGTGTGTAGTTGTAAAAGCAGCTGCCCCCGGAGACCTCAGAATAGCAGCGCAGGAGGTAGTCCCTACCATCCAGCGTACACAGGTAAACGCCGGGGTCCGCCCGTGCGATGAGCTGCCCATCTTCCCAGAACGTCAGCGCTGCCGGGACGCCGGATACCTCCGGGCGGATCTCCTCTGGGATGCCGTTGTGATTCAGGTCGACGGCCAATCCCTGGGCCGGGACGGAGGCGGCGGGAGAGGGCGCGGTGGAAGATACGCTCTCGTCTTCTTCCTGCTCTGTAATGGCGGGCACCAGCTGACAAGACACCAGGCAGAAACAGCAGAGGAGCATGACCAGGACGGAGAGCGGGTATAACCACTTGCCGGGGCGTTTGCGCCCGCCGGTGAAGATATTGTGCAGCCGCTCCCGATTTTCCCGGGCATTGCCCGAAAAGCAGGTGGTATAGGGCGAATGGGGAGGCACAGGGGGAGTGGATCTCATGACAGGGCTCCTTTCTTGACAGCGGGGGTTATGGACGGGTACTCAGGGCCTCCAGGGCTTCCAGCACCGTGCGGCCATACACGGCCCGCCCGGCCTGTCCGTGTGTTTGAAGGACTGCGTCATCGCAGGTCAGCTCCAGATCATACGCCATTCTGCGCACCATCCACCACATCAGGGGATTGAACCAGTGGATCGCGTTGGCCAGAAGGGCCAGAGCCTTTCGCCATACGTCCCTGTGACGGAAGTGGGTCAGTTCATGTTCCAGGGTCAACTCCAGAGCTTCTCCTGCTGGGGATTGTTCGGGCAGGAGGAGCAAGGAGCGGGTCAAACCGCACAGCATGGGGGAGGCCAACCGGGGACAGCGCAGCAACGCAGGGAGTCGCCGCAGACCCAACCGGTCTCCGGCGCTGTGGAACACCTGCAGGGTATCCGGGTCTGTTGCAGGGACGGCCCAGCGCCTGACCCAGCGGCAGAACCGGAGGTGGGAGATCCCGTGATAGGCCAGGAGGGCGGCCATCCCGCTCAGCCAGAGCCCCAGCAATAGTGTGGGAACCGAGACGGCGGGGCGAATGGGATCGGCAGGTGTTTGGGAAACCTGGTCAGGGAGGGTGTCCGTTGAATGGGTGGCATCGCCCACTGTCTGCCCGCTGTCAGCTGGGAGGACAGAAGTTTTCTCCCCAAACTCCCAAAACGGGCCATCCAGGACCGTGTTGTCGGAGGGGATATCCAGGTAAATCAAGGCGGAAGGCGCTTGTATCGGTGCGGGAAAACAGAAGACCGGGATGGGGAGCACCATGAGAAGACACAAAATACCCCAGGCCTGGCAGCGCCAGCGGGCGGAGTACCGCTTCCGGCTCACCCGTCCGGCGAAAAGCAGCAGCAAAACAGCCACGCCGCCTCCCAGGGACAGGGTGCCCAGGCGGATCAGGAAGTCAGTCATGCTTAGTTTCTCCCTCCAATTGTTCCAGAAAGGTGCGCAGTTCCTCTACCTCCTGCCGGTCCAGTCCGTCCCTGGCCAACGCGGCCATAAAATTCCGGGGCGAGCCGTAGAGCCGCTTCAGGACAGAGCGGCTGTCAAAGGACAGGTACTCCTCCCGAGAGATCACAGGAGTGTACAGATTGCTCTTGCCGTCCCGTTGGACGGAGACAAAGCCCTTTTCCGCCAACCGGGTCAGATAGGTGTTGATGGTATTGCGGGACCACTGGAAGGAAACCAATGCGTGATCCAGAGCCAGACGCGGCACGTCTGTGCCGAGAGACCAGAGCGCCTTCATGACCTCCAGTTCTGTGTCGGGCAGTCGCTTCATATGTGTATTCCCTCTCTTACTTCATTTGTCGTCGATAAGATTATACTATATAAGAAGCGTATTACAGTCAAGTTACAGAGCAGTAACAACTGTTGCTTGTGACATGAATTGTCTGTATGTATGGTCACCATAGGTTTGGAGAAAATAAGGTAAAAGGATGCGTTTTGGCGTAGGGATGTGAAAGATACTTTCCAACAAATCTTCCAACAAACGGCCTAAAATTGCTTAAAATCAAAGAGGACGAGCGGGGAGCGGTTAAGAACGGAACCCCTTGCGCCGCAAGGACTAGCTGGCACAGATTAAAATGAATGGACACTCCGCAAAAAATGCCGATACTTTTTGGTAAGGATGAGGTCGCCAGTTCAAATCTGGCTAGCAGCGCCACGAAAACCGCTTAAATCTTTGGGTTTGAGCGGTTTTCCTTTTACATTTCAACTAAAATCAGGCCTCCGGAAGATGCGTTCCGGAGGCCTGATTTAGTTTGCCTGTTGCTTTGCCAGGGCAGCGCTGGTGCCGTGAGGGGACACCTTTTTGCGATAGAGCACATAGGAGAGTACAGCGGTTGCCCCTTCGGTGATCCAGAATGCGTGCCAGACGCCTGTTGGGCCAAAGGGAAGACTCAGAAGAAAGGCGACGGGAATGATTAGCAGGGCGTAGCGGAGCAGGGAGATCACCAGAGAGGGGCTACCCATACCCAAACCCTCCAGAGCGCCGCTGGAGATGACCGACACGGAGGAGACCACAAAGCCAATGCTGATGATGCGCAGAGCGGTGCCGCCCACTGTAATGGTGTCGGCATTGGAGGAGAACAAGCCGACCAGCAGGTTGGGGATGACCCAGCAGAGGACGGTCCCAACCGCCATAATGCAGACGGACAGGATAAGTGCGGTGCGGTATATACGCTTTACCCTGGCGTACTCCTTGGCTCCGAAATTGTACCCGATGATAGGCCGCATTCCCTGGACAATACCATTGGCCGGCAGATACAGGAAGGTTTGCAGCTTGTAATACACGCCCAGAACCAGAACATAGACCTGAGAATAGGCTGCCAGGATCAGATTCAGACATGAGATCATCAGCGACGGCAGCGCCAGATTCAGCGTGGCGGGGATACCTACGGAGTACATCCGCTTGGCCAGTTCCCGGTCAAAAAGCTGGGTGCTGAAGCGAATACGGACGGGGACGTGTCCCACGAAATAGCAGATGAGGTAGACGCACAGACTGAAGGTCTGTCCGATACCTGTCGCCAAAGCCGCACCCTCGATTCCCATCTGGGGAAAGGGCCCCCAGCCAAAAATCAGCAAGGGATCCAAAATGATATTGGTCACGCAGCCTGACAGCATACACAGCATGGTCATCAGCATCTTTCCGGCTGCCTGAAAAATCTTTTCCATAGACATGGAGACGGCCACAAAGACCGCAAAACCAAAGGCGATGCGGGAATAGCGGACCCCAAACTGGATTACCAGGGGCTCTGTTGTAAACAGCCCCAGAAAAAAGGGCATAATCAGGATACATCCCGCAGTCAACAAAACGCCGTGGACAGCATTATATACAATGCTCTGAGCTGCGGCGGCGTTTGCCCTTTGGTACTCCTGGGCGCCCAGGTGATAGGAGATCACGGCATTTGCGCCGATGGAAAAGCCGATGGTCACCGCATTGATCAGATTCTGTATGGGAAACACCAGAGACAGTGCGGTCATGGCGTCTTCGCTGATCTGGGCAACATAATAGCTGTCCACAATGTTGTATAGTGACGCCACCATCATGGAGATCACCATGGGTAGTGACATGGAGAGGACCAGCGGTAATACAGGCCTGGTTTTCATAAAGGTTTGCTGCATACAGATTCTCCTCTTCCGTAAAAATAAAAAGCTATATTCTCCCTTGTTTATCTCATCCACAAGGAAAAATATAGCTTTCGCACTTCTTATGCTATCATAACTTTTTGCGTCTGTCAATGCACAGCCGGCAGCGCTATAATAAAGCGGCTGCCGCCGCCGGGGGCCTCTTCCACCCGGACCGCCCCGCCGTGGAGCTCCGCAATGGCCCGCACCAGGGAGAGGCCCAGGCCGGCGCCGCCCAGCTGTCGGGAGCGGGATTTGTCCACCCGGAAAAAGGGCTCAAAGACCTGTTCCCGCAGCTCCTGAGGAATGCCGCTACCCTGGTCGGACACCTCCACCCGGAACAGGTGGTCCTGCCGGGCCGCCCGAATGGTTACCGTTCCATTGGGACGGTTATATTTGATGGCGTTTTCCACCAGGTTGGAAAAGGCCCGTTCCAGCAGAGTGGCGTTTCCCGGGACAGTTCCAGGCTCTGCCTGTAACTGGATGCGGATGTTCTGCTCTGCTGCCAGAGCCTCCAGGCCGTCTACCGTGCGGGCCAGCAGCTGGGCCAGGTCGATGGGCTCGTCCCGCTCCAGCTCATCCATGTTGGTGAGGGCCAGCAGATCGCCCACCAGATCGGACAGACGGTTGGTGTGCTCCTCCAGTACGTTCAGCAGCGCTGCGGTTTCCGCCGTGTCGCACAGGCCTTTTTTGCGAAACAGGGCGATGCGGGTTTTCAGGACCGCCAGCGGAGTCCGCAGTTCATGGGCGGCGCACTGGGAGAATCGCTTCTGACGGGCAAAGGCCTGACTGAGATTTTGCGACATTTGGTTGAAGGAGACCGTCAGGCCAGCCACCTCGTCCCCGCTGGAGGGTACGGGCAGGGGCCGGTCCAGATCTGCCGCCGTCCGGCTGCGGATCTGCTGGTCCAGCCGGCGCAGAGGAGACAGGGCCTTCCCGGTAAGCCAATAGACCATCCCGCACCCCGCCGCCACAATGACCCCCATGGCGACCAGGCTCTGAGTCCGGAAGGCCTGCCGGGCGGGGAGGGCGGCCTGGGCCAGGGAGAGGGACGCCATGGGGGCGGAGGAGGCAGACCCCACTGTCTGCGCAGGTTGGATGGGAATGGCCTCAATGGCGTCCGCCATCTCGTAGGCGTAATAATTATGGCTGAGGGTGAGCAGCAGGCAGCAGGCCGCCAGCAGCACGCCGCACACCAGGGTCACCCGCAGCCGCAGGGAAAGACTGCGTTTCACGGCGCCACCTCCAGATAATATCCCTGCCCGATCTTGGTTGTAATGGGGTCATAGCCCAGGGTGTCCCGCAGTTTTTTCCGCAGGGAGGAGATGTGCATCCGCACGGAATGGCTGAAGGGGTTGGAGTCGGACGCCCAGATGTGTTCCAGCAGCTCCTCCTGACTCACGGTATTTCCTGGGTGGAGCATCAAATGCTCCAGGATGCCGAACTCCTTGCGGGTCAGCGGAAGGGGAGTTCCATAGGCCGAGATCTCCCGTTTTCCGGAGTCCAGCATCAAAGGCCCTGCGGTGACCGCTGTGCTTCGCGAGACAAAGTCCCGGCGGAGGAGGCTGCGTACTCTGGCCTCCAGTTCCTCCAGCTCAAAGGGCTTTGTCAGGTAGTCGTCCGCCCCCAGATCCAGGCCTTCCACACGGTTTGCCAGAGTGCTCCTTGCGGAGAGGATCAGCACCCGCAGGCGGGGCCTCTCCCGGCGGACGGCCTGTAAGATGTCCAGCCCGTCCATCCCGGGCAGATTCAGATCCAGGACCACCAGATCATAGGGCTCCACCAGAAGCCGCTCCCAGGCCTCCAGGCCGTCATAGCAGCGCTCCACCGTGTAGCGCTCCAGCTCCAGGTCCTCGGCAATATCGTCGCACAGCTGACGCTCATCTTCCACCACTAAAATTCTCATGCCAAAACTCCTGCTGTTTTCTTTTATGGTACCACAGGTCAGGTCAAATCCGTGTCAAGGTCTCCTTGACACGGATTTGACCTGTGTTATGGTATCATGTCCGGCGTCAAATGAAAATACAGGAGGCATTCCAATGAACAAGAAAACAGTTTTGGCCGGAGCGCTGGCCCTCTGCATGACTCTTTCCGCCTGCGGCAGCAAGACGCCCAGCCTGGAGGAGGTGGAGGCCGCCATCCGTGACGGCTCTGTTACCGTCGAGGACGCCCTGGACAAGGGCTGGGTCGACCAGGCATGGGTGGATAACTATATGGAGGAAAACTCGGTTCCTGCGGCGGACAAGATCGCCATCAATATGGTGGGGGAGTTTGAGACCGAGACTGTGACCGGAGAGGCCTTCACCAATACTGATCTCTCCTCTGTGACTTTCATGGCGTTTCTGGACCCGGAGGATGGGGGCGCTGCCGGGTACTATGAGGAGCTGGTCAAGGCGGTGGAGAACGTCCGGGGGGCCGGAGCCGACATCGTCCTGTGTACCAAGGGGGGCATGGACGACCAGCTGTATCAGGACGCGCCCTTCCCGGTTGTAGCCTACAACGACTCCATGCAGGAGGCTCTGGCCCAGAATGACGAGATGGCCTCCGGCATCCCCTGCACCGGCGTGTGGTATGTGGATGGCTCCCTGGTCTCCGCCTGGCTCTCCACCGCGGACGCGGACTCTCTGGCGGAATCCGCCAAAAGCTTTGTGGATATGAAGGAGGAGCCTCAGGAGAGCGGGGACGGCAGCATGACGGCCATGCCCATGGGCTGAGGAACGGGCCATGCGAAAAATTTCTGTTGTCCTCCTCCTTGCCGCCGGAGTGCTGGTGGCAGCGGGGGCCCTGCGGGGGGAGACCGCCACGGTCCTGAACAAGGGGATCAATCTGTGTCTGGAGTGTGTTGGCATTGGCTAAAAAGCGACGGGGGAGCGGCCGGTGGCGCATACAGCTGCTTGCCACATTGGCCTTCAACCCCTTTCTGCAAAACTTTATCCAGGGAAAGCTGCACCGGGGGGCCAGCAAACAGGTCTGCGTGCCCGGCCTGAACTGCTACTCCTGCCCGGCGGCGGCGGGCTCCTGCCCCATCGGCTCGCTGCAGGCGGTGATCGGCTCCCCCAAATACCATGTGTCCTACTACATTGTGGGGATACTCCTTTTGTTTGGCGTCCTGCTGGGGCGGGTGGTGTGCGGCTTCCTGTGCCCCTTCGGCTGGTTTCAGGAGCTGCTGCACAAGATCCCCAGTAAAAAGTTCAGCACCCGGCCCTTTCGTATCCTCACCTATGTGAAATATATCGTGCTGGTGCTGTTTGTCATCGTACTGCCCATGACGGTGGTCAATGAGGTGGGGCTGGCCGACCCGTTTTTCTGCAAGTATGTCTGCCCCGCCGGGATTCTGGAGGGCGGACTGCCCCTGGCTCTGGTCAATGAGAACATCCGGGCCAGCCTGGGGGTGCTGTTTACCTGGAAAAGCTGTGTGCTGTTGGGGTTGATCGTACTGGCGGTCTTTTTTTACCGGCCATTCTGCAAGTGGATCTGCCCCCTGGGCGCCTTCTACGCCCTGTTCAACAAAGTCTCCCTCTGCCGGCTGTCGGTGGACGGGGACAAGTGTACCAGCTGCGGCGCGTGTAGCAGGGTGTGCAAAATGGATGTGGACGTATTCCGCCACCCCAACCACGCCGAATGTATCCGGTGCGGGGACTGTATCCGGGCCTGTCCCCATCAGGCCATTGGCAGGACCCCGATCCTGAATGCAAAACAGAAAAAGGAGCGTATTTCATGAAAAAAGTAATGTGTATGATTTTGACCGCGGCCCTTGGGCTGAGCCTGACCGCCTGTGGTTCCTCCGGTGATGAACTGGTCTCCAAAACCCCCTTTCCCACATTTTCCGAGCAGGATACCCAGGGGAACACGGTGACCAGCGAGATCTTTGCCGACTACGACGCCACCATCGTGAATTTCTGGAACAACGGCTGCGGCACCTGCATCGCGGAAATGCCCGAGCTGGAGGAACTTTATCAGGAGCTGAAGGAGAAAAACATCAACCTCATCGGGGTGGCCTCCGATTCCGGCGAAGGGGAGGAGCAGCGCAAGACCGCCCAGAACATCCTGGAGGAAAAGGGCGTGACCTACACCAATCTGTCCCCCGACCCTGAGAACGAGCTGTACCTGGACTTCATTTCCCAGCTGGCAGGCTATCCCACCACCTATGTGGTGGACAGCGAGGGCAACATTGTGGGCGCGCCCATCATCGGGAATGTAAAGGAACAGGAGGACACCCTGAAGGCCCGTCTGGAGCAGGCCATCGACGGCTGAGGGGCTGGTACAGCGCTCCTTTTGTGGTATAATAACCGCAGTCCAAACAGCCAGGCTGTTTGGGGCCGCCTTTCAGGCGACTGGGCGCGGCGAACTGCCGCGCACTGCGCTTGTTACACCATGGCCGAAACCGGCTGCACCGGTTTTTGCCGCGCTGCGGCGCACAAGCCGGAACGGCTTGCAGCCATGGTATAATAAACAGGCAGTTATGAGAAAGAGACAGGAGGAGATAGGGCCATGGAGTTTCACCCCATCCATCTGGACAGCTGGGCCCGGAGAGAACATTTTGAGCATTATCTCACGGAGGTGCCCTGCACCTACAGCCTGACGGCAAAGCTGGATATCACTCCCCTGGTGGAGGCCGGGGTGAAGCTCTATCCCACCATGCTCCACCTGCTGGCCCGGGCGGTCAACCGGCATCCGGAGTTCCGCATGGACTTTGACGCCGACGGCAACCTGGGCTGCTATACCACCGTGCATCCCTGCTATACCATTTTCCACAAGGACAGCGAGACCTTCTCCAATCTCTGGACCGCCTATATAGCGGATTATGAGGCCTTCTGCCGAGCCTACCGACAGGACCAGCAGCAATATGGCGGCAACCACAGCATGATGGCCAAGCCCGATGTGCCGCCCAATGCCTTCCCGGTCTCCATGCTGCCCTGGGAGAGCTTTGACGGTTTTCAGCTCAATCTGCAAAAGGGGTACCGCTACCTGCTTCCCATCTTCACCATGGGCAGGTACGAGCGGGAGGGGGAACGCTGCCGGATGCCCATCTCCATCCAGGTGCATCACGGGGCCTGTGACGGCTTTCATGTTTGCAGGCTGCTGTCCGAACTGAAAGAGGACATTGCCGGGGGAGCCTGGTAAACGGGATGGAGACGCCTGAACGACAAAAAAGAGGCGGCACAGCTTTTACGCTGTGCCGCCTCTTTTTTAACCTTCCGGGTCCAGAATTGCCTGGGACAGATCAATGGGATGGTCACACTGGTTGTCCACGTCGGTATCGTTGCCGGAAAACACGGTGCCTGCAAAGTCCAGGGGGATGTCGGTGGGTACGTTCTCCATCAGCACGGCGGTGCCGTTGTTGATGAACTGGTTGTCGTGGTAGCGGCTGTCCGAGGCAGACTGGCCGGTGGCGTTGAAGTGGAGGCCCACCTCGTTTTCCATAAAGGTACACTCGGTCACATTGATCCAGGCCTCCCCCTGGGACTGGAAGCCGGTCTTGTAGCCGGTGAAGGAGCAGCCAATGGCCCAGGCCTTGGTGGGGGCGATGATGCCGGTGTCGGTGCCGTCCCCCACGAAATCCATATCGTAGAAGTAGTTGATCCAGTAGAAGCTGGCGCTGCCGTCCATTGTCACCGAGCCCTTGAGGGTGGTGCGGTCCGCCCCCTGGTCGGTGCAGCCGTAGAACTCATAGGAGCGGCTCAGATTCAGATCTCCCTCATAGGTCACCGGGGGCAGGTAGATGTACACCAGATCGGAAGGGGCGATCTCCTTGGCGGTCTGATCCAGCAGGGCCTGGAGGTCCTCCACGGTGTCCATGGGGGTGTCCTCCCAGTGGTACTCGTGGGTGATGATGGCGGTAACATGGATGTTCTGGCGGACCCGGATCACGTCCCCATTCTTCATCTGGACGGTCCAGACGATCTGGGACTCTCCGGAATTGCCGGTGAAGTCCAGGGGGCAGATCATGGCGGCGTCGGGGGAGTAGTCCTCGTCGTGACGGGGCTCCCCGGGGGTGAGGGGATCGGCGGCATTCTCGTCGGGGACCACCTCCACGGTGACCTGCTCCACCAGCGGCTCAAACTCACTCCAGGCGTCGGCGCCGGTGGCGGCGTCGTTGACGTACCACCGGGAGGGCCAGCGGTACTGTTCGTCGGGAGCGCCCTGCTGGTAGATGTCGGGGGCGGGAGCGCAGCGGTCGTTGGGCCAGGCCACCAGCAGCTGGTAGGTTTTGTCCCCGCTCTCGTAGTATACCTCGCCCAGCGCGTCAAATTCCTGGGGCTCATAGGGCCGGTTGAAGTACCAGACTACCCCGCCAATGGCGGCGGCCACCGCCAGGATCAGCAGGCCCACCAGCAGCTTTTTCAGCAGGGGGATGGCGGTTTTTGCCTGCTTCCGGGGGTGAATATCCTTGGCACAGTGGGGACAGAAGGCGGCGTTTTCCGGCAGGTCCGCGCCGCAGTGGGGGCATTTGCGTTCCATAGTGGGATTCTCCTTTACTCAAAGGTGGCCTGGGACAGATCCAGGGGTTGGTCGCAGCGGTTGAGGATGCTCTGGGCGTTGGCCCGGAAGACGGAGCCCTGGAAGTTGAGGGTCACGTTGGTGGGTACGTTGTCCAGCAGCACCGCCACATCGTTGCCGAAAAAGCGGTTGTCGTTATACATGGAGTGGTTGGCGTATTCTCCCACGCTGTCAAAGTGGAAGCCGATGCCGTTGCTTTGGAAGGTACAGCCGATGACGTTGGCCCAGCTGGTGCCGTAGGCATAGACTCCGGTGTCCCAGCCGGTGAAGGTGCAGTTGGTGGCCCGGAAAGAAATGGAGCCAGAGAGACCGGTGCCGCTGCCCCTTCCCGCAAAGTCAATGTCCTGGAGATAGGCGATCTCGCTGTCGGGAGCTACCACCTGAACGGGGCCGGTAAAGGTGGTGCGGTTTCCTGCTTCGTCGGCGGAGCCGTACAGGTTTATGCTCCGGCCCCGAATGGTGATACCGTCCTCGTAGGTCACCGGAGGCAGATAGAGGTTGATGACCGCCACCGGGTCGTTCACCTGGCCGCCAATGGTGTCGATGAGTGCCTGCAGGTCCTCCGCCGTGTCCATGGGGTAGTCCTCCGGGTAGTAGTCATACACCGGGATGGGAACGACCTCATAGGTCTGCCGGAGGTAGATGGTGTCTCCGTTTTTCATTTGGAAGGTCCATACCAGCTCCGCCGTGCCGCTCTCCCCGGTAAAGTCGATGAGGGAGATGAGGGGGCACTCGGGCGCTCCCTCGTTGTAGGCGGGCTGGGAGCACAGGTAGGGGGAGGAGCTGTCCTCCTGGCCGATGAAGGCCGCACTGACCTCCTCCACCTCCGCCAGGAAGGCGTCGGAGACATCGCTGCCGGTGCTGTCGTTGATAAACAGCCGGGAGGGCACCCGATACTGGCCCTCCGGCTCCCCCGGAATGGTCATCTCCGGCACGGGGGTGTAGCGGTCCACGTGCTGGGTGAGCAGGAGCTGATAGTCCCCGTAGCGGACCTCCCCATAGCCGTCGTAGGTTTTGGGGGCGAAGGCCAGCCACAGTCCGAACCCCACGGCGGCCAGCAGCGCCAGAGCCAGCAGCCCAAGCAGCAGCTTTTTCAGCAGGGGAGTGGCGGTTTTTGCCGCTTTCCGGGGGTGGATATCCTGGGCGCAGTGGGGGCAGAAGGAGGATTCCGACCGCAAAGGCGCGCCGCAGTGGGGGCATTTGTGATCCATCTCTTATCCTCCGTTCCCCTGGTAGTCCAGCATGGTGTAGCCCAGCAGGTTGTAGTCCCGGTCCAGCAGCAGGTAGCACATCCACCGGCCCTCATTGGGCAGGAACTCCTCCAGCCGTTGGATCTCCCGGCACTGGCGCTCCAGCTCCGGGCCGTGGAGGGTGTGCCACAGGGTGTAGATCTGGGCGTCGTCCTTCCGAAGCACCGGGCCCTGGCCGGTGTTGTAGCCCTTCAGGAACCACACCGCCCCGGAGGAGGGGATCTCCTCCGGCGGGATGTAGGTGGAGAAATCGTCCTCCCAGTTGCCCTCAAAGGCGGCCAGCTCCGCCTCGTAGAGGTGGGTGAAGTCGTAGTCGCAGTTCACCACGTCCATCTGCCACTTGCCGTCCCCCAGGCTGGTGGGGGAGCCGATGAAATAGCCCATCAGGTGGGTGTTGCCGTCAAAGATCAGCAGAGCCACCCGGTTGTTGGAGTCGCCCCCCGCGTCGTACATCCCACGCTCCCCCACAGCGCTTTCGGCGCCACGGGAGGACACCAGAATGGCCATCTGGAAGCTGTCCACCAGATAGTCGTCGATGTTGTCGCCCGTCTTGATGGTGGTGCCAAAGTCGATGCAGGTGAGGGTGGGGAAGAACGCCTCCAGATATTCGGGGGTGACCGTCACCATGCCGTCCTCGTCCTCCTGAAAGACCACCGGCGTGGTCTCCCCGGCGGGGAGTTTGGCGGGAGGCTCATGGAGCAGCGCCCAGCCCACCAGGACGGCCGCCGCCGCGATGGCCAGAGCCAGCATCCATTTCAGACCCTTCCGCCACAGGCGGGCGGGAACGGGGGCCGCCTCCCGGGTACGGATGCTCTGGGCGCAGTGGGGACAGAAGGAGGACTCCGACCGCAAAGCTGCGCCGCAGTGGGGGCATTTGTGTTCCATAGGGATCATCTCTTTCATGTAAAGGTAGCGCCTCCGGTGTCAATGGCATGGGCGTTGGGGTTGAGGATGGTCGCCACGTTGCCGTCAAACAGGCAGCCGGTAAAGTCGATGGTTCTGAGGCCGGGCACCCGCAAAAGGTCCACCGCCACCGTGTTGTTCCGGAAGGTGTTGTTGGTAAAATCGGTGTAATTGCAGTAAGTTCCGCCGCTGTCGAAGCGGAAGCCGATGTCGTTGTCGGTGAAGAGGCAGTCTTTGGGGTTGGCCCAGGCCTCCCCGCCCACCAGCAGACCGATGTCCCAGCCGGTAAAGGAGCAGTCCAGCACCCGGTACTGGGCGGCCACGGTGAGGCCGGTGCCGGTGCCGTTCCCCACGAAGTCGATGTGTTCGATGTCGCACAGGGGGTCCTCCTCCGGCGACAGCACCACCGGCCCCAGGAAAGTGGTGCGCCGGCCCTGCCCGTCGGTGGAGCCGGAGAGGTTGATGCCCCGCCGGTCGATGACGAGGCCGCCCTCATAGGTCACCGGCGGCAGGTGAATCCGCACCACCGTGGACAGGGGGACCTCCGCCTGGATCTGATCCACCAGGGCCTGGAGGTCCTGGGTGGTGTCCATATCGTAGTCCTCCGGGTAGTAGTGGGCGGTGTCCACCCTCTGGAAGTCGATCTTCTGGCGGAGAAAGATGGTGTCCCCGTTTTTCATGGTGATGGTCCACTCCACCTCCACCGGCCCCTCACTGCGGCCGGTAAAATCCAGAGTGGTCAGGGCCAGGCCATCGTAGGGGTCCTCGGGGTCCAGAGGCAGGGAGCAGACCACCGGGGAGGGGCTGTCCGGCGGCTGGATCACCCGGGTCTGGAACTGCTGCATCTGGTTGAAAAAGACCCGTCCCGCGTCCTGGCCGGAGTCCACATGAGTGACGAACAGCCGGGAGACCCGGTCGTAGACCCCGCCCTCCTCCACCTGCATGGTATGGGCCGCCTGGGGGACGGCGTCGGTTTGGCAGGTGAGGAACAGGTGGTAGTCGTTACCGTTTAGGTTGTAGGTCAGTTCCCCCCAGCCCTCATATACATCGGGGGTAAAGGTGCCGTACACCAGCCAGCCCGCCCAGCCAAGGACGGCCAGCACCAGCAGCAGAAGAGTCCGCTTGAACGGCTTCAGCCACCGGCGGACGGGTGTGTCCACCTCTTGCCGGGTGCGGCGGTTTTGGGCGCAGTGGGGACAGAAGGAGGCCTCCGCCGGAAGGGGTGTGCCGCAGTGAGGGCAGCGTAAATTCATAGCACTCGCCTCCCTCAGTCAAAGGTGGCACGGGTGAGGTCGGTGGGGTGGCCGGCGGGGTTGGAGAGGTTCAGGCCGTTGCCGGAGAAGGCGCAGCCGTTGAAGTAGAGGATCTTGGCTCCGGGTACCCGGAGCAGCTCCACGGCAGTGCCGTTGTTCCGGAAGGTGTTGCCCTCCAGCATATTGCCGTTGACGTAGTCCCCCACGCTGTCGAAGCGGAAGCCCACGCCGTTGTCCTCAAACCAGCACCCGGTGGGGTCGGCCCAGTCGTCTCCGCCCACCAGCAATCCGGTATCCCAGCCGGTGAAGAGGCAGTCCCGCACCCGGCCGTCGGCCTCCACGGTGAGGCCGGTGCCCGAGCCGCTGCCCCGGAAATCAATATTCTCAATGAAGCACTGGGGGCCCCGGTCCACGTCCACCGTCACTGGGCCCAGAAAGGCGGTGCGCATCTTCTTGTCATCCACGGTGCCGTACAGGTTGATGGGACGCCCGGTGATGGTGAGGCCTCCTTCGTAGTGGACGGGGGGCAGATTGATCCGTACCACCGTGGGCAGGGGAATCTCTGCCTGGATCTGATCCACCAGGGCCTGGAGGTCCTCAATGGTGTCCATGTCGTAGCCCTCCGGGGTGTA
Organism: Clostridiales bacterium; assembly: GCA_022785125.1. Classification (GTDB taxonomy): domain Bacteria; phylum Bacillota; class Clostridia; order Oscillospirales; family Oscillospiraceae; genus Flavonifractor; species Flavonifractor porci. The sequence continues at coordinate 16,064 of JALFRA010000019.1, forward strand.
GTCCACCACATCCACCGGCTCGATCACCATTTTGTGCCGCAGCAGGATGGTGTCCCCGTTTTTCATGTTTAGGGTCCACCGGATCTCCGCCGCCCCCCGGCTCTGACCGTCAAAATAGAGCGGCGAGAGGGCCATTCCCTCGGCGGCGGAATCGCCCTGATAGGTGGGCTGCTGCCAGGTGATGGGGGAGGGGTTGTCCTGGGCCTGGACCACCTGGACCTGAATGGTCTCGATCTGCTGGCGAAAGACCTGCCCGGCGTCGGCGCCGGAGTCCACATGGGTGACAAAGAGCTTGGCGGCCCGGTCATAGTCCCAGTCCTCGATGGTCTGCACGGTATATACCGGCTCCGGAGTGCTGTCGTTGCGGAAGGTGACGGCCAGATGGTAGTCGTTGTCGTTCAGACGGTAGGTCAGCTCCCCCCAGCCGTCATATGTGTCGGGGGTAACGGCGTCATAGAGCAAACAGACCGCCGCCGCCAGGGCGGCCAGCACCGCCAGCAGCACGACCCGCCGCAGGGGCCGCAGCCACCGGCGGAGGGGCGGCTCCGCCTCCCGCCGGGGGCGGAGGGCTTCCATGCAGTGGGGGCAGAAGGAGGCCTCGCTGGGGAGGGGAGCGCCGCAGGAAGGGCAGGGCTTGGTCCCGCCGGTCATGTCACAAGACCTCCATCAGCCGCAGCACGTTGCGGTAGCGGTGCTGGGGATTGACGTGGGTGCAGCGGTCCACGATGCGGCCCATTTTGCCCCCCGCCAGCTTCTTGGAGGGATGCTCTCCGGTGAGCATCACGTTGATGAGCACCCCCAGGGAGTAGATGTCGGTGCGGATGTCCGACTGGGACAGGCCGTACTGCTCCGGGGCGGCAAAGCCGGTGGTGCCCAGGATCTGAGTATCGTTGTCGTGCTCCGGTTTATGTAAACGGGCGGCGTCGAAGTCGATGAGCACCGCCTCGTCTCCCCGGAGGATGATGTTCTCCGGCTTCACGTCACGGTGGACGGCGCCGATGGAGTGGAGGACCCACAGGGCCTTGCATACCTGACGGACGATCTTCCGGGTCTCCTCAGGTGAAAAGAGGGCCTCCTGCAACAGGAAGCCCAGGGTGTCGCCCTCAATAAATTCCTCCAGCGCCAGGACCTTGTTTCCATCCACCGCCACCTCGTACACGGTGGGCAGGTTGGGACAGGTGTAGTCCAGCAGCTTTTGATAGACTTCCGGATTGCCGGTAAAACGGCGCAGCACCAGCCGTTTGCCGGTGGCCTTGTGTCGGATGAGCTGTACGCTGCCCCGGGGGCTTTCCTTTAAAATCCGGACCAGTTCATACTCCTCCTGAAGCGCATTGGTAAGCCAGGTATAAATAGAAATCACCCCTGAAAAACTTTGTACACTATGCAGTGGGCATATTGTATCCAAGTACAAAGTGTTGTACATTTAGTATAAATAGAGTATAAACGATTTCCAGCGCAAAGTAAAGAGGAGTGGCAGAGATGGAAAATAAGACCACAGATAACCTGAGTCAGGAGTTGATGAGCGAGGCAAATATTGATTCTTATCTGCAGGACAATCAGCCCTTCTTTGCCAACCAGAGCATTGCGGAGCTGTTGGCGGAATTATATCGGAAAAAGGACTTCTCCAAGGCGGCCCTGGCCCGGAAGGCGGGGATGAGCGAGGTCTATCTCCACCAGGTCTTTGCCGGCCGGCGCAATCCCTCCCGGGACCGGCTGCTCTGCCTGTGCGTGGGGCTGGAGACCACTCTGGAGGAGGCCCAGCGGCTGCTCAAGCAGGCCAGCTATGCCCCTCTCTATCCTCGGCTGAAGCGGGACGCCATCATCAGCTTCGGCATTGTGCATCACATGGAGCTGGGGGAGATCAACGACAAGCTGTTTTCGGAAAACGAAAGGACCCTGTATTGATGCCATCCACCAAATGAGAGGAGCGAACTATATGAAAACCATTGCAAAAAAGATCTGCGCCGGGGCGCTGGCCCTGGTGCTGTCCGTGTCCATGCTGCCCGGGGCGGCCCTGGCGGCAGAGAGCCTGGATAACTTTCAAAAGGTCAATACCTACACCGCCGGGAAATTCACCGACGTAGCCGCTTCCAGCTGGTACGCCGAGAGCGTGCAGAAGGCCTACGAGCTGGACCTGGTGAAGGGAAGCAGCGGCAACACCTTCTCCCCCACCCAGAACCTGACCATCAGTTCTACCCTGGCCCTGGCCTGCCGCCTGCACAGCATCTACCACACCGGCAAGGCCGACTTCCAGCAGGGTGAGCCCTGGTACCAGGTGTATGTGGACTACGCGGTGGAAAACGGCATCATCACCGCCGGCCAGTTCACCGACTACAACGCCAACGCCACCCGCCGTCAGTTCGCCGGCATCCTGGTGAAGGCCCTGCCCGCCGAGGAACTGAAGGCCATCAACACCATCGAGGACGGGGACATCCCCGATCTGGCCGCCGGTTCTGCCAACTACGGGGATATCTACACCCTCTACCGGGCGGGCATCCTCACCGGCAGCGACAAGTACGGCACCTTCCTGCCTGAGACCCCCATTGACCGTGCCTCGGTAGCCACCATTATCTCCCGCATGGCGCTGCCCGACCAGCGCCGCCAGGTGACCCTGGAGGAGAAGCCGGTGACCATTACCGCCATCACCCTGGATAAGACCACCCTGGCCATTCAGCAGGGCGAGAGCGGCAAGCTCACCGCCTCTGTCACCCCCGCCAACTCCACCGAGAAGCTGACCTGGACCAGCTCCAACAAGAGCGTGGCCACCGTGGCCGGTGACGGTACTGTGACCGCCGTGGCCCCCGGCACTGCCGTCATCACCGCCGCCGCCCCCAGTGGCGTCAAGGCCACCTGCACCGTCACCGTGTCCAAGCGGGCCCTGTCTACCCAGCCCCTCTATGAGGACTCCAACGTCAGCATCAAGTTCTCCAAGGTCCAGAAGAGCAGATATGACGCCGGCGAGGCCGAGCTCTATCTGGACGTGACCAACAAGACGGGGAGCACCATCACCGTTCAGGCCGATGCGGTGAGCCTCAACGGCTACACCTTTAACGACCTGGTCATGAGCGCCGACGTATCCGCCAACTCCACCGGTACCGTCAGGGTTACCATCAAGAACTATGATTCCTCCCTGGTGAACCTGAACAGCGTCCAGACTGTGGGCGGACAGTTCCGGGTCATTCTGGGCGGCGTGGGCAGCGGCTCCAAGACCACCCATGCCCGCTTTGACGCCACCAACCTGTACACCGGCAAGACCGACGACACCATCCCTGCCGTCAGCGGCAAGGAGAAGCTGTACAGCGACGAAAATGTGGAATTCTACTACGGCAAGACCCAGAAGTACCGCCACTCTGACGACGGCAGCCAGATCGAGGTCTACCTGCTGGTCCGCAACAAAACCAACTTCACCGTGATGATCCAGAACGACACCGTGGTCATCGACGGCAGAAGCTATGACCGCACCACCATGTCCCACCCCGTCCTGGCCCACTCCACCGGCTATGTGAAGGTCACCGTGAGAGAGTACAGCGGCCCCACTCCCTCCACCGTTACCACTGTGGGAGGCGACTTCCGCGTTATTGACGACCTGGGCGACCGGGGCACCTACACCATTACCCTGGGCGGCGGCTCCAGCGGCGGCTGGGAAGGCGGCGGTGACGGCGATGGTGACGGCGGCGATAACGGTTCCTCCTCCGGCGGCAGCTCCGGCGGCAATACCGGCAACATGGATCTGGACGCTACTTACAGCGGCTACTCCAACATTCCCGACTTTGGCGGTATCTTCGGTGTCACCCCCATGAGTGAGGAGCCGGACGACAACTCCACCATGTATGTCTATGACCTGAAGGATATCCCCGGCGGACCCAGCAACCGGCGGGATGTGCTGGACCTCTACGTCAAGCTGCTCAAGGGGAAAGGCTTTGTGTACTCCAACAGCCAGGGCGGTATAAACTACGGCTACACCTATGACGTCTATCAGAGAGGCATACTCCCCTCCCTGGAGTATATGGTAAGCGTGGGCACCATTTACAAGGGCACTACTCCCGTTGCCATCGCCATCAACGTGATCGATATGCAGAAATGACCGACTGTCTTTTCCTGTGAAAAGCGGCCGCCTTCGGGCGGCCGCTTTTTCCACCGCCGGCGTTTCCATACTTGCGGTTTTACACCGGGCGTATTACAATAAGATTGTACAAATCAGACAAGGAGGTGCCCCATGAAACTGACCTTTTTCGGCGCAGCCCGCGCCGTGACCGGCAGCTGCCACTGTGTGGAGTGCGGCGGGAAGAAAATTTTGGTGGACTGCGGCCTGCAGCAGGGCAGGGACGAGCGGGACAACCAGGAGCTGGACTTTAACGCCGGGTACATCGACGCGGTGGTGGTCACCCACGCCCATATTGACCACTCCGGCCGTATCCCCCTGCTGGTGAAGCAGGGATTTACCGGCAACATCTACTGCACCCGTCTCACGGGGCAGCTGCTGAGCATTATGCTGCGGGATTCCGCCCACATTCAGGAGAGCGACGCCCAGTGGCAGAACCAGAAGGGCAGGCGTGCCGGCGCCGAGCCGGTGGAGCCCCTCTACACCGTGGCCGACGCCGAGGCCGCCATCAAGCACATCGTCACCTGTGAGTACGGCACCCGCCTCCAGATCGAGGACGGGGTGAAGGTGCGCTTTGTGGACGCGGGCCACCTGCTGGGCTCGGCCAGCGTGGAAATGTGGCTCACCGAGGGGGAGGAGACCCGGAAGGTGGTATTTTCCGGCGACATCGGCAACCGGGACCAGCCCATCATCCGGGACCCGGAGTACATCAGGGAGGCCGACTACGTCCTCACCGAATCCACCTACGGTGACCGGCTTCACGACATGGACAAGGACCCGGACTACACCGGGGACCTGGCCGCCATCATCGACGAGACCCTGGGCAAGGGCGGCAACGTCATCATCCCCTCCTTTGCCGTGGGCCGCACCCAGGAGCTTTTGTACTTCATGCGGGAGATGAAGGAGCAGGGACTAGTGAAGAGCGTGCCCAACTTCCAGGTGGTGGTGGACTCCCCCCTGGCGGGCGAGGCCACCCGCATCTTCTCCGGCGACCTCCACGGCTATCTGGACGAGGAGGCCATTGCCGCCCTGAAGGGAGGGGCCCTGTTCCAGTTCCCCGGCCTCACCATCACCGAGTCCAGCGAGGAGTCCCGGGCCCTCAATGAGGACAAGACTCCCAGGGTCATCATCTCTGCCTCCGGTATGTGCGATGCCGGCCGGATCCGCCACCATCTGAAACATAACCTGTGGCGGCCCGAGTGTACCGTAGTCTTTGTGGGCTTCCAGGCCGAGGGCAGCCTGGGCCGGCGGCTCATCAACGGGGTCACGTCGGTGAAGCTGTTCGGCGAGGAGATCGCCGTCCGGGCCAGGATCGTCAACTTCCACGGCCTCAGCTCCCACGCCGACCGGGACGGCCTGCTGCGGTGGATCGAGAGCTATAACCCCAAGCCCCGGCAGGTATTTGTGGTCCACGGCGACGCGGAGGTCACCGAGATCTACGCCAACACCCTGCGCCAGCGGGGACTGGCCGCCCACGCCCCCAACTATGAGGAGGTCTACGACCTGCTCACCAACAAGATGCTCTCTCCCGGCCTGCCGCCGGAGCAGAAGCCCGCAGCCACCCCCGGCGCCTCTCCCGCCTACCAGCGGCTGGAGGAAGTGGGCCGCAAGCTGATGGAGGTCATCGCCCACAACAAGGGCGGCACCAACAAGGACCTGGGCAAGTTTGCCGACCAGCTGCGGGCCATCATCGAGAAGTGGGACCGCTGATATCTGCCATACAAAAAGGCCGCCCGATATGGGCGGCCTTTGTTGTTATGCGGGGATGGCCCCGTAGCCGAATTTGGCCCGGTAGTACCACAAAAAGCCAATGGACAGCAGGCAGGAGACAGCCTCCGCCACCGGCACCGCGATCCATACCCCAGTGACCCCAATGATCCGGGGCAGCAGGAGCAGCCCGGCCATGAGGAAGCCGAAGGTGCGGGCGAAGGAGATAAGGGCGGAGGTCCGCCCGTCGGACAGGGCGGTGAAGAGGGCGGAGGCAAAAATGTTGATCCCGGCAAAGAGGAAGGTGGGGGCAAAGAGGTGGAAGCCCTCCAGGGCCAGAGCATTGACCTGGGTACCGGCGGGGGAGAACACCCCCACGATGACCGGGGCCAGCACCAGAGCGGCGGCCAGAATGCCCACGGCGGCGCACAGGATGAACCGGGTGCAGTGGCGGAAGGTGGCGCGCAGCCGGTCATACCGCTCCGCCCCCTGGTTGAAGCTGAACACCGGGGCCACACCCATGGAGAAGCCCAGGAACAGAGCCACCAGCAGGAACTGAGCGTAGAGCACGATGGTGATGGCGGACACCCCCGGCTCTCCCAGAAACTCCATCATAATGGCGTTGAAGAAAAAGGTGGTGACGGCGGTGGACAGGTTGGTCACCATCTCGGAGGAGCCGTTGAAGCAGGCCTTGCCCAGCAGAGGCCAGTTGGGCCGGGGCCGGGCAAAGCGCAGCCCCTCCTTCCGGGTGAGGAAGAAGACCACGCCGCACACCGCCGGGATGCAGTAGCCGGTGACGGTGGCCACGGCGGCTCCGGCAATGCCCATTTGCAGCGGCCCCATGTACAGCCAGTCCAGCACGCCGTTGGTGACGCCGGCGGCGATGGTGAGCCCCAGCCCCAGACCGGGCTTGCCCGCCGCCACAAAGAAACTCTCAAAAAGCAGCTGGAGCATGGCCATGGGAGTGAAGAGCAGCAGGATACGCAGGTAGCAGGCGGTATCCGCCAGCAGCAGGTCGCTGGCCCCCAGCAGACGGGCCAGAGGCTCTGCGCCGAAGGCTGCCAGCAGGGCAAAGAATACCCCGGCGCACACTGCCGTCACCGCCAGAAAGCCAAAGGTGTGCCGGGCTCCCTCCAGGTCCCCCGTCCCCATCCGGTGGGACACCACGGCACTGCCGCCGGTGCCCAGCATGATACCCACCGCCAGCACGATGCTGATGGCGGGGTAGGCGATGTTGATGGCAGCCAGGGCGTTCTCGCCCACCAGCCGGGAGGTGAGCACCCCGTCCACAATGGTGTACAGGGAGGTCACCAGCATCATGATGGTGGTGGGCAGGGCAAAGCGGAGCAGTCCGCCCAGAGTAAAGTCCTGATCCAACCGGTTTTTCATGGCCTGTTCCCTCCATTTCCAGCAAGCGTTTACAAGCAGCACAAATCATGATAAGCTATCGGGTAACCCGATAGTCAAGAGGGAGGTTTGCGCCATGGATCAAACGGAGATGCGCTTTACCACCGGGGAGTTTGCGGCCCTGTGCGGCGTCACCAAGCACACCCTGTTCCACTACGATGAGATCGGCATCTTCTCTCCCGCCATCCGGGGGGAGAACGGCTACCGTTACTACGCCCCAGTGCAGATCGAGGTGTTCCAAGTCATTTCCGTCCTCAAGGAGCTGGGAATGCCCCTGTCCGACATCAAGGCCTACCTGGACCGGCGCAGCCCGGAGGCGCTGCTGGAGCTGCTGGAAGAGGAGGCGGCCGCCCTGACGGAGAAGCTGTCCCGGCTGCGTCGGCTGCGGACCCTGATCCGCCGGAAAGCGGAGCTGACCCGGCAGGCTCTGGCTGTTCAGCCCGGCCAGGTAGTGGTGGAGGAGTGGCCCCAGCGGTGGTATGTGGCCACCGCCGCCCCCGGTATCACCGACGTGGGCAAATACGTCCACATCCTGGCCCGCCATCTGGAATACTGTGAGGCCCATCAGGTGGCCAGCCCCTACGCCCTGGGGGCCATCCTGCCGGTGGGGGCCGCCCGGCGGGAGGACTGGGAGGGCTATACCTACTGCTACACCCAGGTGGACAGGCCCATCGGAGGAGTGCGGCTGCTCACCGCTCCGGCGGGACGTTATCTGACCTACTTCCATGCCGGCAGTTTTGACACCGTTCGGGAGGGCTACCGGCGGCTGCTGGAGTGGGCCGATGTCCACGGCCTGGCACTGGGGGAGCTGTTCTGGGAGGATGTGCTGCTGGACGAACTGGCGGGCAAGGGCTACGACCAGTATCTGCTGCGGCTGTCGGTGTTTCTCCCGGAGGAGACTGACGGCGGAGATCAGGGTGTGCTCTGATCTCTGTCCCCCAGACTGGAATTGAGTTTTTTGACGCTGCGCAGGGCCAGCATATACTGGATACCCCAGATCAGGAAAAAGAGCAGAGTAAAAATAGCCAGATAGCCCAGTACGCCCGTTAGGCTGCGCTCCATCCAGTGACAGAAGTAGGCGGTGGGGATCAACAGGGCGGCCCCCAGCAGGAAGTAAACAGCAGTCTGCCGGGCCAGGCTCCACCGCTCCAGCTCCCACAGCACGGAACCGGCGGCAAAGCCTGCGCCGATCAGGCCGCACAGGGCGGTCTGGATCAGGACAGCCTGGGCCTCACTTCCCACCTGGGCCGCAAAGGTGGGCATACAGGGATAAAAGGCCCCGTTTCCCCAGGACAGGGAGGAAAAAACAGTGATGATATGCCCGATGGCGATCCCCAGAGGAATGCCCAGCAATCCCCGCAGAAGCAAATTCTTTTTCATACGGTTCACCTCACAGACCAAATCGTTTTTTCAGCTTTGGGACATACCGCCTGGAGACATAGGTGGTGGTGCCATCGGTCAGCTTTACCCGGATGGTGCCGGTCAGGCTCAAATCAAAGCTGTGGACCTTTTTCAGATTGATAAGCTCAGAGTTGGAAATACGCACAAAGAGATGGGGGTCCAGCTGCGCCTCCGCCTCGTACAGCCGCAGGCGAAGGGCATACGCTCCCTGATCGGTGGCAGCCAGCACCTTTCCGGCGCTGGCGTATACCCGGATCAGTTCCGCCGGTTCCAGCAGCCGTACCGTCTCGCCCCGACAGCCCGTGATCAGCCGCTGTCCGGCCCGGGAGAGCTGCTCCACCGCCTGCCGCACGTCATCGGTAAGGGCGGCGGTGAAAATAACAGCCTTTGGCTGGACATAGGCCTCGTCAATGCTTACTTCCACTTGCATGGTGATCACCCCTTTCCGTGATGATGCCATTATAGGGAGCGGGTGGGCGAGGTGCAACCCATTTTCCACAGCCGGTCGTTTTGGCCTCACAGGTGGTATGATAGAGAGAAAAAACCACGGTATATTTAGAACAAATGTTTGCAATCATGAGAGGATTATGGTATACTAAAGTCACATAAGACTGGATAAGGAGGGTCTGCCATGAAAACGCTCTCGCCCAAGCAGCAGCAGATCTACGACTATATCATTTCCTTCTCTGCCGAGCACGGCTATCCCCCCTCCGTCCGGGAGATCGGGGCCTATGTGGGGCTGAAATCCCCCTCCACCGTCCACTTTCACCTGAAGGGGCTGGAGTCGGCGGGCCTCATCACCAAGGCGGAGGGCAAGACCCGCTCCATCACCGTGGCCCAGCCGGAGACCCCGGCGGTCCCGGAGGACAAGGTGCCGGTGGTGGGCAGCGTGGCCGCCGGGTCCCCCATTCTGGCCCAGGAGTGCATTGAGGACTATCTGACCTTTGACACCGGCGGGCGGCCCGGGGAGTATTTTGCCCTGAAGGTGCGGGGAGAGTCCATGAAATACGCCGGTATCCTGCCCGGGGACCTGGTGATCGTCCATCAGCAGGCCGATGCCCACAGTGGGGAGATCGTGGTGGCCCTCTTTGAGGACGAGGCTACGGTGAAGACCCTCCGCCGGAAGGACGGCCATGTGTGGCTCATGCCGGAGAACCCGGACTACGAGCCCATCGACGGCGAGGGCTGCGCCATCCTGGGCAAGGTCACCGCCGTGGTACGGCGGTACTGAGATGGACCGGGTGGTCTTTGATACTCCCGTGGGGTCCATGGCCCTGGAGGAGGACGGGGGCGCGCTTGCCGCCCTGTACCTGCCCAATGCCCCCATGCCTCCGGCGGGGGAGGAGACGCCCCTGCTTGCCCGGGGGCGGGAGGAACTGCGGGCCTATCTGGCAGGGGAACGGCGGGACTTCGACCTGCCCCTGGCCCCCCAAGGCACCCCCTTTCAGCACAAGGTATGGTCCGCCCTGGCGGATATCCCCTACGGGCAGACCATCACCTACGGAGAACTGGCCCGCCGGGTGGGCTGCCCCAAGGGCAGCCGGGCGGTGGGCCAGGCCAACCACCGCAATCCCCTGCCCATTCTGCTGCCCTGCCACCGGGTGGTGGGGGCCGGCGGGACCCTCACCGGCTACGGGGGCGGACTGAAATTGAAGGAATGGCTGCTGCGACTGGAGGGAATCTTATGAAGAGACTGTTTTCTGCCGCCGACGCCTATATCGCAAAGATGAACTGGAAGGACCTGGCCCTGGTGAAGCTGTGCCTGTGCGCCGCCGGTGTCATGCTGGGGCTGGCCGCTCCCAAACGGGCGCGGAAATGGGCGGCTCTGGGGGCGGTGGTCGTCTTTGTGGCCACCTATCTGCCCATTATGCTGAAATTCCTCCCCCATCTGACTGCCTGGGGGAGAGAGGAGAGGGATGCATGAAGCTGATTACCTGGAACGTCAACGGCCTGCGGGCCTGCCTGGGCAAGGGCTTTCTGGACTTCTTCCAGGAGATGGACGCCGACGCTTTTTGCCTTCAGGAAACCAAGCTCCAGCCCCACCAGATCGAGCTGGACCTGCCTGGCTACCACATCTACTGGAACAGCGCCGAGAAGAAGGGCTACTCCGGCACCGCCCTGATCACCAAGACCGAGCCTCTGACCGTGACCTACGGCCTGGGCATCCCGGAGCACGATACCGAGGGCCGGGTGATCACGGCGGAGTATGCGGACTTCTATCTGGTGTGCTGCTATACCCCCAACGCCCAGAACGAGCTGGCCCGCATTGATTACCGGATGCAGTGGGAGGATGATTTCCGGGCCTACCTGATGGCGCTGGACCAGAAGAAGCCGGTGGTGCTGTGCGGCGATCTCAACGTGGCTCATGAGGAGATCGACCTGAAGAACCCCAAGAGCAACCGGGGCAACGCGGGCTTCTCCGACCAGGAGCGGGGCAAGATGACCATGCTGCTCCAGAGCGGCTTTGCCGACAGCTTCCGTGTCCTGTATCCGGACAAGACCGGGGCTTATACCTGGTGGAGCTACCGCTTCAACGCCCGGAAGAACAACGCCGGGTGGCGCATCGACTACTTCATCGTGTCGGAGCGCCTGATGCCCCGGGTGAAGGACCAGATCATCCACGCCGACGTCACCGGCAGCGACCACTGCCCGGTGGAACTGGATCTGGATGGAATGATGTGAAATAAAATGGCCGCCATCAGGCGGCCATTTTATTTTGTGGGCGGGCCGCTATGCGACCCGGCCATATTGACTTTGTTTGGCTAAAATAGGGGAAAATCATGCGTTTTTAGTGACAAAACGCATGAGGATGGTGGCGACCTCAGCGCGGGTGGCGGTGCCGGTGGGATCCAACTTGCCGCCGTCCTTACCGGTGATGAGCTCAGCGCCCACCGCCCAGGTCATGCCGTCGGCCGCCCAGGAGGACACGGTGCCGCCGTCG
>JALFRA010000026.1 GCA_022785125.1 Clostridiales bacterium
CAGCTCCTCGTCGTCGACCTGATCGCACTTGTTCAGGAACACGACGATGGCGGGCACGCCCACCTGACGGGCCAGCAGGATGTGCTCCTTGGTCTGAGCCATGGGGCCGTCGGTAGCAGCGATAACCAGGATAGCACCGTCCATCTGAGCAGCGCCGGTGATCATGTTCTTGATATAGTCGGCGTGGCCCGGGCAGTCAACGTGAGCATAGTGACGGGCGTCAGTCTCATACTCAACGTGAGCGGTGTTGATGGTGATGCCGCGCTCCTTCTCCTCGGGAGCCTTGTCGATGCTGGCGTAGTCCTCGAACTGGGCCTTGCCCTGCATAGCCAGGTACTTGGTGATGGCGGCGGTCAGAGTGGTCTTGCCGTGGTCAACGTGGCCGATGGTGCCGATGTTGACATGGGGCTTGGTGCGCTCAAATTTAGCCTTAGCCATTTTGGTTGTTCCTCCTTAATTACTCGTGTTGAGGTGGGGCTTATTTCCACAATAAATGCGAAAATATTGTATAGCATTGCAGAGTAAAATGCAATACTTTTTTCATTTGCTTTCCAATGGAAAACAATCAGGCAGCAAGTAAAGGCAGATTAGTCTTCCTTGCGGCCGCGCTCGGCGATGATCTTCTCGGCAATGCTCTTGGGGATCTCCACATAGCTGTGGGGCTCCATGGAGTACTGGCCGCGGCCCTGAGTGGAGGAACGCAGGTCAGTAGCATAACCGAACATACTGGCCAGAGGCACCAGGGCATCCACCTGGGTGGCGCCGGGACGGCTCTCCTGGCCCTGGATCATACCGCGGCGGCTGGTCAGATCGCCGATGACGTTGCCCAGATACTCGTCGGGCACGATAACGGAAACCTTCATCACAGGCTCCAGCAACACGGCGTCAGCCTTGCGGCAGGCCTCCTTGAAGGCCATGGAACCAGCGATCTTAAAGGCCATCTCAGAGGAGTCGACCTCGTGGTAAGAACCGAAGGTCAGGTGGACCTTCACGTCCACAACAGGATAACCGGCCAGGATACCCGCCTGCATGGCGCCCTGGATACCGGCGTCAACAGCGGGGATATACTCCTTGGGAATGACGCCGCCGGTGATCTCATTGAGGAACTCGTAGCCCTTACCGGGCTCGTTGGGCTCCACAGTGATGCGGACGTGGCCGTACTGGCCCTTACCGCCGGACTGACGGGCATACTTGGTATCCTGCTCAACGCTCTTCTTAATGGTCTCCTTGTAGGCGACCTGGGGAGCGCCCACGTTGGCCTCCACCTTGAACTCGCGGAGCAGACGGTCCACGATGATCTCCAGGTGGAGCTCGCCCATGCCGGCGATGATGGTCTGACCAGTCTCCTCGTCAGTCCAGGTGCGGAAGGTGGGGTCCTCTTCAGCCAGCTTCACCAGCGCCAGGCCCATCTTCTCCTGACCAGCCTTGGTCTTGGGCTCGATGGCCACGCGGATCACGGGGTCGGGGAACTCCATGGACTCCAGAATGATGGGAGCCTTCTCATCGCACAGGGTGTCGCCGGTGGTGGTGTTCTTCAGACCCACGGCAGCGGCGATATCACCGGCGTAGACTTCCTCGATGTCCTCACGGTGGTTGGCGTGCATCTGCAGGATGCGGCCCAGACGCTCCTTCTGGTTCTTGGTGCTGTTGAGCACGGAAGAGCCGGTGGTGAGCTTGCCGGAGTACACACGGAAGAAGGACAGACGGCCCACATAGGGGTCGGTCATGATCTTAAAGGCCAGAGCGGAGAAGGGGGCATTGTCGTCAGCGGGACGCTCGTCCTCTTCCTCGGTCTCGGGGTTGACACCCTTAATGGCGGGAATATCCAGAGGAGAGGGCATGAAGTCCACGATGGCGTCCAGCAGCTTCTGCACGCCCTTGTTGCGGTAAGAGGTACCGCAGGTCACGGGAACCAGCAGGTTCTCAATGGTGCCACGGCGCAGAGCGGCGCGGATCTTATCCTCGGGGATGGGCTGCTCCTCCAGAGCCAGCTCCATGATCTCGTCGTCGATATCGGCGCAGGCATCGATGAGCTTGGTCCGGTACTCCTGGGCCAGCTCCATCATGTCAGCAGGGATATCCTCCACACGCATATCCTTGCCCAGCTCATCGTAATAGATGTCAGCCTTCATCTCCACCAGGTCGATGATGCCCTTGAAGGTATCCTCGGAGCCGATGGGCAGCTGAATGGGCACGGCGTTACACTTCAGGCGGTCATGGATCATGTTCAGCACGTTGAAGAAGTCGGCGCCCATGATGTCCATCTTATTGACGTAGATCATGCGGGGGACCTTATAGTGGTCAGCCTGACGCCATACAGTCTCGGACTGAGGCTCAACGCCGCCCTTGGCGCACATGACGGTCACAGAACCGTCCAGCACGCGCAGGGAGCGCTCCACCTCCACGGTGAAGTCCACGTGGCCGGGAGTGTCGATGATGTTGATACGGGTCTGGGGGAACTGCTGCTTGGAGCCAGTCCAGTAGCAGGTGGTAGCAGCGGAAGTGATGGTGATGCCGCGCTCCTGCTCCTGAGCCATCCAGTCCATGGTGGCGGTGCCGTCATGGGTCTCACCGATCTTGTAGTTTACGCCGGTGTAGTACAGGATGCGCTCGGTGGTAGTCGTCTTACCGGCGTCGATGTGAGCCATGATGCCGATATTTCTGGTATTCTGTAAAGTAACTTTCCTAGGCATACTCTAACTCCTTACCAGCGATAGTGAGCGAACGCCTTGTTGGACTCGGCCATCTTGTGGGTATCCTCGCGCTTCTTGACGGCGGAACCCAGGTTGTTGGCGGCGTCCATGATCTCACCGGCCAGACGCTCCTTCATGGTCTTCTCGCTGCGGGCGCGGGAGTAGTTGGTGAGCCACCGCAGACCCAGGGTCTGACGGCGCTCAGGCCGAACCTCGATGGGCACCTGATAGGTAGCGCCGCCCACACGACGGGCCTTAACCTCCAGGGACGGCATGATGTTCTCCAGAGCGGTGGTGAACACGTCCAGGGGGTCCTTCTCGGTCTTTTCCTTGATGATATCGAAAGCTCCGTAGACCACCTTCTGGGCCACGCCCTTCTTACCGTCCAGCATGATGCTGTTGACCAGCTTGGTCACCAGGACGGAATTGTAGATAGGATCGGGCAGAACCTCCCGCTTGGGTACGTTTCCTCTTCTGGGCACTTTGCTTCCCTCCTTCATAGTATGATTTCATAGGTACTCGAAGGCGTTTAAAACGCCCCCGTGTAAGACAAGTGCCTGCTTGTCCAGTGCCTCACAGGAAAACGTCCCTATATCTATAGGAAACGCTTCTGCAAGGACAACTGCCTTGCGCGATTGCGCGTTAATTCGATTCATGCGGCTGCAAACTTGCAGCGTGGTTGGAAGTAATCGTTAAAATTACTTCTTGCCGGCCTTGGGCCGCTTGGCACCGTACTTGGAACGGGCCTGCATCCGGTTGGCAACGCCCTGGGCATCCAGAGTGCCGCGGATGATGTGGTAACGAACGCCGGGCAGGTCCTTAACACGACCGCCGCGGATCATGACCACGGAGTGCTCCTGCAGATTGTGGCCAACACCAGGAATGTAAGCGGTCACTTCGTAGCCGTTGGTCAGACGCACACGGGCGATCTTACGGAGAGCGGAGTTAGGCTTCTTCGGGGTGGAGGTACGAACAGCAGTGCACACACCTCTCTTCTGGGGAGAAGGCAGGTCGGTCTCGCGGTTCTTCAGGGTGTTCAGGCCCTTCTGCATGGCAGGAGAATTGGACTTGTAGGTCACGGCCTCGCGTCCCTTGCGAACGAGCTGGTTAAACGTAGGCATGGTTTTCCTCCTTTCTTTGTTTCTGAGAAATATATTTTAACGGAATAATCAAAAATTATACCGTTAAAACCAAATCAGTGCAGCAGCGCAGCCACGGCGCTGCCTACGGCAATGCCGCAGGCGGAACCCAGTTCCTTCATCTGCGCCACCTTTTCCACCGGCACGCCCTTTTCGGCGCACAGCGTCTCCACAGGGCCGGTCAATGCCGGATCGGCGTCCTGGGCAAGAAAAACACGGGCGGCCCGCCCATCATCGATGGCACGGCGGGTCTGCTTGACCCCCACCACTTTGGCGCCCTGCTTGAGTTGGGTGAGCATCGGTAAGCCTCCCGTTTCTTGAAATCGCGGAGAAGCGCAGCAATTTTGCCGCATTTTTCCTGTTGGCAGGCACACCTGCGCAATTCCGGATTATATCATACCCCAAAATGTAAGTCAATCAGAAAATCACTGGATTTTCCAACAGTTTCGGGGCGTTTCCCGTCGGAATGCCGAGGGGCGGCGTACCGACCGGCACGCCGCCCCTCATTGGGGAGTATTCGGGAAGGCTCAGAAGGGTCCGTAGCCGATCTGGTTGGCGACGACAACAAGAGCGAAGCCGGCCGCGATCAGACAAGCATAGATCTTCCAGGCAAACTTAAACCAATGACCGTAATCCATATCGCACAGGGAGAGAGCCAGCAGGGCGGAGGTGGGCCAGAAGGTGTTGGTAAAGCCGTCTCCGTACTGATAAGCCAGCACCATGACCTGCTGGTTGATGCCCAGGACCTGGCCCATGGGCTGGAGGATGGGCATCAGGACCACAGCCTTGCCGGAGCCGGACCCCACAAAGAAGTTGAAGGCGGTAACAAACGCATAGACCACCAGCAGAGTAAGCACCGGGCTCTTGCCATCCAGCACATTGGCCATGGCGTTGATGATGGTGTCGGTGATGTTGCCTTTCGTCAGGATCACAGATACCGCCCGGCTCAGACCGATGACCATAGTGGGCGCCACCACGCCGGCCATGCCCTTGCCAAACTCAACGCAGGCGGTATTCACGTTGGTGCGGGAAAGGATGATGGCCAGGATGGTAATGGGGAAATAGCAGGCAGTGATCTCAGGCAGCCCCCACTTCCACATCAGGGAACCCACCACGGAGACTACGATGGCAGCCAGGAAGGCCAGGATAATAATGATCCGGGCTTTTGTGAACCTCAGACCTTCCTCAAATTCCATGGGCGCGGTCTGTTCCTGGAGGTAGTTTTCGCCCATGACGCTGTTTTTGGGGTCCTTTTTGATCTTAATGCAGTAGCGGACCAGGAAAAACAGGGCGATGGCGTAGAAGATCACCAGGCCCACAGCCCGGAATCCGATACCGGAGTACATGGGCAGGCCCACCAGAGTCTGGGCCACACCGGTGGTGTAGGGGTTGACCATGCCGCAGGTGAAGCCCACGGCGGTGGACAGCAGGATAATGGCGGTACCCACCATTTTATCATAGCCCAATGTAATGAACAGAGAAATGATGATGGGGTAGAAGGGGTAGAGAGCATCCAGATAGCCGATGACGCCCAGACCGGTGAACAGGGTGAAGAACAGGATCACCATGACGAGGCCCTTGCCTCTGGCGCCGCGGATCAAAGACTGGATACCGGCGGAGAAAGCACCGGTGTACTGAATGATCTGGATGCAGCCGCTGATGAGCAGCACGGCACCGATGATGTTTGCACTCTCCACAACGCCCTGGTGAATGGCGGTAAAGAAGTCCAGGAAGCCCACCGGGGTCTGCGCCGCATAAGCAAAACTGTCGGGGTCCACCGCACCGTCCACCCGAACGTAGCTGCCGGCGGGCACCACATAGGTCATGATGGTCACCAACAACATCAGAATCAGGATGACCGCGTACACATGGGGCATACTGAAGCCCCTTTTCTTCTGCAATGTCTTGCCCATTCTCAAGTCCTCCTCATTATATTATCATCCGTCAGGGGCTTATTTCCCCGCCTTGCTCTTGAGCCACTTTACCGCACTGTTGGCCAGAATGGCGGTGCCGATGGCAAAAGCGCTCTCGTCCAGCACCATATTGGGGTTATGCAGGGGATAGCCGCCGGGGGAGCCAGCTCCCATAAAAGCGTAGAAGCCGGGCACATGGCGGGTTACATGGCCGAAATCCTCGGCCCCCTTCATGGGGGGCACGGGCTTTACGTTCTCTTCACCCAGGATCTCAGCGGCGAAGGGGACGATCTCCGCGGAGAATTCAGGATCGCACACGGTGCTGGGGGTCTTGAGCACCCGCACGTCGTAGGTGCCCCGCCAGGCCTTGATGTAGTGGTCCAAGATTTCAGGGATGCGCTGGATCAGGTGATCATAGGCCTCAGGACTGAGGGTACGGAAGGACACCATGATCTCCGCCGTGTCAGGAATGATGTTGGAGGCCCGACCGCCGTTGAGGGCGCCCACCGTCATGGTGGCGAAGGCCTCCGGGTCCACCTCCCGGGGAATGAGCATATTGAGGGCGGAGCACACCTGAGTGGCAATGTTCACCGGGTCGATGGTCTTTTGAGGCTCGGAGGAGTGCCCCCCCTTGCCCTGGATGCTGACAATAAAGGTGGCCATGGCCCCGGAGGCCACGCCGGGAGAGTAGTTCAGCTTGCCCACTTCCACCTGGGAGCCCACATGGAGCGCCATGGCGGCGTCCACCTTGGGATTCTCCAGCAAACCGTCGTCCACCATGGTGCGGGAACCGTAGCCCATCTCTTCGCCAGGCTGGAACATCAGCTTTACGGTGCCGGGCAGCTCATCCTCCATCTCCTTCAGGATCTGAGCGGCGCCCAGCAGCATGGCGGCATGGGCGTCGTGGCCGCACATATGGGCGGTGTTTCCCTTGGATGCAAACTCCAGACCGCTGGTCTCCTCCATGGGCAGACCGTCCATGTCAGCCCGCAGCAGGATGCAGGGGCCGCCCTTACCGATGAGGCCCACCACGCCGGTGGATTCAGGTGCGTCGGGATACCCGGCAAACACCATCTTTTCCCGCTCTTCCTGGGTATGGATTCCGCAATCATGATGAGATATGCCCATCTCGCTCAGACGCCTCTTCACATACTCCGCCGTTTTGGGGGTATATACGCCGACTTCCGGGATCTGATGCAGACAACGCCGGTCAGCGATGATCTGCTTCTCAATGGCACGGGCCTTTTCCAGCATCTCATTCATAGGGAGTTCTCCTTTCTATGGTCCACGCGGAGCACCGCGTTATGCCTGATAGACTGTGACGCCGTTGAGCACGGTTTCCAATACCTTCACCTGGGTGAACTGACTGGGCCGGACCTCAAACAGATCCTGATCCAGCACCACCAGATCGGCCTGCTTGCCCACCTCCAGGGTGCCCCGTACCCCCTCGTCCCGGCTGGGCCAGGCGGCGTCAGAGGTAAAGAGGCGGATGGCCTGCTCCACGGTAAGGGCCTGCTCAGGCAGGTAGGTCCTGGTGCCCGTCCGGTTCTGGCGGGTGATGGCGGAGCGCATATTATCCAGCACATGGAAGGGTTCCACCGGGCAATCGGAGCCTCCGCTGACGTGAAGGCCCAGGTCCAGCATGGCCTTCCAGTTGTAGCAGTCCCTGGCGTGCTCCTCTCCCACCCGCTCGGCGATGATATCCATGTCGGCGTCGATAAAGATGGGCTGGATGTAGGCCTGCAGGTCCAGCTCCTTCATCCGCTCCAGCAGAGCGGGAGTGGTGATCTGGGCATGGACGATACCGTGGCGGTGATCCGGCCAGGGATTGGCCCCCTCAGCCCGCTCCATAGCGTCGCATACCTTCTTCAGAGCCAGGTCACCAATGGCGTGGACCGCCACATCCATCCGGACGTCATGGGCTGCCTGAATACGGCGGCACAGCTCTTCCTCTGTATAAATAGGAATACCGTGGTTGTCCCGCTCGTCCACATAGCCATCGATCATCTCGGCAGATTTGGCACCCAGGGAACCATCCTGGAGCAGCTTGCGGGGACCGGTACGGAAGAGGCTGCTCCGGTCCGCCGGATCACTGCGTATGCCTTTCAGCCGCTCAAAGTCCTCCGGCTCTACCAGACACTGCTCATAGACCCGCAGGGTCAGCTCCCCGTCGGCCTCCATCTCCCGGAAAATACCGATGAGCCGGATGGGGTCCATGCCCGCGATGGCCATCAGGTCATCGGAGTGGATACAGGTAATACCGGCGGCATTCAGCTCCTTCTGTCCTTCCCGGATCAGCTGGCGCACATAGGCGTCATCCGCCTGGGGCAGCACATCCATATAGAGCCGGGCGGCGTTCTCCCGCAGGATACCGTGCTCAAAGTCCACCAGAGCCATCACCTCGGGCTCCACGTTCTCCAAAGCCCGAATCCTTTCCAGCATCACCGTATTGCAGGCAGCAATATGGATGCAGGTCCGCAGCATACATACCGGGATCTCGGTGGAAATGCGATCCATATCCTCTTTGGTCAGCAGCCGTCCCTCTTCCATGGTTTCCTGATTCCAGCCCATGCCGATGAGGTAATCGGGATGCTCCGCCTCGATCCTGGCCTGACAGCGCGCCACCACTTCATCGATATTTTTGACGCCCAGCAGAGGCACATTCCGCCGGAACATGGCATAGTGGAGCAGGTGCATATGGGTATCATTAAAACCAGGCAGCACGCAGGCGCCGTTCAGATCCTTTTCCTCATCCCATTGCCGGGTCAGCGCCTCCTGCGTTGTTCCCAAAAATACGATCTTTCCATCCTGAACGCCAATGGCCTCATATCGGCTTATGGTCTGATCCATCGAAAGAATCGTTCCGTTATAGCGAAGGGTTCGCATATCGATCTTCCTTTCTTCCCATTCAGTCTGTCGCCTCTCTACACAAGAAGCAACCCCCGTGCCAACTGGAGGCCGAAATACAAAAAGGCCGTCCTGTTTGTCTTATCATGCAGAAAGAAGGGCTTCTGCTCCTCTTTCCGCCGACAAACAGGACGGCCTTTGCCGCTCTCTGCGGGAAGTTCCTCCCTTTATCGCAGGCAAAATTTTTTGCAGGCGCAAAATTTTTTACAGGTTATATTTTTGCAGTTTATATTTCAGGTTCTGTCTGGACAGACCCAGCAGGCGGGCTGCCTGAGAGATGGAGGAGGATTGTTCCATGGCCTTGTGCAGCAGATCCTTTTCGTATTGTTCCAGCGCCTTGGTCAGGGAAAAGCCCGGGTCGAGATCGCCTTCCCGGACCTCTTCCGCCACGGGCACCTCCTGATGCTCCAGGGCGTCCTCCATATGGTCCAGCACCAGCAGCTCAGAGCGGGCGGAGGCAAAGGCTCCCTCGATCACATTCTGCAGTTCCCGCACGTTGCCGGGCCAGCTGTACCGTTCCAGCCGGCGCAGTGCCTGATCGCTGATTCCCCGGATGCTGCGCTTCATCTTCCGGTTATACTGGTCAATAAAATAGCGGATAAGCAGCGGGATATCTCCCACCCGCTTCCGCAGGGGAGGCAGGGTGATCCGCACTACGCCCAGACGGTAGTACAGGTCCTCCCGCAGCCGGTGTTCCCGGATCAGCTGGGCAGGCTCCTCGTTCACCGCCGCCACAATGCGCACGTCAAAGGGGATATCCCGGCTGCCGCCCAGACGGCGGACCTTCTTTTCCTCCAATACCTTTAATAATTTAGCCTGGAGGCCAATCTCCATAGAGTTGATCTCATCCAGAAACAGCGTGCCGCCGTCGGCCTCCTCCAGCAGGCCCTTCCGGGTCAGCGCGCCGGTATAGCAGCCCTTTTCGGTACCGAAGAACAGACTCTCCAGCAGATTGGCCGGAATGGCCGCACAGTTTTGGGAGACGAAAGGCTTACCGGAACGCCGCCCCTCGCTGTGAAGGGATTCAGCCACTAATTCCTTGCCGGTGCCCGTCTCACCGTAAATAAGTACCGAGGAGTCCAGTGGTGCCACATCCCGTATGCGCTCCTTCAGTGCCAGCATGGCAGGATCCTGCGTAATGATACGATCCAGGGTTGAGATCCCGCCTTTTCCCCGGATGATCCGCTGATCAATGGAGTGAAACTTGGATGAGTCGATGACGCACGCCACCTGTCCATCCACCACAATGGGGATGGTGGTGGACTCCAGCAGCACCCGCTCGCCCCGGCGGTTATTGATGTCCTGCAATACATTATAACTAGGTTTTCCGGTCCTCAGCGCCTGGATGATGGTACTGCTCTCCTCATCCAGCTCGGGATACAGTTCAAAAATGTGCAGTCCCACTGTCTCCCCCGACTTCCATAAATTATCCAAAAAAATCCGCTGGAACTCCACAATACCGTCCCGGTTGGCAACGAGCAGCCCGTCCGTGTCCTCACAGAGGCGAATCACATCCGCGATCTGCTCCGCAACCTGTCTGTCCTGCATCCGTTTTCCTCCATCCCGCCTGCCTCAGATATAAAAAAAATCTGGATTTCTCCAGATTTTCACCAAACAGACGTTGACTTTTCCTATGATTTCATGGTATACTAAAACGCTCTTAACTTCCGATTGCGTCTGAGCATTCTTCCCCACTGTGTGGCCAGTTTAACACAGCAGGGCGGAAAGCGCAAGAGGAAATCAGAATATTTTTATCCACGCACCCGGGTGTTTGCGCCCGGTGCTCTACCGCCCCTTTTGTATGATTTGACGGAAAGCAGCAACCTTCGCCGGAGCCGTCCCCCTGTGGCGGCGGTTCCAGACAATGAAATCGAGGTGTTTTTTCTACGATGGTCAAGGACGTCTACTTCGGCAAGACCCTCCGCAAGAGCTTTGCCCGCCATGAAGAGATCCTGCAGATGCCCAACCTGCTGGAGGTGCAGAAGAACTCCTATCAGTGGTTCCTGGAGACAGGACTGCGGGAGGTCTTTAAGGATGTGGCCTCCATCACCGACTATGCCGGTAACCTGGAGCTCTCCTTTATTGATTATTCCATGGATGAGCCTCCCAAGTACAACGTGGAGGAATGTAAGGCCCGTGACGCCACGTACGCCGCTCCCATCAAGGTCTGGGTGCGCCTGCGCAACAAAGAGACCGATGAGATGAAGGAGCAGGAGATCTTCATGGGAGATTTCCCCCTGATGACCAAGGCCGGTACCTTCGTCATCAATGGCGCCGAGCGCGTCATCGTCTCCCAGATCGTCCGCTCTCCCGGCATCTACTACTCCCGCACCGAGGATAAGACCGGTAACGTGGTGTACGCCACCACTGTCATCCCCTACCGGGGCGCCTGGCTGGAGTATGAGACCGATCTCAGCGACATTTTCTATGTCCGTATCGATAAGAACCGCAAGCTGCCCATCACCTGCCTGATCCGGGCCGTAGGTCCCAAGACCGACTCCGAGATCCTGGAGCTGTTCGGCAACGATCCCCGCATCGTGGCCACCCTGGAGAAGGACGCCTGCAAGACCTACGAAGAGGCCCTGCTGGAGATCTACCGCAAGCTGCGTCCCGGCGAGCCCCCCACGGTGGACTCCGCCGAGAGCCTGCTCAACGCCCTTTTCTTCGATCCCCGCCGGTACGACCTGTCCGCTGTGGGCCGCTACAAGTTCAACAAGAAGCTGGCTATCTGGACCCGCCTGTCCGGCCAGAAGCTGGCCATGCCCGTGGTTGATCCCACCACCGGCGAGATCCTGGCCGAGCCCGGCGAGGTCCTCACCCGTGAGCGCGCCCGGGAGCTGGAAGCCAAGGGCGTCAACGAGGCCATTCTGGACCTGGACGGCGGCGTTCAGCTGAAGGTGTTCTCCAATAACATGGTGGATATGGCCGGCTTTGTGGACTTTGATCCCGCTGAGTGCGGCATCACCGAGAAGGTCCGCTTCTCCGTCCTGCAGGAGCTGCTGCAGAACTACTCCGGTGAGGAGCTGAAAGAGGCCGTCAAGGACCGCATCGATGACCTGATCCCCAAGCACATCATCGTGGACGACATCATGGCGTCCATCAACTACCTGAACTGCCTGGCCCACGGCGTGGGCAACGCCGACGACATTGACCATTTGGGCAACCGCCGTCTGCGCTGCGTGGGCGAGCTGCTGCAGAATCAGTTCCGCATCGGCTTCTCCCGCATGGAGCGCGTCATCCGGGAGCGCATGACCATTCAGGACCTGGACATCGTCACTCCCCAGTCCCTGATCAACATCCGCCCCGTTACCGCCGCCATCAAGGAGTTCTTCGGTTCCTCCCCCCTGAGCCAGTTCATGGACCAGACCAACCCTCTGGCCGAGCTGACCCACAAGCGCCGTATGTCCGCTCTGGGCCCCGGCGGTCTGTCCCGTGACCGCGCCTCCTTCGATGTACGAGACGTTCACTACTCCCACTACGGCCGTCTGTGCCCCATTGAGACCCCCGAAGGTCCCAACATCGGCCTGATCTCCTACCTGGCCTCCTACGCCCGCATCAACCGCTACGGCTTCATCGAGGCTCCCTACCGTAAGGTGGATAAGGCCACCGGCAAGGTCACCGACCAGGTGGAGTATATGACCGCCGACATGGAGGACGAGTTCACCATCGCCCAGGCCACCGAGCCTCTGGATGAGAACGGCTGCCTGAAGAACGCCCGTATCACCTGCCGTCACCGCAACGAGATCATCGACGTGGACCGGGATCAGGTGGACTACATGGACGTGTCCCCCAAGATGATGTTCTCCATCGCTACCGCCATGATTCCCTTCCTGGAGAACGACGACGCCAACCGTGCTCTGATGGGCGCCAACATGCAGCGTCAGGCCGTGCCTCTGCTGACCACCCAGGCCCCCATCGTGGCCACCGGTCAGGAGCACAAGAACTGTATCGACTCTGAGGTCGCCATTCTGGCCGAGGAGGACGGCGTGGTCACCAAGGTATCCGCCCAGTACGTCACCGTCCGCTACGACAGCGGCCGTGTGGAGGAGTACAAGCTGACCAAGTACCTGCGCTCCAACCACGGCACCTGCATCAACCAGCGTCCCATTGTCAACGCCGGTCAGCGGGTGGAGAAGGGCGAGGTCATCGTGGACGGCCCCTCCACCTCCAACGGCGAGATCGCCCTGGGCAAGAACATCCTCATGGGCTTTATGACCTGGGAAGGTTACAACTACGAGGACGCCATCCTGCTCAACGAGCGTATGGTGAAGGAGGACGTGTTCACCTCCATCCACATCGAGGAGTACGAGACCGAGTCCCGCGACACCAAGCTGGGTCCCGAGGAGATCACCCGCGACATCCCCAACGTGGGCGACGACGCCCTGAAGGATCTGGACGAGCGCGGCATCATCCGCGTGGGCGCCGAGGTCCGTGCCGGCGACATCCTGGTGGGCAAGGTCACCCCCAAGGGCGAGACCGATCTCACCGCCGAGGAGCGCCTGCTGCGCGCCATCTTCGGTGAGAAGGCCCGCGAGGTCCGTGACACCTCCCTGAAGGTGCCTCACGGCGAGAGCGGCATCATCGTGGACGTGAAGGTGTTCACCCGCGAGGCGGGCGACGAGCTGTCCCCCGGCGTCAACATGGTAGTTCGCGTCTATATCGCCCAGAAGCGCAAGATCTCCGTGGGCGACAAGATGGCCGGCCGTCACGGTAACAAGGGTGTTGTGTCCCGCATCCTGCCTCAGGAGGATATGCCCTTCCTGCCCGACGGCACTCCTCTGGACATCGTGCTGAACCCCCTGGGCGTGCCTTCCCGTATGAACATCGGTCAGGTGCTGGAGGTCCATCTGGGCTACGCCGCCAAGACCCTGGGCTGGAAGGTCGCCACCCCCGTCTTTAACGGCGCCGATGAGAAGGACATCGCCGAGACCCTGAAGATGGCCGGCCTGCGCCCCGACGGCAAGAGCTGGCTGTACGACGGCCGCACCGGTGAACGGTTCGACAACCCCGTTACCGTGGGCTACGTTTACTTCCTCAAGCTGCACCACCTGGTTGACGATAAGATCCACGCCCGTTCCACCGGCCCCTACTCCCTGGTCACCCAGCAGCCTCTGGGCGGCAAGGCCCAGTTCGGCGGCCAGCGCTTCGGCGAGATGGAGGTGTGGGCCCTGGAGGCTTACGGCGCCGCCTACACCCTGCAGGAGATCCTCACCGTCAAGTCCGACGACGTCACCGGCCGTGTGCGCACCTACGAGTCCATCGTCAAGGGCCACAACGTGCCCAAGCCCGGCGTGCCTGAGTCCTTCAAGGTTCTGGTCAAGGAGCTGCAGTCCCTGTGCCTGGATATGAAGGTGCTGGACGACCAGGGCAACGAGATCGAGCTGAAGGACGACGAAGAGGATACCTACCAGCCCGGCAAGTTCCGCGACGATGACGACGACTTCTACGGCTACAACGCCGGCGGAGAGTCCGACTTTGCCGCCGCGGGCTACACCCTCAAGGAAGGCAGCGACGACGATGATCTGGCCGTTGCCGACGACAGCGATGATTTTTCCGATGCGGAGGATGATTACTCCGATGATGACGATATGGAATAAGTAAGGGAGGTCGAGCAGAAACATGAGTTACGCTGAATTTGACGCCATCAAGATTGGCATCGCCTCCCCGGAGCAGATCCGCGAGTGGTCCTATGGCGAAGTCAAGAAGCCGGAGACCATCAACTACCGCACCCTGAAGCCTGAGCGGGACGGCCTGTTCTGCGAGCGCATCTTTGGCCCCACCAAGGACTGGGAGTGCCACTGCGGCAAGTACAAGAAGATCCGCTACAAGGGCAAGATCTGTGACCGCTGCGGCGTTGAGGTCACCCGGGCCAAGGTGCGCCGTGAGCGTATGGGCCACATCGAGCTGGCCGCCCCCGTGTCCCACATCTGGTACTTCAAGGGTATCCCCTCCCGGATGGGTCTGCTGCTGGACATCAGCCCCCGCATTCTGGAGAAGGTACTCTACTTCGCCAGCTATATCGTGACCGATCCCGGCTTCTCCCCTCTGGCCAAGAACCAGATCCTCTCCGAGAAGGAGTACCGCGATATGCGGGAGAAGTACGAGGATGACTTTGAGGCTGGCATGGGCGCCGAGGCTGTGAAGAAGCTGCTCCAGGACATCAACCTGGAGGAGCTCTCCACCCAGCTCCGTGCCGAGCTGAAGGACGCCTCCGGCCAGAAGAAGGCCCGCATCGTCAAGCGGCTGGAAGTGGTGGACGCCTTCCGCATCTCCGGCAACAAGCCTGAGTGGATGATCATCGACGTGCTGCCCGTTATTCCCCCCGAGTTGCGCCCCATGGTGCAGCTGGACGGCGGCCGGTTCGCCACCTCCGACCTGAACGACCTGTACCGCCGGGTCATCAACCGCAACAACCGCCTGAAGCGCCTGATCCAGCTCAACGCCCCCGACATCATCGTGCGCAACGAGAAGCGTATGCTCCAGGAGGCGGTAGACGCCCTCATCGACAACGGCCGCCGCGGCCGTGCCGTCACCGGCGCCAACAACCGTGCTCTGAAGTCCCTCAGTGACTTCCTGAAGGGCAAGCAGGGCCGTTTCCGTCAGAACCTGCTGGGCAAGCGTGTCGACTACTCCGGCCGTTCTGTTATTGTGGTCGGCCCCGAGCTGAAGATCTATCAGTGCGGCGTGCCCAAGGAGATGGCTGTGGAGCTGTTCCGCCCCTTCATCATGAAGAAGCTG
>JALFRA010000004.1 GCA_022785125.1 Clostridiales bacterium
TGAGATCATCCAGCTTATAGCCCTCGTCAGGCTTCACGGTCAGGGTGATGGTGAGGCCCCTGGAGGCGCGGGTACGGCTGGCGGTGACGGCGCCGTTGTCGGCCTTGTCCACGGTGATGGCATAGGTAGTGGAGCCGGTGGGATAGCCCACGCCGCTCACAGTCTCATTCTCGACGCTGCCATCGCTGAGTTCCACGGAAATCACAACATCACCGGGGTCCTTGTTGGTCACGCTCTCCTTGATCTTGGCAACCACATCTTCGTCGGTGGGATTGCCGCCGATGACGGGCTTGATCCGGCCCACGGTGTCCTTGTCCACCCAGATCATCAGGGGAGCGCCGGTTTCACCGGCGGGCTTGAAGGTCACATTGTCAACGGTCAGGCTGGGAATGACCACATCAGAGATGTTGCTGCCGACGGCGTACTCAATGTTGGTGTAGCCGTTGGAATTGAGGACACAGTTTTCCAGAATGATATTCTGGGAATTGTTAACGATAACGGAGGTGTAGGCACCGCCGTTGACGGTGATACCGCTGAGCTTGCCGCTCGTTACGCAGTAGAACTGTACGCCATGCTTGATCTGATTGTTGGTCTCAATGGTCAGATTCCGGATGGTCACATTCTCGCCGCCGGCGGTAATAAATGCGCCGTCAGAGGGAGTTTCCTTACTGCCGCCGGTGTAGGCCAGGGCCTTGCCGGCGCCGTCCAGGGTAACGCCCGCGGGGATGGTGATCGCGGTATTGCTGTCCACATTCTTCAGCAGCTTGATGGTGTCGCCGTCTGCAGCCGAAGCGAGGGCGTCGCCCAGGGTCTTATAATACTTGCCGTCGATCTCGGCCACACCGTCTTCCTTTTCGTTGGGAAGGATGACAAAGTTGCCGTGGGCGTCCGTGGTCACACTGCTGCTCCGGTCCACATAATCGCTTACATCGCTGGAGAAGGTACCGGCGGTGATATTGAGCGTACCTGTTTTAGGAGCTTCAAGTGCGGCAGTTCCACTTCCTCCCCCAATAAATGTGCCCCCTGTAATAGTGGCATTTGCGGGAAGATTTAGACCACCATCGCCGCCTGTATTATCGTTACCTACACTTACTGCAACTCGCGTGGCACTTTTAAATGTACCACCGGAAATAGTTGCGTCAACTACACCACGTTCTCCGGCAATATACAGAGCATAGAAGGGAGTATTACTGCCATGGTCGCATAGTACGGTCTCAAAGGTTCCATTTTTTACCTCTGCATAGCCGTTATTGATCGCCAGTGCGCCCTGAACTCCCGTTACTTTACCGTTATTAAAGTATAGGTTGCCTGCACTAATAAAAGCGTATGCAAAATGACCGGCTGTCCCTGTATCATCTTCGATTGCATTGCAGGCTTCCGATTTGAATTCACCGCCATTGATAATAGCCGTTGCGCCTTCAAAATTATAAACGGAAGAATTACTTTCGAAATAGCCATCCTCAATGGTTAATGATGCGCCTTCCTTGTTCCGAATTGCGGCGCCTCCAAAAACACAGCCTTTGTAAGTCCCGTTTTCAATCAACAAGGTACCGAAATTGTCGATGGCACCCATTCCAACGGTGCCATTCTTTTTACTGGTGGCCATGGAACTGTCAATAGTACCATTACCCTTAATTGTTAATGTACCATAGTTTACAATAGGGCGGCCATTAAAGTTATCAGGAGCCACTGTAATGCAGTGTCCGGCCATATCCAGCACAATATTCTGGCCTTCCTGGATAGTAATGATCTGCTCCGTGGTCATACCGGCAATATCGCTGGTCATGGTCACGGTAGTTTCGGTCCCGTCGGTGGGAACGGCTTCGATGGCAGCCTTCAGGCTGCTGTAAGCATCCTTGTCCTCCGCTGCAAATGCTGACACGGGAAGAATCGTCAGCAGCATCGTCACAACAATAAACAGGCTGCCAAGCCGTGTGCGTGTTTGTTTCATCGCCATGTCCTCCTACATATTATTTTGCATCCCAAGTTGGGGATGCTTACCGCCCTCATTTTAGTCCAAAAGGAAAGTTCTGTCAACCGCAGAAAAAGGAAAATCCGCGAAACGTTGCCGTTTCACGGATTTCTTTGGCTATTTTCCCACTTGAGTCAGCAGATTCTGTTTCAGGTCCCACAGCTTCCGGGACAGGTCCACATAGTAGTTGTGGGGGTTCTCAAACCGCTTTACCTCGTCCCACAGCAGGTCGATCTGCCCGGCGCACCAGGCCCGCATCTCGGCGATGGGCGGGGAGTCGTACACCCGCTTGCCGTTCTGGAACACCGGCACCAGCAGCTCCCTGGCGGTAAAGTTGGTGAACACGCTGCGCTTCCAGGTGGCGTCCGGGTCAAAGAGCTCCAGAGGCTTGCTCTCGTCCACTGTTTCGTCCCACAGGGTGATGAGATCGGCAAAGGCCTTCCCCGTCTCGTTGTCGAAAAGACGGTACACCTTCTTAAAGCCGGGGTTGGTGATCTTGTCCGGGTTGGCGCTGATTTTGATCTTGGGGATGATATTCCCCTCTTTGTCCTCAATGGCGGCCAGCTTGTATACCCCGCCGAACACCGGCTCGCTCTTGGAGGTGATGAGCCGTTCGCCCACGCCGAAGGAGTCGATCTGGGCCCCCTGGAGCAGCAGGTCCCGGATGATATACTCGTCCAGGGAGTTGGAGGCCACGATCTTGCACTCGGTGAGCCCCGCCGCGTCCAGCATCTTGCGGGCCTTCCGGGACAGGTAGGTCAGATCCCCCGAGTCCAGCCGGATGGCGCAGTTGGTGATGCCCTGGGGGAGCAGTACCTCCGTGAAGGCGCGGATGGCGTTAGGTACGCCGGATTTCAGCACGTTGTAGGTGTCCACCAGCAGGGTGGCGGAGTGGGGATAGAGCTGGCAGTAGGTCTTGAAGGCGGTATACTCGTCGGGGAACATCTGGACCCAGGAGTGGGCCATGGTGCCGCCGGCGGGGGAGCCGTACACCTCGTCGGCCAGGGTGCAGGCGGTGCCCGCGCAGCCGGCGATGTAGGAGGCCCGGGCGCCCAGGATGGCGGCGTCGGGGCCCTGGGCCCGGCGGGAACCGAACTCGCTCACCGGCCGCCCGTCCGCCGAGCGCACGATGCGGTTGGTCTTGGTGGCGATGAGGGACTGGTGGTTCAGGGTGAGCAGCAGGAAGGTCTCGATAAACTGGGCCTCAATGGCGGGGGCCCGGACGGTGAGGAAGGGCTCCCGGGGGAAGATGGGAGTGCCCTCGGGTACCGCCCAGATATCGCCGGTGAATTTGAAGTTCTTCAGATACTCCAAGAAGCCCTCGCAGAAGCAGCCCTTGCTCCGCAGATAGGCAATGTCCTCCTCATCGAAGTGGAGCCGCTCCACATAGTCGATGACCTGCTCCAGACCGGCGGCAATGGCAAAGCCGCCTCCGTCGGGCACGTTGCGGAAAAAGACGTCGAAATAACAGATCTGCTCGGTGTAGCCCGGCGTCTGGAAATAGCCGTTGCCCATGGTGAGCTCGTAGAAGTCACAGAGCAGGGTATAGTTCATGTGTTGCTTCATGGCGTTCAAACCTCCCGGTTTATGGCTCACCATGGGGCCCCGCAAGGCGGGGCGCCGCGGTAAGCGGCGCAGGGCGGCGGAATTCAGTTTCGCCGCCCGCAGATCAAATGAAATTGGGGCCCCGGGTGAATGGGACATTCACCTGGGAGACAGCTCATAGAAATCACAGAGAAGGGTGTAGTTCATATGTTCTTTCATCTCAATCAATCCTTCCGGTTGATGACCGTGATCTGCAGGGCCTCCATCAGGTCCAGCACGTTGTTGTGGAGGACGGGGTCGGGACCGGCGGTGCAGGCGGCATCCACCACCAGCTCGGCCTCGGGCAGGGCGGCCTTGGCCATGATGGCATTGGACAGCACGCACAGGTAGGATACCAGCCCCACGATCTCAATGCGGTCATACCCCTGACTTTTGAGCCAGTTGCCCAGCCATAGAGAGGGGAAGGCGGGCTTGCAAATCACCATGTCCTTGCCTTTGTCCATGGCCTGTCCGGTTTTGCCGTAGAGCTGCCAGCCCTCCGAATTCATCAGACAGTGGGGCACCGGCAGCTTCCGCCCCTCCTGGGTGTCCAGGTAGTTTTCCTGGTGGGTGTCCAGGGTGAAGGCCACATCATCACCGGCGGCGTGATAGGCGGCGATTTTCTCCGCAATGGGGCCGTCCAGGGTTTCCGCCCCGGCAAAGCCCAGGGCGCCGTCCACAAAGTCCTTCTGGTAGTCCACCACCAGCAGCAGACATTTCATGCCCGTTTCCTCCTTTTGGTCAGCGTGTCGAGCTATCTCGACACGCTTCTCAAAAATGCAAGCATTTTTTCGAGGGAATGCAGCCCGCTGCGTCGCACGCGCAAAGCGCGCACGCTTGCGGGCTGAGAAGTGTTTTTTCCAAGGCTCATGTCCTTGGAAAAAACAGATTCTGACTCTGTTTTGCCGCCTGCGGGCGGCAAAACTCTGCCGAGGGCTTT
>JALFRA010000011.1 GCA_022785125.1 Clostridiales bacterium
TCCTCGGAGTCATGGCTGGTGATCTGGTTGGTCCAGTAGAACTCGTTGAACAGCTCCTCGCCCAGGATCTGCTTCATCTCGGACACGGTGGCACGGGGATGCAGACCGTTGGAGAACATGAACAGGATGTCCTTCTTCTCCACGCCGGCGGCGTACAGCTCATCCAGGCAGGCCCGGATGGACACCTTCCGGTGGGAGGTGGGCTGGCAGCCGCCCTTTACGATGTCGGGGATGACGAAGACCACGGTCTTGCCGGGGCCGGCCAGCTCCTTCAGTGCGGGCATACCCATGGGGTTGCGGATGGACTCCAGGGTGGCGTTGTACAGGCTGTCCCAGTCCTGGGGCAGACACTGAGGATCGGGCACGGTGGTGCCGGGGATGAACACGTCGGTGTTGTCGGGCAGGTTGGCGCTCATCAGGCCGTGGCCGTATTCAAAATCAAGCTTCATGTGTGTTCTCCTTACTTACCAAGATAGGTCTTGATGATCTCCAGATACTCGTCGGGGTAGAAGCCGATCTCACCCTGGAACCGGGTCAGGGCGATGAGGCCGCCGTCGATCTCGTCGATGGAGGCCAGCATCTCGGCGTTGTCCACCTTCAGGCCGCCGCCGTACACCACGTCCAGACCGCCGGTCACTTCCTTGACAAACTTGGCGATCTTGGTGATGTAGGGCTTATCGGCGGGGGTCTTGCCGGGGCCGATGGACCAGATGGGCTCGTAGGCGATGACCACCTTGGAGGTGTCCACGCCGTCCAGGCCGATCTTCAGCTGGTCGCCCAGCACCTGCTGCCACTGCTCCTGCTCCTCGCTCTTCTCGCCGATGCAGTAGAGCACGGTCAGGCCCTGCTCGATGGCCAGCTTGATCTCCTGGTTGAGCAGGCGGTTGACGGCGGCGGTATCGGTGACGCCGGCCTCAGCCAGCACGCCCATCTTATCGTTGCGCTCCTCGCAGTGGCCGATGATGGTGGAGGTGCACCCCATGGCCTTCACGATGGAAGCGGGACGGTTGGTGGTGAAGGCGCCAAAGTTGCCGCCCACAGCGGTGTTCATGCGGTAGACGCTCTGGGAGCCCACCTGCACGGGGCTGTTCTCACACTGGGCAGCCACAGCGCCCAGGATATGGGCTTCGGGGAAGTACTGGACGAACTCCACCTCGGTGGGATCGTAGTGCTTCAGGCCCTCCTGGGTGTGCTCCACGATGTACTTGCCCCAGTCAGCCACCGGGGCGATGCGGTTGACGCCGCCGAATTCCACGGGCACGTCGAACCGCTTCAGATTCAGATACAGATGCTTCATGTAGTTGCTCCTTCTCTCAGGCAGGGCGGGGGACTGGCCCCCGCCCGTCTTATACCGATCGTAGGGGCCGGTTTTTTATCGGCCCATCTTTGCCATTCTTACTTGTTGTAGAAGGCGATCATGTCCTCCAGGGACTTCTGCTCCACCAGAGGAGCCTTGCCGTAGGAGCCGAAGTTGACGATCAGGGAGCCCACGGCCTCCTTCACGCCGGCCTCCACCCGGCTCATCAGCAGGGCCACGTCCTCGTCGGGCACATTGCCGGTGAGGACGGTGTCCATGATGGGGGGGAAGAACACGCGGGGATCGAAGGCAGCCTTCTTCTCCTCCAGCAGGGCGTACACGCCGCCGATGGAGGGGCTGTTCTGCAGCTCGGGCTTCTGAGCGAAGAGCTCCTTCATGTTGCGGGTGACGGCCAGACGGATGTCGGTGTCCACGTTGATCTTGCGGATGCCGCAGGGAATGGCCTCCATCAGGCGCTCAACCTGGATGCCGTAGGCATTCTGGATGTCGCCGCCCAGGTCGTTGATCTCCTTGACGATGTACTGGGGCACGGTGGAGGAGCCGTGGGACACCAGGGCGCAGAAGATGCCCAGACGGTTGATGCACTCCTTGATGGCGATGGGGATCTCCTTGCGGAGCTTGGCGTCCTTGCCCTTGTTGGCGCCGTGCTGGGTGCCGTAGGAGATGGCCAGGGCGTCCACGCCGGTCTTCTGGATGAACTCCACAGCGTCCAGGGGGTTGGTGTAGGTGGAGGTGGCGGCGAACACGTGGTCCTCCTGGCCGCCCAGCACGCCCAGCTCGCCCTCAACGGACACGCCGCGGGCGTGGGCATACTTGACCACCTCGCGGGTCAGCTCGATGTTCTGCTCCAGGGGCAGAGAGGAGCCGTCGATCATGACGGAGGTATAACCGCCCTCAATGGCGGCCACGCAGGAATCGAAGTCCTTGCCGTGGTCCAGGTGGAGCACCACAGGGATGGGGGAGTTCTCGCCGTACTTCTTCACGGCGTTGGCGATGTTGCGGGCGCCCTTCTTCTTGTCCTCCAGAGTGCCGTTGGCAAAGTCCACACGACCGCCCATGAAGGCGTTGGCCAGGTCGGCGCCCTGCAGGATGGCGGGGGAGCGGAAGGTCTCGTGCATCTCGATCACGGCCTTGGCCTGGGCCACGGCGTTCACGTTAAAAGCGCCCTGAGCGTAGTTGTACTTCTCAGCGGCTTCCATCAAAGGTCTCAGGGGTACCAAAGGCATAATAAGTTCCTCCTTAATTCTCTCCGGCGTATACGTTGACGCCGGCCACATAGGTTGCAGTTACATTCAGATCTTGGTCCAGAACCACCAGATCGGCGTCCTTGCCGGGGGCGATGGAGCCCTTCCGGTGGTCCATACCGATGAGGCGGGCGGGATTGACAGTCAGCAGGGGGAGCACCTTTTCCACGCTCTCCCCGGTGAACTTCACCAGGTTCTTCATGGCCTGACCAGTGGTCAGAGTAGAACCGGCCCGGACACCATTGGAGGCCAGCTTGGCGTCGCCGTCCTCCACCACCACGTCGTTGACGCCCAGCTTATAATGTCCGTCGGGCAGACCGGCGGCCTGGATGGAGTCGGTTACCGCCACCACCTTGTCCCAGCCCTTGCAGGCCAGGAGCATCCGGACAGAGCCGGGATGCAGATGACGGCCGTCGCAGATGGCCTCGCAGCACACGGGGCGCTCCAGAACCGCGCCCATAATGCCGGGACGGTGCTGGTGGAACAGACCCATAGCGTTGAAGGTGTGGGTGCAGGCCTGTGCACCGGCGTCAATGGCGGCGCAGCTGGTCTCGTAGTCGGCACCCGAGTGGCCGATGGCCACGGTGGTGTGACCGGCGATCTCAGCGATCATGTCCACCACGCCCTCCACCTCAGGGGAGACGGTGATGTAGCGCACCGCGCCGTCAGCGGCCTGCTGGTACTTGCGGAAAAGGTCCGCATTGCCCTTCTGCAGCAGATGCTCGGGCATAGCGCCCTTGTACTCCACCGACAGGAAGGGACCTTCCAAATGGATACCCATGAGCTGGGCCCCGGTGATGGGGGCGGCCATGGCGGCCTTGGCCTGGTCGATGCACCACAGGGTCTGCTCCTCGGTGTCGGTGAGGATGGAGCACAGCCAGCCGGTAGTACCGTTTTTGGCAAAGAACTTACCGATCTTGGCCAGGTCTTCGGCGGTGGCCGCATTCACGTCCACACCGTCGCCGCCGTGGGTGTGCAGGTCCAGGAAACCGGGAACCAGCAGCTTGCCGCCCAGATCCACCACCTCATCGGCCTTGCCGGAGAATCCGGCCACCCGGCCGTCCTGCACCAGCAGGTCGGTGTCCTGGAACTGGCCGTCCACATAGACGCGGCCGTTGGTAAAGAGGGTTCGTTTCATAGGGTACCTCAGAAGGGCTGGCCGGCGGCCAGGGAGTTGGTGAAGATGATGGCATCGGGATGGTTCTGCAGCAGGCTGGCGGGGAAGTGAGCGGTCACCTCGCCGTAAGCGGCCTGACGGACCACGGAGCGGTGCCACTCACGGAACACGCCCAGACGGACCTTGCGGGCGCCCAGGATCTGCTTGATGCCGATGGTGACGGCACGGTGGGGCATGGCGTCGATGGCGCCGCAGCGGTCGCCGATGGCGTTGGCGGTGCGGGTCTCGGGATTCAGGGACAGGGCCCGGGTGCCCTGAGCGGCAAACTCCTCGGCGGTCATGTCCTCACGGGACTCATTGAAGGCCAGATGACCGTTGATGCCGATGCCGCCGAAGGCGATGTCCACGCCGCCCAGCTCCTCGATCAGGCGATCCACATAGCCGGGGTCGGCGGGGTTGGGGAACACCCGCTGCTCGGCGGGCATGAGCAGCTCCTCGTCGATCTGGCTGTACACGGTGCGCTCCATGAACCCCCGGAAGGACAGGGGGCTCTCCTTCTCGATGTAGGTATCGTCGTCATTGAGATACTCGTCCATGTTGATGAACCAGCAGTTCTTCAGGCTGATCCGGTCCCGGTTCACCAGGCGGACAAAGATGGGGTACTGGCCAACAGGGCCCACGGGGCAGATAAAGACGGTCTTCTCGTTCTTCTCATTATGGGCCTTGATGGTGTTGATCATCTCCATGGCGATCTCATAGAACACCTCGCCGGAGTCCCCCAGCTTCACAACGGGAATCTTGGCGTCTTTGCCCAGGTCCTGGGCGGAAATGTGATAATAGTCCATGTGGATCTTCCTTTCTATAACGGTATATCAATGCTTAAACAAGTGGATCACGTTCAAATCCCGGATGGTGTCCACGATCTCCTTGGTCCGGCTGCAGCCGAACTTCCGCAGCAGGCTCTTGATCTGGGTCTTGACGGTGACTACCTCCACGCACCGCTCCGCAGCGATCTCCTTGATCTTTTTATCCTCCAGCAGCAGACGCACCAGGTCCCGCTCCGCGGCGGTGAGCTGGGAGACCGTACTGATAAAGAAGAGCAGGGACCGTTCTGAGGTGCGCAGGCGGGAATACTCCTTGAGCAGCAGGTTCTGGATCTTGCCGTCCAGCATAGGCTGCCCCGCATAGGCGCTGCGGATGTGCTGGAGCAGCTCGGCATCCTCGCAGCCTTTCACGATATAATCCACCGCGCCTGCGCCCATGGAGGTGAGGATCATATTATCGGTCTCATGGGCGGTGAGAAAGATGATCTTGGCCTCCGGCTTTTTTTCCAGGATATATTCGGTAGCCTGGATGCCGGCGGTGGTGGTCTCCATCTCAATGTCCATAAGAATGAGATCGAAGTCGGTCTCCAGGGCCAGAGCCTCGATCTCCTTTCCGCTGGCGGCGCTGCCCACCACGGTCATATCCTCCTGCTGGTTGAGAACATCGCACAGATCCTCCCGGATCAAATCGAAGTCCTCAGCAACCAAGATGCGAATCATGCTCTCTCCCCTTCTGCCCTCTGCAGGCGGTACCATAACGGGGCAGCAAAATGAAGAAGGAGGCTCCTCCCTCCGGCCGGTTTTCCACCCGAAGGGAACCCAGATGGCTGCGCACGATGGTACGGACATGGTACAATCCCATGCCCCAGTTGAAATTGCTGTTCTTGCTGGAATAGAAGGGTTCAAAAATATGTTTGAACTCCTCCGCCTTGATGCCCGGCCCGTGGTCCTTGACCTCCAGGACGGTATATAACCGCTCCTGATGACTCACCAACTCCACCGGCCTGGCCTCCTCGTAGCCGATGGTGGCCTCCCAGGCGTTGGTCAGCAGGTTGTACAAAGCCTCGCTGAGATAGTTCTCGTCGGCCAGCACCTGGATCTCCCGATCCATCTGCAATCTGACCCGTCCGTCGGGGTACTTCTTATGGAACCGGTCCATAGTGATCTCCTCCAGGCGACCCAAGGTGACCGGAACCAGACGCACCGACTTGGCCTTGACCGTCCGATAGAGCTCCTCGGAGCGGCTGATAAGCAGCTCGTTGTTTTCACACAGACTATGGAAGTAGTTTCCTACCCTCTCCAGGTCGGGCTCCTCTTTTTGCAGCTCCACCCGGATACGTTTATAGAGCACCCGGTTGGCCAGCAGCTGATTTTTGATGCTGTGAACAAAGACTGACGCGCCGGTTCGGGCCACGTCGAACTTGCGCTCCAGCACCACCTCGTCCCGGTCGCTGACAAAGCTGGTCTGGGTATAGCGCAGCAGGCTGCCCAGACCCAGGATCCCGCATACCAGGTTGACCACCACCAGAACCACATAGCCCCCCACACTCAGGGCAAACTGGAGGTAGCCCACGCCCTTGATCCAGGTATAGTCGTAGCTGTAAAACCGATAGATTTGGCCGGGGTCCTGGCCGCAGTACAGCACATACAGAATGGCCAGCGCTACCAGTGAAATAACGATAGGAAGAAACTTTCGCCGGGAAAAATGCATGGTGGTGGAGCAATATTCCACAATCAGCAGCCCCACCGCCAGCACCACATAGCACATGACCCAGATGTAGGAGAACTGGACCAGTACATCCTTTATTGCCGGGAACTTCACCACCAGGCTCCGGTACACATTGGGGTAGTAGAGCACCAGCGAGGCCACAGGCAGCACCAGCACCAGCTTGCGGGCCAGGGGTATTTTCCCCATAGCCAGCATAGAGTACTGAAACGCCAGTTCCAGCAGGAAGAGCGGGAACAAATAGCGGCCCACGGCCACGATATAGCCCAACTGTCCCAGGGTAATAAAGCGGTACTGTACCCAGATCCGGATCTTATGGCTGAAAAACAGGAAATTCATGACCTCCTGGGACAAGCCGCCCTTCTTGGCGATAAAAACCATCAGCCCGACAAAATAGACCGTCAGGCTCAGGCAAAGCCCCACCAGCAGCAGGGATTCCCAGTTCTTTTTGACACACAGCACCAGAACAGAGCCGATCAGCAGTCCCACTGCCAACAACAGAAGCATATCGTATCCTCCCTCAGTTGCGGTCTCCGGTGCTATTGTATCCGCTCATTCCGGCTTTGTAAAGAAGTTGCTTGCACGGGAAAGGGGCGGCGGCGGTATTCCGCCGCCGCCCCTCCTGGGGTCAGATTAGTAATTGCCGGCCTCGGTCATCAGATCGAAGTCCACATAATCCTCTACGGGGCACACATCCTCTTCGGTGATGGAGCCGCCGGCCAGCAGGTTCTTCTGCTGCAGCTCATAGTAGCCCTTGACGGTGCCGTCAGCCACGCCGTCCACCACTTCCTTGCCGGTGAGCCAGTCGGCGTCGCCGCGCTGATTGTACATGGTATCGTAGTCCAGAGCAGCCTGGGCGGCGCACCACTGAGCGACCTCGTCATGATGCTCATCAGCGGCGTAATCCATAGCCTTCATCAGAGCGCGGACGAAGCGAACGGCCACGTCGCGGTTCTCTTCCAGGTACTTGGGGGTGGCGATCCAGCTGGCCAGAGACACGGTGGTATCGGAGAAGGTCATGTTGTCAGCCAGCTTGGTGGTGCCCTCCATGCCCTCCAGGATGGTCAGGCTGTTGGGGGACCAGGTGGCGCAAGCGTCCACGCCGCCGGACATCATGGCGGTCACGATGGAGGGAGCGTCCATATCCATGGCCTGGATGTCGTCCATGGTCATGTTGTGGGCAGCCAGAGCGTTGCGCAGGATGTCCTCGCTGGAGGTGCCGGAAGAATAGGCAACAGTCTTGCCCTTCAGGTCCTCAACGGTGGAGATGCCAGGGCCGCCGATGAGGGCGTCGCCGTTGGAGATGTGGGACAGAGCGATGATGGTGGCGTTGCCCTGGACGCACAGCTTATGAGCGCCCTGGCCAATGTAGCCGAAGTTCACGGAGCCGTTCTCCATGGCGGCAATGATAGTGGGGCCGTCCTCGAACTGAGTCAGGGTGACATTCAGGCCCTCTTCCTCAAAGAAGCCCTTCTCCTTGGCGGTCATCACGCTCCACAGGCCGCCGTAGTTGGGCATATAGCCCACGTTGATGTTGACAGTCTCAACAGAGGGGGTCTCGGAGTTGCCGGAGGGGGTACCGGTGTTGCCGGAGGGGGTGCTGGTGGTGTCGCCACCGCCGCAGGCAGCCAGGGCGCCGCCCAGCATGGCCACGGTCAGGAGCATGGCAAGAAACTTCTTCACGTTCATTTCCTCCTATTTTGTTTTTTTGGGGATTCTTTTCCTCTATTGCAACGGCAATGCCGTTCCAATCAAATTACTTACGGACCTCCAGGTACTCCTGGTAGACCTGGCTCCAGATCTCGTTCTTCAGTTCCAGGAAACGGGGGCTCATCTTGGTCTCCTGGGTACGGGGATAGGGGATGTCGATGTTGACAATGGACTTGATGCGGCCGGGCCGGGCGGACATGATGATGACCTTCTGAGCCAGGATGATGGCCTCCTCCACATCGTGGGTAATGAAGAAGCAGGTCTTGCGGTCCTTCTCCCAAGTCTCCAGCAGCTCGGTCTGCAGCTGGGTACGGGTCTGAGCGTCCAGGGCGCCGAAGGGCTCGTCCATCAGCAGCACCTCGGGGTCGGCGGCATAGGCGCGGGCAATGGCCACGCGCTGCTTCATGCCGCCGGACAGCTCCTTGGGATAGTGGTCGGCAAACTTGGTCAGGTCCACCTTCTCCAGGTACTTCATGGCCAGATCCTCGGCCTCTTTCCCCTTGATACCCTTCATTTCCAGGGCAAACATCACGTTCTTCTTCACGGTGAGCCAGGGGAACAGGGCGTACTGCTGGAAGACCACGCCGCGCTCGGTGCCGGTGCCGGTGACCTTCTTGCCCTTGCAGTAGACAGCGCCGGAAGTGGCATCGTGGAGGCCGGCGATGATGTTGAGCAGGGTAGACTTACCGCAGCCGGAGGGGCCTACCACGCAGATAAATTCATTTTCATAGATGTCCAGGTCCACCCCGTTGAGGGCAACCATCTCGCCGTTGCGGGTGTTATATACCTTACGGACGTTATCGATCTTGACGATCAGATTTCTCTCTTCTCCTGCCATCCCGTCAGCTTCCTTTCCAAGAATTTGATGATTTTTTCAAGAGTGATACCGATGATGCCGATGATGATGACGTAGGCCAGCATGGGGGCCGCGTCAAAGCTGTTGTTCAGAGACCGGATACGCATACCCAGGCCGGCCATGGCGCCGGTGGACTCAGCTGCGATCAGAGTGGTCAGAGCAACGGAAGCGCCCAGCCGCACAGCGGTGAGGATGAAGGGCAGGGTGGCGGGGGTAATGACCCGGACGAAGATGTCCCGGTCGGTGGCGCCCAGAACCCGGGCGGCCTTGATGAGGGTCTCATCCACGTTGATCACGCCCTGATAGATGGTCACGCACATGATGAGGAAACAAGCGATGGTGATCACGATCACCTGGGGCAGCCGGCCCACGCCGGCGCAGATCACGATCAGAGGCACATAGGCCAGAGGGGGGATGTTACGGATGAACTGAATCCAGGGCTCCAGGATGTTGCGCACCGGCACATACCAGGCCATCAGGATGGCCACAGGCAGGGCGATGACAAAACCGATGGCGTAACCCATTGCCACGGAGATCAAGCTGCTGCTCAGGTCCTGCCAGAACACGCCGCGCTCCACCATGGTCATGAGACCCTGAATGGTCACCACGACATTGGGGAAAGCCCGGGACGTCTGGGGAATGATGGACATGATGTACCAAACCAGCATGGCCACCGCAAAAGAGATGAGCAGCCAGACCTTTGATGGAATCCGGCTGGCAAGGGACTGTTTTTTCTGTTCCATTCTCTTCGCTCCTTCTTACGATTGATCCGATATACGCAAGGTTGGGATAAGCAGCCCCGCATTTTGGATAAGTGTAGTATAGAAGCTTTCTCAAAAAAAGAAAAGTATGAATTTTCATCATCCCTGCCTCTCCTTTTATACATGATTCGCCCCCCACTCTTTAAACCGCGCCTTTGACGTTCGCCTCCCGCCGCCTCGTTTCCTTTTGTGCAATATCATATAAAACAAGTAGGTTTATATGACTTTTTTACCGGCTGTGACA
Organism: Clostridiales bacterium; assembly: GCA_022785125.1. GTDB lineage: Bacteria > Bacillota > Clostridia > Oscillospirales > Oscillospiraceae > Flavonifractor > Flavonifractor porci. The sequence goes on from JALFRA010000011.1 coordinate 9,801, forward strand.
AAGATCTGGAAATTCCTCTTTTCCCCTTGAAGCCGGAGCCTGATTCGGTTATAATTTCCGCGTTATGTTAATAGGGCGGCGCCTTTTGACAAAATGGCCCGGACCCCCTCCGGCCATTTTGTTTCTTTTTGCCTTCATGCACTAACTTTTACGGCATATCAGTGCCAGAGCGCACTTCTTTCGCAGCCCACAGACCACAGGCCCCACGGAAAGGAAGGTTCTCATTTTGATACATTCACGTCGCATCATCTCCGGTTTACTGAGCGTGGCCATTGCGGCAGGTTCCTGCACTGCCTGGCTTCCGGCCGCCGCCGCTGGCCCGCAGGAGCCCCCCGCTTTTCAGGCCCGGCAAACAGTCACAGGTTCCATCGCCCTTACCCTGCGCTTTGATCTGCCCCAGCGGGTGGACGAAGTGAAGCGCCGGGACATCCGGCTCCATCTGACAGGCAACGGCAAGAATATCATTATTTCCATGGAGGACGGCTCCGCCACAGGCGCTGACGGTCTTTCTGTCTCCTGGGAGGCACAAAACACCCAGGGCGCCCCTCTCTCCACCGAGCAGCAGCTGGGTGCCTATCAGGCCGTCATCTCCGGTCTGCCCCTGGGAGACTACACCATGACCGTCACCGGCACGGGCTATGCCACCTGCGCCACTCAGGTGACCCTTCAGGACTACTCCCAGCACGTGTTGATGAGCACCGCCGACGGCACCTTCTCCCTGGGCGATGTGACCGGAGACGGCGCGGTAACCGTTGACGACCGGACCGCGCTGGACGCCCAGCTGGGCCTGACCGGCGATCTGGCCACCTACGACCTCAACGGCGACGGTGTGGTGGATGTCTCCGATCTTTCTTATATCAATAAGATGATGGATCTGGAGGCCGATCCCCGCATCCTGTCCACCGCCGCCATTGTGGCTCCCACAGTGGATGAGGATACCGTGACTTTTACCGAGGGCTCTGCGGCGGATCTGTTTGCCGGAGATACCTCCGTTACCCTCAAGCCCGCTGACGACGCCGGCGCGCTTTCCATTCCCATCGCCTTTGACAGCGCCGTCACCATGAGCGAGATCTCCATCTCCTCTCCCAGTGTGGACGGCGCCATTCAGGCGGGCACCGCCATCGTGGAAACCGAGGACGGTCAGACTCTGGAGGTCCCCTTTGACGCCTCGGCGCCCGAAGGGATTCACGCTACGAGCCGGGTGGCCGGTCAGAACCTGGTGACCATTGATCTGGGCAAGAAGGTCCCGGTCAAAAAGGTCACCATCACCGTCACGAAGGTGGAGGGCCAGACCGGTGACAAGCCGGAGTTTGCTACTGTTACCCAGATCGAGTTCCTCAAGGATATCGTATCCGAGGAATCCAAGTCGGATGCCCAGGTGAAAGGTCTGGCCGCCACGGTGGGCGACGGGGAGGTCACTCTGGTGTGGGACAGCCTGCCCAACGTTTCCGGCTACACCGTCAACTACGGCACCAGCAAGAATGCCCTGAGCAGCAGCGCCGGAGCCGGTGCCAACCGCATCACCATCTCCGACCTGAAGAACAACACCACCTATTATTTCCAGGTCACCGCCGTCAGCGGCAGCTGGAGCGGCACCCCTTCCGCCATCCTGGCCGCCACCCCCCTGCCCGCCAGCGTCCCCGGCGCCCCCTCCAACCTGATGGTGACGCCGGCTGACAGCGCGCTGCGTCTGAACTGGGGCAGCACCAAGGACGCCACCTATTACCAGGTGTTCTACCGGGAGCAGGGCGCGTCGGAGTTCGTGGCCTGGGGCGGCAGCACCACCGCCACCAGCGCGGTCATCACCGGGCTGACCAACGGCGCCGTCTACGAGGTGGCCGTCAAGGCGGGCAACCTCCACGGCGCCGGTCCCTTCTCCGCCACTGCCGCCGGCGCCCCCAAGAAGGAGGGCTTCGACCTGCCCCAGCTGCCTACCGACGGGCGCATCGGCAACGGGGAGATCACCTCCATCGTCATGCAGGACCCCTCCAACGTGAACCGGCAGCTGTGCCCCAACTTTGATGTGACCACCGACCTCACCGACAACGATCCCAATACCTACTGGATCGCCGCTACCTACACCCAGAACAGCGACATCACCTACACCTTTGAAACCACCCACGATATGAACTATCTGCTGGTGGTCCCCTATCTGGATGCCACCTACAAAAACCGCATTGCCAATTACACCATCACCCTGAAGGGGGAGGACGGCCAGGTGCTGGCCACCTATTACCGGGACGGCGTCAATATCACCGGCAGCAACTACTACATTCTCTCCTTCCCCGAGACCAAAAACGTCAAGAGCGTTACCCTGGCTCTGGGCGAAAAGACCGGCGGCCCCCGTGTCAGCGTTTCGGAGATCGCCTTCTATGAGAGCGAAAACCTGGTCAGCGGCATCGCCGACCTCTTTACCGACGGTACCTTCACCGCGCTGAAGGGCACGGTACAGCAGCAGACCATCACCCATCTGCAGGACCGCCTCAACGCGCTGGGCAGCTTCTATCTGGACCGCGCCCGGCTTCAGGATGAGCTGGACCTGGCTCAGGCTCTGCTGGAGCAGAGCAGCGACGCGCTGGGCCTGGTGAAGAATGACTTCCAGAGCCGCAGCACGTCCGCTGCCCCCGATCAGGCCGCGGGCCAGACTGCCAGCGACCTGCAGCCTCTGGGCGTCACCGCCCGGGCGGGCTCCGTCGTGGCCATCTACGCCGAGCTGCCCGACGACGCCACCGTCTATGTGGTGCCCACCCAGTTCTACGGTGAGTCCGGCGTGTGGAAGGGCACTCCCGTGGCCCTGAAGAACGGCCGCAACTACATCACCGTGGAGAAGATCGGCTCCCTTACCGACACCCGGGGCGGCATGCTCTATCTGACCTACAGCGGCAGCCATCCCGAGCAGATCAAGCTCCAGATCCGCGGGGACAGCAATGTGTACTCCATGCCCGTGCTGGAGCTGTCCGGCTGGTACACCATGGGCGACTCCGCCCGCAAGGACGCCATCCGGGCCTATATCCAGACGCTGGAGTCCTATGTATCCGGTCTGTCCGGTACCAGACTGACCACCGACGTCCGCAACGCCACCGAGATCTCCACCCCCAGCGTGCTCCTCTCCCTCCCCGCCGACCAGGTCCTCTCCGGCCTGAAGGGCGTGGGCAACAATGAGGACGCCATGGTGGAGACTATGTATCAGAACATCCTGGCCTGGGAGGAAGAGCTCTTTATCGCCAATAAGGTCCAGGGCATCATCCCCTCTGACGCTGCCCTGTCTGGCTACACCTATCCCATGACCACCCGCCAGAACATCCGCTATATGCGTATGTTCGCCGGAGCCTTCATGTATGCCGCCGGCAACCATATCGGCGTGGAGTACGGCTCCACCTCCGCCCTGGTCCAGGGCAAGCCCACCTCCGCTACCGGGGCCGGTCAGGCCAACGGCCTGTTTGGCTGGGGCATCGCCCACGAGATCGGCCACAACATGGACAAGCTGGGCCGGGCCGAGTGCACCAACAACATCTACTCCCTGGCCCTCCAGGCCTGGGACGGCTCCGCCATGACCGTGAGCACCCGCCTCACTGAGGACGGGCGCTGGGAGCAGATCTTTGACAAGGCGGCCCAGGGCCGCCCCGGCTCCGCCAACAACGTGTTCGTGCAGCTTGGTATGTACTGGCAGCTCCACCTGGCCTACGATGAGGCCGATCAGCCCCTGGCCTTCTACAATGCCTTCTTCAAGGCCTGGAAGTCCGGCGCCTACAGCGGCTATTCCTACGACGAGCGGGTGGCTCTCATCGCCTCCCAGGTGGCCGACCGGGATCTGACCCAGTTCTTCACCCGCTGGGGCATGACCCTCAGCGGCGGCGTGAAGGACATCCTGAACGACTACCCCGCCGAGGAGCGGGCCATCTGGTACCTGAACGACGCCTCCCGCACCTACCGGCTCCAGAGCGGCAGCGCCGCCGAGGGCACCGCCTCTGTCACCGCCTCCGTCAACGAGTCTGAGGTGACCCTGACCATCAGCCACACTGACAGCGGCAAGATCCTGGGCTATGAGATCCGCCGCAACGGCACCCCCATCGCCTTTACCACCGAGACCACCTATGTGGATGACCTGGGGGCTGCCAACAACCTGACCTACACCTACACCGTGGTGCCCGTGGACAAGCTGGGCAACCTGGGAACCTCCGCCCAGAGCAGCGAGGTCCGGGTAGCCTACGACAAGACCATCAGCACCGATCTGTACGACCTGGCCCGGAGCGAGGACGGCGCCATTACCATCACCATGAAGGGCGGCACGTCCGTCCCCGTCACCGGCATCAAGGTGACCGGCACCGACCTGTCCGGCAGCTACACCGTGAAGGTGAAGGCTGACGCCAACGGGGAGGCATGGACCACCGCCAAGACCGGCACGCTGTCCGAGGACACTGTGGTGGCCTACTTCAATAAGCCCGGCGTGGGCCCCGAGGATACCCGCATCTGGACCTATGACGCCGCCGTGGTGGAGATCACCGGCATCCCCGCCGACGCCGACCTGGCCCTGCTGGACTACCCCGGCGACCGGGTGGACTTCTACGAGGGCGCCGCTGTGGGCATCCTCAAGGATGCCTACGAGGACATTCCCGCCGGTACCCTGGTGATCCTGGGCACCTACCGGGGCGATCCCGTGTACAACTATGTGGAGATCGAGGCCCGGTACAGCACTACCCCCGAGGCCGGTGAGGTGACCACCATTGAGCGGGCCATGAACGGGGAACTCTACCTGCTGGCTGAGATCCCCGCCGACGGTGCGGTGAGCGACACCAGCGACGGCTTCTTCCTCTTCGTGCCCGACATGGAGGCGGAGGCCGCACTCAACGCCCAGAGCCACGTCACCGACCCCTATCCCCTGGAGATCCGGGCCAACTTCTACCGCACCGACGATCCCAATAGCGCTGACAGCAAGCGCCTGACCAGCCAGACTCTGTGGCTCAGCTTCCCCGACGGCGGCGATGACGAGGACCAGGTGTCCCTGCCCGTCATCGAGCTGAAAAGCGACTTGAGCTGAATGAAAGGATGAAACCGTTGCGTAAACTCTCCCTGTTTTTCCTGACGCTCTGCCTGATGGCAGCCACCCTCATTCCCGGGGCGGCTGCCGCCGGCGGGCTCCGGCTGGTGGTCTCCTCTCAGGAGCCCGCCGCCACCCAGACCGTGGGCTTTTCCGGCCTGCCCTCTGACTGCCAGAGCCTTCAGGCCACCTTTACCCTCTCCGACCAGGACGCCTCCTACGGTTTTGCTCCTGACCAGACCCTGGCCGGCCGTACCGGCGTCTACGTCACCGCCAAGCAGAACGGCGCCAGCGTGACGGTGTATGCCACCGCCAAGTCCGGCACGCTGTCCGACGACGGCTCCCTCACCCTGGGCACCATCTCCTCCGCCGACGGCGCCGCCACCTTTACCGTGGAAAAGGCCATTGACCTGAAGCTGATCACCTCCGACAACACGGAGACCACCTATCCCTCCGCCGACGAAGAGGGCGCCGCCCCAGGCGCCGTTTCCTATGCCATTACCGTCAAGGAGAGCTCCGGCGGCTCCATCACCGCCAGCCGTACCCGGGCCAACAAGGGCCTGACCATCACCCTCACCGCCAAGGCGGGCGAGGGCTACAAGCTGGACACCCTTACCGTGACCGACAAGAACGGCAATGCGGTGAAGCTCACCGACAAGGGCAGCGGTAAGCACACCTTTACCATGCCCGCCTCCGCCGTCACGGTGTCCGCCTCCTTTGTGAAGGTCGACGCCCCTGTGGACCCCGGCCTGCCCTTCACCGACGTGGTCTCCGGCAGCTGGTACTATGACAGCGTGGCCTATGTCTATGAGCAGGGCCTGATGGGCGGCACCAGCCAGGGCCGGTTCTCTCCCGACCTGACCACCAGCCGCGCCATGATCGTCACTATCCTCTACCGCCTGGAGGGCAGCCCCGCCGTCACCGGCGGCGCGTCCTTTGCAGATGTGGCCTCTGGCCAGTGGTACTCCGACGGTGTGGCCTGGGCCAGTGCCAACGGCATTGTCACCGGCTACTCCAACGGCAGCTTCGGCCCCGATGATACCATCACCCGGGAGCAGATGGCCGCCATCCTCTACCGGTACGCCCGCTACAAAGGCTGCGACCTGTCCGCCCAGGCTGATCTGGACGGCTACTCCGACGCCGCTCAGGTGTCCGCCTATGCCGCCGACGCCATGGAGTGGGCGGTGGGCTCCGGCCTTATCACCGGCACCAGCGGGACCACCCTCTCTCCCGCCGGTTCTGCCACCCGGGCCCAGGCCGCTGTGATTCTGGCCCGCTTCTGCCAGACCCTGGCCCAGTGATCCGTCCTGTTTCAAAACGCGTCCCCGGCTCTGTAAATACAGAGCCGGGGACGCGTTTTTTGACCCACGGCTCCTTTCTGTTATAATGCCCTTTTTCATCGAAATGTCTGCATTTTCCCATCATACCCAAAAGTTCCCTGTACGTTTTACCCAATATTAAGAAATAATTTTTTGCACTTCCGTGCAATGAAAAATATTTTCCTCGATGGTATAATATTTCCATCTCTTTGACGTCCGCCCCACCCGGCGTCAAGTACCGCTCCGCACCATCTGATGAAACGAAAGGAAGGATCAATGTGAAACACACCTGGAAACGCCTGTTGTCGCTGTTCATGAGCCTCTCCCTGTTGGCCGGGCTCATGCCGGCGGCTCTGGCCGCCCTGCCCACCGCCTATCAGTATCTTCAGGACACCAATGGGGTGGACTCGGGCGCGGTATACGCCATTTACACCAATGAAGGTTCTTACAGCAATGACCGCATTCTTTACCACACCGGCAACGGCATGACTGACAAGGTCCAGGCTTCGGTCAGCAACGATCAGTTGACCCTGAACGGCAAGTTTGATGCCTCCCGCCAGCTGTGGACCATCACTGCTCTGGACAACGGCTACACCGTCCGCAGCGTGGACAGCGGCCGGTACCTGGATCTGACCAACGCCAGCGCCACCAACGTCAATACCTCTGCCGATCCGGTGGTCCTGACCATCAACTTTACTGAGGAGACCGGGCTGTACTCCTTCACCCAAAGCAGCGGACAGTCTCTTTCCTACAACGGAAGCGGCAACTTCTTCTCCAGCGAGACCGCCTATGGCTTCCGCCTCTACAAGCAGGCCGAGGTGGCGCCCGACATGGCTCCCGGCGCCGACTCCGGTACCAGCAACGGCCAGCCCTTTGTGAAGGAGGACACCGACAGCCAGTACTTCCGCATCCCCGCCCTCATTACCCTGGACAACGGCTGGATCGTGGCGGGCTCCGACATCCGCTGGCGCACCGTCGGCGACTCTCCCCAGAACCTGGACACCATCGTCAGCCTCTCCAAGGACGGCGGCCAGACCTGGGACTGGGAAGTGGTAAACTACTATGACGATATGGCCGACAATGCTACCGGCCAGACCAGCGCCTCCTTCATTGACCCCTCCATCCTCCAGGCCGAGGATGGCACCGTCCACATGGTGGTGGACGCCTGCCCGTCCTATGTGGGTCTTATGTACGGCAACAAAATGGGCTGGGAGAGTTCCGGCTTTGACGAGCAGGGCCGCCTGCTGGTGACTCACGGTACTGCCGGACGCGATACCTCCCGCACCGTGTCCGACTACACTTACTATGCGGACGTCAACAACGCCGGGGCCGGTGTGGAGCAGTCGGTCGACGGCGAGACCATCACCCTCTATCCCATCTGCAAGGCTGAGGACGACAGCCGGACCGGCGTCTGGGTAGATGCCTGGCTGAACATATATACGGAAGAGGACGGCGTCATCACCCCCGATCTGTGCCTCCAGCTGAGCAGCTCCGACGCGGTACAAAGCAACCTGTTCTACCGCAACTCCGAGTGGAAGGCCTACCCTGTGTTCTATATCATGCACCGCTCCGCCACTGTCACCGAGAGCGGCCTGGTATGGAGCGACCCCCAGTTCCTGGACATCAAACTGGCTGAGAACGAGGCCTTTACCGGCGTGTGCCCCGGCCGGGGCCTGTCCTTCCGGTATGAGGGCAAGGAGCGGCTGGTGTTCCCCCTGTATGACAACGCTACCGGCAAGGAGCTGGCCAGCGTCATCTACTCCGACGACGGCGGCAAGACCTGGATCCGGGGCCAGCACAACGGCAGCCTGAACGGCGTGGGCAAGACCAGCGAGTCCCAGGTGGTCCTGCTGCCTGACGGCACCCTGCGGATGTACTCCCGCAACACCATCGGCTCCATCAGCTACGCCGACTCCACCGATGGCGGCGTTACCTGGGGCACCTGCCAAAAGGACACCGCTCTGGCCTACACCTCCAACTGTATGGTATCCTTTATTAATCTGGACGGCATCCTGGTAGGTCCGGATAACACAGTCTATAAAAACCTGATCTTGGCTTCCTATCCCAAGGGTTCCTCTGGTAACCGCACCGACGGCGTGGTCCGCATCGGCTATGTGGACGAAAACAACACCGTGCAGTGGCTCAACGACGACACCACCCGCTTCAGCGGCGGCTATTCCTACTCCTGCCTGACCCAGCTGTCCCAGCTGGATACCTTCGGCCTGCTTTATGAGTATGCCCCTGATACCAACACCATCGGCTATGTGGCGCTGGACGTAAACGACCTGTTGGGCGAGAGCTGGTTCCTGCTCAGCGGCGTATCCGATCTGCCCTCCATCTCTCTGGATCAGACCGTGGTGGATCTGAAGGTGGGCGAGACCGCCACCCTCACCCCCACCTACACCCCCGCTGATGGGGAGGTGCGCTGGACCTCCAGCAACCCCGACGCGGTCACCGTGGACGGCGGCGTAGTCACCGCCAAAGCCCCCGGCTCCGCCACCATCACCGCCTCGGTCTCCTCCAGCGGCATCACCCGCACCGCCTCCGCCGACGTGGCGGTCCAGGGCGAGGACGGCATCATCCTGCCCGACCGGTACACCGACGCGGTGGAGAAGACCTATCATGAGGCCTCCACCACTTATGAACTGGATACCGACGGCATCGACTCCGGCAGCATTTACGCCATCTTCCACACCGGCAGCAGCCGAATCCTGTACCACGCCAGCGGCAGCACCACCAGCGATCATGTGACCGGTTCCGCCTCCGGCGGCCTGCTGAAGCTGGACAGCGGTTATGCCGTCACCCGTCAAACCTGGACCGTTACCGGCGACGCTGAAAATGGCTATGCCATCCAGAGCTGTGAGACCGATGGCCGCTACCTCAACCTGAACGCTGCCACCAACGTGGGCAGCAAGGTACCTGTCACTGATACGACCCAGGCGCTGACCGTTGCCCCGGTGGACGGCTCCGCCGGCTCCTATACCGTTAGCCGTGTGGTGGATGACCAGACTCTCTATCTGGCTCACGAGAATGGCAGCTCCCAGCACTATGTGAGCACTTCCGCCGTTCCCTTCCAGTTCTACCGCCAGGTCATCACTGAGGAGGGGTACACCTACACCACTTCCGTCACCGGTCTGGAGACCCTCATTGCCGACCTGTCCGGGCTGAAGGAAGCAGACTATACCAGCACCAGCTGGACTGCCCTCCAGAACGCCCTGACCGCCGCCCGGAAGGTAGCCAGCACCGGCAGCCAGAGCTTTGATACCGAGCTGGCCGCTCAGACCGCCCAGGCGGTCATTGATCAGGCCGCCAGGGACCTGTATGCTGCCAAGCTGGCGCTGGAAGCGGCAGACAGCGGCAGCGTGCCCACCACCACCTACGCCATCACGGTAAAGAGCGCCGACAACGGCTCTGTGACCGCCAGCCGCACCCGCGCCTCCAAGGGCCTCACCATCACCCTGACCGCGAAGGCCGATGAGGGCTATAAGCTGGATACCCTTACCGTCATCGACAAAAACGGCAAAGAGGTAAAGCTGACCGACAAGGGCAACGGCAAGTATACCTTCACCATGCCCGCCTCCGCTGTCACCGTAAAGGCCTCCTTCGTCAAGGACGACGCTCCCGTGGACACCGGCCTGCCCTTCACCGACGTAAAGACCGGCGACTGGTTCTTTGAGGCTGCCAAGTACGTCTACGATAACAAGCTGATGGACGGCACCACCACCACCACCTTCGCTCCCCTCATGACCACCAACCGGGCCATGGTGGTCACCATCCTGTGGCGGCTGGCCGGCTCCCCGGAGCCTGAGGCCGCTCCGGCCTTCTCCGATGTGGCCGCCGGCAGCTGGTATACCGACGCCGTGGCCTGGGCCAGTGAGAAGGGCATTGTCACCGGCTACAGCGACAGCGTCTTTGCTCCCGACGACACCATGACCCGTGAGCAGCTGGCCACGGTCCTGTACCGCTATGTACAGTACACCGGCGGCGGGTTCCAGGGCGCCTGGGCCTTCCCCCTGGACTATGCCGATGCCGATCAGGTGTCCGCCTGGGCCTATGAGGCCATGTGCTGGTGCACCATGAAGGGCATCATCAACGGCGTGGGCGGCAATACCCTCAATCCGCAGGGTTCCGCCACCCGGGCCGAGGTGGCGCAGATCCTGATGAATTTCTCCGCCGCCGATCTCACCTGATTCTTTTCTTTCCCTGAGGGGGCGCTCCATCCTGGAGCGCCCCCTCTTTTTCTTCCCCCCGATTGACAAACCGGGTATAATCTACAGTAACAAAACCTGGGAGGGACCATCATGGAACTCAATGCAGCCGCCCGAGCCACCTTTGACGCCATGCGGGAGGGCATCACCATCATCGACACCGAAGGGCGGCTGGTTTTCTGCAATCAGGCCTATCTGGAGTTTCTTCGCAAGGAATCGGGGGAACCTCTGGAGTCGGTGGAGGGCAGATACCTGCGGGATCTGCGCCCCGGCGCCCGGCTGCCCGACGTACTCCAGGCGGGCAAGCCCATCCTCCATATCACCCGTCAGGAGATCAAGGACTTCTACTTCGTCAACCTCTACCCCATCTACGAGGGGGACACTCTGGTGGGCGGACTCAGTATAGTTACCTTCCTGGAGGACGCGTACCAGACCAGAGACGAACTGGAGGCGGTGGAGGCCCGGAGCCGGCAGGTACTGCACAGCATCAGCAAAGCCAACGGCGCCCGGTACACCTTTGACGATATCGTGGCGGTCACTCCGGCGGTGGCCCAGGTCAAGGACCTGGCCCAGCGCATCGCCGTCACCGATGCCACCGTACTTCTGGAGAGCGAGAGCGGCACCGGCAAGGAGCTGTACGCCCAGGCCATCCACAACGCCAGCCCCCGCCGGGACGGGGTCTTTGTGGCCATCAACTGCTCCAACTTTAACGCCAATATGCTGGAATCCGAGCTCTTCGGCTACGCCGAGGGGGCCTTTACCGGCGCCAAGCGGGGCGGCAAGATGGGCCTCTTCGAGGCGGCCTCCGGCGGCACCCTCTTTCTGGACGAGATCTCTGAGATGGACATAGGCCTCCAGGCCAAGCTGCTGCGGGCCCTTCAGGAGCACACCATCCGCCCGGTGGGCGGCATCAAAGAGGTACAGGTGGATGTGCGGGTGGTAGCCGCCTGCAACGCCGATCTGCCCGCCTATGTGGCCACCGGCAAGTTCCGCAAGGATCTGTACTACCGGCTGAGCACCTTTCCTCTCCACATCCCGCCTCTGCGGGAGCGTCCGGGTGACATCCCCACCCTGGCCCAGGCCATTCTGGAGGATTTCTCCCACAAGCTGCGCCGCCCCTTCCGGCTCACCGAGGACGCGGTGGCCTGCCTCCAGGCCCACAGCTGGCCGGGCAACGTGCGGGAGCTGCGCAACGTGCTGGAGTTCTCCGCCTACCTCACCCCCTCCGGGGTGATCACCAGCGAATCCTTCCCCATGGACCTGCGCCGGGGAGCCGCCACCCAGTCCACCCTCACCCTGGCACAGCGCACCAGAGCCTTTGAAAAGCAGGTCATCCTGGACCTGCTGGAGCACAACGGTCCCTCCCTGGAGGGCAAGAAAAAGACCGCCCGGGAACTGGGCATCTCCCTGGCCACCCTGTACAACAAACTCTCCTCCCCGGACGACTGACTCCGCCGGCCATGATTCTAAAATTCAAGAATTTTATTCCAGTATTTTAGAATGCCTTGCGCCATCTGGTTTTTTCTCCCCTCTTGCCCCAATTCCTTTCGTAAATTCTACTTTTTTAGAATCCTTACAAAAGCGCAGCCCCGTGCCGGGGGGAGAAAAATCTTACGGCCAGCGGCTTTTCCGGCTTTAATCCCCTCCGGCGTCATTTTGGCATCTCGCTTGCTCTTATTCTGGGTGTGTACACAGACATCTGCTGCCCACCGGCGTTTTCAAGTTGGTTGTGTGACATGAGGGATACACGCCCGTGGTCAGGCAGCGGACCAAACCCACAACATACGATTTTCGGGAGGTAGACTATGAGAGCAGCGTTAATGTTTATCCTGATCGGCGTCATCTGTCTCATCGGCATTCTGGCAGGCAGAAAGGTAAAGAGCGCCGCCCAGTGGGCAAACGGCGGCAAGAACCTGAACTGGGTCACCGTCGGCATCCTGCTGGTCACATTCCAGATCGGCGGCACCTCCACCATCGGCGCGGCCCAGAACGGCTATACCCTGGGCGTTGGCGGCGCCTGGTACAGCATCGCCGGTACCGTGGCCATGATCCTGTCCATGTTCTTCATCACGCACCTGCGCAAGTATATCACAGAGGACACCATCTCCAACTTCATGAAAAACCGCTATTCCTCCGGCATCAGCAACCTGTACTCCTATGCCTATCTGATCATGGGCTTCATCTACATCCCCATTCAGCTCTTTACCGTGACCACCGTGTTCCGTACCATCATCCCCTCTCTGGACCTGACCTGGGCCTGCGTCATCGGCCTGGCGCTGGCCATTTCCTACACCGTGGTATCCGGCGTCAGCGGCGCCAACTACGTCAGCAAGGTGGGCTGCATCCTGATGTACGCCGCCATGGCCATCGGCCTGGTGCTGGTGATGAATCAGACCGGCGGCTTCGCCACCCTGACCAACACCCTGGACGCCAGCTATTTTGATCTGTTCACCATGCCCGCCAAGACCTGGTTCAGCTGGTTTTTGACCTGCTTTGTGGCCTTCCTCACCATGCAGGCCGCTATCCAGCCCTCCCTCATCGCCAAGGACGACGCCGCCGCCAAGAAGGGCATTTTCTTCGGTGCCATCCTCAACCTGCCCTGCGGCTTCATCTGCGCTCTGCTGGGCATGGTGTGCATCGCCATGAACCTGGACGTGGGCGGCAGCAGCTCCCTGGCCTTTGCCACCGTCATTAACACCTACTGCCCCGGCTGGCTCACCGCCCTCATCTTCGCGTCCATCGCCCTCATCGTCATCTGCACCCTGGCCGGTCAGCTGCTGGCCATCTGCACCATCATCCGTCAGCTGCTGCTGCCTGTGTATGAGAAGAAGCAGGTCTCCGAGCGCACTCAGCTGACCTACACCCGCCTCATCGCCTTTGTCTACGGCTTTATCACCATCATCCCCACCTTTATGATTCAGCAGTCCTTCCTCAACGAGCTGGTCACCGTGCTCATCGCCTGCGTCACCGGCCCCATGTTCTTCGCTCTGGTCGCCGGTATGTTCTGGAAGCGCATGAACGCCAAGGCCGCCGGCTGGAGCATCGTCTCCGGTATCCTGGTGGGCATCATCTGGGTCATCACCGGTATGAGCGCCTCCTGGCACCCGGTCTATATCATTCTGCCCGTCTCCTCTCTGGTGGGCTTTGTGGTATGCAAGCTGACCGCCGGCCCTTCCATCGAGAAGAACTGATCCGTCCCGCTCTATCACGAAACCGCTGAGTTGTAAAGAAAGGATTGTCACCTATGAAATATGTACTCGATCATACCGGCAAGCCCTACGCCAAGCTGTTTGAAGATATTTCCGCCATTCCCCGGGGCAGCTTCAAGGAAGAGAAGATCGCCGACTTTGTGTGTAACTTCGCCAAGGACCTGGGCCTGGAGTATACCCGGGACAGCGCCAACAATGTGGTGGTGCGCAAGCCCGCCACCCCCGGATACGAGGACCACGAGGTGGTCATGCTCCAGGGCCACATGGACATGATCTGGAACAAGCGCCCGGGCAGCACCTTTGACTTTGAAAACGAAGGTCTCAAGCTGAAGGTCACCGACGACGGCTTCCTGATGGCGGAGGAGACCACCTGCGGCTCCGACGACGGCGTGGCCGTGGCCTATATGCTGGCCATTCTCCAGGACAAGACCCTGGAGCACCCGGAGCTGGAATGCGTCTTTACCACCGCGGAGGAGCCCGGCCTGTACGGTGTGCAGAAGTTCGACTGCTCCCAGCTGAAGGCCCGTAAGTATGTCAGCATGGACGGCAACCTGGAGGGCACCAGCCTGCTCATCGCCGCCGGCGCCGCCAACGCCCGCTTCACCAAGCGCTTCCAGCGGGAGGCGCTGGAGGGAGCCACGGAGCTGTCCATCCGGGTCCACGGCCTGACCGGCGCTCACGTTCAGTTCCAGGAGCGGCAGCTGGCCAACGCCATCAAGACGGCGGTCCGCATTGTCTACTACATCCGCAAAGAGGTGCCCTGCCGCCTGGTGAGCCTGGACGGCGGCAGCGTGACCACCATTCCGGTGGACTGCACCGCCCGCATTGCCCTGGCTCCCGAGCATATGGCCAAGGCGGAAGAGATCGCCCGCCGGGTGCTGGATGAGGTCAGGTTCGAGCACAAGGAAAGCGACCCCAACATGACCCTCACCCTGAGCCAGCAGGCCCACAGCGCCCCCGCCATGCCGGAGGAGGTCACGGACAAGGTAATCACCCTGCTCCATCTGCTCCCCGCCGGTCTGGTGGACACCAGCCTGGTGTTCCCCGGCCTGCCCATCTCCTCCTTCAGCCTGGAGACCATCGAAACCAGCGACGACTCCATCACCTGGTTCTACCGGCCCACCAGCGCCATCACCTCCAAGATGCTGGATATGGACGAGCAGAGCCGGCTGCTGGCCCAGCTCTTCGATGTGGAATATGAGGTGGAAAACTACTTCTACGGCCACAATGTGGAGGCCAACACCCCCTTCTACAACGTGTTCGATGAGGTGTGGTTTGAGCAGAACGGCGAACACATCCGCCCCATCGGCGCCCACTACGGCAACGAGATCGGCTTCTTCCTGCGCAATATGCCCTGGCTGGATATGATCCTGCTGGTGGCCACCCATTATCAGGCCCATACCCCCGACGAGAAGCTGGATCTGGCCTCGTTTGACCGCTGCTATCGCTGCCTGGTGGAGATTCTGCGGCGGGTCTGATCCCACCGTCTGTCCCCCATTTTGACGCGATTTTGCAGCAGGTAAGGAGCAATTACTATGAAAAGCATCCGCATTGGCAGCGGCGCCGGCTATGCCGGCGACCGGCTGGAGCCCTCTCTGGAGCTGATCGAGAAGGGCAATCTGGACTACATCAGCTATGAATGCCTGGCCGAGCGCACCATCGCCATCGGCCAGCAGGCCAAGCTGAAGGACCCCTCCAAGGGCTACAACAGCCTGTTGGAGCACCGCATGGAGAAGGCCCTTCCCCTGTGCTGGAAGCACAAGGTCAAGCTCATCACCAACATGGGCGCGGCCAACCCCCAGGCCGCCGCTCAGAAGTGCGTGGAGATCGCCCGCAAGCACGGTCTCACCGGCATGAAGATCGCCTGCGTCACCGGCGACGACCTGCTGCCCGTGATCGACAAGTACATGGACGCCGAGGTGTGGGAGAATCACAAGCCCCTGAAGGAGCTGCCCGGCGAGATCGTCTCCGCCAACGCCTACATGGGGGTGGAGGGCATCCTGAAGGCCCTGGACATGGGGGCCGATGTGGTGATCACCGGCCGTGTGGCCGACCCCGCCATCTTCATGGCCCCCATGATCCACGAGTTCGGCTGGTCCCTGGACGACTGGGACAGGCTGGGCAAGGGCACCATCATGGGCCACCTGCTGGAGTGCGGCGGCCAGGTCACCGGCGGCTACTTTGCCGAGCCCGGCAAGAAGGACGTGCCCGGCCTGGGCCACCTGGGCTTCCCCATCATCGAGGCCTGTGAGGACGGCTCCTTCTTCGTTACCAAGGTGCCTGAGGCCGGCGGCATGGTCACCGTGGAGACCTGCTCCGAGCAGATCTGCTACGAGATCCACGACCCGGAGAACTACCTGACCCCCGACGTGGTGGCAGACTGCAAGCTCATCACGTTCACCGAGATCGGCAAGGACATGGTGCGGGTGGAGGGCGTCACCGGCAAGCCCCGCACCGACACCTTCAAGTGCTCCATCGGCTACAAGGACTGCTTCATCGGCGACGGTGAGATCAGCTACGGCGGCCCCGGCTGCGCGGCCCGGGGCAAGCTGGCTCTGGAGATCCTGAAGGAGCGGCTGGAGCTGGTGGCTCCCAACGTGTTTGAGGAGCTGAAATTCGACCTCATCGGCTGCAACAGCCTGTACTGGAATCCCGATCACCAGTACAACCAGGAGCCCAGCGAGGTGCGGGTCCGGGTGGCCGGCCGTGCCAAGACAAAGGCGGAAGCCGACCTCATCGGCAACGAGGTGGAGGCTTTGTACACCAACGGTCCCGCCGGCGGCTGCGGCGCCGTGAAGCACACCCGGGACATCGTGTCTGTGGCTTCCATTCTGGTGAGCCGCCACGACGTCAAGCCCCAGGCCCAGCTGTTCGAGGTCTGAGTCCAACAGAAAGGAAGCACTGCGCCATGAAACTCTGGGATATCGCACATTCCCGTACCGGCGACAAGGGCAACATCTCCAATATCTCCCTCATCGCCTACGACCCCAAGGACTACGACCTGCTCAAGGAGAAAGTCACCGCCGAGAAGGTGAAGGAGCACTTCAAGGGCATGGTCCAGGGCGAGGTGGTCCGCTATGAGCTGCCCAACATCCACGCCCTCAACTTCGTGCTGTACGCCGCCCTGGGCGGCGGCGTCACCCGCTCTCTGTCCATTGATATGCACGGCAAGGGCCTGTCCTCCTATCTGCTGGATATGGAGATCTGACCCCTCCCCGTTTTCCCCCCTCCCCATCACAAAACATGAGCTGGGCGCGGCAAAATTGCCGCGCCCAGCTCATGTTTGTTTCGGTTACTCCGCCAGCAGATCCCGCTGGTCCGGGTGGCTCTCAAACCACTTGACCGCATAGGAGCAGGTGGCCACCGCCTTCATGTCCCGGCCGCGGATCTGGTCCACGGCCCCCTGCACCAGCTGGCCCGCCACCCCCTGGCCCCGAAGGGAGCCATCCACAAAGGTGTGGTCAATGTTGGCCACGCCGGGCCGGTCCTCCGGGAAGGTGATCTCGGCGATCAGCTTGCCCTCCTCATTTTCGGCCCACAGCCGGCCGGGCTTGCTCTGAAATTCCATGGGGCTTCCTCCTTTTATTTTGATAGTGGCGAGGGCGGGTGCGAATCGAACACACCAGGACGGGAACGCCGTCCTCAACGGTTTTGAAGACCGCGGGGCTCACCAGATACCCTTCCGCCCCCATATGGCGGGGAGTTACACAAATCTCCGACCCTCCCCGATTTTTCGGGTGATTCTCACCCGGTCCCAGTATTCCAGCAGCAGCAAAGCATACTTCCGGGAGATCCCCAGTTCATCCCTGGCCTGAGCCAGGGTGAACATTCCTGTGCCGAACCGGGCTTTCATCCTGTTTTGCGCCTCCAGGCATTTCTCCCCCCAGGCCCGCACCTTGGGGGACAGCGGGGTGAGCACACCCCGGTCGGCCAGGGTCCGGCCCACCCGGCGGCAGGCCGCCTCCCGGCCGGGGAAGGACCGCTCCACCTCCTCGTTGGCGGGGGGCTCCAGTCCAGCCGCCCGGTAAATCTGGCATAGTTTTTTCTCCAGCGCCGGGTCGCTTTCTGGTGCTGGGGGCGGCGGCGCTTCTCTGACCGGTTCCGCCGGGCGGGGCAATTCCTTCCCCGCCGCCAGGGCGGCCAGCCGGGTCAGCCGGGCATGGTCCAGCCGCCCCTTGGCGGGCGGCTCCAGGTCCAGAACCACCCCGCCCCCCACGGTGACCACCGGGGAGAAGAAGCGCACCACGAACCGGTCCCCCCGCAGAGCGGCCAGAGGCTGGTCCAGCCGCAGCTGGGCAAAGCCCTCCTCCCCCGGCTCCAGTCTGTCCCGGCCCAGCAGGATGCACCGGCACAGGATGGCTCGTCCGCCGTGGTGGAGATGAAGGGTGGAATTATTTTTAATGGAGTAGGGGGCCTGAGGCAGTACCTTCAGGGCCACATCCAGCCGCTGGGTGAGGGTAAGCCTGTCCGCCGGTGCCAGGGTGTCCCCACGGGATACCTCCCCCCGGTCCACTCCCGCCAGATTGACCGCCGCCCGGCTGCCGGGGGTCAGCTCCTCCTGGTCGGTACCGTGGCTCTGGAGACCCCGCACCCGGGCAATTTTATCCCCCGGCCAGAGGCGCACCCTGTCCCCCCGACGGAGGAAGCCGCCGGTGAGAGTGCCGGTGACCACGGTGCCGCTGCCCGCCACCGAAAAGACCCGGTCTACATGGAGGCGATAGTCTCCTCCGCACTCCAGAGGGGGCGTCTCTTCCACCAACTTTGCCAAAGCTTTCTTCAATTTCTCAAGCCCCTCCCCCGTCACCGCCGAGGTAGGGATGATGGATGCGCTCTCCAGGAAGGTGCCTTTCACCAGGGCGCGTACCTGCTCCTCCACCCCCGGTTTGATGCCCAGATCAGCCCGGGTGAGGGCGATGACTCCCCCCTGTAGGCCCAGCAGGGACAGGATGGCCAGATGCTCCCGGGTCTGGGGCATGGGTCCCTGGTCGGCGGCGATGGCCAGCACCACCAGATCCATACCGGCGCAGCCGGAGAGCATGGTGGGCACAAACTTTTCATGGCCGGGCACATCCACGATGCTCACCATCTGCCCCCCCGGCAGGGTCAGGGGGGCGAAGCCCAGCTCGATGGTGAGGCCCCGGCGGCGCTCCTCCGCCAGCCGGTCGGTGTCCACTCCAGTGAGGGCCTTCACCAGGGCGGTCTTGCCGTGGTCCACATGGCCCGCGGTACCCAGGATCATGGCCGTTCTCCTTTCCACGCCCCCAAGGCATCCCGGATGATGTTTTCCTCCTCCGACAGCAGGGTACGCACGTCCAGCAGCAGTTTCCCTTTATGGATACGGCCCAAAATGGGGGTAGACCACCCCCGGAGGAAAGCCTCCAGCTCCTCCGCCGGCTCCAGCGCCACCGCCCAGGAGGGCAGCTCCTCCCCGGGCATGGTGCCGCCCCCCGCCTCTCCGGCGGTCTCCACCGCCTCACAGGGGCAGAAGGGGAAGATCAGGGCGGCCAGTCCCTCCGCCCTTCGCCGCAGGTCCTGGGGCTTGGCCTCCAGCATGGCCCGGGCAGGGACAGGCACCCCGTCCCGCCAGTCCAGCAGGGTTGCCTCCAGGGCCGCCAGGGACAGCTTGTCCAGCCGCAGGGCACGGGCCAGGGGATCGGTTTTCAGCCGCCGGATGGTCTCTCCCCTGCCCACCAGGATACCGGCCTGGGGCCCGCCCAGCAGCTTGTCCCCGGAGAAGCATACCACGTCGACAACCGCTGTCCACTTCGCCACAGTGGGGTAGTCCTGAGGCCAGGGGCCGGGGCCCAACGCCCCGCTGCCCAGGTCGCACAGCAGGGGGACCTGATATCGGGTGGCCAGGGCGGCCAGTTCCTCCACCTCCACGCTCTGGGTGAAGCCCACCACTCTGAAGTTGCTTGGGTGGACCTTCAGCAGGGCCTGGGCCTCCCCGCTCTTCAAAACGGCTTCATAGTCGGACAGCCGGGTCTTGTTGGTAGCCCCCACCTCCACCAGCCGGGCGCCGCTGCGGGCCATCACGTCGGGTACCCGGAAGGAACCGCCGATCTCCACCAGCTCTCCCCGGGAGATGGCCACTCCCATGCCGGGGGTGAGGGCGGACAGCATGAGCAGCACCGCCGCCGCGTTATTGTTCACCGCAAAGGCCCCCTCCGCCCCGGTGAGCTCCTTTAGCAGCTCCTCCACCCGGCCGGTGCGGCTGCCCCGCTTGCCTGCGTCCAGGTCGTACTCCAGGTTGGAGTAACCCTCCGCCGCCTGGGCCACCGCCTCCGCCGCCCGGCGGCTGAGGGGCGCACGGCCCAGATTGGTGTGGAGGGCAACGCCGGTGGCGTTGACCACCCGGCGCAGGCCGGGCCGGGCCAGTTCCTCGGCCGCCTGACGGGCCTGCTGGGCCAGGATGTGCAGCTCGGGCACCTGAGTCCCTCCCGCCCGTAGGGTATGGCGCAGCTGGTCCAGCACCCGGTTTGCCCCCGCCTTCTGGGCGGAGCGGGGCAGGCCGCTGCCCGCCAGGGCCGGGCTGGCCAGCAATGCGTCCATCCGGGGCAGTACTGACAGGTCTGATTGGCCCACAACGTCACCTCCTTATCACGACAGTTGCTTGCAGTATACCACAGTTTTCCTCGTTCAGGCACATAAACTTTTTGGTTTTCAGAAACAGGGGCAAAAATATGTATAAGACAAGGGAACATTCTAATTGACAGGTTACTTACCCTGCGGTTATCATGCTGTTAGTGAAATTGGAAGAGGAAAGATGATTGGAAGGAGTGTTATCCAATGCGCGTATTTGAAACCAGCGTACAGGAGCTTAAGCACGAGGTGCTGCGTTCCGTGGCCCGGCTGGCCTGGAATGACGATCTTCAGACCGGCATTCTGGACATCCCCGAGGAACTGATTCCCGGCCCTGAGGCCAAGATGCGCTGTTGTATTTATAAGGAACGGGCCATCATTTCCCAGCGTGTGAAGGTGGCCATGGGCGGCGACAAGACCAACCCCAACCTGGTGGAGGTACTGGACATCGCCTGCGACGAGTGCCCCGTCACCGAGATCTCCGTGGGTCCCTCCTGCCGGGGCTGTATCGCCACCCGCTGTATCCACACCTGTCCCAAGGACGCCATCACCATTGTGGATCACAAGGCCCAGATCGACCACAAGAAGTGCATCACCTGCGGCAAGTGTATTACCGCCTGCCCCTACGGCGCCATTGAAAAGAAGACCCGTCCCTGTGAGCGGGGCTGTAAGGCTGGCGCCATCTCCATGGGCGAGGACAAGAAGGCCTTTATCGATCCCGCCAAGTGTACCTCCTGCGGCGCCTGCATCTACCAGTGCCCCTTCGGCGCCATTATGGACAAGTCTTTCATCGTGGACGCCATCCAGATGCTCCAGGGTGCAGAAAAGTGGGGCTTCAACGTCTATGCCGCCGTGGCTCCCTCTATCGCCGGTCAGTTTGCCCCCGCCGATCTGGGCCAGGTGGTCACCGGTCTGAAGATGCTGGGTTTCCACGACGTGATCGAGGTTGCCCTGGGCGCCGACATGACCGCCAAGACCGAGGCCGGTGAGCTGGAGGAGAAGGGAATGCTGGCCTCCTCCTGCTGCCCCGCCTTTGTGGACTATGTGGAAAAGAACTTCCCCGACCAGGCTCACCTGATCTCCGAGACTCCCTCTCCCATGATTATGGCCGCCCGGCACATCAAGCGGAAGGACCCCTCCGCCAAGGTCATCTTCATCGGGCCCTGTGTGGCCAAGAAGATGGAGGTCAAGCTGGGCAAGACCATGCGGGCGGTGGACAGCGCCCTCACCTTCGAGGAACTGTACGCCATGTTTGAGTCCCGGAACATCGACGTATCCAAGCTGGACGACACCGAGCTGGACCAGGCCAGTGGTTTTGGCCGTTCCTTCGCCCACAGCGGCGGCGTGTCCGCCGCCGTGGTCCAGGCTCTGAAGGAGCGGGGCAGCTCCTTCCAAGCCAAAGCCATGCCCTGCAGCGGCTTTGAGGCCTGCAAGCTGGCCTTCCTGAAGGTCGCCAAGGGCATCGGCGACTTTAACTTCATTGAGGGCATGGCCTGCGAAGGCGGCTGTGTCCAGGGCCCTGCTCAGCTCATCCGCTCCCCCAGAAACCAGGGCGACGTGGACCGCCACGCCAAGCAGGCCGAGGGCCGCACCATTGAGGGTGCCATCTCCGACGCGGAGAAGAACGACTCTGCTGACGAGTAATATTCAAACACGCTCCGGCGGACCGGACCTGCGGGTCGGTCCGCCGGAGTTTTTTGCTGTTTCCAAATGAAACCATGGCCTCGACTGCATAGGCAAAAGAAACCTGCGGATACTAAAAGGCGTAACCAAAACCGCAGGAGGAGAAGCGACATGAAAGCGACTGGTATCGTGCGCCGGATCGACGATCTGGGGCGCATCGTGATCCCCAAGGAGATCCGCCGCACCATGCGGATCCGGGAGGGCGACCCCCTGGAGATCTACACCGACAAGGACGGCGGCGTCATCTTCAAAAAATATTCTCTTATGAACGGATTGGGGGATTTTGCCGGCCATCTGTGCGAGACTCTGAACAAGACCACCGGCGAGATCGCCGTCATTACCGACCGGGACAGCTGCATCGCCGTGGCCGGCAGCGGACGGCGGGATCTGGCGGACAAGCAGATCTCCCCCGCCCTGGAGCAGATCATGGAGGGCCGCCAGATCTACCAGCACAAGGATGGCGGCTCTCCCGTCCCCGTGTGCGAGGGCAGCGACACCTATCTGGTGTCCTGCGCCGCCCCCATCCTCTCGGAAGGGGATGTGCTGGGCTGCGTGCTCTTCGCCGGTACGGATGGGACCTTGCAGAACAGCGAGACTCAGTACAAGCTGGTCCAGACCATTGCCGGCTTCCTGGGCCGCCACATGGAGCCCTGATCCTTGTAACAGACCGCCTCCTTTGCTATACTGTGGGCAAAGGAGGCGGTCTTTATGCGTCTGTTTTGGGGCGTGGAACTGCCAACCGTCTGGCACGAGGCGCTGGACCGGGGAGCCGCCGCGCTGAAGCAGGCCGGAGTGCAGGCCAATTTTACCCGGCGGGACAACTATCATCTCACGCTGGTCTTTCTGGGGAATACCGACCGGGCGGAGGCGGCTGCCGCCGCCCTGGACCAGGTGGACGCTCCCCCCTTTTCCCTCCGCTCCGCCTCTCCGGGCTGTTTTTCCAAAAAGGGCGGGGACATCTGGTGGCTGGGGGTGGAGCCTCTCCCCGGCCTGATGGCCGCCCAGCGGCAGCTGGAGAACGCCCTGCGCCAGGCCGGGTTTAACCCGGAGGCACGCCCCTACCGCCCTCACATCACCCTGGCCCGGAAGGTGCGCTCCCCCGCCGGGCTGGAGCCTCTCACCGTCCCGGGACGGTTCCCCCCTCTGGAAACGAAGGTAAACCGGCTCACCCTCTTCTCCTCGGAGCGGGTGGACGGCGTGCTGCGCTATCTGCCTCTGTACCGGACGGCACTTTGATATGTAGCGGGCGGAAACCGCCCGCGCTCAGGCACAAAACCGGTGGTTGCCGATCTGGAGGATGAGAGGCCGGCTCCAGATCCAGCTGCTGGTGGCGGTGGCGGGGTTGAAATAATAGATGGCCCCGCCGCTGGGGTCCACACCGTTGAGGGCGTCCTGGGCCGCCCGTACCGCCGACTGGGCCACCGGCTCGTTAAACTGGCCGTCCACCATGCAGGTGAAGGCCCCCGGCTGGTACACCACCCCGGCGATGGTGTTGGGGAAAGAGGGGTGCTCCACCCGGTTGAGGATCACCGCTCCCACCGCCACTTGACCGCTGTAGGGCTCGCCCCGGGCCTCCGCCGAGATCACCCGGGCCAGCAGATCCACACTGGCGTCCTGGGTGGGTGCGCCCCCGCCCGACATTCCCAGGGCCTTCAGGGTGGCGGGGCCCACGATGCCGTCGGCGGTCAGGCCATTTTTCCGCTGAAAATACTTCACCGCCTGGGTGGTCTGGCTGCCGAAGACCCCGTCCACCGCACCGTCATAGTAACCCCAGTTCTTCAGTTTGGTCTGGATCACCCGCACCTGCTCCCCGCTGGAGCCCTGCCGGTAGGTGGCCGCCTGGGCCTGCTGGGCAAAGGCAATGAGGGAAATGTTGACCGCGAACACCAGAGCCAGCGCCGCGATGCGCCTGCGTCTGTTCATACCTACCCCTCCAATCTCACTGGAGGTAGTGTACGGCGGCGGCGGGCCGGTTATGTGTGCCAATCCCTTCCTGCCTGCATAGCGCCAGTTGTTTTTGGCAATACTGGTACAAAACAGGAAAGGATGTGGGCAGGTGGTACAAGGCGTATCCCGGCAGGTCATTGTGGTAAAATCCCCCGACCCCCGATTTTTTGAACAGGCCATTTTTATTGTGAAGGAGGACGCCTTCGGCAAGGGGGCCTCCGCCGAGGCGGTGCTCCACGAGGCCCGCCTTGCGGCCGACGGCTACCTCAAACGTTCCTCCGGCTGGCGGCGGGCGTGCCGGAAGATCCCCGCCCCGGTGTATGCCGCCGGCGGCGCCCTGGGAGCCACGGTATGCTGGCTGCTGGCCCTTCTGCTGTAAACACGGCAGGCGCAAAAACGCGCCTGCCTGTTTGCTTTAAAACAGAAAAACGGTTTGGCTTACTGCGGCAGCGCCCCTTTGGGATGCTGCCGCCCGCTTTACAAAAAGTTCACAAAGCAAGCACGAAATCCTCTTGCTTTTTCTATAAGACTGGAGTATTATAGGTTCGTCAATAATACTCCAGTCTTATCACTTATGCAGAAGGAGGATGATTTTATGGAAGTCAAGCTGTTTGATTCCGAGCTAAAAGTCATGGACGTTCTCTGGCGGGAAGGAGATCAGCCCGCCAAGTATGTTGCGAAAACATTGACAGATGAACTGGGCTGGAATGTCAATACCACTTACACATTGATCAAGCGCTGCATCAAAAAAGGCGCCATTGAACGAACAGAGCCCAATTTTATGTGCCGCGCATTGATCCCAAAGAAAGATGTACAGGAGGCAGAAACAAACGAGCTGATCAACAAGATCTATGATGGTTCGGCTGATAAGCTGTTTGCCGCTCTGTTGAGCCGGAAAAAGCTATCTGCCGAGCAGATCGACAAATTGAAACAGATCGTAGGCGATTTGGAATGAGGTGATGAGTATGAGCCTGCTGCACATGAGTTTCGCCGGTGCGCTCATGATCGTAGTCATCACGGTCATTCGCGCATTCCTCCTTTATCGTGTGCCGAAAAAGACCTTCATGGTACTTTGGGGAATTACACTGGCACGGCTGCTCCTTCCATTTTCCATCCCTTCCACGTTCAGTGTATATACATTTTTTGAAAAAAAGCCGGTTGTAAGCAGCCCAGGGAACGGAGCGGTCCTTACGTTAGGCACGGCCCTTCAGGAAGGCCAGGTGGCCGCCGCTCCCCATCATATGTCAAACCCTGATATCACCGTTTCTGTATGGGCCGTCATCTGGGCAATCGGAGCGCTGATCTGCGCGGTCATTTTCTTTATGACTTACCGGAAATGCTGCCGGGAGTTTCAAACCTCTCTGCCGGTGGACAACGATTTTACCCGAAATTGGTTAAGCTGTCATCCATGCAAGCGTCCCATTCAAATTCGTCAGTCCCAGTTGGTGCTGGCGCCCCTCACCTTTGGTGTCCTCCGACCGGTGATCCTGATGCCCAAGGGGACAGACTGGAGCGACAAAAGGACGCTGCAATATGTGTTGGCCCATGAATTTGTACACATCCGAAGATTTGATGCCATAACAAAACTGATTCTGACCGCAGCCCTTTGTGTCCATTGGTTTAACCCGTTTGTGTGGGTCATGTATATCCTGTCCAACCGGGACATGGAACTATCCTGTGACGAAGCTGTGGTGCGCCTCTTTGGGGAAGATACGAAGTCCTCTTATGCGCGTACGCTCATCGCCATGGAAGAAACAAAAGGCGGAATGGTCCCTCTTTGTAATCATTTCAGCAAAAATGCGCTGGAAGAAAGGATGACAGCCATTATGAAAATCAAAAAAAGTACCGTCTTGTCCATTTCCCTGGCAGTACTGATTGTTGCCGGAACTACAACTGCCTTTGCCACTTCCCCAAAGGCCGAGGATCGCAAAGCAAATTTCACAACGCTTATGGCCGGAATTGAAAAAACATATACCAAAGACGGAAAGACCTACCATGTTCTTGGAGATGGCAGCATGATGGAAGAATCCGAATATCTGAAAAAGTATCCTGTGCCGGAAGTAGAATGGTGGACATATGAGGAATACAAAGAGTGGCTTGAAAACGAGAAAAAAGAACTCCAAAGTATGCTCGGAGAAACCGGACGCGTAAATGGTGAGAAATTTACCTGGACGCAGGAAAAGATTGATGAAACCATCGCCATGAATGAGAAAATATTACAGGAAATCAAGGATGGTGTGAAGCATTCCAAAACAGTGGATGGCCAAGAGGACGTTCTGATCGCTATGAATCCAGGCCCAATTGACACAACCGCTGAGGTCTCAATGGATATTAATTCGACGGAATCGGATGAGTTAACACAGAAAAAAATGTTGGATTTATATGGAAATTATGGCATCTCATTTGATAAAAGCGGAAATATGTTGTTTCAAGGCGATTTGGTCAGATTGTTTTGGGATGGTGTAGACGTTGGCGACGGTGCATCATCTGTCCTCTGCCAATATTACAACGAAAAGGGCACGGTAGATGTCCACACCGTCCGTTCTGTAATCGATAATGGTGACGGCAGCGTCGATCCTTTTGGTAAACTTATCAAAATTGTAAAGGATAGCCAGGAGGTGTTTGATCGGCGGGATGTGGACGACTATCTGTTCGACGGGCCATCCACCACCACGGCTTCAGGCTTTTCCAACCCCAATGATGGAACAAGTTTCGCAGAACTGATGAAAAAATACGCAGAATTTGGAATTCGGTATGAGAGCGGCGATGGAACAGGAAATATCTATTATAACAATCAACTGGTGAAAACATTTGTAGATGAAAACAAACAGGGCGATGTGTTCACCTTATCTTCCGAAGACGGCGGAGAAATTGTGGTCTATACGATATATGATAAAAACGGGACCTTAACAGGCGTCAAAATCAAATAAATGATATCCGGTATCCCGTTTGAAGGAAGTAGCAAAACACTGTCTTTCCACATTTATGGTGTAAAAGGCCGCCTATCTATGGTACAATCAACCTGTTACATCATGACTGAAGTTTTAGGAAGGGATACAGGAGCGATGACCAAAATACTGTTTGTGTGCCACGGCAATATCTGCCGCAGCCCCATGGCTGAGTTTGTGATGAAGGATCTGGTCAGGAAGGCAGGGCTGGAGGATCAGTTCACCATCGCCTCCGCCGCCACCAGCGCCGAGGAGATCGGAAATCCGGTCTATCCCCCCGCCCGGCGCAAGCTGGCCGAACATGGCATCGGCTGCTCCGGCCACGCCGCCCACCAGCTAAATGCGGCGGACTACGGCCAGTGGGACCTGTTCCTGGGCATGGACAGCGCCAACCTGCGGAATATGCGCCGGCTCTTTGGCGGCGACCCGGATGGCAAGGTCAAGGCCCTGCTGTCCTATGTGGGGGAGGACCGGGACATCTCCGACCCCTGGTACTCCGGCGACTTTGAGGCCACCTGGCAGGATGTGTACGCCGGCTGCTCCGCCCTGCTGGCCGCCCTGACTCAGGAGCAGCTGCCCCGTCTGGTGGTAGTGCTGGGCACCACCGCCTGCGGCAAGAGCGGCCTGGGGGTGGAGCTGGCCAAGCGCTTTGGCGGCGAGATCGTGTCCGCCGACTCCCGGCAGGTGTACACCGGCCTGGACCTGGGCACCGGCAAGGTGACCGAGGAGGAGATGGACGGCGTGCCTCACCATATGCTGGACGTGGTGGCCCCCAACCAGCCCTACTCGGTGGCCGACTTCCAGGCGGGGGCCTATGCCGCCATCGACGATATCATCGCCCGGGGGAAGGTGCCCTTCCTGGTGGGAGGCTCCGGGCTGTACGTCCGGGCGGTGACCGAGGGCTTTGCCTTCACCGACGCCACCCCCGACCCCGCCCTGCGGGCCGAGCTGGAAAGCAAGACCGCCGCGGAACTGTACGCCATCCTGCAGGAAAAGACGGGAGTTACCCTGGCCAACGGGGAGGAGAACAACCACCAGCGGCTGGTACGCTCGGTGGAGAAGGCCCTGGCCGACGGCTGGGAGGCCCCTCAGGCCCATCCCCGCTACCGCTGCCTGCTGCTGGGGGTCAACTTCCCCCGGGAAACAGTATGTCAGCGCATCGACGACCGGCTCCAGGCCCGCATTGACGCGGGTATGATCGAGGAAGTGGCCGGTCTGCGGAAAGCCGGGGCCACCGACGCGTTCCTGGAGGGTCTGGGGCTGGAGTACCGCTATATCCTTCGCTACCTGAAGGGGGAGATCCCCTCTCTGGACGCTCTGAAGGACGAGCTGGGCCGGGCCATCAAGCGCTTTGCCAAACGGCAGGTCCAGTGGTTTAACCGGGATAAGGACGTGCTGTGGCTGGACATGGAGGGGGATTTCCTCACCCAGGCCACCCAGGCTGTGGAACAGTTTTTGAAGGGCCAGTAAAAAGAACCTGTCATAACGCAAATACAGCGCACAGTATTTCTATCTAAATAGACATATAGGGCCGCTAACGCCCCCATTTCGTTCTTTTCTTTGAAAAATATGTAAAAGCACTTTTGCACTGACACCACATGGAATGTCAGTGCGAAAGTGCTTTTGTACGCTCTTATGCGGATTCTGGGGGCAGCTGAGGTTCGCGCTACGTTTTTCCAATCGCCTCTATTTTATGCACTTCCCCTTTATGTGTTACAATACTCTGATTGCGCTCACAGTTTACCGTGTCTCCTATATTTACCTGCTCATAGTCACTTTCACTGCACGATAAAGTAAATTGTTCGCCGGTTGCTTCTTGAATCACAATATAATGGTCATCCCTGGACTCAGACTTATCTATAATTGTGACTTCTCCTGCCATTGGATAGTAACTTTTTTGCACATAGTAAACCCGATATGCAGCATAGCTTCCACCGACCACGGCCACAACTACAACCAATAGTGCGGCTACCAAAAGAATCTTTTTATGGCTTTTCACTGCAATTTCTCCTTTATTAAACTGGGACCTGGACCTTATCTCACTGATATATTGTTATGTACAAATATTATACCATATTTTACTCATAGCTGTAGAAGATGTTTATTATGAAAAAGTGATAGCCGTTTTACTGTCTTCCGCTCTTGATGTCTCCATTTTTCTCAGGCTGCTTTTCTCCCCCTGCCGCTGCAATCAATGCTCTCTGGTGTTGAGGTAAACCCCACGGCTGCCCCAGCAGAATTCCTTCCGAAACTTCGGACTTCCATAAAGCAACAGCCGCTGCGGAAGCTTCCGCAGCGGCTGTTTACATTTGGATCTTATCCCTCGGGCAGGGGCACCCGGCGGTGTTCCACCGGTCCCCAGGCGGGCAGGGGCAGGCCCTGCATAGCGCCGAACACCCGGCTCTTCAAACCGGGGTACTGCTGGTCCAGGGTATGGATCAGCTCCTTGACCTCCTGCCGCTTGGTGTAGCCGTCGGCGGGGCAGGGATTGAACACCACCGGCAGGTGGTTGCGCTCGGCGGCGTTGCGGATAAGGCCCTCCCCGCAGTAGAGCATGGGCCGGATCTGGCTGATGCCCATCCGGTCCAGCCAGGTCACCGGCTGGAAGCAGGACAGCCGTCCCTCGTAGAACAGGGACAGGAAGAAGGTCTCCACCGCGTCGTCAAAGTGGTGGCCCAGCGCGATCTTGCTGATGCCCCGCTCCTTGATGGCGTTGTGGAGGGCGCCCCGGCGCATTTTTGCGCACATGGAGCAGGGATTCTTCTCCTTCCGCAGGTCGAAGATGATGTGGTGGATCTCGGAGGGCAGGAGGGTAAAGGGCACGTTAATCTGCTCACAGTAGGCAGCCACCGGAGCGAAGTCCATCCCCTCGCCCCCGTCCACATGGCCCATGTCCAGGGTATAGGCCTCCACGGTGAAGGGTTTGGGATAGAACTCCCGCAGCCGGGCCAAAGCGGTGAGCAGCACCAGAGAATCCTTGCCGCCGGACACCCCCACGGCGATGCGGTCTCCGGCCTGGATCATGTCGTAATCCTCCACACAGCGGCGGACATAGCTCAAAATCTTGTTCATAGGCACCTCAAAAAATCGAAAATTGAAATGGAGCATTCAAGAGAAAGCAAGAGATATCACGCGATTTCAAGAGCATACACTTTTTCTATTTAAAAAAATCGGAAAACGTGTTGACACTCTGCAGTCAAGGTATTATAATACAAAACGCTCCAATCGTAAAGATTGGGGCCTGTATTCTGTTTAGACATATTTTTTAAGATATCATCAAAATTGGAGGTTTCACCATGTCCACTTTTATGGCCAACAAGGGGAACATCGTCCGCAAGTGGTATATCCTCGATGCGGCTGGTAAGCCCCTGGGCAAGACTGCCGCCACCGCGGCCAACCTGCTGCGCGGCAAGCACAAGCCCGAGTATACTCCTCACGCTGACTGCGGTGACTTCGTCGTGGTCGTCAACGCCGAGAAGGCCGTTCTGACCGGCAAGAAG
The DNA here is from genome assembly GCA_022785125.1 of Clostridiales bacterium. Taxonomy (GTDB): domain Bacteria; phylum Bacillota; class Clostridia; order Oscillospirales; family Oscillospiraceae; genus Flavonifractor; species Flavonifractor porci. Next base: position 40,235 of record JALFRA010000011.1, read on the forward strand.
CTGGAGCAGAAGTATTACCGCACCCACTCCGGTTGGGTGGGCGGCCTGAAGGAGACCCCCTACCGCCTGCTGATGCAGCAGAAGCCCGAGCTGGCCATGCGTGTGGCCATCCGCGGCATGATGCCCCGCAACATCATCACCAAGGATTCTCTGTCCCGCCTGCACATCTACCGCGGCGCTGAGCATCCCCACAACGCCCAGAAGCCCGAAGCCTGGGCGGCCAACTGAGCAGGAGGTACAAAGGAATGTATAAGAGCAAGAAGCCTTATCTGTATGGCACCGGCCGCCGGAAGTCCTCCGTGGCCCGCGTGCATCTGTTCCCCAACGGCACTGGTGCTATCACCATCAACGGCCGTGATATCGACGACTACTTCGGCCTGGAGACCCTGAAGCTGATCGTGCGTCAGCCTCTGGCCACCACCGACACCCTGGGCAAGGTGGACATCGAGACCACCGTTACCGGCGGCGGCGTGACCGGCCAGGCCGGCGCCATCCGCCACGGCATCGCCCGTGCCCTGCTGCAGGTCAACCCCGAGTACCGCGCTGCCCTGAAGGCTGCCGGCTTCCTGACCCGCGATCCTCGTATGAAGGAGCGTAAGAAGTACGGCCTCAAGGCTGCCCGTCGCGCTCCGCAGTTCAGCAAGCGCTAAACTTTATCAAAAGTGGTCAAAAACCCCGGAACTACGCGGTTTCCGGGGTTTTTCCTTTTCAAATGGTTTGACGCAATTTGACAGAACGAAGCCTCTTTTAACCCGTTTTCTATGGGTTAAATGGTGGACAACCACCCCAAAAAGAGGGCTTATGGGTTAAAAAATAGGACAACCGAGACGCGATTTTGGGATGCCAAGGGGATGTTTATTTATACATCTCCAAGAGACCTTTTTCGTGAAAACGGTTTGTCTGAATTTGACCTAATTTGAACAAAAGAGAATAAATCTAATCGCCAAGCGCTCAGTATTTTCTACTGGGCGCTTTTTGCGTTTCCGGGGAATTTCATTCCGGGATAAGAAAAGGCCGTCACTTTCAATTTTTGAAGTGGCGGCTTTTTCTATTTCCAGAAGCCATAGAACAATTCAGAAATGAGGTGAAGTCATTGAACACGCAAATCATCGCCATCGCCAACCAGAAAGGCGGCGTTGGCAAGACAACCACCTGCGCGAACCTGGGGATTGGGCTGGCGCAGGCCGGAAAGAAAGTGCTGCTGATCGACGGGGACCCGCAAGGCAGCCTGACCATCAGCCTGGGCCACCCCCAGCCGGACAAGCTGCCCTTTACCCTGTCCGACGCGATGGGCCGTATCCTGATGGACGAGCCGCTGCGCCCCGGCGAG
>JALFRA010000025.1 GCA_022785125.1 Clostridiales bacterium
AAAGCCCTCGGCAGAGTTTTGCCGCCCGCAGGCGGCAAAACAGAGTCAGAATCTGTTTTTTCCAAGGACATGAGCCTTGGAAAAAACACTTCTCAGCCCGCAAGCGTGCGCGCTTTGCGCGTGCGACGCAGCGGGCTGCATCCCTTCTCAAAAATGCTTGCATTTTTGAGAAGCGTGTCGAGCTTTCTCGACACGCTGAAGCGGAGCGCAGTCAAACGACTGCGCTCCGCTTGTTTTATTTCATTACAGCTCTTTGACATAGAAATAGTGGCCGTAGCTTCCGGTCCCCTGCTCCACCGCGCCGAAGCGGCGGTAGCCCATCTTTTCATAGAAGTCAGGGGCCTGAAAACCGAAGGTATTCAGCTCCAGCCGTTTCGCGCCCTGCCGGGCGGCGTTCTCCTCCAGCTGTTCCAGAATACAGGCACCCAGACCTGCTCCCCGGTGCTCCTCAGACACCCACAGTACATCCAGCATGGCCAGCTCTCCCATTCGGAATGCGTCGCAGCCGCCGATGATCTGTCCGTCCTGATTGGTGACCACCAGGGACAGATCCGCCGTATCCGGCACAAATGTTCGGTTGTAGGCCCGCAGTCCGGCGTGGATGGCCTCGCCAGTCCCCTCGTCCCCGGGACGGATCACAAACGGTTCCATTCTCATCACTCCATATCAAAGGGGGGCATATCCCGGCTCTGGGGAATGGCGTCCCCCTCGAACTCCAGCTCGTCGGGCACCGGCTCCGGTGCGCCGCCAGCCATATTCTGCTTGAACTGCATCTCCTGCCACTGTTCCTTGGTGATGAGCACCTGGCGGGGCTTGGAGCCCTCAAAGGGTCCAACGACGCCCTTCTCCTCCATCTGGTCCACCAGACGGGCGGCCCGGGAGTAGCCCAGCTTGAGCCGCCGCTGGAGCATGGACACAGAAGCCATGCCGGTCTCCACCACCACTTCGATGGCGGCGGGCAGCAGCTCGTCGTAGTCGTCTCCCACATCCTCGGGTGCGGAGCCGCCCACGCCCTTGGAGCCCTTCTCCTTCTCGGCGGCGTGCTTTTCGATGTCGTGCATGATCTCCTGATCGTACTCGGCCCCGCCGCTGTTCTGCTTGATGAAGCCCACCACGGCGGCCACCTCCTCATCGGAAATGAGGCAGCCCTGGACACGCTGGGGCTTGCCGGAACCCAGGGGGAAGTACAGCATATCGCCCCGGCCCACCAGCTTTTCCGCGCCGGTGGTGTCCAGAATGATGCGGGATTCCAGGGAGGAGGCCACGGCGAAGGCGATACGGCTGGGGATGTTGGCCTTCATCAGACCGGTGATTACGTCGGCGGAGGGACGCTGGGTGGCGATAATCAGGTGCATACCAGCGGCACGGCCCATCTGGGCCACCCGGCAGATGGATTCCTCCACCTCCTTGGCGGCCACCAGCATCAGGTCGGCCAGCTCGTCGATGACCACCACGATCTGGGGCATCTTCTCCATGTCGTCGGTCTTGGAGGCATGGGCGTTGTAGGAGGCCAGATCCCGGACGCCGATCTCGGAAAAAGCTCGGTACCGCTTCATCATCTCCACCACCGCCCACTGGAGGGCGCCTGCCGCCTTCTTGGGGTCGGTGACCACCGGGATGAGCAGATGGGGGATGCCGTTGTAGATGCCCAGCTCCACCATCTTGGGATCCACCATGATGAGGCGGACCTCCTCAGGCGTGGCCTTATACAGCAGAGAGATGATGAGGGAGTTGGTACACACCGACTTACCGGAGCCGGTGGTACCGGCAATCAGCAGGTGGGGCAGCTTGGCAATATTGCCCACAATATTGTTGCCGCCAATGTCCTTGCCCACGGCGAAGGACACCTTGGAGGGGTTGTCCCTGAATTCCCGGGAGTCGATGACGTCATGGATGTACACCGGGGACACCAGGCGGTTGGGCACCTCAATACCCACCATGGAAATCTTGTTGGGGATGGGCGCGATCCGCACGCCGGTAGCGCCCAGGGCCAGAGCGATATCGTCGGCCAGATTGGTCAGCTTGTTGAGCCGCACGCCCTGGTCCAGCTCCAGTTCATATCGGGTCACCGAGGGGCCCCGTGTCACATTGGAGATGTTGGCGTCGATGCCGAAGGAGCGGATGGTATCGGACAGCCGGGCCTGATTGGCCCGCAGTTCTCCCGCCACATCGGAGCTGGATACCCCCTCCCCTTCCGTCAGCAGAGAAACGGGGGGATACTGGTAAGCCATAGGCTCCTCCTCCAGGCTGCGGGCGATGTCCTGGGCCACCTCGGCGGCAGCCTGGGCAGCCTCCTCCTTCTGGCGGGCCTTGGCAGAGGTGGGAGGCACGGCAGGTTCCCGCACGATCTCGGGCACAGGCATCGGCTGAGGCACAGGCTGAGGCTCCGGAGCGGGTTCGGGCTCTGGCTGGACCACAGGCTGGGACTGGACGACCTCATGCCGGATCTCCGCCGGGGCGGCAAAGGGCAGGGCCTCCTCCTCCGGTACCTCTGTCTCCTCGGTCTGGGACTGGGTGGTGCCGGTCAGCACCTGGTCGGGGGTGGGCACCGAAGGCTTGCGGTTAAAGAAGCGCTCCTTCTTCTCGATGGGCTTGGGCTCCCGGCGCTTACCCACCAGAGGTCCGTCATCCACCGGGATATCGATCTGAGGCTGCTGCTTGCGGCCTTCCCGGACAGGTTCCGGCTCCGTCTCTGCCTTCTTGCGGCGAGGCCGGGGCTCGGGGATCTCCTCCTCCTCGTACTCCGGACGGCTGCGGAGCCTGTCCACCACATCGGTGGGAGAAATATGGAAGCACACCATGACCAGGATCACAGTCAGCAGTACAAAGATGATGCCGGCTCCGATCTTACTGAATACAGCGGTAAGACCCAGGGCGGCCACACCGCTGATCACACCGCCGCTGGCCAGGGCCTCGCCCTGCTTCCAGAGCAGTTCAGGCAGCTTCATATCCCAGGCATAGGCGCCCTTGGCCAGAAGCAGGTGGAAGAACCCGCCGGCCAACACCGGCAGCAACAGGGCACACCACACCCGCAGCCGCACCGGGCGGCCCCGGTGGAAGGCAAGGATTCCGCTGGCCACCAACAGCATGGGAGGTAGCAGCAGATAGCCGTAGCCGATCAGGCCCTTCACCAATCCACAGAAAAAGTCGATGAAGATGGCCTGGATGTGGAAGTAGCCCAGCGCGGCAAAGATGGCCAGCAGCAGGCACACCACAGCCCCCACCTCCCGCCGGACCGGGCGGGGGGCGGGCTTTTTCCGGCTGGTTGTGGTGCGGGAAGAGGAGGACCGGCTGGAAGAGGCGGTCCGCTTCCCTCCGGCACTTTTCTTCTTTGCGGTGGCCATGGTATCATCAAGTCCTTTCAGGGTCGGGTTTCCCGCCCACAGGCGGGCGGTGCTCAATTACATCATTACGGTTTTTACAATACCGGCGATCAGGCTGCCGAGGCCAACCGCCCAGCAATAATAGGCGAACTTACCGAACTTGCCCTTGTCGGACAGGCTCTTGACCAGTCGGATGGCAAAGTAGCCCACCACGGCGGCCACAGCCACGCCCACCAGATACATGGGCAGCTCAGTCATGTTAAAGCCGCTGCTCACCGCGTCCTTCAGTTCCAGGATGTTGGCGCCCACGATGGCGGGCAGGGACATGAGGAAGGAAAAGCGGACGGCAAAGGAGCGGTCGAAGCCCCGCATCATGCCCACGGAGATGGTGGTACCGGAGCGGGACAGGCCGGGGATCACCGCCAGCGCCTGGCCGCAGCCTACGATCAGGGCGTCCACCACGGTGGCATTTTTGGCGGTCTTGCGGCCATGAGCCAGCCGGTCGGAGAAGAACAGGATGCAGCCGGTGACCAGCAGCGCGATGGATACCATAATAGAGCTGGCAAACAGGGCGTTCACCGCGTCCTGAAGCAGTACCATGACAAACAGGGGCAGGGTGGCAATGATGATGAGCATCACCATCCGCCGGGCCGGAGGCGGCGGAGTGCCGGTATCCTTCCCCGCCAGGGCGGCGATACCCAGGAAGAACTCCCGGATCATCTCCACCACATCCCGCCAATAGACGATCAGCACCGAGATCAGGGTGCCGAAGTGGAGCATCACCGTAAACATCATGTACTTTTCTTCCACGTTCTCCATACCGAAGAACTGCTGGAACAGGGCCAGGTGGCCGGAGCTGGAGATGGGCAGAAACTCCGCCACACCCTGAATGATCCCCATGAGGATGGCCATCAAATAGCTCAAAACGACTTCCTCCATTCACGATTTTTGGGGAACGAAACCTGTTTGAAAGCAAGGTCATCCCCGATACAGCACCCCTACACAATTCAAGCTGCGTCAGGGCGGTTAGTTTTTATCATATCATATCCGGCGGGATTTTTCCATCCTTTTTCCTGACCCTTAAAAAATCTCTGCTCATAACAAGCCGCCTGCAAACCATTCATTTGATGCAAAAAGAGAGTCCGGCGGATCACCCGGACTCTCTTTTGCTGAAGTCAGATCAAAATCACTGAGCCTCGTAGACCGCCTTCATGCCCTTGTAGGTCATATAGCAGTCCAGCTTGGACACGGTCTCGAAGGGGGCGTGCATGGACAGAACAGGCACGCCGGCGTCGATGGTATCGATGTCACGCTCAGCCATATAGCAGGCCACGGTGCCGCCGCCGCCGGCGTCCACCTTGCCCAGCTCGGCCATCTGCCACACCACACCGTTCTGGTCCAGCACACGGCGGACATAGGCCACCAGCTCGGCGGAGGCATCGGAGGCCCCCGCCTTGCCACGGGCGCCGGTGTACTTGCACAGGCCCATGCCGTAGTTGACCCGGGCGCTGTTGCGCTTCTCGTACACGTCGGCAAAGTTGGGGTCGAAGGCGGCGGTCACGTCGGCAGACAGGCAGAAGGACTTCTCATAGCAGGCCTTCAAAGTCACCCGCTGAGCGTCGCACAGATCGCTCATGAAGGTATCGAAGGCGGCGGACTGCATACCGGACACGCCCTCGGAGCCAATCTCCTCTTTGTCTGCCAGCATGCACACGGCAGTGCGGGCGGGGGTGCCCAGGGTGAACAGAGCGGCCAGGGCGGCAAAGCCGCACACCCGGTCGTCATGGCCGTAGGCGCCGATGAGGGAGCGGTCAAAGCCGATGTCCATAGCCCTGAAAGCGGGCACGGCGGACAGCTCCGCGGAGATGAAGTCCTCCTCCGTAATGCCGTACTTCTGGTTGAGCAGGTCCATAATGGCCAGCTTCACCCGATCAGCGCCCTCGTCGCCGGCAAAGGGACGGCTGCCAATGAGCAGGTTCAGGCTCTCGCCGGGGATGGCCTCGCCCAGCGGCTTCTTGGACTGCTCCACACCCAGGTGGGGCAGCAGGTCGTCAATGGTGAAGCGGGGCTCGCCCTCAGAGGAGCCGATGGACACCTTCACAGCGGAGCCGTCCTTCAGGGCGATGACGCCGTGGAGTTCCAGAGGAATGGTGACCCACTGATACTTGCGAATGCCTCCGTAGTAGTGGGTCTTGAAGAAGGCCAGCTCAGCGTCCTCATAGAGGGGGTTGGGCTTCAGGTCCAGACGTGGGGAGTCGATGTGAGCGGCGCCGATGTTGACGCCCTCGCTGAGGGGCTTGCTGCCGATAACGGCCAGCATCACCGCCTTGCCCCGGTTCACCCGGTACAGCTTGTCGCCGGGATTAAGGGCCATGCCGCGGACAAAGGGCTTGAAGCCGTGATACTCGGCCAGGCGGACGGTCTCGTCCACGCACTCCCGCTCGGTCTTGCCGGCGTCCAGAAACTTCTTGTAATCCTCACAATATGCGTTCAGATCCGCCTCCTCCGCGGGATTCAGGCGGTCATAGCCGTTCTTGGGCTGATAGAGCAGGGCTTCCCGCCGCAGCTCACCGGGGGTTTTCTGTTTCTCTTCCATGTGAGAGTCCTCCTTTATGATAATATCTGCTGAATAAACCGAAAATCGGTTTATTCACGCGGCGGTAGCCGCGCAATTCCACAAAAACGGCTCAAAGGAGCCGCTTTTATGGAATTCAGCCATTGTTACAATGGGTATTTCCACTGGCGCGTTGAAACGCGCCAGTGGAAGGTGCAAGGCTTTTTGGACGAAATCGTCCCAAAACCTTGCACTTGAACAAAGCCATTTGACCTTGAAAGCCTTGGTTTTCAAGGCTTGTGGCTTTGTTCAGTACACATTATGATAAACGTTATGGGATCAGCGTCTGAAACAGAGCCAGTGCCTTTTGGGCGAATTCCTCCGCCGTGCCCTGATTCTCCAGAATGTGGGTACAGTGGGTACGGAAAAAGCCGTCCCTCTGCTGGGCGTCCACCCGCTTGCGGGCGTAGTCCTCCGAAATGCCCTCCCGGGCCATGATGCGGCGGATACGGACCTCCCTGGGGGCCAGAATGCCCACCACCGCATCGCAGGTCTCCCCTACGCCGCTTTCGATGAGGGCGATGGCGTCGATGGCTGCCGCCGGTCGCCCCTCGGCCTCTGCCTGAGCGGCCTGCCGATCGATCTCTTCGATGATAAATCGATGGGTAATGGCATTCAGTTCGGACAAAGCCGTGGGATCGGCGAAGACCACACTGCCCAGCGCCTTCCGGTCCACCTGTCCCGTCTTATCCAGGATGGAAGAACCGAAACGGGCTGTCAGGGCTTCCCGCATGGGTTCGCTGTGGGCCAGCAGGTCATGGTAAACCTGATCGGCGTCAATGATATGGGCCCCCAGGCCGATCAATACGTTGAGGGCGGTGGTCTTGCCCGCCCCGGTGGGGCCGGTGATGCCGATGCGTTTCATGTCCTTCGCCTCCAGCAGTTAGTATACCACACTGCGGCCGCCGTGTGTGAGCGATTTGTAAATTGTCTTCAGGCCGACGGCGGCGGCCCATCCTCCACCCGGATAATGTGGAATCCGGCCGCCTTGTTGAGCCGGTTGGCCACCGCCAGACCGATGCCGGTGGCATCGGGGCACTGAGCCCAGATATGAGTGACGCTGGTACCGTCAAACCACCGCAGGGCGTCAAACACCCGCCGGGCCTGCTCGGGCACGTCGGTGCTGGGGCCCAGCTGCTCCAGGGGGTGGTCCTCAAACAGGTGGGTATACTCATCAAAGCAGATCACCCCGTCGCCGGGGTCCATATGGGTCTGGATGTACCGGGCCGCCGTCTCGGGCGCACCCTGGACCACGGTGACCGGGGCCTTGGGGGCGTAGTGGCGATACTTCATACCGGGAGCCTTGGGCTGCTCCCCGGCACCCATGAGCCGGGTCACCGCCGGGTCCACCGTCACCTCACCCAGCACGCTTTCCAGCTGTTCCAGGGTAATGCCGCCGGGCCGCAGCAGCCGGGGCGGCTGTTCCGTCAGATCGATGATGGTGGACTCCACCCCCACGGAGCAGGGACCGCCATCCACAATGCCGTCGATCTTGCCGTCCATATCCTCCAGCATATCCGCCATATTGGTGGGGCTGGGCCGGCCGGAGGTATTGCCCGACGGGGCAGCCACCGGCACATCCGCGGCGGCGATGATGGCCCGGCACACCGAATGGGCCGGGCAGCGCATCCCCACCGTGTCCAGTCCGGCGGTGACGGCGGCGGGCACAATGGACTTGTGCTTTAAAATCATGGTCAGGGGTCCCGGCCAGAATTTGTCGGCAAGGGCGTAGGCACTCTCCGGAATGTCCTCACAGTACCGCTCCAGCCAGTCGGCGGAGGGGATGTGGAGGATCAGGGGGTTATCCTGGGGGCGGCCCTTGGCCTCAAAGATGCGGCCCACCGCCTCGCTGTTCAGCCCGTTGGCTCCCAGGCCGTACACCGTCTCGGTGGGGATGCCCAGCAGGCCGCCCCGGCGGAGGATGTCCGCCGCCTCCCCGATCTGCTTATCATTCAAACGCAGGGTATGCATCCTTCCTCACCGCTTTCTCAAAACCGATGACGACGGCGGCGACGGCGGTCCCTCTGTACCACCGTCAGGATACCTGCCGCCATCAGGGCGGCGCCGGACAGGATGTGCAGGATACCAATGGCCTTTTTCATACCCAAGTCTCCTTTGTTATTCGTAGATGCCCACCGGCGTGCCCGCCAGTTCGATGGTGGTATCGGGAGCGAACTTGGCCTTTTGCAGATAGCCCTTCACGGTGAGGATACCGTATTTTGGATTCACCTTCTCGTCCTCCAGCTCCAGCTCCAGATAGTTGGCTCCAGAGCCGGTGAGCCAGCCGTCGTCCTCCAGCAGGCCCGCCAGATCGTCCCGTACCAGATCCAGGGTCAGCCCCTCGGGCAGAGTATTAAAATGAATGATCAGTTCCATGGTTAATGCTCCTTTTCTAGGATTCCGGGATACCTCCCGTTTATTCCTCCTGGCTGTGTCTCAGCTTTTCCGCTTGATCTGCGGTGATCAGCCCGTCGATGATCTCGTCCAGATCGCCGTTCATCACATTTTCCAGCTTGTACAGGGTCAGGCCGATGCGGTGATCGGTGAGCCGGCCCTGGGGGAAGTTGTAGGTACGGATACGCTCGTTGCGCATACCGGTGCCCACCTGGCTGCGGCGCTCGTCAGTGAGGGCCTGTTCCTGCTCCCGTACCTTCTCTTCATACAGCCGGGAGCGCAGGATCTGCATGGCCTTGTCCCGGTTCTGGAACTGGCTGCGCTCCTGCTGGCACTCCACCACCGTACCGGTGGGCTTGTGGATGAGCCGCACGGCGGAGGAGGTTTTGTTGACGTGCTGTCCGCCGGCGCCGGAGGAGCGGAACACCTGCATCTCAATGTCGGCGGGGTTGAGCTCAAAGTCCACCTCGTCCACCTCGGGCAGCACCGCCACCGTAGCGGTGGAGGTGTGGATGCGCCCGCCCGACTCGGTCTCGGGCACCCGCTGGACCCGGTGGACCCCGCTTTCAAATTTCAGGCGGGAGTAGGCCCCGTCTCCCTCAATCGTAAAGCAGATCTCCTTGACACCTCCCAGCTCGGTCTCGCTGAGGGAGTCCACCTCCACCTTCCAGCGGCGGGCGTCGGCGTACATGGAGTACATCCGGTACAGAGAGTGGGCGAACAGGGCCGCCTCCTCCCCGCCCACACCGGCCCGGATCTCCACGATGACGTTCTTGTCGTCGTTGGGGTCCCGGGGCAGCAGCAAGATACGGATCTCATCCTCCAGCTTGGCAATGTCCTCCTTGGCCTGCTGGTACTCCTCCTGGGCCAGCTCCTTCATGTCGGGGTCGCCCATCAACTCCTCCGCGTCCTTCAGGTCCTGCTGGCGGCGGGTATAGGCCCGCCAGGCGGACACCACCGGCTCCAGCTCCCGCTGCTCCTTGTTGAGCCTGGCCACCAGGGCCGGGTCGTTGTAGGTCTCCCCCGCCCCCAGCTGGGCCTCGATGCTGGCAAAACGCAGATCCAGGGCGCTTAATTTTTGCTGCATATCCAAATCATATCACCTGTCAAAGAAATAGGACTTGACCAGAGCCAGCGGCTCCCGGATGTACATCTTCAGCCGGGAAGGAATGTGGGAGCTGGGGGCGGCCAGGGTGGACAGGGTGTAGTCCCCCTCCCATGCTCTGTCCCACAGCATCCGCACCCGGGTCAGGTGGAAGCCGTTGGATACCACCAGCATCTCGCTGGTGTCCATCCCCTCCTGCTCCAGCAGCGCCTGGGTGAAGCGGATGTTTTCCCAGGTGTTGTGGGACTGGTCCTCCAGCAGGATCTGATCTCCATCCACCCCGTGGTCGGTCAGATAATCGTACATACACTGGGCCTCGCTCTGGTGCTCGTCGGGGCCCTGTCCGCCGGAGGCCACGATGGTCAGGTCCGGGTGTTCCTCCAGGTAGTCCAGGGCTTTATCCAGCCGGTCCTGGAGCAGGATGGACGGTCCCCAGGACTCTACCTTGCAGCCCAGGATCACCATGACCTTGGGTTCGCCGGTCATACTGTCGTGGGCGCCAGACAGCACCACGCCCAGCAGCACCGCGAAGCTCAGCAGAGCGGCCAGCACCGCCGTCAGCAGAGCCAGCAGCCACACCGGCTTTCTGCGCCCTCCGTAGGGACGGTAATACTGTTTTTTACGTCTCATCCTCTGGCCTCTTCCAACTCCGCAGCCAGGGTCTCCCACTTGGTGTACAGGGCGGCGATCTCATCCTCCAGCGCCTTCTGCTCCTCGTAGACTTTCTGGAGCTCCAGGTAGTTGGAGGCCACCTCCTCAGCTTTCAGGGACAGCTCATACTGCCGCTCCTCCGCCTTGGCCACCGCCCGCTCCGCCGCGACCACCTGCTTCTCCAGCTCCTTGGTGCCGCCGGGGCGCTTGGGCTTCTCCTTTTTAGGCTTCTCCGGCTCCGCCTTCACCGGGGCCGCAGCCTGGGCCTTGGCCCGCTCCCGGGCGGCCCGGAACTCCTCAAAGGTGCCCCGGAAGTCGGTGATGTGCCCGTCCTCCAGCATCCAAATGCGGGTGGCAAACTGCTTGATGAAGTAGCGGTCATGGGATACGAAGAGCAGGTTGCCCTCGTAGTCGGCCACCGCCTCCTCGATCCACTCCCGGCTGGCGATGTCCAGGTGGTTGGTGGGCTCGTCCAGGATGAGCAGATTGATCTGCTCATCCATCAGCATACACAGCCGCAGTCGGCTCTGCTCGCCGCCAGACAGGGCGGACACCGGCTTGAACACGTCCTCTCCCCGGAAATTGAAGGCGGCCAGCCGGTTACGGGCGGTCTGCGTGGAGCAGTCCTGATCGTAGATCATGGTGTCCACCAGGTTGCGCTCCGGGTGGGAGAAACGGATGATCTGGGGCAGGTAACCTACCTTTACAGTCGGTCCCATCTTCAGCTTTCCGGAGTCGGGCTCCTCCTCCTTCAGCAAAATCTTCAGCAGGGTGGATTTGCCGGTGCCGTTGTCTCCCAGCAGGGCGATGCGCTCGCCCCCCACCACCTCCAGATTGACGTGGTCGAAGAGGGTGCGCCCGTCAAAGGACTTCTTCAGTTCCTTGATGGTGAGCACCTCGTCCCCCCGGAACTCCCGCTCCCCGAACTTGATGTCCAGGCGGCGCTCCTTGGTGGGCTTGTCGGTGGTGCGCAGGCGCTCGATCCGCTTCTCCATGGACTGGGCCCGCTTGAAGGTCTTGTCGTTGCCCGAGTAAGCCCAGATCCGCAGCTGCTGGGAAGCCTTCTCCAGCTGCTCGATCTTGGCCTGTTCCTTCTCGTACTGCTTCAGCTTCTCCTGATAGCGGTGCTCTTTCTCCACCACATAGAAGGAGTAGTTGCCCTCGTAAAACTCCGCCTTGCCGTCCTGGATCTCGATGACCCGCTTGACCACCCGGTCCAGGAACCAGCGGTCATGGGAGATGGCAAGGACAGTACCTTTATAGCGGTCCAGATACTCCTCCAGCCACTCGGTAGCCCGCAGATCCAGGTGGTTGGTGGGCTCGTCCAGCAGGAGGATGTCAGTGTCCTCCAGAATAAGCCGGGCCAGATTGACCCGGGTCTTTTCGCCGCCGGACAGGGAGGAAAAAAGCTGATTTCTCATATCCTGGGAAATTTCCAGGCCGTTGCATACCTTATTCAGGGGGGTAATGGTATCATAGCCGCCCCCCGCCTCAAAGGCGGCAGTGAGGGCATCATACCGCCGCAGCAGAGCCGGGTCGCTGTCCTGGCCCATACGGACGGTAAGCTCCTCCATCTCCCGCTCCATGTCGTGAAGCCGCTGGAAAGCGGTCTGGAGCACGTCCTCCACCGTGTACTCCGGCGGATAGACGGGGATCTGGGAGATGAGCCCCACTCCCTTGCCGGGGGCGATGTGGACCTCGCCGTCGTCCCAGTCCAGCTCGCCGGTGAGGATTTTGAACACCGTGGTCTTGCCTGCGCCGTTTTTGCCCAGCAGGCCCACTCGCTCCCCCTGGTCGATCTGGAAGGTGAGGCCATCCAATATTTTTTTGCCTACCTCGAACTCTTTGGACAGGTTCGAGACGGAGATATCGATCATTGCTTGCCTCCAAATGGTGTGTGTGATACAATCGTTAGGAACAAAACGCCCCGGTTTTCCAGGGCCGCATCACAAGGAGGAGTTCTCTATGGACGCGATCCGTTGGGAAGGAAATACCCTTTACTTACTTGACCAGACAAAGCTTCCGGTGGAAGAGACCTGGCTCCCCTACACCGATTACCGTCCGGTGGCTGATGCCATCCGCACCATGGTGGTGCGGGGTGCGCCCGCCATCGGCGTCACCGCCGCCTACGCCTACTGTCTGGCCGCTCTGGCCGGGGAGGACCTGACCGAGGCCAAGTCCGTTCTGTCCGCCAGCCGCCCTACGGCGGTCAATCTCTTCTGGGCCCTGGACCGGATGGCCCGCAAGGCGAAAGCCTGCGGCGGAGACCCGGAAACTCTCATTGCCGAGGCCGTGGCTGTCCATCAGGAGGACGTGGCTATGTGTAAGGTCATAGGCCTTTACGGCGCCTCTGTGGTGCCCGACCACGCCCACATCCTCACCCACTGCAACGCCGGAGCCCTGGCCACCGGCGGCTACGGTACCGCTCTGGGAGTCATTCGGGCCGCCCATGAACAGGGTAAAGTGGATATGGTTTACGCCGATGAGACCCGTCCCCTGCTTCAGGGCGCCCGGCTCACCGCTTACGAACTGGTCACCGACCACATTCCCGCCACCCTCATTGCCGACAACATGGCTGCCAGCCTGATGGCCAAGGGCAAGATCGATATGGTGGTGGTGGGCTGCGACCGGATGGCGGCCAACGGAGACTTCGCCAACAAGATCGGCACCTACTCGGTGGCGGTGAACGCCCACCATCATGGGGTGCCCTTCTATGTGGCCCTCCCCTGCTCCACCATTGATCTCACCATTCCCGATGGCTCCGGTATCCCCATCGAGGAGCGGGACAAGAACGAGGTACGTACCCTGTACGGGGTCCAGACCGCGCCGGCCACGGTGGAGGTGTACAACCCAGCCTTTGACGTGACCCCTCACAGCCTGGTCACCGGCATCATCACCGAGAAGGGCGTCATCTATCCGCCCTTCAAGGAGAATCTGCAGAAGCTGTTCGGATAACAGCGGGCGCGCACTGCGCGCCCCTACGGACCGCCGGGCATTTGCCCGGCGGTCTTTTTTATCCCTCGTTGGTGATGGTGAGCAGGTACTCCACCAGCTCCTCCAGGGCCATGCCACGGGAGGCCTTCACCAGAATGGTGGCGTGGGGGCGCACTACGCTGTCCAGCACCGGCTTGGCCTGCTCCTTATCGGTGCAGTGCCAGCACACCGGCACGCCCGCCGCTTTGGCGGCATCATAGATATGCTGGGACAGCTCGCCCACCGCCACCAGACAGTGGATGCCCGCCTTGGCCAGGTACTCGCCGATCCCGGCGTGGAGGGCGGGAGCCAGGGGGCCCAGCTCAAACATATCGCCCAGCACCGCAACCTTGTACTCCCCCTTGGCGTTGGCCAGCACCTCCACCGCCGCCCGCATGGACTGGGGATTGGCGTTGTAGGTATCGTTGAGGATGGTGATATCATCCCCACGGGTGAGGATGTTCATCCGCATCTTGGTGGGGGCGAAGTGGAGCACCCCGTCTGCGATCTCCTGAGCGGTCAGGCCGAAGTGCTGGCCTACCGCCGCCGCCATCAGGGTGGGATAGATCATATGGTCTCCCAGAGCCGGGATCTCCACCGGAAAATCGCCGTCAGGCGTTTCCACCTTACAGCTGATCCGGCTCTTGCCGTCGCTGGCCAGATCCACCGCCCGGTAGTCCAGGCACTGGGCGGAGCCCACCCGGATAAAGGGGTGGTCCAGCTTGCCGGGCAGGGTGTTCAGCAGCGGGTCGTCACCGTTGATGACGGCGGGCGCGTGGGGCTTGGCGTGGTGGAAAATCTCGCTCTTGGCCTCCAGGATCTTCTCCCGGGAGCCGAAATGCTCGATGTGGGAGTCGCCGATGTTGGTCATGAGGATCATGTCGGGCTCCACAATGGCGGAGAGATAGTCGATCTCCCCTGCGTGGTTCATACCCAGCTCCAGCACGGCGATCTGGTGCTCCGGCTTGAGCCGCAGCAGGGTCATGGGCACCCCGATGTCGTTGTTCAGGTTGCCCTCGGTCTTGAGGACGCTGTACTTCTCCCCCAGCACCGCCGCCACCATGTCCTTGGTGGTGGTCTTGCCCACCGAGCCGGTAATGGCTACCACAGGGATGGCAAATTTCTGCTTGTAATACTTGGCCAGATCCCGGAGGGCCCGGTGGGTGGACTTCACCTTAATGTAGAACTTGCCGGGCAGATAGCTGTCCCGCTCCCGCTGGGTGAAACACCCGGCAGCGCCCCCCTCCAGGGCGGCGTTGATGTAGGCATGACCGTCAAAGCGCTCTCCCACCAGGGGGATGA
This sequence comes from Clostridiales bacterium, assembly GCA_022785125.1. GTDB lineage: Bacteria > Bacillota > Clostridia > Oscillospirales > Oscillospiraceae > Flavonifractor > Flavonifractor porci. The sequence goes on from JALFRA010000025.1 coordinate 14,363, forward strand.
ACAGAGAACCGGGATGGATGGTACGGCTGTCGGTCTCCACCCGGCTCACCGCCCGGTTCAGATCTCCGAACTCACCCAGCAGGCTGCCGCCCACCGCTTCCATGATCTCTCGTATGGTCATCGGCTCCATGTTGTTGTCTCCTTCAATCTCTCTCGTTCCGGATGCCGGTTTACCGGCCCTGTCTTCTGGCCTCCAGGGAGGCCTCCACAATGCGCTGGCACAGGCTGTTGTAATCGATGCCCACCGCGGCGGCCTCCTGGGGCAGCAGGCTGGTGGGGGTCATGCCGGGCAGGGTGTTGATCTCCAGGAACCAGGGCTGGCCGTCGCTGGTGACAATGAAGTCGGCCCGGGAATAGACGGACAGGCCCAGGGTCTCATACACCCGCAGGGCGGCGGCGCGGAGCTTCTCCTCCCACTCCGCCGGGATCTCCGAGGGGCACACCTCCAGAGCCGCGCCGGGCTGATACTTGTTGGCGTAGTCGTAGAAGCCCTCCTTGGGGATGATCTCGATGGAGGGCAGGGCCTTGCCGTCCAGGATGCCCACCTGGATCTCACGGCCCTTCACATACTCCTCCAGCACGGTGCGCCCTCCCAGGGTCAGGCCGTCGGTGAGGGCTTTGCGCAGCTCGTCGGCGGTATAGGCGATGGACACGCCGATGGAGGACCCGCTGGCCACCGGCTTCACCACCAGAGGCAGCCGGGCAGAGCTGACCAGGCCGTCAATATCCTCCGCCTTATACTCCACGGTCTTCCAGCCGGGGGTATTCACCACGTCGGCCACCATCCGCTTGGTCAGGTCCTTGTCCATGGCGATGGCGCTGGACAGGTAACCCGCCCCGGTGTAGGGGATGCCCATCAGGTCAAAGGCGGCCTGGACCTTGCCGTCCTCGCCGCAGGTGCCGTGGAGGGCAAGGAACACCAGATCGGCCATCTGGCACAGCTCCAGCACACCGGGGCCAAACACGCTCTTGCTGTCGCCGGGACGGCTGGCCTTGATCTGCTCCAGGTCAGGGGCCTCCCGGCTGATCTTTTTAAAGGATTCGGGCACCGGCGCATCAAAGAAAGACTCGTCTGCCCGGCCCTCCTCCAGGCCGAAAAACATATCGATGAGTCCCGCCCGATGGCCCAGAGCCCGCAGGGCCTCGGTCACCATGGTGCCGGTGGAAAGGGACACGTTCCGCTCCGGGGAGAGTCCCCCGGCCAAAACTACGATCTTCATAATACACCTCAGTTGCCAGTTTGATACAATATGATACGCGCTAATGGTATATTATAGCACGCTTTACCGCTATACTCAACTCCCTTTCCACCTTCTGTGCATGAAATCTTTCTTTTTCTCTGTTCCTTGACATTCCTCCGCCATTCTGCTACATTGAACCTGAAACTTCCTTGGCGCCGCCGCCCTGTGCGCCCTGGGGCTCACCGAGGTAAAGACCCCCGCCCCCTTCTCTCCCCGGCTGACCCTGGATATCCTGCGCCAGACGCTGACCAATGGACGGCTGCTCCTCTTTCTCCTGTCGGCGGCCCTTCTCTCCGAGGCCCACCAGACCATCACCACCTTTTTAAATCAGCTGCAATATGCCCGCGCCAGCCTTCCCGATTGGGCCATTGGTGTCCTCTATATCGCCGCCACGGTGCTGGGCATGGCGGGAATCTGGTCCGCCCGGCTCACCCGCCGGACGGGCATCGTGGGAACGGCGGTGCTGCTCTACGGCGGTGGGGTGCTGGCCTGTGCTGCCCTTGCCCTGACCGCTGCCCCTCTCCCCTCCATCTGGGCCATTCTCACCCTGCGGCTGTGCAATACCTTGTGCCAGCCCTTCCTGATGGAGCTGCAAAACAAGCAGGTGACCACACCCCACCGGGCCACCGCCCTCAGCGTCCACGCCATGTTCATAGATGGGGTGGGGGTTGGTACCAACCTGGCGTTCGGTGCTCTGGCGGAAATCAATCTGGCCAGGTCCTTCTGGCTGGGCGGCGGAATCTGCCTTACTGGGTTACTTCTTTTTATCATATGGTATAAACTGCGTCCCCGTGCATAAAGGGAAACGGCCGCCGATGGCGGCCGTTTTTCTCATATTTCCCTTAAAACCACCCGGTGTCCCGGCTGTCCAGCAGATCCAGGGCGGCGCACAGCAGCTGTGCCGCCTCTCCACGGGTCAGCGTTTCCGTGAGGCCGGCCTCTGCCGGCAGTACCCCGCAGGTGGACAGGTTGGCCGCCGACTGGGCCGCCCAGGCGGGAGCGTCGGCGGCAAAGGTCTGGGCGTCCACGTCGGTGACGGAGAGCACCCGATCCAGCAGCACCGCCGCCTCGGCGGTAGTGATAGAGTCATCGGCCCGGAACACCACCCGGCCCTCCTGGTCGGTGGTCCCCTGGACCAGACCGCACTTCAGGGCGGAGGACACATAGGGCTTGGCCCAGGTGGGAATGCTCTCATCGTCGGCGAAGCCGGTGCGGGACACCCCCTCCAGAGACTCCACCCCGGCGGCATTCATGGCCATGGCTACAAACTCGCTGCGGGTGACAGCGGCGTCAGGCTGGAAGAAGTATTCCCCTCCCATGCACTCACCCACAAAGACACCCTTCTCCGCCAGGCGGATGGCCGCCTTGTGGGCCGGGTGGCCGCTGAGGTCGGCGTAGGTCACTTTGGTGTCCGGCTTTTCGATCTTTACCTTAACGGTAGCCGGGTCGGAGGCATTGCCCACTGTGTCCATGGCAATATAGGTGAAGGAGTCCTTGCCGGTCTTGTTTTCATAGGGGGTATAGACGAACTGGCCGTCCTCCCCCATGGTCACCGCGCCCCGGGCGGGCTTCTTCACCAGCCGGTAGGTCAGCAGGTCGCCCTCCGGGTCCACGGCGGAAAAGCGGTCGGTGACCGCCACATTTTTATAGGTGGACAGCTCCAGGTTCTCCGCCACCGGGGCGCCGTTGGCCTCGGTCAGCAGATGGACCTCCACCCCGGTCTCCTGTCCCGGCTCACCGCCGGCAAAGAGGGGCTGGAAGGTAAAGCTGGCCTCCAGGGCGATGGGGGCAACCGAGGGGGTGAAGCGCAGGCCGTCCACGGCAGTCATGGCGATCACGTCCCCCTCCCCCACCATCTGGCCCCCCACGGTGAGCACACCTTCCTGGGGCAGCTGGGTGATCACAATGGCGTCCAGAGCGCCCTCCCCCTCCACCACAAAGTCTGAGGACTGGAAGGCAATGGTCTCGGTGGTCATGCCGTTCTTCACCACGTCCAGCACCGTGGGGCTGGTCTCCTCCTGGTCCAGAAAGAGCGCCGAGGCAGGCAGGGCCGCCGTGAGCAGGGCGGCCGTCAGTGCCGCGGCCATCAGGATACGGGTTTTCACTGGTGTAACCTCCTTTTCTTCGATACATCTAGTCTTTACCGGCAAGGGAAAAATATGCGTCTGTCCCCGGCCCGGCCCGGGGCGAAAAAAAGAAAAGAATTCCCCCGTTCCCCCTTGACAAACGGAGGAAAATCGTGTATCATCACCTCTGTTGTAAAGCTTTGAAACTTTACTTCCTTTACAGAACGACTTCCTGAAGGAGGGTGTACCATGAAGAACCAGGCCTACCGCATGGCTCTGCTCTATGATTTCTATGGAGATATGCTCACCGACCGACAGAAGGAATTCTACGACCTCTACTACAATGAGGACCTCTCCCTGGCCGAGATCGCCGAGAACTACGGCATCACCCGCCAGGGCGTCCGGGACGTGATCGTCCGGGCCGAGGCCATCCTCACCGAGCTGGAGGACAAGACCGGCATCATCAAGCGCTTCCACAAGATGCACCAGCAGTTCCTGGAGGTGGAAGCGGCGGTGAACGCCATTGCCCAGCGCAACGACCAGCGCTGGCAGGACGACGAGGTTGAGATCCAGTGCAACCGCATCCGCGGCGTGCTGGATCAGCTGAAACAGGAGTGACCCCATGGCATTTGAAGGACTGACCGAAAAGCTGTCCGCCGCCTTTAAGCGGCTGCGGGGCAAGGGCCGTCTCACCGAGGCCGACGTAAAGGAGGCCATGAAGGAGATCCGGATGGCCCTGCTGGAGGCCGACGTAAACTTCAAGGTGGTCAAACAGTTTGTGGCCTCTGTCACCGAGCGGGCCGTGGGCTCCGATGTACTGGAGAGCCTGACCCCCGCCCAGATGATCGTCAAGATCGTCAATGAAGAACTGACCAATCTGATGGGCGGCGAGAGCACCAAGCTGACCATCTCCCCCAAGCCCCCCACGGTGGTGATGCTGTGCGGCCTCAACGGCGCCGGCAAGACCACCAACGGCGCCAAACTGGCGGGCTTTCTGAAAAAGCAGGGCAAGCGGCCCCTTCTGGTGGCCTGTGACACTTTCCGCCCCGCCGCCATCACTCAGTTGGAGGTTGTGGGTTCTCAGGTTGACGTGCCCGTGTTCCAGATGGGGCAGATCGATCCCATCGACATCGCCAAGGCGGGCATTGAGCACGCCAAGAAGCACGGCAACGACATCGTATTTATCGATACCGCCGGCCGTCTCCACGTGGACGAGGAGCTGATGGAACAGCTCAAGGACATGAAGGCGGCCATTGACCCCACCGAGATCCTGCTCATCGTGGACGCCATGATCGGTCAGGACGCGGTAAACGCCGCCAAGGCTTTTGACGAAGCCCTGGATATCACCGGCGTCATGCTTACCAAGCTGGACGGCGACGCCCGAGGCGGCGCGGCCCTCTCCATCAAGGCGGTTACCGGCAAGCCCATCAAGTTCGTGGGCCAGGGCGAGAAGCTGGACCAGGTGGACATCTTCTACCCCGACCGGATGGCCTCCCGTATCCTGGGCATGGGCGACGTGCTCTCCCTCATCGAGAAGGCCCAGCAGACCTTCGACGCCAAGAAGGCCGCCGAGCTGGAGCAGAAGCTGCGGAAAAACCGCTTTACTCTGGCTGATTTTTATGACCAGCTGGTGCAAATCAAGAGCATGGGCTCCCTGTCCGACATCGCCGGGATGCTCCCCGGCGTCAACGCCAAGGCCCTGGAAGGCGCCAACGTGGACGAGAAGTCCCTGGCCCGTACCGAGGCCATCATCCTGTCCATGACCCCTGCTGAGCGGGAGGACCCCTCCCTGCTGAACAACAGCCGGAAAAAGCGCATCGCCGCCGGTTCCGGCACCCAGGTGGTGGACATCAACCGTCTGCTCAAGCAGTTCGATATGATGCAGCAGATGAGCAAACAGTTCTCCGGCAAGCAGATGAAGCGTCTGGGCAAGCTGGGGAAACTGGGTAAGCTGGGCAAAATGCCCGGTCTGCCCTTCTAAACGGTGGTAAACGCGCCACGCCGCGTTTCCATAGATATGCTTTACGATTACATGGAGGTGAAGATACAATGGTTAAGATCAGACTGCGTCGTATGGGCGCCAAGAAGGCTCCCTTCTACCGCATCGTGGTGGCTGACTCCCGCTATCCCCGTGATGGCCGTTTCATCGAGGAGATCGGCACTTACAATCCTCTGACCCAGCCCGCCGAGATCAAGGTGGACGCCGAGCGCGCCCAGGCTTGGATCAAGACCGGCGCTCAGCCCACTGAGACCGTGAAGGCTCTGCTGAAAAAAGCTGGCGCCATCTGATAGGAGGGCACAGCTGGCATGAAGGAACTGCTCACCTATATCGCCCGCAATCTGGTGGACCACCCCGACGCCGTGGAGGTCACCGAGCACGCAGGTGAGAGCGAGACCGTCCTGGAGCTTCGGGTGGCCCCCGAGGACATGGGCAAGGTGATCGGCCGCCAGGGCCGCATTGCCAAGGAGATCCGCACATTGATGCGCTCCGTGGCCCAGCGCCAGGGCACCAAGGTTTCCGTCGATATCGTCGACTAACTCCGGGGGCCTCCCCCCGGATATGAAAAAGCCGACCGACCCTGTGGTCGGTCGGCTTTTTCATATCTTGCAGATTTTGTACTATTCGGGGTGATACCGATGAAAAATCAATTTTTAGAAGCAGGTCAGATCGTCAACACCCACGGCATCCAGGGCGAGGTCAAGATCGTACCCTGGTGTGATTCTCCGGAATTTCTCTGCCAGTTTGATGTCTTGTATGTGGACGGCAAGCCGGTACGAGTCCGCTCCGCCCGCATCCACAAAGGTAATGTGCTTGCCTTCCTGGAGGGTGTCAACGACGTAAATGCCGCCATGTCCATGAAGGGCAAGACGGTGTTCATCGACCGCACCGGCGTGGAGCTGCCCGACGGCCGCCACTTTATTGCCGACCTGATGGGGCTGGATGTCATCGACGCCGCCACCGGCGAGAAGATCGGCGTGGTGGCCGACGTGCTCACCCCCCCTGCCCACGAGGTCTATGTGGTCAAGGGCGAGCACGAGTATATGATCCCGGCCGTAGACGAGTTCCTGGCGGAGACCAACGTGGAGGGCGGCTATATCAAGGTCCGCCTTATTGAAGGGATGCGTACCGATGTATAGCATTGATATCATGACCCTGTTCGATCTGACCGTGGGCGACATGATGAATGAGTCCATCCTGGGCCGGGCCCAGGAGCGGGACATCATCCGCATTGAGGCCCACCAGATCCGGGACTACACCCTCAACAAGCAGAAGCAAGTGGACGACTACCCCTACGGCGGCGGCCGGGGAGCAGTAATGCAGGCCGATCCCCTCTACCAGTGCTGGAAGCACATCGTGGACACCCACGGCCCCGGCCACACCATCTATATGTCCCCCTGCGGGAAGACCTTTACCGAGTCCGACGCCCGCCGTCTCCGGGATGACTACGACCACCTGATCCTGGTGTGCGGCCACTACGAGGGCATCGACCAGCGCTTCATTGAAGAGTGCGTGGACGAGGAGATCTCCATCGGGGATTTCGTGCTCACCGGCGGCGAGCTGGCCGCCATGGTGGTGGCCGACGCGGTGGCCCGGCTGGTGCCCGGTGTCTTGGCCGATCCCGAGTGCTTTGAAAACGAGAGCCACTGGAACGGGATGCTGGAGTATCCTCAGTACTCCCGACCCGAGGAGTGGCACGGCCGGAAGGTCCCCCCTATTCTCCGCTCTGGCGATCACAAGAAGATCGCCCAGTGGCGGCGGAAGCAATCCATCCTCCGTACCCGCCAGCGGCGGCCCGACCTGTACGAGAAGCTGGACCTGTCCTCCAAAGAGGACCAGAAGCTGCTGCGCGAGCTGGAGGAAGAAGAAACACAATCTTAATTAAGACTGGAGGAGTCAACCATGAGTCATTGGGTCAATCAGTCCGTGTTCTACCACATCTACCCCCTCGGCTTCTGCGGTGCGCCGGAGTATAACCCCGGCGGCGCCCCGGTGCCCCGGCTGGACAAGCTGAAAGACTGGATTCCCCACCTGAAGGAACTGGGCGTCAACGCCCTCTACCTGGGTCCGGTGTTCCAGTCGGTGAAACACGGCTACGACACCACCGACTACTTCCAGATCGACTGCCGCCTGGGAGATAACGACTCCTTTGCCGCCCTGTGCGATCAGCTTCATGAAAACGGCATCCGTGTGGTGCTGGACGGGGTGTTCAACCATGTGGGCCGTGGCTTCTGGGCCTTCCGGGACGTGCAGGAGCACGGCCAGGGCTCTCCCTACTGCGGCTGGTTCCACGACCTGAACTTCGGCGGCCCCTCCCCTATGGGCGACCCCTTCTGGTATACCGCCTGGCAGGGCCACTATGAACTGGTAAAGCTTAACCTCCGCAACCCTGACGTGGTGCGCCACCTGCTGGACGCGGTGGGGATGTGGATGGACAAATTCCACATCGACGGGCTGCGTCTGGACGCCGCCGACTGCGTGGACTTTGACTTCTTCCGTACCCTCAAAGGCTTTGTTAAGGGCAAGGACCCGGATTTCTGGCTCATGGGTGAGATCATCCACGGGGACTACGCCCGCTGGGCCAACCCGGAGATGCTGGACAGCGTCACCAACTACGAGTGCTGGAAGGGACTGTGGTCCTCTCACAACGACAAGAACTACTTTGAGATCGCCCACTCCCTCCATCGCCAGTGCGGCCCCGGCGGCATCTACCGCAACATCACCCTCTATAACTTCGCCGATAACCACGACGTGGACCGGCTGGCCTCCAAGCTGAGAGACACCGCCCACATCAACAACCTGTATACCCTGCTGTACACCATGCCCGGCGTCCCCTCCCTCTACTACGGCAGCGAATGGGCGATCCAGGGCCAGCGAACCGAAGATTCTGACACTCCCTTGCGCCCCTGCCTGGACCTGAAGGAGATGATGGCCCAGGATCAAAGTCTGTGCGGCCACCTGGCCAAACTGGCCGCCATCCGCTCCGCCTTCCCTGCTCTCCAGGAGGGGCAATATGAGAACGTGGTCATCAAGAACCAGCAGCTGGTGTTCCGCCGCTTCACCGACAGCCAGCGGGTCTATGTGGTCCTCAACCTGGAACCCCAGGAGGTCCACGTGGAGTTCCCCCATCAGGAGCCTGTACTCCAGGATGTGCTCAATGACAACGCCATCTTCAACAACGACGGCGGCCGCACCTGGCTGCCGGTATCTCCCTGCGGAGCCCGTATCCTGGTGGGCGCCCCCGACCGTTTTCCCTGGTAATCCAATCCGGTTTTCTGCTCGTTTCAGAATATTTGCACTTTCTCCCTTTACTTTTCCCGCCAATGATGATACAATAGCGGCGACGGCTAATATCATCTCCATAATTATATTTGAGGGTTTTTGTTATGAGTTTTAAGATCATTGTTGACAGCTGCTGCGACCTTACCCCTGCCCAGCTGCGGGAGGACTGTTTTATCAAGGTCCCCCTTACCATTCGGGTGGGGGATGAGACCATCGTGGATGACGAATCCTTCGATCAAAAAGCCCTTCTGCAAAAGATGCGGGACTGTCCCACTGCTCCCCAGTCCGCCTGTCCCTCCCCCATTCAGTATATGGATGCCTTTGACTGCGGCGCTGACGACATCTATGTGGTCACCTTGTCCGCCCTGCTGTCCGGCTCCCACAACGCCGCGGCTCAGGCCCGCAATCTGTGGCTGGAGGATCACCCCGGGGCCAATATTCATATCTTCAACTCCTGCTCCGCTTCCGCCGGCGAGGTGCTGGTGGCTTTGAAGCTTCAGGAGCTGGCCCAGGCCGGGCTGGACTTTACCACCGTGGTGAGCAAGACCTCCCAGTATATTGAGGAAATGAACACCCTCTTCGTACTGGAGACCCTGGATAATCTGCGGAAGAACGGGCGGCTCACCCGCACCCAGGCTCTGGTGACCAGCACCCTGCACATCAAGCTGCTGATGGGGGCCACCCCCCAGGGCGAGATCTGTAAGAAGGGCCAGGCCCTGTCCATCAAGCAGGCCCTGAGCAAAATGGCTGCCATGATGGCGACCGACCCCAATCACGCCGGCCGACGGCTGTGCATTGTCCACTGCAACTGCCTGGACCGGGCCTTCCACCTGAAGGAGCTGGTACAGAAGCAGTGCAAATTCTCTGAAGTTCTCATCGGAGACACCGGCGGCATCTCCACAGTGTACGCCAACGACGGCGGTGTCATTGCCGCCTACTGAACCAGGCTTCCAACTGCCCGGGCCATGCGTCTGGGCGGTTGCTTTTTTCTCTCAAATGTGCTAACATAGTCCAAATTCTTTTGGGAGGTGTTATTATGAACTACACCATTCGTCCCACGGAACCCCGGGACGCCGCTGGCACCGCGGCCCTGCGCCGGATGCCCGGGGTCTTTGAGACTACCCTGGGACTTCCCTCCTGCCGCACCACGGACAGCGATACCTTTGTAGCCCATCTGGGTCCCAACGACCACCACTTTGTGGCAGTGCTGGAGGACGGTACCGTGATCGGTGCGGCAGGCCTCCATTTGGAGAGCAATCCCCGGATGCGCCACGTAGGCAGTGTGGGACTGATGGTCCATGCCGACTACCAGAACATGGGGGTGGGTTCCGCCCTTTTAAAGACGCTGCTGGATCTGGCGGATAACTGGCTCATGCTGGTGCGGGTGGAGCTCACTGTCTTTGCCGATAATGAACGGGCCATCCACCTGTATGAGAAGCTGGGCTTTGAAAAGGAAGGGCTCAAGCGCATGACCACCGTGCGGGACGGCAAGTATGCCGACGAATACATGATGGCCCGGCTGCGTCCCTGACACAGCCTGCGGGTTTACGCATATTTCTCTCCGTAGGGGCGCCCTTTATGGTCGCCCGCCTCAGGATTTCTATTCCTGTCGTAGAGGCCGACACCCCAGGGTGGCTTCTCTTGCCCCATTGGGGCAATTCACCTTCTGCCCTCATCGGCCCGCACATCCGCGCAAAAACGCACCCCGGAAGGAATCTTCCGGGGTGCGTTTTTGCGTATAAATCAATAGTTGACGGCGCGGATCTCGAAGTAGGCCTGGGGATGAGCGCACACGGGGCACACCTGGCGGGCCGCCCCACCCGGCCCAGGCCGGGCGGGGACCCCGTTCATTGCAAAAGCCCGGGTGGAATGAATCCACCCGGGCGCAAGGTTTTTACGCGGTAAAAACGCTTGTACGGCGCAAGCGCCGCCCCATCTTCGATGGGACCCCAAAGAGGCCCCCCACGAAGTCAAGTCAATAGTTGACGGCGCGGATCTCGAAGTAGGCCTGAGGATGGGCGCACACGGGGCACACCTGGGGAGCCTCTTTGCCGAAGTGGATGTGGCCGCAGTTACGGCACTTCCACATATACTCATCGCCCCGCTTGAACACGACGCCCTCTTCCAGGTTCTTCAGGAGGGTCAGGTAGCGCTCCTCGTGCTCCTTCTCAATCTTCAGGACGCCCTCAAACAGGAAGGCCAGCTTCTCAAAGCCCTCCTCACGAGCGGTCTCGGCCATTTCCTTATACATCTCAGTCCACTCTTCATGCTCACCAGCGGCGGCGGACTTCAGGTTGGCCATGGTGTCTCCGATGCCGCCCAGTTCCTTGAACCACAGCTTGGCGTGCTCCTTCTCGTTGCCGGCGGTCTCCTCAAAGATGGCCGCGATCTGCTCGTAACCCTCTTTCTTGGCCTTACTGGCAAAGTAGGTATACTTATTGCGGGCCATGCTCTCTCCCGCAAATGCCTTCCACAGATTGGCTTCGGTCTTGCTGCCCTTCAGTTCCATCGTGTCATACCATCCTTTCTAAAATCTAATTACTTTATACGAGCTGTTGATTAGCCTTCGCCCTTCCAGAAGCCGTGGAGATTGCAGATCTCATAGGCCTCCACCTTATCGCTCCGGCAGAAGGTCTTCAGCTCAGGCGCGTCGCCGGGCTTGGGGAACTTCATGGTCACGGTGTCACCGTCCACCACAGCGATCAGAGAGATATAGTGTTCCGGCAACATGGGATGCTCCACACTACCCACCTTGACGGTCACGGAGTTCCCGCTGCCATGAGCAGTCTTCTCCACCACAGGGACGTGCTTCTCCTGAGCCGCGTCGGTGGTATTGGGCACGATCTCTTCCATTTTCTGCCCGCAGCACATGACGGGCACGCCCTTGTCCACAACTTTGAAAATCACATTGCCGCAGTGCGCGCAGCGATACAGCTTGAACTCCATGTTGTTACATCCTTTCTAATCACAGTATTGGCACTTCCGTGCAAAATAAACTTACCACATTACCAGAAAAAACTCAATGTTTTGGTTTGCAATTTACACAAACCCCATGAAAAACCAACTCATGGGACCGAATATCATGGCCGCTGGCCAGCAGCGCCTTCTCGTCCAGCCCCTTGTCGTAGGGCAGATCCAGGTCAAAGACTCCGCCGCAGACCTCACACCGAAAATGTGAATGAGGCTCCACATTGGCGTCGTACCGCTCTACCGGAAAAGCCATCCGCACAGCAGCACCTTCGTCCACCAGCAAATTCAGGTTGCGGTATACCGTGCCCAAACTCAAATTGGGATTGGTTGGTTTGAGCCATTGATACACCATTTCAGCGGTGGGATGCTGGTCTGTGTGCATCAGAGCTTCATAGATCAGCTCTCGCTGACGTGAGTATCGCTTTCCGTTCATATGTCACCACTCTTTCTGTTGTAAACAGTAACTATTACTGTTATTGATATAATAGCAGACTCACCCAGTTCTTGCAAGTCCTTTTTTTCATTTTCTCAAATTTTTTTCATCTCCTCTTCCCCGCAAACAAAACGAGCCTGCCGCGCAGGCGGCAGACTCGTTCTTTCCCGCGATTTATTCGGACACAAAGACCTGAAGCGTAGACGTCAGATTACGTCCGGGGGTAGCCAGGGTCTGTCCCTTGTAGTACATAGCAGCGGAACCGCCGCCGTCCAGGTTAATGGCATCCACACAGCCCAGGGAAAGCATCAGATCCCGCATCTGCTCGATGCTGGCAGCCTTCACGTTGACCAGCAGCAGCTTACCATCCTTGGTGGTACCCACAGCGGTACGGGGCGTAACAGCGGTGGTGAAGCGTGCTTCCTTAAAGCCGTTGTCCAGACCGGTGAACTTCGCGCCGTCCTTCACCAGCCGGGGGGAACCGGACACCATCGTCTGCACACCGGTCAGGTCGAAGCCCTCCTCATCATCCCGCTGGAGGTAGGGCCGCAGAGCTACGGTGCGGCCCGCCTCAAACTGATTGAAGAAGTCGTAGTTGGTGACGGTGTCGCTGGAGTAGAGCACATAGCCGTTGGCGGGGATGGCTACCGTCTGACCGGCGGACACCATCTGGAAGCTGGTGGTCACATTGTTGACCACGGTCAAAGCGGAACCGGGATAGGTGACCTGGAAAGAGGTCCCCCGGGCAGGGGTATAGAGTACCGCCTGGCCGCTGAACTGCTTCAGCATATTGACCTCGTAGGCGTCCCACCAGCGGTAGGCGCCGCCGTCTACCGTCTCAACGCGGACAAAGACGGGGGGCCGGCCGTAGCGCATCTCGTTGGTATCGGTGATGCCCAGAGAGGACAGACCGGAGCTGGCATACATAAACTGGCCGTTCACCATCAGGTGGCCGATGGAGTCCTTGATAGCCTTTTCACTCTCAAAGAAGTTGGCATTGATCACCGCTGCCGCCCCGGAATTGGCAGCAATGGACTGGAAGCTGTTGGTGGTGTTAAGCTTGCCCCCCACCAGCGCCGACTTGACGCTCACCCGGGGGTCCTTCATATTGACGGTGATCACGTTGGCATTGACGGTGCCGGAGGCCAGCGTGTAACTCTTGGAGGTGAGGGTCACCGGGTCCTCTTTGGGGGTGGTCTTTTTCACCAGCTTCTGGACCTGGGGCAGGCTGGTGAGATCGTTCTTGTCCACCTCGCCGTTGGCGACCACCACGATCTGATTCTTGCCCTCCCATTCCACAGTCAGGCCCAGATTTTCGCTGACGAAGCGCACCGGCACGAAGGTGCGGTTGTTCTTGGCACGCATGGGCACATCCATGGTCACCTCTTTCCCGTTGACCAGGGCGGTGGTGGAGTCCAGCTCCAACTCCACCGAGGTGCCGTTCAGGGAGCAGCGCACACCATTGGTCTCCTGCACCCACTCCACGGTGCCGCCGAAGGCCTCGATCATCCGGCGGATGGGCAGCATGGTGCGGCCATTCTCCGCCATCAGCACCACGGCGCTGCTGGTCTCGTCGATCTGAGTCACAGTTTCGCCGATCACGCACCAGGGGCTATTGTACCGCATGGTGATGACCAGATCGGGCTGTGCAGCGGAGGCGGCGGGGATCAGGCCCAGCATCAGCACCAGCGCGGCCAGCAGAGACAATACGCGTCTTTTCACAGGCATACATCCTCTCTTTTCTCCCCAGCGGGAGTATTTAAGCTCAGTATACCAATTCTGAAAGGAAGCTTCAATGCTCTTGCCGCATAGTATTTCAGGCAAAAAGAAACCGGCAGAGCGCGCTCTGCCGGCTGTTTGTTATCCCTTTCCCTTGCGGGGACGGGCATTCTTTTTGGGTTTGGCCACCGCCCAGCCCGCTTTACGGGTTGGTTTAGCCTGGGGCTTGGCGCCTTTCTGGGCCGCCGGTTTGCTCCCCTTGCCGGCTCTGCCTCGGTTAGATGTCTGTTTGCTCTCCTGAGGCTTGCCGTATTTCTCCGGCCGCAGCAGACAGTCTTTTCCGAAACCGATCAGGTCCTCCCGGTGGGCCCGATGGAGGGCCTCCCGTACCAGGATCCGTTTCTCAGGTCGCTTCCACTGCATCAGGGCCCGCTGCATAGCCTTCTCATGGGGATCCTTGGGCACATACACCGGCTTCATGGTCCGGGGATCAATGCCGGTATAGTACATACAGGTGGACAGGGTGCCCGGGGTGGGATAGAAGTCCTGGACCTGTTCGGGCTGACGGCCGGTGCGGTTGAGCCATTGGGCCAGCTCCACCGCATCATTCAGCGTACAGCCGGGGTGGGAGGACATGAGGTAGGGCACCAGGTACTGCTCCTTGCCGTACTTCTGGTTCAGGGACTCGTACTTCCGCTTGAATCTCTCGTATACCTCGATATGGGGCTTGCCCATGTAGTCCAGTACCGAATTGACGCAGTGCTCCGGGGCCACCTTCAGCTGGCCCGACACATGGTACTTCACCAGTTCGGCGAAGAACTCCCCGCTCTTATCCTTCTGCATAAAGTCGAAGCGGATGCCCGAGCGGATGAACACCTTTTTCACCCCCGGCACCGCCCGGATCTTCCGCAGCAGCATCAGGTAGTCGGTGTGGTCGGCGTCCAGGTTGGGACAGGCCTCTGGGGCCAGACAGGCCTTACCCCGGCACAGTCCGGCCTTCATCTGCTTCTTGCAGGCGGGACGCCGGAAGTTGGCGGTGGGCCCGCCCACGTCGTGGATGTAGCCCTTGAAGCCGGGGTGATGAGTCAGCCCTTCCACCTCTCTCAGCACACTCTCGTGGCTGCGGGAGGTGATGATCCGCCCCTGATGGAAGGCCAAAGAGCAGAAATTACAGGCGCCGAAGCATCCCCGGTTGTGAGCCACCGAGAAGCGCACCTCCTCAATGGCCGGCACGCCTCCCATATCATCGTACATGGGGTGGGGCTCCCGGACATAGGGCAGCTCGGCCACAAAGTCCAGCTCCGCCGTAGTAAGCGGCATGGCGGGGGGATTGACGATGAGCAACCGGTCCCCATGGCGCTGGAGGATGGCCTTCCCCCGCACCGGATCGTGCTCCTCATACTGGATCATATTGGCCACGGCATACTGCCGCTTATCGGTAGAAACCTGCTCATAGGAGGGGCACTCCACCTTGGGATAGGCGCAGGCGGAGGGATCTTTTGCAATAAAGGCAGTTCCCTTTACATCAGTGATCTCCCCCACCGGGGTACCGGAGGCCAAACGGGAGGCGATCTCCCGGGTGGCGGTCTCACCCATGCCGTACACCAGCAGATCAGCCTGGCTGTCAAAGAGCACCGAGCGGCGCACCTTGTCCTCCCAGTAGTCGTAATGGGCAAAGCGGCGGAGGGATGCTTCCAGCCCGCCGATGATCAGCGGGATGTCTCCAAAGGCCTCACGCACCTTATTGGCATACACGATGGAGGCCCGGTCGGGACGCAGTCCCGCCTGATTGCCCGGGGAATAGGCGTCGTCATGCCGGCGCTTCCGGGCGGCGGTATAGTGGGCCACCATGGAGTCCAGATTGCCGGCAGACAGCATCACCCCCAGCCTGGGCCGCCCCAGCACTGTAAAGGCCTCCGCCTTGCGCCAGTCCGGCTGGGCCAGGATGGCCACACGGTAGCCCTCGGCCTCCAGCACCCGGGAGATGATGGCGCAGCCAAAGGTGGGATGGTCCACATAGGCGTCGCCGGTGATAATGAGAAAGTCGTACCCGTCCCATCCACGCTCTTTCATATCCGCCATCGAGACGGGTAAAAATCCATTCATATCGTTCCTCAGTTAGTCCTTGGTCTCATAACCAATGTATTTTTCCAGCAGATCCAGCTTCACACTGCCCTGCTCCTCCCCCGCCTTTTTAAAGCCGTACTTCTTGTAAAAGCGCTGAGCCACGGCGTTCTCCGGAGCACAGCGCAGCCGCAGTCGGGTGCGGCCCAGGGGGCGGAATACCGACACCGCCTGGCCGATGAGCTGGACCCCCAGGCCCCGCTTCCGGTGCTGGGGATTCATGTACACAAAGGGGATGTAGCCGATGCCATCGTCGGCAAAGCGCTCCAGATCCAGCTGGAGCACGCCGGCCACCTCATCCCGCTGCATGGCAACTGTCAAGGCTTTTTCCTTGTCTTGTTCCCAACAGCGGCGGGCGTCCTTGCAGAAGCCGGCGCCGTCAAATGAGACCTCGCTGCCGTGGATATCAATCCAGGCGTCGTGTCTGGCCGCCAGATAGAGTTTCTCTTCCCGTTCCAGGTCCAGCGAACGGAACCACATATTGGCGTCGGCAATGCTGCCCTCCCGGGACTTCCACCACTTCTGGCTGGCCAGGGTAGAGATCTCCTCCGGCAGGTGGGAGTTGTCGTTCTCATAGACAATGGAGATCTGGTCACCCTCTACCTCCAGGCAGGTGACGCCGGTATTATCGCTGTGACCCAGGCCATCCATCTCGCCGGGACCCAGGCCCCGGATGGCGCCCTGGAGACAGCGAATGGCAGAGCCATGGGAGAACAGAGCCACCGTCTGGCCGGGATGCCTGGCGGCGATATCCAGCACCGCGCCCTTCATCCGGGCCTGGACCTGGGCGAAGGTCTCGCCCCCCTCCACCTGGAACTCGGGGGAGGCATGGTTGAAGCGAATCAGCCGCATGGCATCGTGCCGCTCCAGCGCTCCCCAGGGCTTGTCCTCCCACTCCCCTACGCCGATCTCCCGCAGGGCGGGGGTGGTGTGGAGTTCCAGTCCATGGCTGGGGTAGATGGCCTTGGCGGTAGTCATGGTACGAAACAAATCGCTGGAATACACCGCGTCGATATGCACGTTGGCGAACCGGCCCCGCAGGGCGGCAATCTGCCGGTAGCCGTTGTCGGTGATGAGGCTGTTGTACCAGCCGTGGACCCGGCGATACAGGTTGCCCTCCGCCTCCGCGTGGCGGATGATGTATATCTTGGTCATAAAACGAAACCTCTTTGGCTCAGGATAACACTTACCAGGGGCGCACGCCGCCCGTCAGGTCGGAAACCTTGTCAAGGCCCTGGGCAGAAGCGATTGCCGCCAGGCCATCCCGCACCTTGATGGGGGCGTAGGGATCGGCGAAGCAGGCGGTGCCCACCGCCACGGCAGAGGCGCCCGCCAGCATCAGCTGGGCCGCATCCTCTCCCTTGGCCACGCCGCCCATGCCCAGGATGGGCAGATCCACGGCGCAGGCCACCTCCCACACCATCCGCACCGCCACGGGCAGCACGGCGGGGCCGGACAGGCCGCCGGTGTTCATCTTCAGAATGGGACGGCGGGTGTTCAGATCGATGCGCATACCCCGCAGGGTGTTGATGAGGGACAGGGCGTCGGCGCCGGCGTCAGCCACCGCACGGGCAATCTCGGTGATGTCGGTGACGTTGGGAGACAGCTTCACCATCACGGGGACGGTGGAATGGCTCTTGGCCATTTTGGTGACTTCGGCGGCCAGCTCGGGCTTGGTGCCGTAGGCCAGACCGCCCGCCTTTACGTTGGGGCAGGAGATGTTGACCTCGATCATGTCCACCCCCGCCGCCGACAGCTTCTCACACATGATGCCGTACTCCTCGGGGGTATTGCCCGAGATGTTGGCGATGATGGCCAGATCATGCTTCTTCAGCTCGGGCAGCTCGTGCTCGATAAAGGCGTCCACGCCGGGGTTCTGCAGGCCCACGGAGTTGAGGATACCCATGGGGGTCTCGGCGATCCGGGGGGGCGGATTGCCCTCTCTTCTGTGAAGGGTAAGGCCCTTACAGCAAATACCGCCCAGCTCATTCAGGTTATAGAACTGGCCGTACTCCCTTCCAAAGCCGAAGGTACCGGAGGCCACCACCACCGGATTTTTCATCTTGACGCCCGCCAGATCGACGGACAGATCCACGTTAGACATTCCAGTCCACCTCCTTGGCGTCGAATACCGGACCATCCTTGCAGACGTGCTTCATGGTGCCGTCGGCCATCTGGACGGCGCAGCCCAGGCAGGCGCCCACGCCGCAGGCCATCCGCTCCTCCAGGGAGACCTGGCAGGGCACACCGTACTCGGCCGCTACCTTGGCCACGTTCTTCAGCATGGGCTTGGGGCCGCAGGCCAGAACAGCTGTAAAGTTTTTATCCTTTTCAAGGATATCCTTCAGCTGGGCGTCCACAAAGCCGTGGCGGCCCAGGGAACCGTCGTCACTGCAGAGGTAAACCGCCTCGCAGTAGTCCCGGTAATCCTCCACCAGCATGGCCCGGTCGGCAGACCGGAAGCCCAGCACGGCGGTGGAGTTCCTGGCGGTAAAGGCGGCCTGACCCAGCAGCGGGGGCACGCCGATGCCGCCGCCCACCAGCAGCAGCCGGTCATTGGGGGTAACGGTGAAGCCGTTGCCCAAGGGGCCAAGCACATTCACCTTGTCCCCCACCTGGCGCTGAGCCAGCCACTTGGTACCCTCACCCCGCACCTCAAAGACCACGCGGGCAGTATCGTGGGGCTCGTCCTCCTGGACCATGCAAACCGAGATGGGCCGGCGGAGAAGCAGGCCCTCTCCGCAGGCGATATGGAGGAACTGACCGGCCATCAGGCCCTCCTTTTTCACCATGTCCCCCACTTCCAGGGTAAAGGACCAGGCGAAGTCGTTCAGCTTGGATACATCTACAATGGTACAGATCTGTTCAATGGGCATACTATCCCTCATTTCCACTTATTTGGCAGACTCGTCCCCGCGGACGGTCTCAGTCATGGTCTTCAGATCCATGATGCTGCCGCACACCGGACAGATCCGGTTGCGGCGCATGGTGCCGCAGGTGGGGCAGCGGAAGGGCTCCGCTGCCACCAGTCCCGCCGCGATCTGCTGCTGAAGGATCTCCTGCCAGTTCCATTCCCGGTGCTGGCCGATCTTCCATTTACTGACCTCGTCCTCACGGACACCTTGTTTCTCTTTCTCTTGCTCTGACATAGGCCGCTCCGGTTACGCGATGGTAGTAAAGCGGGCAATGTCGTCCCGCATGGCAATCGCGGCGCTGCGGGCGGCCTCCTGGTAGTCCATGCCGTCCTTTCCGGTCTTCTGCCAGGCGCAGATGATGCCGCGGGAGGAGTTGACGATGGCGCCATGGCCATCCTTCTGGAAGGCATACTGCACATCCTCGGCAGTGCCGCCCTGGGCGCCGTAGCCGGGCACCAGCAGGAAGGTGTGGGGCATCCGGGCGCGCAGCTTCTGCAGCTCTTCCGGATAGGTGGCGCCTGCCACCGCACCGGCCATAGTGTAGCCGTACTTGCCCTCGGTGCCCGCGCCCCACTTCTCAATGAGGTCGGCCATCAGGCCGTACACGGTGTCGCCCTCACCGGCGGACACGTTCTGCAGCTCGCCGGAGCCGGGATTGGAGGTCTTGGCCAGGATGAAGGCGCACTTATCCAGCTCCTTACAGGTCTTGAGGAAGGGGTTGACGCTGTCGGCCCCCATGTAGCCGTTGAGGGTGACGCAGTCGGCGTCGAAGGCGCTGAGGGTCTGCTCCCCTACCTTGGTCTTACCCAGCCAGCCGTCGGAATAGGCCTCGGCGGTGGAGCCGATGTCGCCCCGCTTGATGTCGGCGATAACATACAGCCCCTGCTCCTTGGCGTAGCGGATGGTGCGCTCCAGCACCTCCATGCCCCGCCAGCCCAGGCGCTCATAGTAAGCGGACTGAGGCTTGACGGCGGGCACGATGTCCTTCAGTGCGTCCATCAGGCCGCAGTTGAAGCGGTAAATGGCCTCGGCGGCACCCTCCAGGGTCTCGCCGTACTTGTCATAGCACTCCTTGCGGATGTGGGCGGGCACATACTCCGGCTTGGGGTCCAGACCCGCCACGGTGGGGTTTTTCTTGGCAATGATGGCTTCCTGCAGACGATCGAAGGACATAGTTCATTCTCCTTTATCTCTTAAAATCTCTTATTTCTCATCCTGATAAATGATCTTTCCGCCCACGATGGTGTATTTGATCTTTCCCTTCAGCTCCTTACCGGCGAAGGGGGTGTTGCGGCCCTTGGAGGCAAACTGCTCCGGGTCCACCGTCCACACCTCGTCCGGGTCAAAGATAACCACGTCGGCGTCAGCGCCGATGGCCAGCCGGCCCTTGGTGGGCAGACGGAGGATGCAGGCGGGATTGATGGTCATTTTCCGCAGAATATCGGACAGGGGCAGCTCCCCGGTGTGGTACAGATAGGTCAGGGTGACGCCCAGGGCGGTCTCCAGACCCACCATGCCGCTGGGGGCCTCGGTGAGGGGCCGGGCCTTCTCCTCGGCGGAGTGGGGAGCGTGGTCGGTAGCGATGGCGTCGATGGTGCCGTCCTTCAGGCCCTCGATGATGGCCTCCACATCGGACCAGGTCCGCAGAGGCGGGTTGACACGGGCCATGGTGCCCTGGGCCAAAATCTCATCCTCGGTGAGGGAGAAATACTGGGGGCAGGTCTCACAGGTGATCTGCACGCCCTTGCGCTTATACCGCCGGACGATGGCCACCGATTTTGCGGTGGAGATGTGGCAGATGTGGACCGCCGCGCCGGTCTCTTCGGCCAGCATGGCGTCCCGGGCCACCATCAGCTCCTCGGCGATGGCGGGCCGTCCGTCCAGACGCAGCTGGCGGGATACCCGCCCCTCGTTGACGGCATAGTTCTTCACCATGTCCGCGTCCTCACAGTGTGACAGGATGGTGAGATCCTGCCGGTGGGCCATGATGAGACCGTCCCGCATCAGATTGGCGTTCTGGACGGGCACACCGTCGTCGGACAGGGCCACTGCTCCCGCCCCCTTCAGGGCCTCAAAATCAGTGAGTTCCTGGCCTCTCTGCCCCTTGGATACCGAGCCGATGGGCCAGACATGGACCCCGCAGGCCTCCGCCGCCTTTCTGCGGACAAAGTCCACCTGCTCGGGGCAGTCCACCGTGGGCCTGGTGTTGGGCATACAGGCGATGGAGGTAAAGCCGCCCCGGGCGGCGGCCGCCGCGCCGGTCTCGATGGTCTCCTTGTACTCAAATCCGGGCTCCCGCAGGTGGACGTGCATATCCACCAGTCCGGCGCACACGGTAAGTCCCGCCGCGTCGATGACCTGAGCGCCCGGCTCATTGATGTTGCTGCCGATGACAGTCACCTTTCCGTCTTCCATCAGGATATCCATGACACCGCCGATGCCCCCCACAGGGTCCACCAGGCGTCCCTGACGAATCAACAGTTTCACTGGATCACTCCTTTCCGTTTCGCGGGCCGGCTTTCGAGCCCAAACCCGCATTTGCACAGCAAAAAAGGGTACAGGTCCTTCCCCCGTCCCCTCCTGCAAGCCACTGTGTTCTTCGTCCTTCATTATAACTTGAATCGCATATTTTAGCAATGGATTTTTCAGCATTCCGGGCAATAATAAATGCGGACATCCAAGGAAGGGAGCTGAGCAAATGACCAATCACACCTTTTTAGGCGGCATGGGCCTTGGCATTCTGGCCGGGGCCGCTATGGGCATGGCGGTGGCCGCCAAGGGGATGCAGAATCCCAAAATGCGCCGCATGGCCAAAAAGGCCACCCGGAAGATGGACCAGATGAAGGACGATCTGGCCGATACCATGGGCTTTTAAGCCAGAAGCAGCAAAAAAGACCGCCGTTGGCGGTCTTTTTTGCTGCAATTACTCAGTAGAGCTGCCGGATCAGCTCCGCGCAGCGGTCAATGCCCAGGGTTCCGCTGTTGAGGGTAAGGTCATAGTTCTGGGCGTGGCCCCATTTCATATCGGTATAGAACCGGTGGTAAGCCGCCCGGCGCTTATCCTTCTCCTTCAGCCGTTGCTCCGGGGATGCCTCCCGCTCACCGTATACCTCCACGATCCGTTTGGCCCGGAAGGCCATATCCGCGTGGATAAATACCCGCAGGCAGTCGGCCTTATCCCGAAGGATATAGTCAGCACACCGGCCCACAATGACGCAGGATTCCTTCTCCGCCAGTTCAGTAATGATCCTGCACTGGATCTTCCAGATATAGTCCTCGTTAGTGGGGGCCGCAGTACCGTGGGCAAAAGCGGAGGCCAGTATCCCACCAGGGGCATACTCCCCCGCCTCCTTGATATAGTCTTTGTGAAGCCCGCTCTCCGCCGCAATTTTCTCAATCAACTCGCTGTCATAGCAAGCAATACCCAGAGTTTCCGCCACCTTTTTGCCAATGGTACGGCCACCGCTGCCAAATTCGCGGCTGATGGTGATAATCCTGTTTTTCATACTCCATTCTCTCCTTTTCAAGCGATGTCAGGCGCTTTGGACTGTAACCGATGCTCCCGTTTCAGGTGGTCATGCTCATGGATCAGCAGGCCAAGAGAGAGCAGGAAGGCCAGACCGTCGGCCACGGGGCCAGTCCACAGCACGCCGTCCACCCCCAACGCCAGGGGCAGGAGCAGAGCCGCAGGGATAAAGAAGATGATCTGCCGGGCCAGAGAGAGGATAGCGGACTGCACAGGCTTGCCAACTGCCTGGAGATAGACCGCCGCCACCGTCTGGAAACCAGTGAGGGGACAGAGCATCAGGAAGATGCGGAAGGCCTTCACGGCAAACTCATTGTAAAGTCCTTCCTCCGAGCCGAACAGAATAACCACGCTCATGGGGGCGAACTGGAAGATCAGGAAGGCCACGATAGACACCACCTCAGAGGCAATGAGAGAGATCTCCAGGGCCTTTTTCACCCGCTTGAAGTTCTTGGCTCCGTAGTTGAAGCCGATGATGGGCTGAGTGCCGGTGGCAATGCCCAGCAGGATGGAGATCATGATCTGGTTGACCTTCATCACGATGCCGGTGGCGGTCAGCGGGATCTCAGAGCCATAAATGGAGGCAGCACCGTAAACCGCCAGCAGGTTATTGGTCAGCGCCATAACAATGGTGATGGCAAACTGGGTGATAAAGCTGCTCAGGCCGAAGGTCAGGATATTGCCGCAGGTCCGGCCGTTCAGGCGGAAGGAGGCGGCATCAGGATGGACGGTCTTGAACCGGGGCAGATAGACCGCCGACACCACAAAGGAGGCCACCTGTCCGATCACCGTAGCGATGGCGGCACCCTGTACCCCCATATGAAAAACAAAGATAAAGACCGGGTCCAGAATCACGTTGAGGACCGCACCGATGATCATGGAAAACATGGCATATTGGGGGCTTCCGTCTGCCCGGATCATGGAATTGATGGCGGCGGAGATCATCATGAAGGGCAAACCGATACCGATGATAAAGCCATAATCGATGGCATAATCACGCAGCGCATCCGTTGCGCCGAACAGGGTCAGAATCGGGTTGATAAACACCAGAAAAACCACCGCCAGAACAATACTGACAATAGTCACCAGAGCAACCGCATTGCCCACGCCCTTTTTGGCCACGTCCACCTTGCCCTCGCCCAGTTTCAGGCTCAGAAAGGCCGCGCCGCCGTTGCCGATCATCATCGCCAGGGCCAGGGCCACGATGGTGATGGGAAACACCACATTAGTGGCGCCGTTGCCCAGGTAGCCCACGCCCCAGCCGATAAAGATCTGGTCCACGATGTTGTACAGGGAATTGACCAGCAGGGCAATGACGCTGGGAACGGCAAATTTCAGGATCAACCGGCCAACGGGCTCCGTGGCAAAGGGACTCTCGCGCTCTGGTACTTCTTTTTCCATCTTGATTTACACTCCTTTTAGGTAACTAGTTACTTATTTAGCGATAAAAAAGCAGGCAGCGCGCTTGAGTTATCTCCTCAGCACACTGCCTGGGAATTTACTTTTTTTACAGAAAGGGTCACTCCAAATCGATATTGCTCAAGATCAGATCAATGGCCTCCTCCAGCATTTCCTTTTGCCGGAACGTAAAATCCCGGCATAGCTCCTCCAGTACCTCCCTGTCCTGCTCCAGAATGGTCTCATGGATTCCCGCAGAGCGCTCGGTACAGGTAATTTTCTTATATCGCCGGTCCTTCTCACTGGGCACACACCGGACCAATCCCTTGCTCTCCAGCCGCTGGAGCATCTTGGTCATGGCCGGATGGGTCACGTGCTCAATGTGTTCCAGATCGTTTTGGTGGATCTCCTCTTTCCCGGCCACCTCCAGGCGGCTCACAGATCCCAGCACCCGCAGCTGGGCCCAGGTCAAACCCATATCAGCGGCCTTCTCATCCATCCGCCTGCGAAATTCCCGGCTGATGACTGCGATCTTCAGGCCAAAGGGCATCCTTCCCGTCATACTTCCACCTCATCCAAATAAGTAACTAGTTACATAGTATACTTCTTCCCGCGGTTTGTCAAGGCGGTCGGTCACATCAGTCGTAAAATCTCCCGCTTGAGCCGGGCGATAATCCGCTTTTCCAGCCGGGAGATGTAGGACTGGGAGATGCCCAGGCTGTCGGCCACCTCCTTCTGTGTGCGCTCCGGCTTGCCGTCCAGTCCGAAGCGAAGGGTGATGATATGCCGCTCCCGCTCCTCCAGCCGCTCCAGAGCGTCCGAGAGCAGCTTGCGGTCCACATCCTCCTCGATGGGCTTCATCACCAGATCGCTGTCGGTGCCCAAAATGTCGGAGAGCAGCAGCTCATTGCCGTCCCAGTCGGTATTTAACGGCTCGTCAAAGGACACTTCGCTTTTCAGGTTGGTGGTCTTGCGCAGGTGCATCAAAATCTCATTTTCGATACACCTGGAGGCATAGGTGGCCAGCTTGATATTTTTGGCGGGCTGGTAGGTGTTGATGGCCTTGATGAGCCCGATGGTACCGATGGAGATGAGGTCCTCAATGCCTACCCCGGTATTTTCAAACCGGCGGGCGATATACACCACCAGCCGCAGGTTGCGCTCGATGAGCTGGGATTTTACCCCCTCGTCCCCCTCGTCCAGGCGGCGGATGAGCTCCGCCTCCTCATCCCGGGACAGTGGGGGCGGCAGGGTATCGCTCCCCCCGATGTACATAATTTTGCCCGGCAGCCTCAGCCCCAGCCGCGCCAGCAGCTTTTGTATGCGCCCATACCAGCGCGTCTTCCAGCTCTTCATAGCCATCCTCCTTTATGCTCCGATGAGGGCGCAATAGCCGCCCCCGTCGGTGAGCCCGGTGGGCGACAGCGCTACCAGCAGGGGACCGTAGTCCTCCCCGCCCACCTTTACCTTATCACTGCGCAGGGCCAGCAGCAGCCCGCACTCCACCCCCACGGCCTGATAGGGCAGCAGCCGGCACCGCAGGCCTGCGTTGCTCAGCCGCTCCAGAGCGGCGGAAGGGTCGCGGAGCTCTGCCTGACAGGGGGCGGTCCCCGGTGGAAACAGGGTCTTTACCTTCTCCCCCTCCGCCACCAATACCGGCCTGCCGGTGGCCGGATCGGTGAGGGTGTTGCCCGTATCCACCAATGCGGTGAGCACCGCCCGCCGTCCCCCCAGCTCCACCACCGCCGGGGCCAGCTCCCGCCGGGAGCTGTGGCGGGCGGCACGCTGAAAGAGCAGGGTAATGAGCCCATAGCACCCTGCCGCCGACAGCAGCACCAGCTTCAGGTCAAGAGGAGATGCCAACACCCCATTGGCCATGGTAAGGCTGCGGCTGCCCAGCATCTGAAGGGCAAAGATGCCCCCGCCGAAGGCGGCGGACACCACAAAGAACACCAAGCACACCCGCAGCAGCCGCCGGCTGCCGCCGTAGCCGATCAGTACCGTCAGCACCCCCACCCCCACCTTGCACAGGGGATGGACCAGAAAGCCCAGCCCCGGCAGGAACACCGCCCCGGCGTAAGCCGCCCCCAGGGCGGCCCCCAGGGCCAAATGCCCCCGGCGGAGTATCTCCCCCGACAGCCGTCCGGCGGAGAGCAGCAGCAGATAGTCCACCACAAAATTCAGCAAAAACACCTCGTCCAGATAGACCACTGTCATGCCGCTCCCCCCTTCCGGCGTGCAAACATTATTATAATGCGTACCGAACAAGGCCAAATGCCTTGAAAACACCGACTCTCAAGATCAGTTGGCTTTGTTCAAGTGCAAGGTTTTTGGAGGATCTCGTCCAAAAACCTTGCACCTTCTGTTGGTGTGTTGAGACGCACCAACAGAAATACGCATTGTAACAATGGCTGAATTTCATAGAAACAGCCAATTCGAGCTGTTTTTATGAAATTGCGCGGCTCCCTCCGCGCGAATAAACCGCATCGCGGTTTATTCAGCAGGCATTATTATACCTGCCTGTCTCCATAAAAAAGGTCAGATTCCGGTCAGGGCAAAAAAATGCCCCGGCGCAAACCATCGTTCGCGTCGAGGCGTTTTTACAAAAATGGTTCTTATCCCACCAGCTCCGCCATGGCGGCGCACAGAGCCTGCATCTCCTGGTCAGTTCCTATGGTGATCCGCAGGTAATCCCGAATGCGGGGCTTGTCCCACCAGCGGACCAGGATGCCCTGCTGACGCAGGCCGTCCAGCAGCTCCTTGGCGGGCACATCGGGATGGGAGACAAAGAGGAAATTGGCGGCGGAGTCGGTGACAAGAAAGCCCAGCTTCTTCAGGTGGGCGGCAGTACACTCCCGGGTGTTCTGGATCTTCATGGAGGTGGCCCGCAGATAATCCCGATCCCGCAGGGCTCCCTCGGCTCCCGCCAGGGCCAGACGATCCAGGGTATAGGAGTTAAAGGAATTCTTCACGCAGTTGAGGGCGGCGATCAGCTCCGCGTTGCCCATGGCAAAGCCCACCCGCAGCCCGGCCAGGGAGCGGGATTTAGACATGGTCTGCACCACCACCAGGTTGGGATAGCGGTCAATGAGCTCCACAGCGGAGTGGGCTCCGAAGTCCACATAGGCCTCGTCCACCACCACCACAGCGTCCGGGTTGGCCTCCAGCACCGCCCGGATGCCGCACAGGGACAGCTCCCGTCCGGTGGGGGCGTTGGGATTGGCAATGACTACGCCGCCGTTGGGCTCCAGGAAGGGCTCCAGCGGCAGAGCGAAATGCTCGTCCAGCGGCACTTCCCGGTAGGTCAGGCCGTACAGATCGGCATAGACGGGATAAAAGCTGTATGTAATGTCCGCAAAAAGGATGGGCCGGTCCGGATCAAAGAAGGCCTGGAAGCACATAGCCAGCACTTCGTCGGAGCCGTTGCCCACAAAGACCTGGGAGGGCTTCAGGCCGTAGGTGGCCCCCAGCAGCTCCCGCAGGGTGGTGCAATCCGGGTCGGGATAGAGCCGCAGGGTATCACAGGCCGCTTCCCGGATGGCCGCCAGGGCCATGGGAGAGGGCGGATAGGGGTTCTCATTGGTGTTCAGCTTAATGAATTTCCGGTCCCGGGGCTGCTCCCCCGGCACATAGGGGGTCAGTGCCCTGGCCCGCGCGCTCCAATACTGGTTCATGTCTCGTCCTCCCCCGGCCGAATGATCTTTTTAATGCTTTTTTCCGCTTTGCTCCGGGGGATCATCAGCTCATGGCCGCATCCCGCACACCGCAGACGGAAATCCATCCCTACCCGCAGCACCTGCCACCGTCGGCTGCCGCAGGGATGCTCCTTCTTCAGCTCCAGCACGTCGCCCACATGGATGTCCATGGGTCCTCCCCCTTTTTGCTTCACTTTATCCGTGTAAAGAATATTATAAATTCCCGGTCCCCCTCTGTCAATTCAAGGTTCCCCATTGCATATCATTGTCTGGTAAGAAAAAAATCACCCCAACGCAGAAAGGATTTGGTCAGATTGACGAACCGTTTTCCACCCGAGGGGCGGCTGCTCCACACCCCGGAAAATCAGGCTGCCTGCGTCGACGCCCAAGGGCTCAGGCAGGCCATGGAGTCGGAGGCGGTGCTGGAGGGGACCGCCCTGCTGTGTACGCCGGAGCACGATCTCGTCGTGGCCGTAGGCCCCTATCGGGGGCTCATCCCCCGAACAGAGGCCGCCCTGGGCATTGCCGAGGGGGTCACCCGGGACATTGCCATCCTCTCCAGAGTTGGCAAGCCGGTTTGCTTTACAGTCACTTCCATGGAGGAATCCGACGGGGAGCCCCGCCCCCTGCTCTCCCGGCGGCGGGCCCAGCAGAAGGCACTGTCCTACCTGCTGGAGCACTGGAAGTCCGGTCAGGTCATTTCCGCCCGGGTCACCCATCTGGAACCCTTCGGCGCCTT
Source organism: Clostridiales bacterium (assembly GCA_022785125.1). Taxonomy (GTDB): domain Bacteria; phylum Bacillota; class Clostridia; order Oscillospirales; family Oscillospiraceae; genus Flavonifractor; species Flavonifractor porci. Next base: position 42,470 of record JALFRA010000025.1, read on the forward strand.
TGTGGACATAGGCTGCGGGATACCCTCCCTCATCGGGGTGGAAAACATCTCGGTGTCCCGCATCCCCCACCCCGCCGTCCGCTTCCGGGTGGGGCAGGACATTTTGGCGGCGGTGCTGGACCTGGACCCGGCCCTGGGCCGGATCTACCTGACCCACAAGGAGCTGCTGGGTACCTGGGCGGAGAACGCCGCCCCCTTCCAGCCGGGCATGACGGTGCCTGGGGTGGTGCGCGGGGTCAAGGACTATGGCGTGTTCGTGGAGTTGACCCCCAACCTGTCCGGGCTGGCGGAGCAGGACTGCCGCCTCACCGAGGGCGCCCGGGTGTCGGTGTACATCAAGGCCATTCTGCCCGAGCGGATGAAGATCAAGCTGCTGGCCATTGAGCCCCTGCCTCCTTTGGGAGATCTCCAGCCCCTCCACTATTTCATTCGGGAGGGGCGGCTGGACCACTGGAAATATGCGCCCCCCGGCTGTGTGAAGGTGGGTGCGGAGACCATCTTTGCCGACTGAGCAAGCCCCCGGACAGCTTTTGCTGTCCGGGGGTTTCTGTTATTGCCCATCCCTCATTGGGTATGATAAAATCGTAAGAAACACGAAAGGTTTCCTCCCCGACTTTGAAAGAAACCTCTGCTATGCTGTACCCATGGAGGGATCAATATGAATGAAGCCATTCTTGTGGTGGACGACGACGCCGAGATCGTCCGCGCCATCGCGATTTTGCTGGAAAAAGAGGGCTACCGGGTGCTGAAGGCCTATAATGGCCTCCAGGCCCTGGATCTGGCTATGGACCCGTCTCTGCGGCTCATCCTGATGGACGTGATGATGCCCAAGCTGGACGGGTTGTCCGCCGTGCTCAAGATCCGGGAGCAGCGCAACCTGCCCATTCTCATCCTCAGCGCCAAGGGAGAGGACACTGACAAGATCCTGGGCCTGTCCATGGGGGCGGACGATTATATTGCCAAGCCCTTCCACCCCCAAGAGCTGGTGGCCCGGGTACGCAGCCACCTGCGGCGGTACACCCAGCTGGGGGATGTGAACGCTCCCAGCCAGAAGGCGGAGCTGGTCACCGGGCGGCTGTGCTACCTGCCCGACCAAAAGACACTGCTGGCCGACGGCGCGCCGGTGCGGCTCACCGCCACCGAGCTGAAGATCGTGGACCTGCTGATGCGCAACCTGGGCCGGGTGTTCCCCGCCGAAGAGATCTATCGCCGGGTGTGGAATGAGGAGCCCTATTCTGCGGAAAACACAGTGATGGTGCATATCCGCCGCATTCGGGAAAAAATTGAGCTCAATCCCAAAGAGCCGGAGTATTTAAAGGTGGTGTGGGGCATTGGATACAAAATTGAGAAGCATTAAGCCCGCTCTGGCCTTTCTGGCCCTGGTCTGCGGCATCAATCTGCTCATACTGGCTCTTGCCGCCGGCTATTCAGCGGTCCACACTCTGGGCTGGCACGGCATCAGCGACGCTTTCCAGTCCGACTATCAGAATACCGCCGACTTTCGGCGCACCATCTCACAGTGGTTTTACAGCTTTGCCGACCCGTCCTGGCAGGAGCAGTACCAGCTGAGCGACAAAAATCTGCTCTACAAGGTGACCCAGGACGGCAAGACGGTGGCCACCAACGCCGATGACCTCTCCCCCGACGCTTTGCCGGAGGGATACAACTTCCTGCTCCATTTCGACGGGAAGACCGTCACCATTCAGAAGGACGGGCAGACGGTGGATTTATACGGGGACGGCTACTATCGGGGGGAAGATCAGTGGAACCTGCCCGGCTACCGCAATATGCCGGTCCCACAGTCCTACGCCGGACTCACCATCACCATGGCTGCCGCCAAGGAACCGGTGGCCTATATTGCGGACACCGCCGCTTTGACCGGTGATATCATAACCGACAGCGGCCTCTACTCCACCATGGATTATGCTTCCCGCCTGCAGCTGCCCCTGATCCTGTTCGTGGTGGTCCCGCTGGCGGTTGGAACGGTGCTGCTGCTCTGGTCCATTCTGTGGCACAAACACAAGGTACGGGCAGACCAGGCCATCGCATGGTTTACCGGGAAGATCTGGCTGGAGGTCAAGCTGGTGCTGCTCATTCCCTTCTTTCTGATGTGCATCGCCGCCTTTTTCTGCCTGGTGAGCCTGTATGTGACCCGGTACTACAACGTCTTGCTCTATCTGTCGGTGCCGGTGGCCCTGTGGTGGGCCTACCTCTACCTCAACGACCTGCGGTACAACTTCGGCCGCATCAGCGCCAACAGCCTGTGCGCCCTCCTGGCCCGGCTGTACCGGGGCGGAGAGTTGTCCTGGCCCGCCGGGAAGCGGATGATGCGTCGCTCTGCCCTCCAGTTCCTGGCGGCGGTGCCCTTTATCCTGGGCTGCATCGTGGTCTTTTTTCTTCTGTTCGGCCCCACCATGTCCCGCCTGCCTATTTTCTTTCTTCTGATGCTGCTGGCCCTGGCGGGGCTCTTCCTCATTGCCGCCCAGCTGTGGCTCATGAGCCAGAACCGCCGTACTGCCGCCGACGTGGACACCCTGCTCACCCGTATCCAGGCCGCCGGGACTGGTCAGACCACTGCCGCGCCCCTGCCTCAGGACTCTGACCTGCGGGCCGCGGTGGAGGGGCTGGACCAGATGGAGGTACGGTTGAAGGACGCCCTGTCCGAGCAGATGAAGAGCGAAAAGCTAAAGCTGGAGCTCATCACCAATGTGTCCCACGATCTCAAGACCCCCCTCACCTCCATGGTGAGCTACACCGAGCTGCTGCGGCAGGAGGAGGACCTGCCCGACCATGTCCGGGACTATATTCTGGTGCTCTATCAAAAGACTCTGCGGCTCCAGGCCATGGTGCAGGACGTGTTTGACGTAAGCAAGGCGGCCACCGGCAATCTGCCGGTCACCATACGGCCGCTGGACTTCGCCAAGCTGCTCCGCCAGACTCTGGCCGACCTGGACGAGGATATTCAGGCCTCCGGCCTTGTGCTCCGCTCCACCCTGCCCGACGAGCCGGTGTGGATCATGGCTGACGGGGACCGGCTGTACCGGGTATTCCAGAACCTCATCAGCAACGCCCTAAAATATGCGCTGGACGGCTCCCGGGTCTACCTCACCCTCTCCGTGGAGGGAGACAGGGCCGCCGCTGTCATTCAGAACACCTCCCGGGAGGAGCTGCCCTACGGTGTGGACTTCACCGAGCGCTTTGTTCGAGGGGACCAGAGCCGCACCGACGGCGGCAGCGGCCTGGGCCTGTCCATTGCCCGTACCTTTACCGAGGCCTGCGGCGGTTCCTTTGCCATCCGCACTCAGGCCGATCTGTTCACCTCGTCGGTAACCTTCCCCCTGACCCAAACCAGACCCCAACCGGAGGTGGCCCCATGAAACGAGTGACCTTGCTTCTGCTGTCCCTTCTGCTGCTGGCAGGCTGCGCCCCCAAGGAACCCACCACAGACGCCTCCGCCATCGATCTGGGAGGTGTGGTAGCGGAGTCCCAGCCGGAGGAATTCTCCAATGGCCTGACGCCCCTCTCCGGCGAACTGGACCCAGAGGGGCTGGAGGCCTATCTGACGGCGGCCTACGGCCTGGACCGGGAGGACTGGGTGGATGCCGTAGCCGCCTATTCCGAAGGGCTCCAGGCCTATGAACTGGCGGTGATCCAGCTGGCTGACGGCGTGGACGCCGGGGCTGCGCAGGAGCTGCTGCTGGCCTATCTGGAGGGCCGCCAGGCCGACTTTACCGGCTACGCCCCCGACCAGGCCGCCCTGGTGGAGGATGCCCTGCTGCTCCGGCAGGGCCGCTGGCTTCTGCTGGCCATCTGCCCCGATCCCGAGGCCGCCAAGGACGCCTTCCTGAACTGTTTTGACGGCGGGACCGCCCAGACGGTGGCCCGTCCCTATACGGTGGAGCGGGACAGCCGGGGCTATGTGGTCTTTGATCCCCCCAACGAGGAGGAGATGCCCCTCTACGACACCGCACCGGTGGTGGAGGCCTACCGCACCGGGGACACCTCCGCCCTGTCGGAGGAGGACGCCGCCATTCTGGAGGTATGCCGGCAGGTGCTGGAAAAGGAGATCGACAACGATATGTCCCCTGCGGAGCAGGAACTGGCGGTCCACGACTGGATCATTGACCACGCCGCCTATGACGAGACCCATTCCTCCCCCAACCGCAGCCATCCTTATGGCCTGCTGGTGGAGGGGCAGGCCATCTGCATGGGGTACGCCAACACCTTCCAGCTGTTTATGGACCTGCTGGATATCCCCTGCGTCACGGCGATCGGGGCCTCCAGCAACTCCCGGGAGGACCACGCCTGGAACCTGGTACATCTGGATGGGGACTGGTACGCCGTGGACACCACCTGGGACGACCCGCTGGGCGGCTTTGTGGATGTACCCGCCGCCAACGAGTCGGCCCACCATACCTATTTTAATGTGACCAGCGATTTTCTCCGGCAGACCGATCACCAATGGGACTACGACGCCGTCCAGGAGGCGGAGGGCACTGACTGGACCTGGCGGCGCCTCCACCGGAACCGCTGAGCCTACCCGTACATGAACCGAGGGGCTGTTGCAAAAGACTTGCAACAGCCCCTCTTCGGATGTTACCAAGGAATGAACACATCCACCAGCGAAGCTGGTGGTTGTCACTATGCGGGCATAGCCCTTTGTTCCTCGCGGACGCGTGCAACGCGTAATACGATCTGCCAACTGCGTGAGGACTGCTACTTGCCGCCCGTAAACGGGCTGTTAGA
>JALFRA010000043.1 GCA_022785125.1 Clostridiales bacterium
TTATGATATAATTGCCATAGAGCAAAAGTATTGTAAGCGTGGGTTGTTTCTTTAGAAGGAGGATTTTTAACGGTGAAACAACCTTACAATACTACGATTTACAACACGGCGCTTTATATGAGATTGAGCCGGGACGATGAACTGCAAGGAGAAAGCGGGAGTATTCAGACACAACGCATGATGCTCCGGCAATATGCCGCCGAGCATAGCCTGAATGTCATAGATGAATATATCGACGATGGATGGTCTGGAACGAACTTTGACAGGCCGGATTTTCAGAGAATGATTGATGACATTGAGGACGGGAAAATCAACTGCGTTGTTACGAAGGATTTATCCCGCTTAGGCAGAAACTACATTCTGACCGGCCAATACACGGAAATCTACTTTCCCAGCAAAGGAGTCCGCTATATCGCTGTCAATGACAATGTGGACACCATCAACGGAGAGAATGAGCTTGCCCCATTCCTCAACATTCTGAATGAAATGCACGCCCGCCAGACCAGCAAAAAGGTAAAGGCGGCCATGCGGACACGGTTCGCAAATGGCGCACACTATGGAGCCTATGCTCCGCTTGGCTATGTCAAAGACCCAGATAAGAAAGGCCATCTTCTGATTGACCCGGAAACAAGGTGGATTATCGAAAAGATTTTTGACCTTGCCGTTCATGGCCGGGGAGCCGCCAGCATTACACGGATTTTGGTCGAAGAAAAAGTACCTACTCCCGGCTGGCTGAATTTCCAGAGATACGGCACTTTCGCAAATATCTATGCCGGAGCGCCGGAGGAAAAAGCCTATGCGTGGACGATAGCGCAGGTGAAAAGTATTCTGAAAGAGGAAACCTATATCGGACACAGCGTCCACAATAAGCAGACCAATATTTCATTCAAAAACAAGAAGAAAGTACGCAAGCCAAAAGAGGAATGGTATCGTGTGGAGAACACCCACGAAGCGATTATTTCCGAAGATGTGTTCCGTCAAGTACAGGAGCAGATTTGCAACAGGCGCAGACGGCAGAAGAACGGCACAACACAGATATTTTCCGGGCTGGTAAAATGTGCGGACTGCGGCTGGTCGCTGGCCTATGGTATGAACAGCCAGAACAAAAATCCCTATGCCCACTACCATTGTAGCAAGTACGGGCAAGGATTGCACCAGTGTTCCATGCACTATATCCGCTATGATGTGCTTTACGCCTATGTCCTTTCCCGTCTGCAATACTGGTCTGTGCTGGCACAGCAGGATGGGGACAAACTTCTGAAACGGCTACTTAACGCCAGCGACAAGGAACGCAATACTGCAAGGAAGCGGCAGACAGCCGAACTGAAAAAGGCGGAAAAGCGCAAAGCAGAAGTAGACACCCTGTTTGCAAAAATGTATGAGGACTGGTCTGCCGGACGCATTACAGAATACAATTTCAATATGCTGTCCGAAAAGTATCAGGGCGAACAGCGAGAATTGGACGCAAAAATTGAACGGCTTCACGAAGCGATGGAGGTCGCCGCCCAGACAGCGGTTGACGCTGAAAAGTGGATAGGTCTGATGAAACAGTATGTCAATCCCACAGAATTGACGGCTGAACTTCTGAATACGCTGATTGAAAAAATCCTTGTCCATGAAGCGGTCAAAAGTGAGGACGGAAGCCGGGAACAGGAAGTGGAAATCTTCTACCGCTTTATCGGCAAAATCGAATGACACATCTTGAGATACCCAACAATATCTTTAACTAAGGGAAACGGGACTGTCCGTCCCGGACTCCGATCTGCTCATCGCCCTGTCGGAAGCCCTTGGGACGCCTGTGAGCACGCTGCTGGGAGAGACGGTGACGGAGTCGGAGGTGGATGAGGTCCAAGCGCTCTCTGAAAAACTGGAGATCATCAATTTGCAGTTTGCGCGAAGAAAGACAACGCGAAAGGCGGTCCTTCATTGGCTGCTCATCGCATTGTGCGCCGGTATTGTGATCATTGCTGCAATCTTGTTCGTAGGAAATAGTCCTTATCTGGGATGGGATTTTCATGACCCGGAACTTGCCGTTGCAGGCACGGTTTTTCACGCATTTGAATGGTTGTTCGTCCGCTTGGCTCCCATTGCCCTGATTGTAGTGCTTGTGGGCATTTTTGTGACGCGGAAAAAGGAATGAAGGGTTTTCCGGAAAGACGCCTCCAAGGAACGTGCTGTAAAAACGCTGCCGGACAAATATGGACACAAAAAATCGGGCAAAGGCGGCCTGTTTCCGGTAAGCTGAAGGGCAGAAGGACGGTGTGACCAATGGATTGGGTAGCAAGCATTCATCAGGCGGTCCAGTATATCGAGGAGCGTCTCCGGGAGGAACTGACCATCCGGGAGATTGCGCGGCAGGCGGCCCTGTCTCCCTTTTACTTTCAGAAAGGGTTTGCCATGCTGTGCGGCATGACAGTGTGCGACTACATCCGCCAGCGCCGGCTCTCCGCCGCCGGGCTGGAGGTGCTCACGACGGACCGGAAGATCATCGACATCGCGCTGGAGTTCGGTTATGACTCACCGGACAGCTTTACCAAAGCCTTTACCCGCTTCCATGGCCTCACACCCGCCGCACTGCGAAAAAGCGGAGGCGCGGTCCGTTCCTTTGCTCCGCTTCGGATCAAAGTGACATTGGAAGGTGGTCAAAACATGGATTGCAAAATCATGAAAAAAGAGGCGTTTACGGTGCTCTGCCGGGCAAAGGCCTTCAAGTATGAGGATGCCGTAGTCCGGATTCCCAAGTTCTGGGAGGAACATTTCGCCGCAGGCGGCGGCAAGGTGGTGTGCGGCATGTACGGTATCAACCTGGATGAAAGCATGGGCGGGAATGAGTTTGAATATCTCATCGCCGACAACTACGATCCCGCCAAGGAGATCCCTGACGGGTTCACCACCCGCACCATCCCGGCCCACACCTGGGCGGTGTTCCCCTGCACCGGCCGGATGCCTCAGGTGCTCCAGGGGCTGAATCAGCAGATCTTTTCTCAGTGGCTGCCCACGAATCCCGACTATAAGATCGCCGCCGGCATCAATGTGGAGTTGTACAGCGACGCCAGCAAGTTTGAGGATGGAACCCAGGATCAGGATTACTACTGTGAGATCTGGATTCCCGTGGAAAAGAAGTGATTTCCCGCGTCACACAGAGTCACGCTGTCTGACAAGAAAACCGGCATATGCGTCAAGCATATGCCGGTTTTGGAGAACGGCCCTATTTTTAGAACAAATCCAACAGATACCCGTAGCCCTCGGCCTCCATTCTGGCATAGGGGACAAACCGCAGAGCGGCGCTGTTGATGCAGTAGCGTACACCGTTGGGGGACTCCGGGTCGTCGGTGAACACATGGCCCAGGTGGGAATCCCCGGCCCGGCTCCGGACCTCGGTGCGGTGTATCCCAAAGCTGTCATCCGGACGTTCTATAACAGCGGGGGATTCAATGGGTCTTGAAAAGGCGGGCCAGCCACAGCCGCTCTCAAATTTGTCTGTGGAAGAGAACAATGGCTCACCGGTGACTACATCCACATAGATGCCCTTCTCAAACTGGTTCCAGAACGCATTGGCAAAAGGCTGCTCTGTACCGTTCTCCTGGGTGACATGGAACTGCTCGGCGGTCAGCTTGTCCCGGACGGCCTCCGCGGCCGGCTTCTGATAGTCGCCGGGATCGATGCGCAGACGGGAAAAGAGCTCCATCTCCTCCCGGGGGATGTGGCAGTAGCCGCCGGGATTCTTCTCCAGATAATCCTGATGGTAATCCTCCGCTGGGTAGAAATTCACCAGCGGGCCGATCTCCACAAAAAACGCCTTGCTGCGGCTGCGCTCAATGTCTGCTAGGCGCTCCACCGTCTCTTTGGCCTTATCGTTGGTGTAGTAAACGCCGGTCTGGTACTGGCTGCCGATGTCATTGCCCTGGCGGTTGGTCACCGTGGGATCAATGACATAAAAATAGGCCAGCAGCAGGGCGTCCAGGCTGACCTGCTCCGGGTCATACTCCACCCGCACCGTCTCCCGGAAGCCTGTCTCTCCGGTAGATACGGTTCGATAGTTGGCATCGGCCTGACCAGTGCCGTTTGCGTAGCCGCTCTGGGCGTCGATCACGCCGGGGATGGACTGCATGAGGGCTTCGACGCCCCAAAAGCAACCGCCCGCCAGGTAGATAACATTCTCTGTGGTGTCCATAGACAACCCCTCCTCGTTGGACTGTATGGAAGTATATCCGGTTTCTGCCTTTTGATTTTTCTCCTCTCCTGTCTCCGGTCCGCCGCCAGGCACCGAGCAGCTGCTCAGCAGCAGCGCCGAAGCAATCAGAAAAAAGAACCATTTCTTGCGCATAATTGGCGCCCTCCTGAAAAAAGCTGCCGGACCCGGAAAGGCTCCGGATCCGGCGCGTTGCAAAGACATTGCTGTGTCAGTTTCCTAAATATCCCCAGGAGCGGAAGTTATCTCTTCTTATAGCCGCACTTGGGGCAGACGCCGTTTTCGTTCAGCGCAATACCGCACAGCGGGCAACGATCGATCTGATTGTGGGTTTCAAACTCGGCAGACGCTGCGTTGACGCCGCTGGTAAAGGTGATCTTGGCAATGTTCAGTTTGTCCTTCAGCAGATCGTAGACGATCTTGATCATACCCTCCACCGTCAGGGTCTCCTTGGTGACCACCAGGCGGCACTCCGGATAAGCGGTGGCCAGTTCGGTCTTAAAAGCGGGACCCTTCATCTGATTCTGGGGAGCGCCGTTCCGGATGCCCTGCTCCTCATAGACCTTCAGAACCGCGGGGAGAAGGGGATCATCCTCCCGCAGGATCAAAGCATGGTCGAAGTTTTTCAGAACGTCCCAGGCGGTTTTCTGGATCTCGTTGCAAGGGAACACCATATTCACGCCGGACACAATGGTGTCCTCCACCTCGATGGTCAAAACGCCGGTGTGGCCGTGGAGATACTGGGCTTCGCCCTTGAAACCATAAAATCTGTGGGCGTACTGCAGGTCCAATGTGGTGATGCTTCTCATATAAAAAACCTCCTTACAGTTAGAGTGACCAGTCCAACGACTCGTCTGCACTGGGAACTTGGGAATGGCCGCCGCTTTTGTCCGGCTGCGCAGTTATGATATGTGAAGTCTGCACTCACACATTCTCAAGCCCCATGAACTGTGTTTACTATACTGAAATGGTAGGGTTTTGTCTGTGATGAAATCACGCTGGAGATAATTTTGTGAAAATAGTTTGGCCGGATGGGCCCGGAAGTGCCTTTGCGTTCTCTGTTCTGCGCGGTTGACAGCAGCTGTTTCTGTCCTTTATACTGAGGACACAATGAGGAGGGCGCAAGATGAGTTTTCAGAACTTTTTTCCCGTTTGGGATCAGCTCCAAACCCACCAGCAACGCCAGCTCCTCGACTCGCTGGCCTTTCAAGCCGTGAAGAGAGGGACGATCGTTCGCGGCGGAAGCACGGACTGCACTGGGCTTTTACTGATCCGGACCGGACAGCTGCGGGCCTTTGTATACTCGGAGGAGGGGCGGGAAATTACGATCTATCGCCTGTTTGACGGGGATATGTGCCTGTTCTGTGCCCCCTGTGTTATCAGTTCCATCCAGTTCGATGTGACCATACAGGCGGAAAAGGACACGGAGTTCTGGAGCATCCCGTCGGGAGTCTACCAGCAGCTCATGACTGAGTCCGCAGCGGTGGCCAATTACACCAATGAACTGATGGCCAGGCGCTTTTCAGAATTCATGAACCGGATGGAGCAGTTCATGTGGAAGCGCATGGACAAGCGGGTGGCAGCCTTTCTGCTGCAGGAAGCGTCCATTGAGGGGACTTGTGAGCTGAGGATCACCCACGAAACCATTGCCAACCACCTGGGTTCCCACCGGGAGGTAATCACCCGCACGCTGCGTCACTTCCAGAGCGCAGGCACGGTAAAGCTATCCCGGGGCGTGGTTACCATTCTGGATATGGAAAAACTAAAGGCGCTGCGGACATAGCAGATGATATCGCCGCAGGGGATAATCTAGAGATATCTACATAGCGACGGTATAAGGAGGAGGCTATCATGCTGGATATGGCACCAAGCGCAGAGAAGATGATAACTTTAGTCGGGGAAGCTTTATATGAGGTATGGACCCGGTTATGTGCCTTGATTGACCAAAAATATGATATGGATCACCTGTGGGGAAGCGGCGGGAAAGCATGGACCTATGAGTATAAATACCGCCGCGGTGGTAAAACCCTGTGCGCCCTGTATGCCGGAGAAAACCGCATTGGATTTATGGTTATATTGGGTAAGGATGAGCGCCTGCGATTTGAAAATGGCAGGGAGCATTACACCAAGAATGTTCAACAAGTTTATGATGAAACGCCGACTTACCATGACGGAAAGTGGCTGATGTTTGAGCCGTCGGATAGCTCGTTGTTTGAGGATTTCGTCAAGCTGCTGGCTGTCAAAAGGAAACCAAACAGGAAATGAAGAGGGGGATTTGAGCGGGCGAGAAGTGGAGGATGCAAGTTTCTCCCCATAAATCAAAGTGAAAATCGGTTGAAATCAACATACAGGACAGTCCATCCGGCGAAAGACCGGGAGACTGTCCTGTTTTAAAATAATATTGACATATGCCGGAAATGAGCGTATGATGAAACCATAATAATTGGCATATGCCGGGAAAAGGAGCGACGAACCATGAAGATCGCAGTTGCCAGCGTGGGAAGAGAGGTAGGGGGCCACTTTGGCCATTGTGAGCATTTCCGTATCTACACCGTGGAGAGCGGTAAGATCCTGGGGGAGGAGCTGGTGCCCAATCCGGAACACAAGCCCGGATTCCTGCCCAATTTCCTGGGGGATATGGGGGTTGAGGTAGTTATTGCCGGAGGCATGGGCGCCCATGCCGTGTCCCTGTTCCAACAGCGGAACATTAAAACCATGATGGGGGTCCAGGGGGACGCCCGCACCGCCGTGGAGCAGTACCTGAAAGGGGAGCTGAAGTCCACCGATGCCGTCTGCCACCACCATGATCATGAGCACGAGCATCATCACGACCACAACTGCGGCGGTCATCACCACGACGCATAAAAAATGGACAAAAGGGGTCCTGCCGGTGAACCGGCGGGACCCCTTTTGCATTGTGAGATTACAGCCCGTCGTGGTTGACGGCCCGGTTGATGGCGGACAGGATGCCCTTCAGAGGAGCCAGGTTGATGTTGTGGCTCATGCCCACACCAAACCAGTCACGGCCCTCCTCATCCTGGAGGTGGATGTAGGCCACGGCCTGGGAGTCGGAGCCCTGCTTGATGGCGTGCTCCTTGTAGTCCACGAAGGTAAAGTGGTCCATCTTCTGGCCGTGGATGGCGTTGAAGAAGGCGTCAATGGGACCGTTGCCGGAACCCTGGACCTGGAACAGGGTGTCGGTGTGGCGGATGGTGCCGGCAAAGGTGACGTGGGAGTGGCCCTCTTCATCGGTGAACTCAGCGAAGGAGTGGCGCACCATCTCGTAGGGCTTGACGGCGTCGATGTAGTGGGTCTTGAACAGGTCGTAAATGGCCTCCGGCTTGAGTTCCTTGCCCACCCGGTCGGTCTCCACCTGAACGATGTGGCCGAACTCGGGGTGCATGGCGCGGGGCAGGTCAAAGCCGAAGGAGTGCTGCATGACAAAGGCGGAGCCGCCCTTGCCCGACTGGGAGTTGATGCGGATGATGGGCTCATACTGTCGTCCCACGTCGGCGGGGTCGATGGGCAGATAGGGCACCTCCCAGTATTCGGTGCCGCTCTCTTCCATGTAACGGGTGCCCTTGTTGATGGCATCCTGGTGAGAGCCGGAGAAGGCGGTGAACACCAGCTCGCCCACGTAGGGTTGCCGCTCGCCGATCTTCATCTTGGTGACCTTCTCGTACACGTCCCGGATCTTATTGATGTTGGAGAAGTCCAGCTTGGGGTCCACACCCTGGGTATACAGGTTGAGAGCCAGGGTGACCATATCCACGTTGCCGGTGCGCTCGCCATTGCCGAAGAGAGTGGCCTCCACACGCTCGGCTCCTGCCAGCAGGCCCATTTCGGCGGTGGCCACGCCCTCGCCGCGGTCATTGTGGGGGTGGAGGGAGATGATGGCGCACTCCCGGCTGGGCAGCTTGTCGATGAAATACTCGATCTCGTCGGCAAAGTAGTTGGGCATACAGTTTTCCACCGTGGTGGGCAGGTTGAGGATGATCTTGTGGTCGGGGGTGGCCCCGATGGCCTCGATGACCGCCTGGCAGATCTCCACGGCGGCGTCCATCTCGGTGCCCATGAAGGACTCGGGGGAATACTCGTACCGGAGATCCATACCGGCGTCAATGGCGGGCTGGCTCAGCTCCCGGATGAGCTGGGCGGCGTCCACGGCGATCTGGGTAACGCCGGCCACATCGGTGTGGAAGACCACTTTCCGCTGGAGGGTAGAGGTGGAGTTATAGAAATGGAAGATGACGTGCTTGGCACCGTCAATGGCCTCGAAGGTCTTGCGGATCAGGTGCTCTCTGGCCTGGACCAGCACCTGGATGGTCACGTCGTCGGGGATGTGGCCGCCCTCAATGAGGGTACGGATGAACTCATACTCGGTCTCGGAGGCGGAGGGGAAGCCCACCTCGATCTCTTTCACGCCGATGTCCACCAGGGTATGGAACAGCTCCAGCTTCTCCTCCACGTTCATGGGATCAATGAGGGCCTGGTTGCCGTCCCGCAGGTCCACGGAGCACCAGATAGGGGGCGCTTTCAGCTCCTTGTCGGGCCAGGAGCGCTTTTCCATTTTCAGCGGGACGAAGGGGATGTACTTTTCCTGTGCGGGTTTCATAGCTAAAATTCCTCCTTGGGCCAGAGTACGAAAAACGCCCCTGACCAGATTATGGTCAGGGGCGTAAAATACGCGGTACCACCCTGCTTCCGCCCGCCGTCACCGGCGGACGCTCATGGCCTCCAACAAGGCCCCGGCCGATAACGTGGCCGTGACGGCCTGCCCTACAACAGCGGCTTCAGGCAGGCGGCTCCGGGATCAGTATCCGCACGCTTTCCTCCGCCGGTTCGCACCAACCACCGGTTCTCTGAGGGGGACGGGACGTGCCTTCTTCCCATCATTGCCTGTTCTGGGATTTGATTGTTACCCATTCTAGCCGAACCGCCCGGTTTTGTCAAGAGGCAGTTTCCGACCAGGAGAGCACATGGGAGGGGGCGGTGTTGCGGTAGGCACCATACAGTGTATACACATCTGCGGGCAGGCTGAACTGATAGATCCCCAGATAGGCCAGCCCGTCCCGATCGTATACAGACAGGAAGAACGAGGTGTTCTTTTCGTCCCGTGCGTAATAGGAGTCGGCAAAGATCAGCCGGTGGCCCTCATGGTCGTAGAGGGAGGAGGTAGTGCTGTATCGGGCATATCTGCTCAGTTCATCGGCTGACGGGTAGCAGTTGAGGGCGTACTGGTCATAGAGGGCCCCGGTCAGATCCACCTTCCAGCCCCCCTGGCCGTCGGGAACCAGTACCGCGAAGGAGCCGCTGCCGGTAAAAAGGGCCAGATAATCTTCCTGCCACAGGGTACTGAGGATCTCCTGATCCTCTGTCCAGGGGAAGAGAGGCAGATGGACCACCGCCTGGCCGTTTTTGGGGTCTAGTTGGGTGAAAAACAGCGTGTTCTCTTCCAAAGTCAGCAGGTAGAGGCAGTCGTCTCCCTCCGGGCCGCCAAAGAGACGGACCACCTGCCCGCCATCGGGTATGGAGTAGAGGGTGGAGATGGCGGTGGATTCTCCGCTGGTGCCGGTGAGGGCGTATATCCCCCAGCCGCCGGGAATATGACTGGTGTCCAGCAGATCGGCCCGGTCTCCGCCGGGAATGAGGGCGAAATAGGTGATATAGTCCCGCATTACAGTCTGGGTAGACAGACTCAAATCATATTCCAGGTCAAAGTCATAACCGCGGAGCTGGCCGTTCTTCTCGTTGGTCTCCAGAGAGACGGTGGCATATGTGTTCTTGGTCAGAGGAAAGAAAAAGTAGTCCTCCACCAGCTGGGTGAGCTGCTTGGGTGTCAGCGGGTCGCGCACAAATTGGGTGAAAGAGCCGGAGACCTCCAGGGGATAGTGATCGGTATAGTCGGACAGGTCCACCCGCCGCTCCGAAACGGCGACGTTGGGCCGCTCACTCTGGATCTGCTTCAAGAGAGCAAGCAGAGAAGGAGAGAGCTGCTCCTCTATATGGAAGGGACTGCTTATACCGTGTCCAAGCAGCTCGATGTCAAAGTAGGGTCCCCAAGAAAAGTTATCCTCTGCGAAATGGGCAGCCTGGGAAAAGGCGCAGCTGGTCTCACCCTTCTCCGGGCTGTCCGCCGGAAAGGAATGACGCCAGAAGAGGTGATTTTGATACTCGGTATAGCTGGTGACCTGGACGTCAGCGGCAGCTGCCGGGTCTCCTGCCAGGGTGGTGGCAGAGATAGTCACATCTGTACCCTGTTGCTGCAGCTGAGCATTGGTCCAGCCCAGCAGTCCGCCGAAGACGACCACCAGAGCCAGAAGCAGAGCCAGAGCGCTTTTCATCCTTCTCCCTCCTCCTTGCCGGTGAGCTGGTCCAGGGCCTGACTGACCCGGTCAGCCTTGTAGCGATAGGTCTCCTTCACATAGTCCATGAGGCTCTTGCCCTGCTCCTCCAGATCCAGGGTGGAGGTGTCTCCCACCAGTCTGCCCTTTTGCAGCAGAACTGCCCGGCTGATGAAGTGCTGTACCTCCTCCAGTAGGTGGGTGGACAGCAGGATGGTCTCGTTGGGTTCCAGAATACCCAGCAGCACCTTGTAGAAGTCCTCCCGGTTGAAGATGTCGTTGCCGGCGAAGGGCTCATCCATCAGGATGTAGTCGGCGCCCTGACACAGGGCCAGGATCACCTCAAACTGGTTCTTCTGGCCGGTGGAAAACCGACGGATGGGCTTGTGGGCAGGCAGCTCGAAGAAGTCCAGGAGAGCGTGGAAGCGTTTTTGACGGAAAGTAGGAAACTGGCTGGTGAGAAAAATTCTGTGTTCCTCTGCGGCCAGGTTGGGGAAGAAGGAGTGCTCGCAGGTGGCGAAAGACAGGCGGGAGATATTGGCCCGGTTTACTGGGGCGCCGTCCAGGATGATTTGGCCCTGATAGGACAGCAGGCCCAGGATACACTTGAGCAGCGTGGTTTTGCCGGCGCCGTTCTCCCCAAACAGTCCTACGATTTCCCCGGGGCCTATGGTGAGGGACAGATCATCCACCGCCACGGTGGAGCCGAAGTATTTTTTGCGGACCTGATTCAGTTCAAGCATAGCAGCCTCCGATCCAGTAGAAGGGGAAGGAACCCCAACAGTTGGGGGGCAGGTGGCCCTCCGGCGTCCCGTAGCGGTAAGTGAGGGCGCACAGCAGGAGCAGCAGGCTCCACAGCAGCGCGCAGGCAGCCAGGCCTACCAGAGGGATAACGACCACCCGCCGCCATAGCTCCCAGCGGTTGGGGAGCAGCTTCATGCGGTAGATGCTGCGGCTGCCCAGCTTATGCCAGGCATAATGAAGAAAGAGAGAGGCTATGAGGCAGAGGGCTACCAGGGTCAGCCCCAGCGATACCCCGCCCAGCAGGTGGGAGAACGGGGCAATGACCGAACCCTCAATGAGTTTGGAGACCCATTTGCTGTCGATCTTGACGGACGTGTAGAGCTCCTCTTTGGCGGAAAAGAAGGAGGCGAGAAACCGGAAATAGCCGATGGCGAAGGCGAGCCCCAAACCACCCAGTGTGATCTGGAGAGCCTGCCTGCCGGGAAAGCCCAGGGGATAGGCGCGTTCAGGTGTCCACATAGCCAGCCCTCCCTATCAGGTTGTAGGTGACGATGATCAGAGCTGTCACAAAGACGCCCAGCTGGAAGAGTGCGGTCATGATATTGCTTGGGACCTCAGCGTACAAATTGGGCAGACTGGCAACAAAATCGCTGCCCGGTCCCGGTAAACCGAAGGCGCCAATGTCGGCAGGGAAGGTGAGACCGGCAAAAGCGGCCAGGGGCAGGACGGTAAAGGGCTTATCACCCCGCCGCCAGTGGTAGGAGCAGGTGGCTGCCGCCATGGCCAGAGCCGCAAGCATCACCACATTGCGGATGTAGATGGGCCAGTCCAGGCCGGGCAGAATTCCGTGAAACCATCCGCTGTAATAGAACACCAGCATGGGAAAGGCGCCGTCTGAGAGGGCGCAGAAGCGCAGGGCAATATACCATGCTGCTGCGATCTGCCCGCCCCAGTAGATCAGCAGGCAGAGGAAGTGGTGAAGGGCAAACACCAGGGTGGCCGTCTCCTCTCCGCAGGGCAGGCGGCGGAGGGTATAGCCAAGCTTGCTGCCGCCCCGCTCCATACCGAAGGAGGCCAGCGACAGACAGATCAGCACCAGACCTGCGGTGAACAGCAGATGGAACAGGGAATTCTGCATAAAACCATATAGACTCACTCTGTTCAGCATGGAAATAGCCAGTGCCACCTGAGCGGCACTGGTGCCGGCGGTGATCAGGATCACTTGCCACAGCCGGGAGCGGGCGGCTACCATCATCAGACTTACATATTGTCTCACGGGTCCTCCTCCTTTCGGTCCCACAGCCGGCCGATCAGCTCCAAAGCGGCCTCCTTCTCCAGCCCGGACTGCCGCAGGGAGCGCACAAAGGCGGCGACCTCCTGTTCCAGCAGCCGGGTACGAAGGGCCGCTACCTGATCCGGCGGGGCGCACACTTCACTTTTGGCCCCCGAGCGGGAGGTGATGAGCCCCTCCTCCTCCAGCAGGCGGTAGGCCTTCTGCACCGTGTTGGGGTTAACGCCCAGCTGGGCCGACAGCACCCGGCGGGAGGGCAGTTCCTCGCCGTCGGCAATGGTGCCGGCCGCCACGCCCCGCTCTACATAGCGCACGATCTGCAGATAGATGGGCAGACCGTCCGCCGGGACGAAGCCGCCAAAATCACACATGGCCTTACCACCTCCTAACTGTATTACTGGACTAGTACACTTTCTGACTGTATTATATGAGTAATACGGTTGCCTGTCAAGTACCATGGGGCCTTTTCTTTTTCAGCCATTTCCGCTATACTATACGGGATATCGACAAAGCGAGGGAACAATATGCTGTTATCGGCGGAACAACTGACCAAGACCTACGGGACCCGCAGTCTGCTGGACTCTGTCTCGTTTTATGTGGAGCCGGGGGACAAGGTGGGTATCATCGGCGTCAACGGATGCGGAAAATCCACCCTGCTGCGGCTGCTGGCCGGGGCGGAGGAGCCGGACGGAGGGACTGTCCGGCCTGACCCCAACGTGCGCCTGGCCTACCTGCCCCAGAACCCGGTATTTCCCGGGGAACATACCGTGCTGGAGCAGGTGCTGCTGGGGCTGGACGGGGACGACCGCACCCTGGCGGAGTATGAGGCCAAGACCATTCTGAATCAGCTGGGGGTGCCCCGGTTTGACCAGAAGGTGGGGGAGCTGTCCGGCGGGGAGCGCCGCCGGGTGGCCCTGGCGGCGGTGCTGGCCCGGCCCTGCGACGTGCTGCTGCTGGATGAGCCCACCAACCACCTGGATGACCGGATGGTGGGCTGGCTGGAGGACTTTCTGAGAAGCTGGAAGGGCGCCCTGGTGATGGTCACCCACGACCGGTATTTTCTGGAGCGCATTGTCACTAAAATGGTGGAGGTGGAGGGCGGCAGGCTCTACACCTATGAGGGCAACTATGACAAATATCTGGAGCGGAAGGCGGCTCGGATGGAGAGTGAAAAAGCCAGTGAGCGCAAGCGCCAGGCCATCCTCCGCCGGGAGTACCAGTGGGTGATGCAGGGCCCCACCGCCCGGGGCACCAAGAGCCGGGAGCGGCTGGAGCGGTACGAGGCCCTGAAGGCCCAGACCGGCCCCACGGAAAAAAGTACCTTGGAACTGTCCGCCCGTGCCAGCCGTCTAGGGAAAAAGACGGTGGAGCTTGCGGGGGTCACCAAGGCCTTCGGGGACCGGACCGTGGTCCGGGACTTTGACTGTATGCTGCTGCGGGATGACCGCATCGGTATTGTGGGCTCCAATGGCAGCGGCAAATCCACCCTGCTTAACCTGATGGCAGGGGCCCTGGCTCCCGATTCCGGCACCGTGGAGGTGGGCGAGACGGTCCGCTTTGGTTACTTCCGCCAGGAAGTGCCCGACATGAACGGGGATACCCGGGTCATTGATTATGTGAAGGAGATTGGCAACAACATTGAGACGGCAGAGGGAATGCTCACCGCCTCTCAGCTGCTGGAGCAGTTCCTTTTCCCGGTGGAGGTTCAGTGGTCCCCCATCTGCAAGCTGTCCGGCGGGGAGAAGCGGCGGCTCTATCTGCTCTCAGTGCTGGCCGCCGCTCCCAATGTGCTGCTGCTGGATGAGCCCACCAACGACCTGGATATTCAGACCCTGTCCATTCTGGAGGACTATCTGGACACCTTCCCCGGCGCAGTGATTGCAGTGTCCCACGACCGCTATTTCCTGGACCGGGTGGTGCGGCGGGTGTTTGCCGTGGAGGGGGACGGCTCTGTGCGGGCCTATCCCGGCGGTTATACCGAGTATCTTACTGCCCAGCGGGCGGAGGAGAAGGCAAAGGCGCCCAAGGTTTCTGCACCCGACAAGGGGAAGGAGCGCCCTGCCGCCCCCAAGAAGCTGAAGTTCAGCTACAAGGAGCAGCGGGAGTTTGAGACCATTGACGACGATATTGCCGCCCTGGAGGAGCAGATCGCCCAGGTCCAGGCGGAGCAGGCGGCCAAGGCTACCGACTATGTGGCCCTCCAGGAACTGCAGGAGAAGCAGACTGAGCTGGAGGCCGCCCTGGAGGAGAAGATGGAGCGCTGGGTCTACCTCAACGACCTGGCGGAGCGGATTGCCGCCCAGGAGAAGTAGCCCGCCGTCCTCAGAACCAAAGCAAGGAGAATCCCATGACAAAAGTATGGAAATTTGTGGTGGCTATTGTGCTGATCAGTGCCCTGGCATTGGCAGGCATGGCCATCCGCACCCAGACCAGCGCCGGGAAGAATGAAGTAAAGAATCCAGACCAATTCCGGGCGGTGTGGGTGAGCACGGTATACCGGCTGGACTATCCCAGCAAGGCCACCACCGACCCGGCGGTGCTGAAGGCGGACGCGGACAAGATCTTGCAGACCTGCGCCGATATGGGCATGACCGCCGTAATCTTACAGGTGAGGCCCTCCGCCGACGCCCTCTATCCCTCCAGTTACTATCCCTGGAGCGCCGATCTGACGGGCCGACAGGGTCAGGCCCCGGCAGACGGCTTTGATCCCTTGGCCTACTGGGTGGAGAAGGCCCATGAGATGGGGCTGGAACTTCACGCCTGGATCAACCCCTTCCGGGTGACCAAGGGAGGCCAGTCCGAGTATGACAGCCTGACCGCCGATCATCCCGCCAAGGTCCACCCGGACTGGGTGGTGGAGTACGACGGCAAGTTCTACTTCGACCCCGGCCTGCCCGAGGTGCGGGAGTATATCATCCAGAGCGCCGAGGAGCTCTCGCGCAATTACGACATCGACGGCATCCACATGGACGACTATTTCTATCCCGGCGCAAACTTTGACGACGCCGACACCTATGCCCAGTACGGCAGCGGCTTCTCCGACATTGGGGATTGGCGTCGGGACAATGTGAACCAGCTGGTGAAGGAGATGGGGGAGCGGCTTCATGCCATTGATCCCGATCTGTCTTACGGCATCAGCCCCTCCGGCGTATGGGCAGACAAGAGCAGCCAGTCCCAGGGCTCCAATACTACCGGCGGCTTTGAGAGCTACTACGCCTCCTACGCGGACAGCCGCAAGTGGGTGAAGGAGGAGTGGATCGACTACATCTGCCCCCAGGTCTACTGGTATATCGGCCATAAAAGTATGGATTATGAGACCATTGTGAAGTGGTGGGCGGATACGGTGAAGGGTACAGGAGTTTCCCTTTACATTGGCATGGCCGACTACCAGGCGGGCAACACCGATCCCAGCAGTCCCTGGTACGGGGTGGAGGCCATACGGCAGCAGCTGGAGCTCAACGAGACCATCACCCAAGTGGACGGTGAAGTCCATTTCCGGTATCAGTTTTTGGCGCAAAATGGGGAATTGCAGGAACTTTATAAGGAATTTTATGTGCCTCAGCCGGAGGCGGCTCTAAACACGGCGGACCATACGGCTTATGTGCAGGGCAGCAATGGAGCGTTCCACCCGGACAGTTCTCTGACCCGGGGAGAGGCAGTGACGATGCTGACCCGGCTGGCGGTAGATCGTAATGGAGAACCACTTTATAGTTATGAGGAGGGCACCGGCGGCTTTTCCGATGTGAGCCTGGGGGACTGGTACAGCTCCTACGTCCATTTCGCCCGGAAATACGGCATTGTCCAGGGCTATGCGGACGGAACCTTCCGCCCCACCCAGCCTGTCCGCCGGGCGGAGCTGGTGAAGATGGTGTGCGGCTTCTTTGCCGTCACCGGCGGCAGTCACAAATTTCCCGACGTGTCCGCCAGCTATTGGGCGGCCCGGGAGATCGCTTTCGCAGCCAGCCAGGGGTGGATATCCGGCGGTACCGACGGCACCTTCCAGCCGGGCCGCAACGTGACAAGAGCGGAGGCGGTAAAGATCCTCAACCGTGCCATGGATCGGCAAGCGGGAGAGCGGGAGACTCAGCTTCCCTTTCATGACGTGGCCCGGGAGCACTGGGCTTACCATGAGATCCTGGAGGCCTCTGTGACCCACGACTATAAGAAAAGCAGCCAGGGAGAAACCTGGCTGTAAAACAGGAAGAGGCTCCCGGCAGTGCCGGGAGCCTTTTGGGCAGTCAAAAGAAACTTTACAGTCTTTTACCAAAAGCTGATGGAAAGCGCAGAGACAGGGCAGTACAATGGGGGCAGTGGTCCAGGGCGGTACAGCCGAGCCGTCAAGGATCCATCCAGGCCGGGAGAAAGGGGTTTCCGCCATGCTTCCATGTCAGCAGAGCTGTTCCAGTTACTGTGAGGGCTGCCACAAGCATTGCCTGCGCTGGGCCGAGTTCCAGCGGCAGAAGAGCCGGGAGCGGCAGGCCAAGAAAGACTATCTGAAGTACTATAACGAGTTGTGCGGGGCGGTGGTCCGCCAGTTCAGCGCCATGGGCGCGGTCCGGTGACCGTTGGGCGGCGGGAGTTTCTCCCGCCGCCTTGCTTTTTTTCTGCGGAAGGTTATAATAAGGCGAGAGAATTTAGCGAAGAGAAAGGGAACGTTATGCTGCGATATAGATCGGATTACCATACCCACACCTATTTTTCGGGAGACAGTAAATCCACGTTGATGGAAAATGCCCGGGCGGCCCGAGCGGCCGGCGTGGCGGAGCTGTGCATCACCGAGCACTGGAACCTGCTGGACCAGCAGGGCAACCGCCTGCCCGCCAGCTATGACTTTGCGCCGGTGCTTCAGCAGTGGCGGCGGCTGCGTACCCGTCTGGCAGGCCAGGTGGAACTGCGGGTGGGCATTGAGGTGGGCAACAGTACAGTGGACACCGAGGCTGTGGATCTGGGACTGAAACTGCCCCAGCTGGATTTTGTGATCGGCTCTCTCCATTCCACCAGCCTGTCTTATGGGGGCATCGGCATCTACACAGCGGCCAAGGCCTGTACCAGCCGCCGGGAGGCGGAGGCCATCTTGGAGGACTATATTTGCCAGATGGAGGAACTGGCTGTAACAAACAGCTACGATGTACTGGGCCATATCATTTATCCCCTGCGCTATCTGCCGGCAGAGTACCAGCTGACGCTGGAACCATGGGAGGAGCGACTGGCCGCTTTGCTCCGGCAGGTCATTGACTCAGGACGGGGCATCGAATTTAACACCACCCAGGGCACCACGGTGGAGGAGTGGCAGTGGCTGCTGAAGCTCTATCGGGAGCTGGGCGGCGAGATCATCACTCTGGGCTCCGATGCCCACCAGGCCCGCTATATCGGAGCGGGCTTCCCCCAGGCGCTGGCCCTGCTGGAGGCCTGCGGCTTCCGGTGGGTAGCCACCTACCGCCGCCACACCCCCTGCTTCCACGCGCTCTGACCGGCGAGGGCAAAAAATGACAGGGCCGGGGCAAAGATATCGCTTTCCATCCTGGGCGGGGCAGGGTATACTTTTGGTATCCTGCAAATATTGTCCCTTGAGGGAAAGGGAGGAGTGCCGCCATGCTGATTCTGACCAGAGAAAATCTGCCGGCCTATTTGCGCGACCATGATCCGTCCTTCGCGGAGGAGGGCCCCTTGGAGATCCGTGTCATCGGTGAGCAGGGGGAGGATTCGGCGGGACTGATCAACGACATTTTCCAAGTCAGCACCCCCAGGCGGTCCATGATCGTCAAGCAGGGACAGGAGAACATCCGCTCTGCCCGGGAGTCCAGCTATCGTCTCCCTCCCTCCCGCAATCAGCTGGAAGCGGCCAGCCTGCGGCTGCGCCGGGCTATCGTGCCCCAGTATGTACCGGAGGTCTACTGGGTGGACCGGGAAAATAATGTGTTCGCCATGGAGGACGTGTCCTACCTCCACCCCTGCCGCAGCGGCTTGGCCCGGGGAGAGATTTTCCCGGAGCTGGGGCGAAACTGTGGTGCGTTCATGGCATCCATCGCCTTTTTTACCTCGGAATTTTATCTGTCCCGGGAGAAGTTCCGGGAGCTGGCCCAAACTTTTACCAACAGCGGTATGCGCAGGGTCATGGAGGAGTGGAGTATGCTCCACCGTTCGCCCTTTGCGCCCGCGGCCGAGACGATGTATATGCGGGCGGGGCTGGAGGAGCCGGCGGTACAGACGGAGACCTATCTGCTGCGCCACCGGTATATGAGCCACGCAGAGGCCCTCATTCACTCTGATCTCCACCCGGGCAATATCTTTATCGACGGTGACCGTATGAAGGTCATCGACATGGAGTATACCTTTGCCGGTCCCTGTGCCTATGATTTAGGCTACTTTATGGGTAACACGCTCAGTGTCTATGCCGCCTCCTTTTTCCACCCGCTCTCCGGTCCGGACGAGGAGGAGCGGTTCCGCCGCTACCTGCTGGATACCATAGAGCAGCTCTTCCGGTCCTATCGCCAGACCTTTGGGGCCTTGTGGGACGGATATGCCAAGGCGGAATACCGCCGGCATCAGGGATTCCGGGACCGCTTCCTGGACAGCCTGCTGGCAGATGCTGTGGGCTACGCTGCCCTGATTTCTCTGACCCTGGCCATTCACGGTTCTGATGTAGCCGAGTTAAAGATCATCAGTGACCCGGTGGCCCGGCATCACGCTATGCAGATGTACTACGCTACCGCCAAGAGTCTGCTGCTCACCAGAAATAGCCTCACCAGTGTGGCGGAGCTGGTGAGCCGCATCCAGACCTGTGCCAAACTCTACCTGACCCGTCAGCTGGGCATACGTCCTCCCGCTCTGCGCTGAGATAAAAACGTCCCCCGGATCCGAAGATCCGGGGGACGTTTTTGGTTTGTAAAATCAGGCCTCCAGGCCTACCAGGGCAGACTGAGCCAGCAAAGCAGATGCCAGAGGGAGGGCGCTGTCGTCAGTACGGTAGTGCTCGTTGTGCCAGCAGGGGTTGAACTGGCCGGGGAAGCCGGAACCCAGCCAGTAGAAGAAGGCGGGCACATCCCGCCCAAAGACGGCGAAGTCCTCGGAACCCATGTCGGGGGCGGGGGAGACTACATGATCCGCATCCACCAAAGCCAAGGCCGCCTTTCTGGCCAGAGCGGTCATGGAGTGGGAGTTGACGGTGGCGGGCACGCCGGGATGGAACTCCACTTCAGCGGTACAGCCGTAGGCGGCGGATACCCCAAGCGTCAGCTCGCGCAGCCGCTCCTCGGCGTGACGATGGGCGGCGGTGCCGTGGGCCCGGATGCTTCCCGTCATAGTGAGCACGTCGGGGACGAAATTGTCCGGGGTACCGGCGTGGATGGACAACACGGAGCACACCAGGCTTTCCAGGGGATCGGTGTTGCGGCTCACCACCGTTTGCAGGGCGTTGACCACCGCCGCACCGGCTACGATCACGTCGGTACATTTGTGGGGGGAGCCGCCGTGGCCGGAGATGCCGTGGAGGGTAATGACAAAGTGGCTCTTGCCCGACATCACCGGCCCTTCCATCACGGCGATCTGCCCGGCGGGCAGCTCGGGCCGGTTGTGCAGTCCGAAGAGACAGTCAGGCTTTGCAGGCAGCTTGTCCCACAGCCCATGGTCGATCATGGCCTGGGCCCCCTGGGTGACCTCCTCAGCGGGCTGGAAGAGAAAGACTACGTTGCCCGCCAGCTGGTCCCGGAGCTGGGCCAGCAGGCAGGCTGCACCGAATAGTCCCACGGTGTGGAAATCGTGGCCGCAGCCGTGCATCAGCCCGTCGCACTGGGACATGGCCCCGTCGTGAGCCGCCTCCTGCTGGGCGATGGCGTCGATGTCGGCCCGGAGGGCCACCGTCTTGCCGGGGCGTGCGCCCCGCAGCAGGGCTGCCACGCCGGTGTCCATGCCCAGGTCAATGAGTTCCAGACCCAAAGAAGTCAGCTTTTCTTTTAAAATTCCAGTGGTACGCACCTCCTGAAAGCTCAGTTCGGGGTGGCGGTGGAGGTCGTCCTTCATGGCCCGCAGCTGAGGCCCCATAGCCTTGGCCTGCTCCAACAGTGTCAAAGAAATCAGTTCCTTTCCGTTGTCTGTACTTTAAAACGGTAGTATAATCATCTATTATGTCTCCGCCGTATCCAGACGGCGGATCTGTAGGTTCCCTATAGGTATACCCCAAAACCATCCAAATTGCAAGAGAAGAGGTGACCGGCTACGCAAGCCCGGACCCAGAATGATTTTTCCAAGGGCAGCATGGCGCGCAATATCGTCTCCATGGCGGTACCTATGACGGTGGCCCAGCTCATCAACATCCTCTACAACGTGGTGGACCGGATGTACCTGGGCCGCCTGCCCGGACACCTGGCCCTGACGGGGCTGGGGCTGTGTCTGCCCATCATCTCCATCTTAATGGGTTTTGCCAATCTGTGCGGCATGGGCGGATCCCCGCTGTGTTCCATCTGTCAGGGCAGAGGAGAGAATGAGGAAGCGGAGCGGATCATGGGCAACTCCTTCTCCCTGCTGCTGCTGTTTGGCACGGCCCTCACTATTTTGACTCTTATTTTCCGCCGGCCAATTCTCTATCTGTTCGGAGCCAGCGACGTTACCTTTCCCTACGCCAACGACTACCTAACCATCTACATCCTGGGCACCCTCTTCGTCATGATCAGCCTGGGTATGAATCCCTTCATCAACGCCCAGGGCTTCAGCCGCATGGGTATGGTCACGGTGGCGGTGGGAGCGGTGGTCAACATCATATTGGACCCTGTCTTTATTTTACTGCTGAATATGGGAGTGCAGGGGGCTGCTCTGGCCACGGTGCTCTCTCAGGCCTGCTCGGCTGTGTGGGTACTGAGATTCCTCACTGGGAAAAAGGCCATCCTGAAGCTGAGACTGTCCGCCCTCCGGCTCAAGGCGGAGCGGGTCAGACGTATTTTAAGCCTGGGCACCTCCGGGTTTGTCATGTCCATGACCAACAGTCTGGCCCAGGTGTTGTGCAACGCCAGCCTGGAGGCCTACAGCGGCGATCTGTATGTAGGCGTCATGACGGTGATCAACTCCGTCCGGGAGATCATCACCATGCCGGTCCAGGGCATCACCAGCGGCTGTCAGCCGGTGCTGGGCTACAATTACGGGGCAGGCCAGTATGAGCGGGTACGCCAGGGCGTTCGGTTTACCACGGTGCTGACGGTGGGGTATTCGGTGGCAGTCTGGGTGTTAGTGATGCTGCTTCCCGAACCTCTGATCCGTATCTTCAACAAAGAGCCGGATCTCATTGCCGCCGGTATCCCCGCCTTCCGCATCTACTTCGCCATGTTCTTCTTTATGGCCTTCCAGTTTATCGGCCAGTCGGTCTTTGTGGGGCTGGGCCGGTCCAAAAGCGCCATCTTCTTTTCCTTGCTCCGCAAGGCCTTCATTGTGGCGCCCCTCACCCTGATCCTGCCTGCGGTGGGCTTTGGGGCAGACGGTGTGTTCCTGGCCGAGCCTATTTCCAATGTGCTGGGCGGTCTGGCCTGCATCCTCACCATGTATTTCACGGTCTACCGGCAGTTGGGTCGGGAAAAATTTTTGGGGCGTCGTTCAGACGCCCCAAAAATTTTTCCCTTCCTGGTGAGATTTTTTGCCCCTTTGGGGGATATTCCTGATGAAAGGCCTTTCAAACAAACCCACAGAAAGGGAGTAGTCATGACCGACGAGACATTTGAACAGGCGGCCCGGACCTATGGCGATATGCTCTACCGGGTGGCCTACCACGCCCTGCGGACCCGGGCGGACGCGGAGGATGTGGTGCAGACGGTGCTCCTCAAGCTCTACCAGCAGGACGCCTTTGAGAGTGAGGACCACCTGAAGCATTGGCTGCTGCGGGTGGCAGTCAATGAGAGCCGGAAGGTGATGCGTTCCTTCTGGCGCCGCCGGGCGGTGCCGCTGGAGGAGCGGGATGAGGCTCCCCCTCCGGCGGAGGACCGCCGGGAAGAGGTGTTTCAGGCGGTGATGGCGCTGGATGGGAAGTACCGCCTGACCATCTACCTCTATTACTACGAGGGCTGCTCCGTCAAGGAGACGGCGGCGGCCATGGGGGTCAATCCCTCCACCGTACAGACCTGGCTCCAGCGGGCCCGGGCCCGGCTGCGCCGGACGCTTTCCGAAGAAGAGGAGGGGAACGATGATGTTCGACCACAACGCATACCGTGAACGATGCTCGGAGCTTCACGTCTCCGAAGAAGCCTTACAGGAGGTTATTGAAATGGCAGAACAGAAGCAGAAAAAGCCAGTCCGCCGCCCGCTGCGGGTGGGATTGATCGCCGCCGTGGTAACTGTGGCTCTGATGGTGACCGTCAGCGCCGCCAACCCGGAGGCCCTGGAAGGCCTGCTGGCCACCATCCGCACATCTGCCTCGTTGGGAGATTACCGGGAAGAGATCGTGATGGATGATACCGGCGAGACCATCACCGCCCTGCGCCTGCCCGATACGGCAGTGGAGGAGAGAGACGGCCGCATCATTCTCATCGTGGATGGGGAGGAGACGGATATCACCGATGCCATGGAGCAGGACGGCAGCTACCTCTGGACCCGGGAGGACGAGGGGGCCAAGGTTTCCGTCCAGGTGACCCTGGATGAGGACGGCAAGCCTGTGGCTGTTTCCAATGTGACTCTGCCCGACGGCGCCGGACAGGATGCCAATATGGCTATGGTCACAGAGATCAGCGGAATGGAATAAGACGCAAAGGACCCGGACGGCGGCCGCCGTCCGGGTCCTGTATTATTGTCCTGCCAGGAAGGAACGGACCTCGTCCAACCGGGCTATGCCCTCGTCGTAGCCGTCCTGCCAAAGAGCCTGAATCTTGGCTACGTCCCGCTCGGTGCGGCTGAAGCCCTGAGTGTTGTGAGGGGCAAAGAGGAGCACCCGCCCCTCCTTTTCCAGTTGGAAAAGCTTTTCCCGGGACTCATTATAGGTATCTGCCCGGCGGCGCATGGTATCGCAGAACTTGGGATATTTTCGGTAAAAGCGGTCAATGATGGGCTGGAGCTTCTCCGGCTGACGCCGAAAGTCCCGCTCCCGGGTGAGTACCACAATGACCCGGTCACACCCCTTTTCAAAGGCACGGTCAAAGGGAATGGCATCGGCGGCGCCGCCGTCAAGGCAGGGCTTGCCGTCAATGTGGAAGATGGGGAAGAGAAGGGGCATGGCACAGGTGGCCTGGAGAATGGTAAATTTTTTGTCGCTCCGGTCCACCGGGAGATACTCTGCCTTGCCGGTATCCAGATTGGTGACTGCGGCCTCCACTTCGCCCGGAAAGGCGTTAAAGGTGTCATAGTCAAAGGGGATCAGCTTGTTGGGAATCTCCCCGAACACAAAGTTCAGACCGAAATAGGCCCGGTTGTCCCGGCGGAACAGATTGCCCATACCCATGTATCGTTTGTCGTTGACGTAGTTTACCATAATATCAAGATTGCGGCGGATCTGTCTGGACACATAGCTGACGCCATAAGCGATTCCGGCGGAGACTCCGATGACATAATCTGTCATAATATCGCCAGTGAGCAGGGCGTCGCACACGCCGGAGGAGAAGATGGTGCGGATGGCTCCGCCCTCCAGCACGATCCCGGTCTTCATGGACAACACATCCTTTCTTACATGGACAGTACATTTTTGCGGCACCAGGCCCGGCTGCGCCACCGCAGCAGGAAGAGCACCGCCCGCAGGCACTCGTCACAGGCCATGGCGATCCACAGCCCCGCCAGCCCCAGGCCCAGAGGCACGGCCAGCAGGAAACCGCCTACCACAGCGGTAAGCCAGGCACTGAAGATGCAGATGGTGATGGGAAAGCGGATATCGCCGCAGGCCTGGAGGGCCCGGCACATCACCATATTCACTGCCCGGCCCAGTTCCAGGGGGATCTCGATGATCATAATGAGGCGGAAAAGCTCCAGCACCTGAGGGTCCTGGGTGAACAGGCTTAACAGGGGCTGGCAGAACACCAGCAGCACCACTGCCACCAAAGCGGAGATGCTGATGGAGGCCAGCAGGGTGCGTTTGACCAGCCGCTCTACATCAGGGATACGGCCGGCTCCCATCAGATGGGCCACCATGACCTGGGCGGCCTGGGAGATGGCCGAGCCAAACATATAGGTGAGCATGGCGAACATATTGGCGTATACCCGGGTGTTGATCACAAAGATGGCAAACAGGTTGCAAATGGACTGGATGGCCACCTGGGACAGGTTATAGGAAATGGACTCTCCGCCGGCGGGGATGCCGATGCGGAGCAGCCGGCGCAGCTGATCCGTAGGGAAGGGGCGCAGCAGCTTGAAGGAGAGCACAGGCCCGAACTTCCGGCGGAACAGGACGGCAATGAGGATGACCCCTACCACCCGGGAGATGTCGCTGGACAGGGCGGCGCCCGCCACGCCCAGGGCAGGCAGGCCGAAGGCGCCGCCGATGAGCACCGCGTTGCCGCCGATGTTGAGCAGGTTCATGATCACCGCCACGATCATGCTCTCCTTCATCATCTGGTTGGAACGGAAGAAGGCGGTAAAGGTGAGGTAGACCGCCTGGAATACCATACCGCCGCCGATGATCCGCAGGTACAGGCAGCTGCGGTCCAGAATTTCCGCCGGCACCTGCATCAGGGTGAAGATGGGGCCGCACAGGACGATCAGCAGGGTGCCTACCGCCAGACCGAAGATGGCGTTGACCAGCAGGGAGAGGGTGTAGGTCTCGTTGACCCGCCGTTTGTCCTCCGCGCCCAGGTAGCGGGAGATGAGGATGGTGGAGGCGGTGGAAATAACGGAAAAGACCAGCAGGACCAGATTGGTGATCTGATTGGCGTTGCCGATGGCGCCCACGCCGTTGGGGTCAAAATGCCCCACCATGACCTGGTCGGCGTTACCGACCAGCATCTGGAGCAGTAATTCGATAAAGATGGGCCAGGTGAGGGAGAGGATGCCCGGCTCGCGCCGGCGGAGGACGGTAGCTTGTTCCATGGAGGGGCTTCCTTTCGATACAAAAATGGGAAATAGAAAGTACCGTGTTAGTATAATGCGTCCATTGGTGTACCTTAACGCACCAACGGAAATACGCATTGTACCAATGGCTGAATTTCATAAAACGGCCACTTCGAGCCGCTTCTATAAAATTGCGCGGCTACTGCCGTACGAATAAACCGCATCGCGGTTTATTCAGCAGACATTAGTATAGTGTCTCCATACCAAAATGCAAGGGGGAAAAACGCCGTCTTTTTCCCTTGTTTTGGGGAGTTCCTCCGTCTGTTTTTGTCAAAGTCAGATGAGGGCCAGGGTTTTCAGCGCATAGAGCCACAGGGTCAGGGTAAAGGCGCTGAAGCCGGTGGTGAGCATGACGGTGCTGGAGGTGAGGGTGCCCTCGTGGCCCATGTTGCGGGCCATAACGAAACAGCTGACGGTGGTGGGGCTGCCCAGCATGGTGAGGGCGGCCACTAGCTTGTCATCCCGGAAACCCATGGACACGGCAATGGGCAGGAAGATGCCCACAAAGACCACCAGCTTGAGGGCGGTGGCGGAGAGGGCTGGCTTGATACGGCTGATGGCCTCCTTCCGGTCAAAGGAGGCCCCCAGGGCCATGAGGCCCAGGGGAGTGCCGGTGGCGGAGATGCTGTTCACTGTTTTGGTGAGGATAGTAGGCTGGGGGATGCGCAGCAGGGTCCAGGCCAGGCCCGCGATGATGCCAAGGATGATGGGGTTGGTGATGATCCCTTTGGCTACTTTCTTCAGCGCGCCTTTGGACAGCCCCTTCTGACTGGGGCTGGTGAGGGAGAGTACTATCACCGCTGCTGCATTATAGAGGGGCACCGCGCCAATAATAATAAGACTGGCAGCCCCGGCGCTGCCGTAAAGGTTTTCCAGGAAGGCAGCTCCCAGCAGGGCAACGCTGCTGCGGTAGCCCACCTGGATAAATTCTCCTCGCAGCGGGGGCTCCTTCAGCATACGGCTGAGCAGGGCGGTGAGCAGGATGGAAGCCAGCGTGGCAAGAAAACAGAATGCCACAAAGGAGGTGTCCCACACCTGGAAAAAGTCGGAGCCGGTCAGGTCCTTGAACATCATAACGGGCAGACCTACTTTAAATACGTAACTGTTCAGCTTGTCGGCAAATGCCTGGCTGAAAAAGCCCATTTTGCGGAACGCTACGCCCAGCAGCATGAGCAAAAAGATAGGTGTGGTACCATTGAGACAATAAACCAAATTGTCCAGCATGACGATCTCCCTCCAGAAGCTGCATCTGCTTCATTATATCCCCTCTGTCAGATAGGTGCAAGATTACCACATGGTAAGTGGAATGGGTCAACCCGGCTGGCGCATAGGGATGCAAAAAAGGAGGGGTGCGCTATGGAGTGCCGGGGATCGGAACTGCGGGATAAGGAGATCATCAACATTACCGACGGCAGCCGGATCGGCTATGTAGGCGATGTGGTCATGGACCTGGAGGAGGGGAAAGTGAGTGCGTTGATTGTGCCTGGGAGGCTGCGCCTGTTCGGGCTGCTGGGGCGGGAACCAGACACTGTTTTTCCCTGGACGGCGGTGCGCCGCTTTGGTGCGGACACCATTTTAGTGGAGGGAACCCAGGTGAGACGGAGAGGCCGGCAGGAACAAACCTAATTTCGGGCGTTCTGCCATTGTTTTACCAGCTTTTCCGTGCTATAATCCTATTTTAAAGCACCATCTATCAAACACGTCAAATACGCAGGAGGATCACCATGTGCGGGATCGTTGGATATGTTGGAAGAGATGAGGCCGCGCCGATTTTGCTGGACGGCCTTTCCAGACTGGAGTACCGGGGATATGACTCTGCCGGTGTAGCGGTTTACGGGGAAGCGGAAGGAATGCAGGTGGAGAAGGCCAAGGGGCGGCTCCAGGTGCTCAACGACCTTGTCAAGGGCGGCAGCACCCTCCATGGCACTATTGGCGTGGGCCATACCCGGTGGGCCACTCACGGGGCTCCATCGGATGTCAATTCCCATCCCCAGGTCAGTGAAAATGGCCGGTTTGCCGTGGTCCACAACGGCATCATTGAAAACTATGCTGAGCTGCGGGAGTTCCTCCAGTCGGAGGGAGTGCAGTTCGTGTCGGATACCGATACCGAAGTGGCGGCCCAGCTGCTGGAGTATTACTATCAGGGGGATCTGCTGGACGCGGTGGTGCGTACCCTCCACACCATCCGGGGGGCCTACGCCCTGGGTATCCTGTGCGCCGACTGCCCTGACCGGCTCATTGCAGCCCGGAAAGACAGTCCGCTGATCCTGGGCTTTGGCGATGGAGCCCACTATCTGGCCAGCGATGTCACCGCCCTCATCAAGTACACCCGGGAGGTGTGCTGGCTGGACGATGGCGAGATCGCCGAACTGACCGCCGACCACCTGTGGGTGTACGATTCTTACCTGCGTCCAGTGGAGAAGGAGCGGCGTTATGTGGACTGGGAGATCTCCGCTGCGGAAAAGGGCGGCTACGAGCACTTTATGATCAAAGAGATCATGGAGCAGCCCGAAGCCATCCGCAAGACCATCTCCCCCCGCATCAAGGACGGCCGTGTTGTGCTGGACAACTGGCGGCTTACCGCTCGTGAGCTGGAGGAGATGGACCGGCTGTATATCATCGCCTGCGGGTCCTCCTACCATGTAGGCGTGGCGGCCAAGTATATCCTGGAAAAGCTGCTGAGAAAGCCGGTGGAGGTGACTCTGGCCTCCGAGTTCCGCTACTGCGACCCCATCGTGTCGGAGCATACTCTGGCCCTGGTCATCAGCCAGTCTGGTGAGACCATCGATACCCTGGCCGCCATGCGGGAGGCCAAACGGTTGGGCGCAAAAGTGGTGTCCATCGTCAATGTAGTTGGCTCCACCATCGCCCGGGAGAGCGACAGCGTGCTCTATACCTGGGCCGGGCCGGAGATCGCCGTGGCCACCACCAAGGCCTACTCCACTCAGCTGGCGGTGATCTACCTCATCGGCCTGTACTGTGCCGATCTGCTGGGTACCCTGGATCGGGAGGACTACGACGCCATTCTGACAGAGCTCCAGCGTATCCCGGACAAGCTGGAGGAGATCCTGGCGGACCGGGAAGATATCCAGTATTTTGCCACTCTGTACTTTAACCGGGCATCCATGTTCTTTATCGGCCGCAATCTGGACTACGCCGTGGGCCTGGAGGGTTCTCTGAAGCTGAAGGAGATCTCCTATATTCACTCGGAGGCCTATGCCGCCGGCGAGTTGAAGCACGGTACCATCTCCCTTATCGAGTCCGGTACTCTGGTGGTGGCTCTGGCGGGGTGCGGGCCCCTGTTTGAAAAGACGGTGAGCAATGCGGTGGAGGTCAAGAGCCGTGGAGCCGACGTGCTGGGTCTGACCACCCGTGACAAGGCGGACGACCTGCGCCGGACGGCAGACCATGTGATTGCCATTCCGGAGACCCATCCCATGCTGCTGCCCTCCCTGGCGGTGGTGCCCATGCAGCTGTTTGCCTACTATACCGCACTCCAGCGCGGATGCGACATCGATAAACCGCGCAACCTGGCAAAGTCGGTAACAGTGGAATAAAAAGACGGAGGAACGACATGAAACGACTGATCGCATTGCTGATGGCAGCCGTTCTGGCCCTGGGGCTGACGGCCTGCGGCGGAGAGAAAGAGACTGCGGAGCAGGTCACGGTGCGCTATGGACTGTCCAATGCCTGGGATTCTCTGATGCCCTACAACAGCCCTTCGGGCAGCAACTATACCCGCATCATCTGCGACAAGATCTACGACCGGCTAGCCTATGTCCATGCCGATGGCACCCTGGACCCCCGGGGTGCGAAAAGCTGGGAGAGTGCTGACGACGGTATGGCGGTACTCTTCCATCTGGATGAGAAGGCTGCCTTCCACGACGGCACTCCAGTGACCGCCCGGCACTGGGCGGATACCATTGCCCTCATTACGAACCCGGACTGTCCGGCATTGGGCAGGGGAAACTTCTCTGTGCTGGTGGGCACCGACAGCAAGGGCTGTGCCGTGGCGGGAGAGCAGCTGGGGGTTGAGGCGGTAGACGACTACACCCTAAAGCTCACGTTCAAGAGTCCCACCACCCCGGAGGACTTTCTGCTGGACAAAAACCGGGAGATTTATGTATTGCCTACCCATCTGCTGGCAGAGACCGAGCCGGCGGAGATCATGAAACTGGATCTGTGGAACGCCCCGATTGGCTCCGGTCCCTGCAAGTTTGCGGAGGAGATTCCCGGCAGCCAGCTGGTGCTGGACATCAATAAGGTCTATCAGCTGGGTTGCCCTGATTTTGATCAGCTGGTGGTAACCGTGATTGACAAGTCCAACCTGCTGTCCTCTCTTATTTCCGGGGACCTGGATTACTACGCCTTTGGCGGCAATCTGTCTATGGATGATTCCGATACCGCCAGAGAGGGTGGTATTGAAGTTCTGGAAGGAGAGATTCCCAATACCTTCTATGAACTGATGCTCAACTGCGAGACCATCCCCAGCGCGGAGGTGCGCCGGGCGATCGATCTGGCCCTGGATAAGGAGGCCCTGTGCCTTCAGTCCACCCATGGCCTGGGCGAGCCCACCGCCACCGATGTGACTCCGGGCACCGAGCATACCTGCTCCCTTACTTGGCAGCGGGATGTAGAGGGAGCCAAGACCCTGCTGCAGCAGGGGGGCTATGAGGGGCGGACCTATACCCTGGCCTGTACATCCAACCGCTCGGGTCTGGCCGCCCTCATGCAGCAGGAGCTGGCCGAGGCTGGCATGAATGTGACCATCGAGACGGTGGACTCCGCCGCGCTCTTCTCCGGTATGGCCGATGGCAAGTACGACATGGCCATTGCCAGCCATACTCCCGGCGCACTGCCTCTGTGGTTTACCGAGAGCCGCCTCAGTGAGAGCAACAACATTTTCCACATTGCGGATCTGGAACCCTACACCTACTATATTGAGCAGATCAAGAGCTCTTCTGGCTGGGAGACCCGTCAGGTGTTGCTGGATAAGCTGCAGGAGCTGTTGGCCGATCAGCGGCCCTTTATTCCCCTGTGGTTTGGCCGTACGCTCCATGCCCAGTCTCCCACCGTGGACAACATTGACTACCCCTCGTCCAGCTTCTCCAACGAGAATATCTGGGCGTGGCGTATGAAGGAAGCCTGACAGCCTCCTTCCCAATCAAAGAGAAACCTCCGTAGGGCCGCTGCCCATAGCGGCCCGTGCCCCTGATTGGGGCCGGAAGTGCAGGAGGAAGCGAAAACTATGGGACGATATTTCCGCCGTCGTCTGCTGACGGCTATCCCGGTCTTTTTTGGGATCACTATTTTGGTGTTTTGTATGTTGAATCTGGCCCAGGGCTCTATTCTGGACCTGATGGGGGAGGGAAGCGGGGCCACTGATGCCGACCGCTCCGCCCTGGCCGCATCCCTGGGGCTGGATCAGCCTCTGCCTCAGCGGTATCTCTCCTGGCTGGGCGGACTGCTCCGGGGAAACCTGGGCAATTCCTACGCCAACGGGAAACCGGTGGCCGGTCTCATTGCCCAGCGGGTGGGACCCTCTTTGCTGCTCACCGGCACCGGCGTGGTGCTGGCTGTAGCCATTGCCCTGCCTCTGGGTGTGCTGGCTGCCTGGAGACCCCGGTCCGGCTGGGACCGGACAGCCTCTGCGCTCAGTCTGGTCAGCTTTGGGGTGCCTGGCTTTTTCCTCTGCCTGGCCGGTATCTTTGTTTTTTCTGTTGCCCTGGGCTGGCTGCCCGCCAACGGGATGTATGCCGCGGGGCGGTTTTCCGGTTTGGCTGATCTGATCCGCCACCTGATTCTCCCTGCAGGGGTAGTATGCCTGAGCAGTGTGGGCGAATTGGTGAAGCAGACCAGAGCTGCTTGTCTGGAGGCTTTAGGGGAAGATTATATCCGCACGGCCTATGCAAAGGGGCTGACCGAGCGGGCAGTCATGGTACGCCATGCCTTCCGCGGGTCCCTGATCCCGGTACTCACCACCATCCTCAGCCACATCCCGCACATTTTGGGAGGTTCTGTGGTGGTGGAACAGGTCTTTGGCTGGCCGGGTATGGGCAGTCTGCTCTTCTCCGGCATCTCCGGCCGGGACTATCCCGTGGTGATGGGGGTCACAGTGGTGATCGCCCTGACGGTGCTCCTGACCAACTTATTCCTGGACCTGGTCTATGGACTGGCGGACCCCAGAGTACGCTATGGAAAGGGGTAGGGCCATGGAAGAAAAACGATTGGCCCGCAGCCCCTGGGCCCGGTTTAAGGCTGACCGGCGGGCGATGGTATGTCTTTATGTGCTCTGCCTGGAGATCCTGACGGTAGTGCTGCTGCCGGCGCTGCTGGGGCTGGAGCCTAATGTCAGCGATCTGGAGGCCGGCTTCTGGGCACCGCCGTCGGCACAGCACTGGCTGGGTACCGACGATGTAGGTCGGGATCTGCTGGCCCGGCTGCTGAGTGGGGGACAGGTATCCCTATTCATCGGTCTGAGCTCCGCCGCCATCAGCACCGCGCTGGGCGTACCTTTAGGCCTGCTGGCAGGCTACCGCCGGGGGGCCTGGGAGTTTTGGATCATGCGGCTGGCCGACATCTTTCAGACCTTCCCCAGCATTGTGCTGGTGCTCTGTTTGGTGACCCTGGTGGGGCCCTCCGCCCTCAACATTGTGTTGGTGCTGGGCTTGCTGGGCTGGACGGGGATTGCCCGACTGGTATACGGCAATACCCTGGCAGTGCGGGAAAAGGAGTATGTGTTGGCGGCCAGAGCCCTTGGCGCACGGACTGGGACCATTTTGCGGCGGAACGTGCTGCCCAACGTGATCTCGCCTGTGTGGTGCTCCATCCCGCTGCGGGCGGGGCGGGCCATCCTGTCGGAATCCAGCCTCAGCTTTCTGGGGTTCGGCATCCGGGCGCCTCAGGCGTCCTGGGGCAGTATGATCCAGTATGCCAGCAATCTGACGGTACTCACGGGCCGGCCCTGGGTGTGGCTGCCGCCGGGGCTGTGCATCATTCTGACGGTGCTCTGTCTGGCGGGTATCGGAGACGGTCTGCGGGATGCGCTTGACCCGCGCTTTCATAATGGACGAACTGGAATATAACTCAGAAGCAAATGCACGGTTAAATGACAAAACTCCGGCCCTGTGACGGGGCCGGAGTTTTGCATACACTTCATAAATGTGCTCACGCAGTTTGTATCAGGAAAAAAGTGGACAGATGGGCTAAAAGTGCTTGCCATTACCAAACGGTAAGTGTTATCATGATAACAAAAGGATGCTATGGCTGGGAACGAGGCAGGATGGAGCACCTGTGAAGAAAGCCGCGGCGCTTGGTCGGCTTATTCCCCATAAATAGCCAGGTCTTATGGCAAAGGAGGCCCCACCGGTGGAAAATACGATCGAACTGGCGGAAAAAAAGCAGCTGCGGGTGATGCTTAACCCCGTACGGCAGGAAATGATCCATCTGCTGAGGTTAGTGGCCCGGCCGCTGTCCGCCAATGAGGTGGCGGAACGGATGCAGCTGTCTCCCAGCGCGGCCCATTCCCATTTGAACAAGCTGGTGAAGATAGGACTGGTGTCGGCCCGGGAGGGTGCCCGGCGGGATGGAAGCCAGACTACTTACTATCAGATGCGGGAAGTGAGACTGCGGTTGTGCCTGGGCCGAAAGGACGGCTTTCAGGGCGAGCGGGAGGCGCTGGCGGCCAATCTGGTGGACAGCACTTTCCGCAGCTTGTTGGATAATGTGTACCGCTATGAAGAGGAGGAACTTTTAAATTACGGCGTGCTCCGTTTCGGAGCGCTCCATCTGGATACCGCCCAGCGCAAGGAACTGATGGAAATAGTAACGGATTATCTGGAGAAACACAGCGCGCTCCGGCCGGAGGCGGAGGAACACTGGGAATATGTGGTGCTTGCTTACCGGGCCGGAGAGGAATTGTAATAAAAATCAAGGCTGGACAAACGTCCGGCCTTGATTTTTTTATAGATAAATGATATCCAATTCCAGCCCCTGCTTCATGGCGTGGCTGATAGTATACATAGTGCCCCCCAACATGCCGTTGTAGACGGAGATAAGCCGGGCGGCGTGATCTACCAGATAGCGGTTGCGGCGGAGCATACAGCCCTTGTCGTAGTGGCGCTGCACCATGGTCTCCCCGTCACAGGCCTCCACCAGGGCGTAATAGCGGTCCCGGTCCTGCTCGCTCCAATGGGCGGCCTGTTCCTCACAGGGAATGACGGCCTCCAGTGTGACGTCCGGCATCCGTTCCCGCAGAGCGAGTACTGCTTCACAGAAGTAAAAATCTGCCCCCCGGGCCATGCCGCATAGAAAATGGCGGTATCCGGCCTCATAGGCTCGCTCTATCGACGTAACAAGCTTGTTCTTCACTTCCAGGCAACGGGGATCCTCTTCCTGGTCCCCCCAGGGGAGCTTTTCCGGCCGGTGGCCGGTAAAGCAGCAGCTGATGTCCCGCCTCATGGCGCACCCCCTCTCCACAGTTTGATGCTGCCCATATTGTAAACGATTCCCCGGAGGAAGTCAACGGAAAATAGAACGTTTGTTTTGCTGACGCAAAAAGCAGTTGCAAATTTTGCGGGAATGTGTATAATAAAGATTGACAACTGAATGACTGTCTTCAGGGCAGGGTGAAAATCCCGATCGGCGGTAAAGTCCGCGAGCCAATTTGGCCGACCCGGTGAAACTCCGGGACCGACAGTGACGCACAATGTGCGAAGTCTGGATGGAAGAAGATGTGTTGAAATTTCGCATACTCCTTTGATTTTAACACCTGGAAGACAAGTTCTTTCAGGTGTTATTTTATCAAGAGGAGTGTTTTGTTATGACCAATGCAGTTGTTGCCCGGAGACGGGCGGGGGCACGTGCCGTTACGGTAACGGCTATGTTTTCAGCCGTGGCCTTTGTGCTGATGTTCCTGGAGTTTTCCCTCCCCATCATCCCCAGCTTTGTGAAAATGGATGTGTCCGAACTGCCCGCCCTGCTGGCTGCTTTTGGCCTGGGGCCGGTGTACGGTGTGGTGGTATGCCTGGTGAAGAACCTGCTCCATCTGCTCATTACCACCACCGGCGGCGCGGGCGAGCTGTGTAACTTCCTGCTGGGAGCCTGCTTTGTATTCCCGGCAGGTCTGCTCTACCGGCTTTATAAGTCCCGCAAGACTGCTATCCTGGGGGCTCTGGTGGGCGCGATCATCATGGCCCTGCTGTCCATTCCTCTGAACTACTATATTACCTACCCCATTTACTCCAACTTTATGCCCATCGATACCATTATCGGGATGTATCAGGCCATCCGTCCCTCCACCAACGGCCTGCTGGAGTGCCTTGTGGTGTTTAACGCCCCCTTCACCCTGCTAAAGGGCCTGCTGGACGCGGTGATCTGCTTTTTGATCTACAAGCCCCTGTCTCCCCTGATCCACGGAAAACGGTAAATGCAAAAACGACCGCCGAGAGGCGGTCGTTTTTTGTTGGGGAATCAGGCCAGGGGGATGATCCAGTCCAGGTCCACCCACTGGCTTACCAGTCCCTCATCCATGTCGTCATAGGCGTAATAGATGCGCCCGATGCGCACAGCGGTGATGGGACCCGTGTCCTGCGTGAGTAGGATCTCCTGGGGGTATCCCGCCCCAGCCAGGCCGCCTGGACGGCGGAGGATACCTTGATGGCAGGTGCCGTCCGCCTCCATGAACTGGACCCCATAGATGTGCTCGGCCTGCAATTCCACCAGAGACTTCCACCACTCCTCAGCCTTGGCCATCGTGCCATATAGGGACAGGCGGCGGCCGTCCGCTGAGACCAGGGCAGTGATCTGGACCCCGTCCACGGTACGCTGTTCACAGATTGCCGCGATCTCCTCCGGAGGGGTCAGGGTCAGCTCCACCTCCCGGACCTGGTTCGTTAGATAGTCCTCCACCCGCAGGGTATAGCTGCCGTCCGGATTTGCCGTCTCATAGGTAAAGATGGCCTGGGCGTAGGTCTGATAGCCCTCCGGCAGATAGCGCCAACCCAGATATTGATCCTCCTGCAGAGTGGAGAAGGAGATGCGCTTGCGGGTCAGGGCGGTATATTGTCCCGTAGAGTAGGAGCCATTGTCCGACAGACTGAGGAAGGGATTGCTGCCGGCCAGAGCCTGCCCATCCTGGCTGGCTTCCATCTTGACGTACAGATTTTGATAGGTGCTGCCGTTGAGACGCTCCTCCGAGCGGGAGACCACCTCCAGGGGAACAAAGAGGAAGCCGTCCCGGGCGTAGGCTCCGGAGATGAGATAGGTGCGGCCGCTGAGCTCAAATTCCAGCTCGCCATCCTGGATGCGGAGATCCGCCCCTGTTTCTGCCGCTCCCACCCCGGAGAAATAACGGATGAGGGTTTGTACCCCTGTGGCCAGAGCCTGATAGTTGGCCAGGCACAGGATGAGGGCCAGACAGGCTGCCAGAGCCCCCAGCCGCCGCCAGGAGAGGGGATGAGCTGGTTTTGGGGCGAGGGCCTCCTCTGTCAGATCCATAAGGTCCTCCTCATCCAGCAGTTGATCCCAGTGATAGCGTTTCATGGTGCATCCTCCTTTCCGTCCCAGCCAAGCCCCTGTTGGGCCAGCAGGAGTTTCAGCTTCTTGCGCAGGCGGGCCACCCGGGCGTCCACGCCATTGGGAGACAGCCCCAACATTTTCCCAATTTCTGCGGAGGGCCATTGATAGAGGAAGCGCAGGGTAAAGAGTCTCCGCTCCTCCCGCCCAAGGGCCTCCAGAGCCCGACGGAGACCGTCCCGGAGGGCGGAGCGTTCCGCGTGGTCCTCCGCCCAAAGGATGCCTTCATGCGCTTCCAGAGGATCCTCCCGCCGGGCGGCCAGCCTGCGGCGGCGGTCTTTGGCCCGGCTGCGGACCAGCACACAGAGATAGGTCTTTTCGCTGCCCCGGGCCGGGTCCCACCTTTGGCTGCCGTCCACATAGGCCCATACAGCGTCCTGGACGCACTCCTCGGCCTCCTCCGGGTATCCGGGCAGCAGAGCGTCCGCCACCGTGCGCAGCAGCCTGCCGTACTGGTCCAGCACCCGCTGGGCCTCCCGGTCCCGGTTCATGGTGGTATCCATGCCTTTCCCCCCTTTCACCCAACAGTACGATGGAGCAGCGGAATATCTGACGATGTTCCCCTCCATTTTATCAAAAAAAGCCCCTGAACGGGGACAAAACCGTTCAGGGGCTGGTGGGAGTTGGAAAGGATCAGGCCTGGTCCATTACCTGGCCGGAGAGAATGCTTTTGGCCTCCACAGTCAGTTCGCCGCCCACACAGTCCACGGTGAGTGTATCGCCGGGTTCCACCTGGTCGGCGATGATCTTCCGGCTGATGAGAGTCTCCACCCCGTGCTGCACGAAGCGGCGCAGGGGACGGGCGCCGAAGGCGGGATCGTAGGCGCTGTCGATGATGAAGTGCTTGGCAGAGTCGGTGAGGACCACTTTCAGCTGCTTCTCCTCCAAACGGCGGTTGAGCTCGCCCACCAGCAGGTCGATGATGTGGGTGATGTTGTCCTTGGTGAGGGGCTTGTAGAACACGATCTCATCCAGACGGTTGAGGAACTCGGGCCGGAAGGAGTGGCGCAGCAGCTCCTGCACGGCACTCTTGGCCTCCTCGGTGATCTCGCCATTGGCGTCAATGCCGTCCAGCAGATACTGGGAGCCCAGGTTGGAGGTCAGGATGATGATGGTGTTCTTGAAGTCCACCGTACGGCCCTGGCTGTCGGTGATACGGCCGTCGTCCAGCACCTGGAGCAGGATGTTGAACACGTCGGGATGGGCCTTCTCCACCTCGTCAAAGAGGACCACGGAGTAGGGATGGCGGCGGACGGCCTCGGTGAGCTGACCGCCCTCCTCATAGCCCACATATCCCGGAGGGGCGCCGATGAGACGGGATACGGAGAATTTCTCCATATATTCGCTCATGTCGATACGCACCATATTCTTCTCAGAGTCAAACAGGGCCTCGGCCAGAGTCTTGGCCAGTTCGGTCTTACCCACGCCGGTGGGGCCAAGGAACA
The DNA here is from genome assembly GCA_022785125.1 of Clostridiales bacterium. Taxonomy (GTDB): domain Bacteria; phylum Bacillota; class Clostridia; order Oscillospirales; family Oscillospiraceae; genus Flavonifractor; species Flavonifractor porci. The sequence goes on from JALFRA010000043.1 coordinate 37,597, forward strand.
GGAAGGAGCCGATGGGTCGGTTGGGGTCGGCGATGCCGGCCCGGCTGCGCAGGATAGCCTCGCTGACCAGTCGCACGGCCTCATCCTGACCAACCACCCGCTGGTGGAGAATATCCTCCAGATGGAGCAGCTTCTCGCGCTCACTCTCCATCAGCTTGGCAACGGGGATGCCGGTCCAGCGCTCGATGATGCGGGCGATCTCCTCCTCGGTGACCTTATCCCGCAGCAGGGAACGGGCCTTGCTCTCGTTGGCAATGGCCTCCTCGGCCTCCAGCTGCTTGCGCAGCTCGGGGATGCGGCCGTACTGCAGTTCGGCGGCGCGGTTCAGGTCGTACTGCCGCTGGGCCTTCTCCAGTTCGGCGTTGGCGGTCTCCAGATCCTCACGCAGCTTCTGAACCTTGCCGATGGCATTCTTCTCGTTCTCCCACTGGGCCTTCTTGGCGTTGAACTCATCCCGCATCTCGGCCAGTTCCTTCTGGATCTCGGCCAGGTGCTCGCGGGACAGGGCGTCGTCTTCCTTCTTCAGGGCGGCCTCCTCAATCTCGTGCTGGATGATCTTACGCTGGATGATGTCCAGCTCGGTGGGCATGGAGTCGATCTCGGTGCGGATCATGGCGCAGGCCTCGTCGATCAAATCGATGGCCTTGTCGGGCAGGAACCGGTCGGTGATATAGCGGTCGGACAGGGTGGCGGCGGCGATGATGGCGCCGTCCTGGATCTTTACGCCGTGGAACACCTCATAGCGCTCCTTCAGGCCGCGGAGGATGGCAATGGTGTCCTCCACCGTGGGCTCGTTGACCATGACAGGCTGGAACCGCCGCTCCAGGGCGGCGTCCTTCTCGATATACTGGCGGTACTCGTTGAGGGTGGTGGCGCCGATGCAGTGGAGCTCGCCCCGGGAAAGCATGGGCTTGAGCAGGTTGCCGGCGTCCATGGCGCCCTCGGTCTTGCCGGCGCCCACAATGGTGTGTAGCTCATCGATAAAGAGGATGATACGGCCCTCGGACTTCTTCACCTCGTTGAGGACGGCCTTCAGCCGCTCCTCAAACTCGCCCCGGTACTTGGCGCCCGCAATGAGGGAGCCCATGTCCAGAGCGAAGATGGTCTTGTCTTTCAGGGAGCCGGGCACATCGCCTTTGACGATCCGCTGGGCCAGACCCTCGGCAATAGCGGTCTTGCCCACGCCGGGTTCGCCGATGAGGACGGGGTTGTTCTTGCTCTTGCGGCTCAGGATGCGGATCACGTTGCGGATCTCGTCGTCACGGCCGATGACCGGGTCCAGCTTGTTCTGCCGGGCCCGTTCCACCAGGTCGGAGCCATACTTCTTCAGGGCGTTGTAGGTGTCCTCGGGATTGTCAGAGGTGACTCGCTGATTGCCCCGGACAGCGGTCAGGGCCTGGAGCACCCCTTCCTTGGTGACGTGATAGGTACGGAAGAGTTCCTTCAGCTCCCGGTTGGCGGTGTCGATCAGGGAGAGCAGCAGGTGCTCCACCGAGACGTATTCGTCCTTCATGGAGGAGGCGATGGACTCGGCGGTGTTCAGGCATTTGTCCACGTCCTGGGCCACATAGATCTTACCCTGCTCACGACCGGAGCCGGAGACACGGGGCAGTTTCTCAACCTCGGCCTTGGTGGCGGCGGTGAAGGAGGGAACGGTGAGGCCCATGTTCCCCAGCAGCTGGGGGATCAGGCCGGACTCATCGCTGAGCAGCGCCAGCAGCAGGTGAGGCTGCTCGATCTGCTGGTTGCCATATTCGGTGGCCAGACTCTGGGCGGTCTGGACGGCCTCCAGAGATTTCTGGGTGTATTTCTGTGCATTCATAAAAAACACTCCTTTCAAGGGGAAGCTTTTTGTTTGTCCTCAGTATAGTCCCCCGCAAGTTAAAAATCATGAACGGAATGTGAATTTTTAGCACTCGTGTATAGAGAGTGCTAAAACCTTCGGCGGGGGAGTGATTTGACAGGATAGCCCCTTTACGAGAGCAGAAAAAAGAGGTATAATGCCGTGGACTGTCTGAAGGAGGAGCGAGATGAAACGGACCAACGATTTGGGGAATGATCCGGTTTTTCGCCTGGTCTGTAAACTGGCCATTCCCACCATGCTGGCCCAGCTGGTCAGTGTACTCTATAGCATCGTAGACCGCATTTACATCGGAAATATCCCGCAGATCGGGGATCTGGCTCTGGCAGGAGTGGGTGTGTGCGGACCTATCGTCACCCTGCTCAGTTCCTTTGCCTCCTTGGTGGGGTTGGGCGGCTCGCCCATCCTGGCCATGCGGATGGGGGAGGGGAACCGGAAGGAGGCCAGCCGGGTGCTGTCCAACAGCTTCTTCATGCTGTTGGTGCTGTCGGTGGGGCTGACGGGGCTGTTCCTGCTGCTCAAGGGGCAGCTGCTCCAGTGGTTTGGCGCCAGTCCGGCCACCTTTGGCTACGCCGATACCTATCTGACCATCTACACCGCCGGCACCTTCTTTGCCCTGATGGCTACCGGCATGAACAGCTTTCTCATTGCTCAGGGCTTTTCAGGATTGGGTATGGCCACAGTCATGCTGGGGGCGGTGCTCAACATTGTGCTGGACCCTATTTTTATCTTTGTTTTAAAGTTGGATGTGGCGGGCGCGGCGCTGGCTACGGTGATCTCCCAGATGGCCTCCTGCGCCTTCGTGCTTTGCTCTCTGCTGCGGAAGAAGATGCCGGTGCCCCTGCGATGGGGCGGCTTTGACCGGAAGATCATGATGCGGATCGTCACATTTGGCTTGTCCCCCTTCCTGATCATTGCCACCGACAGTGTGCTGCTTATCGTCCTCAACACGGTGCTCCAGCACTATGGTGGGCCGGAGTTGGGCGATAAGCTGGTGGTCTGCGCCACCATTGTGCAGAGCTACCTGCTTCTCATCACCATGCCCATGGGTGGCCTGACTCTGGGCACCCAGCCGGTGATCAGCTTTAACTACGGCGCAGGCAACGCCGCCCGGATCAAGCGGGCCATGAAATCCATCGTGGGACTGTGCCTGGCCTTCTGCGGCCTGATGACGGTGGTGACCTACACACTGTCTCCGGTGTTTGTTCGGCTCTTTACCCAGAATCCGGAGCTGATTGACCGCTCGGTGGGCTATATCAAGGTATTTACCGCCATGATCCTGCCTCTGGCCATCCAGTATCCCCTGGTAGACGAGACCACCGCCCTGGGCCATGTGCGGCTGGCGCTGTTCTGCTCTTTATTCCGCAAGACGGTTTTTTTGGCTTGTCTGCTGCTGCTGCCCGCCCTGGTGTCGGCGGAGGCCACCTTCCTGTCCGAGCCTATTGCCGATGCAGTGGCCGCCACCGTCACCAGCATTCTGTTTCTTCGCTTCTTTCCGCGTATTCTGGCCGAGCGAAGCGGGACGCCTGCCCCACAATAAAAAAGAAGTCCGCCGCGAAGGTTCCTTCGCGGCGGACTTCTTTCATGTAAGCGGGAATCAATGCTCCTTGCGCTGGCACTTCTTGGGGGTCACGCAGGTACCCTCGGCAACGGCCACAACAATGGGCTCCTCCAGGAAATCAGCGGCAGAATCGCTGATGTCGGGGCGGGGGACGGCCACCTTGCGGGCCTCAAACTTCATCTTGCGGGAGGTATTGCCGATGTGAGTGATCTCACCATAGGCCTCGATGAAGTCGCCGGCGTACACAGGCGCCTTGAACTCAATGTTGTTGTAAGCGCAGAACAGGCCCTCGTCGCCATCGCACTGAATCAGCAGCTCGGTGGCTACGTCGCCAAACAGATGCACCATATGAGCGCCATCCACCAAGTTTCCGCCGTAGTGGGCGTCCTTTGCAGACATCCGCAGACGGATCATCGAGGTGTACTTCTTCTCTTCCATGTCGATTCCACTCCTTATTGATATTTGTAAAAAGAGAACAAAAGGGACAGAATACTAAAGATATTGTACGTCTCTTTATGAGTCTTGTCAACAGCGGAAATTTGTGGTACAATTTATTCTTTTACTTTAGCGGATGAAAGAAGAGGGTCAATTCCGCAGCAAAGCTTCGCCGGCAATATAGATATTGCCGGCGCCAACGGTGAGGATCAAATCACCGGGCTGGGCCAACTCCTTCAGTTTGGCGGCCACATCCTCCAGAGTGGGGCAGCAGATGCTGCCGGGGATCTGGTCGGCCAGATCCCGAGAGGAGATGCCGACCTCATTGGTTTCCCGGGCGGCATAGATCTCCGCCAGCAGGGTGATGTCGGGCTGGCGTAACACTTTGATGAAATCGTCGAACAGGGCCTTGGTGCGGGTATAGGTATGGGGCTGGAAGGCACAGATGATCCGCTCATATCCCAGAGTGCGGGCGGCGGCCAGCAGAGCCTGGAGCTCGCCGGGATGGTGGGCGTAGTCGTCATAGACCTCGGCGCCGTTGTAGGTACCCTTATGCTCAAAACGGCGGCCGGCGCCACGAAAAGCGCCCAGTCCCTCGCTGACGGCTTTGGGAGAGACCGCCAGGGAGATGGCGGCCGCCGCTGCAGCCAGAGCGTTTTTCACGTTGTGCTCGCCGGGGACCCGCAGGCCTACCCGGGTAAAGAACTCACCCCGATAGATGATGTCAAAGGCAGGCAGGCCCCGGTTCCAGGTTAGATTGGCGGCGTGGACGTCGCCGTCCTCCAGACCGAAGGTGAGGACGGGGCGGGTCTCGCCTTCCAAGGTGTGCATGGTGTTGGCGTCGTCGGCGTTGGCCACGATCACACCGTTTTCCGGTACCCGGTCGGCAAAGGCCCGGAAGGAGTGCTCCACGTCGTCCAGGTCCTTGAAGAAGTCCAGGTGATCCGCCTCAATGTTGAGGATGACGGCCACAGTGGGGAAGAAGGACAGGAAGGAATTGCAGTACTCGCAGCTCTCCAGAATGATGGTGTCTCCGTGGCCCACCCGATAGCCGGAGCCAAGCAGGGGCAGAGTGCCGCCGATCATAACGGTGGGGTCCATTTGGGCAGCCATGATGATGTGGGTGCACATAGAAGTGGTGGTGGTCTTACCATGGGTGCCCGAGATACACAGGGCATTTTTATAGCCCCGCATAATGGAGCCCCAGGCCTGAGCACGCTCAAAAACAGGGATGTTCAGCGCATGGGCCTCCACAATCTCCGGGTTATCATCATGAACGGCGGCGGTGCGGATGATCAGGTCGGCGTCCTGTACATTTTCAGCTCTGTGGCCGATGGCCACAGAAATGCCCAGGGAGCGCAGATGCTCCACCGTGGCACTGTCATTCATATCCGAGCCGGTGATCTCTACGCCCATTTTGTGGAGCACCTCGGCCAGAGGAGACATGGAAACGCCGCCAATGCCAATGAGATGGGCTTTATGGCCTGGCGTCAGATAGTCGTGAATGTTGGGATTGGTCATGGGGTTTACACACCCTTTTCTACAGATTATAATGATAAAAGTTCAACACTATATTATAATCCATTATAGGTAAATAGCAAGCTAAACATACCGGGGGAGGTGGAGAAAATGGAGAAGTGGCCGATTCCGGCAGGCGTACAGCATTGTCTGGATACCCTGCGGCAGGCAGGCTATGCCGCTCATCCGGTGGGCGGCTGCGTCCGGGATCTGCTGCTGGGCCGCACGCCGGGAGACTACGACGTGTGTACCTCCGCCTATCCGGAGCAGGTGATGGGGCTGTTTGAGCATACCGTCCCCACGGGGATACAGCACGGCACCGTCACCGTCCTGACTGAGGATGGTCCAGTGGAGGTGACTACCTTCCGCCGGGAGGGCGGGTATGCCGACGGGCGGCATCCCGATGGTGTGATCTTTGATGTGGGATTGACCGAGGACCTGGCCCGCCGGGATTTTACCATCAATGCCATGGCCCTGGGGCCGGAAGGGGAGATCATCGACCCCTTTGATGGACAGAAGGATTTGGAAGCTGAGATCATTCGGTGCGTGGGGGAGCCGGACCGGCGGTTCTCTGAGGACGCGCTGCGGATGCTGCGTGCAGTGCGCTTTGCAGCCCAACTGGGCTTTGCCATCGAGCCAGCGACTGAGGATGCCATCCGGCGGAATGCCGGACGGGTAAGCCAGGTGTCGGGGGAACGGATCAAGGCGGAGATGGAGAAAACGCTGTTGTCTCCTCATCCGGAGCGGGCGGAGGAACTCATTCGCTGGGGGTTGCTGGCTCACCTATGGCCTCAGCGGAATTGCCCTGGCCTGGTTGACCTGAGGAATTTACCGCCGCAGCCCATCCCACGGTGGCGGGGCTTTTGTACCGCGACCGGCTTTCCCCTTGAACGCCTGCCGGTGGAGCGGGCGCTGAAACGGGGCGTGTACCATCCGGAAATAGAACTGGTGCATTGCCTGACGATCTCCGGCGGGGAGTTGGCGGCCCTTGGTCTGAAAGGCCGGGAGATCGGCACGGCTCAGCGCAAACTGGCATTCCATGTACTGGACCATCCGGAGGATAACCGGCGGGACAGACTGCTGGAATTGCTGCAAAAACTAGACTGATTGGTTTTGCTGCCTGGCATATTGTACAAAATAACAGCGCATAAATTAAGCGCAAAGCTGAAATTAGAAAGATTGACAAAAAGATGCTTGAAAATGGAAACGGAAAGGAGTAAGATGCAGTCACAGGGAGCTGGAAACGTTTCCATGAAACGTTTCCAGCCAAGACATGAATCTGTGACAGGAGGAACTTAGAATGAAGAAACGTCTGTTTGCGCTTGCGTTGACCGGAACTATGGTAGCCGGTATGCTGGCCGGCTGCGGCGGCGGCGACACCACCCCTTCCGGCGGATCCTCCCCCAGCGGCGGTGGCGATGCCACCGGCGGCAAGGTCTACTACCTGAACTTCAAGCCGGAGCAGGATGCCCAGTGGCAGGAGCTGGCTGAGCTGTATACGCAGGAGACCGGCGTGGAGGTTACTGTGCTGACCGCTGCCTCCGGCAACTACGAGACCACCCTGAAGTCTGAGATGGCCAAGACTGATGCCCCCACTCTGTTCCAGGTGAACGGTCCGGTGGGCCTGGCTGCCTGGAAGGACTACTGCTATGATCTGAGCGGCTCCAAGGTGGCAGGCGAGCTGTCCAGCGACGAGTTCGCCCTGATGGACGGGGACAAGATGGCGGGCATCGGCTACGTCATTGAGACCTACGGCATCATCTACAACAAGGCTCTGCTGGAGCAGGCCGGCTACTCCGCCGACGATATCAAAAGCTTTGACGATTTGAAGAAGGTGGCCGAGGACATCACTGCCCGCAAGGGCGAGCTGGGCTTCTCCGCCTTCACCTCCGCCGGCATGGACGGCTCCTCCGACTGGCGCTTCAAGACCCACCTGGCCAACCTGCCCATCTACTATGAGTACAAGGCCGACGGCATCGCTAATACCGACGCCATCAAGGGCACCTACCTGGACAACTACCGTCAGATCTGGGATCTGTACATCAACAACGCCACCTGTGAGCCCGCGCTGCTGTCCACCAAGACCGGCGACGACGCTGTGGCTGAGTTTGTGACCGGTCAGGCGGTGTTCTATCAGAATGGCACCTGGGCCTACAATGATGTGGCCGAGCTGGGCGACGAAAACCTGGGTATGCTGCCCATCTACATCGGCGCCGAGGGCGAGGATAAGCAGGGCCTGTGTACCGGTACCGAGAATTACTGGTGCGTCAATGCCAAGGCTTCCGAGGCCGACATCCAGGCCACTCTGGACTTCATGTATTGGTGCGTGACCTCCGAGACCGGCACCAAGGCCATGTGCGGCGGTGAGGGCGCCATGCCCTCCGGCCAGGCCGGCATGGGCTTCGTGATCCCCTTCAAGGGCAACCTGGAGTCCACCAACCCCCTGGTCAACATCGGCAACCAGTATGTGGCCGATGGCTATGAGTCCGTGTCCTGGAACTTCTCCACCATGCCCTCCGAGGAGTGGAAGAACGGCGTGGGTTCCGCTCTGACCGCCTACGCAGCCGACCAGACCGACGCCAAGTGGGACGCCGTGGTGTCCGCCTTCGTGGATGGCTGGGCCTCCGAGGCTGCCGCGGTCAACGGCTGAGTCTGACCTTAACATCAACTGCTGAACAGGCAGCGGGCGGGCGTTCTGCCCGCCCGCTGCCTCTGCCTTTTTGAGCAATGAGAGAGGAGGTCGATCCTTTGGAAAAGGCAATCAAGCGGTATTTTCCCATTTTCCTGCTGCCTACTCTGATCGCGTTCACCATCGGCTTTATCGTACCCTTTATCATGGGTATCTGGCTGTCCTTCTGTGAGTTTACCACCGTCACCGACGCCACCTTTGTGGGCCTGAGCAACTACATCAAGGCCTTCCGGGACCCCATATTCCTCCACTCCTTCTGGTATACCGCCCTCTTCGCGGTGGTCTCCCTGGTGGTCATCAATGTAATCGCCTTTGCCATCGCTCTGGCCCTTACACAGAAGCTGCGGGGCACCAACATCTTCCGTACCGTGTTCTTTATGCCCAACCTGATCGGCGGCATTGTGCTGGGTTATATCTGGCAGCTGATCTTCAACGGCCTGCTGGCCCCCTTTGCCACCGCCCTCAACCTCAACGAGTGGTACGGCTTCTGGGGACTCATTATCCTGGTGGCCTGGCAGCAGATCGGCTATATGATGATCATCTACATCGCCGGCCTCCAGTCCATCCCCGGCGACGTGATGGAGGCCGCCGCCATTGACGGTGCCAGCGGTCATCAGCGGCTCTTTAAGGTGACTATCCCCATGATGATGCCGTCCATCACCATCTGCACCTTCCTGTCGGTGGTCAACGGCTTCAAGCTCTTTGACCAGAACCTGTCCCTCACCGCCGGCGAGCCCTCCAAGATGTCCGAGATGCTGGCGCTGAACATTTACAACACCTTCTATGGCCGCACTGGCTGGGAGGGCGTGGGCCAGGCCAAGGCCGTAGTCTTCTTCATTTTGGTGGTGGCCATCGGCCTGATCCAGCTGAAAGCCACCCGTTCCAAGGAGGTGCAGCAGTAATGATCCGGAAAAAACGGGTGAACCGGCTGGGTACCGGTCTGTTCACCTTCATCAGCATTTTTTATGTGCTACCCGTTGTGGTGGTACTCTTCAACTCCTTCAAGAAGAAGTCCTACATCAACCTGGAACCCTTCAAGCTGCCCAATGAGACTACCTTTACCGGTCTGGACAACTACACCACCGCCATCAACCAGTATGACTTCCTGAAAGCGGTGGGATGGACGGTGTTCATCACCGTGGGCTCGGTGATCGTGATCCTGATCTGTACCTCCATGTGTGCCTGGTTCATCACCCGAGTACGCACCCGGGTTACCAGGGCCATCTATGTCCTGTGTGTGTTCTCTATGGTGGTCCCCTTCCAGATGGTCATGTTTACCTTGTCCCTGGTCACTGACCGCTTGGGCCTGGGCACCCCCTGGGGCCTTATCATCATCTATCTGGGCTTTGGCGCAGGTCTGGCGGTGTTCATGTTCTGCGGCTTCGTCAAGTCCATCCCCATCGAGATCGAGGAAGCCGCCATGATCGACGGCTGTTCCCCCATCCGCACCTTCTTCTCGGTGGTGCTCCCCATCATGAAGCCCACCTACATCTCTGTAGGCATTCTGGAGACCATGTGGATCTGGAACGACTTCCTGCTGCCCTACCTGACGCTGGACATCAAGAAGTACAAGACCATCTCCATTGTGATCCAGTACATGAAGGGCTCCTACGGCCGGGTGGACATGGGCGCCATCATGGCCGCCCTCATCATGGCGGTGATCCCGGTGGTTATCTTCTATCTGTCCTGCCAGAAGCACATCATCAAGGGCGTGGCCGCAGGCGCGGTCAAGGGATAATAAAGACGCAGACCAACAAGAGGTGAGTTCCTTTGACCATCAAAGACATCGCCAAGCTGTCCGGCTATGCGGTGGGTACCGTGTCCCGGGTACTCAACGACCGGCCGGACGTGTCCGAGGAGGCCCGCGCCAAGGTGATGGCGGTGGTGGAGGCCCACCACTTTAAGCGCAACAGCAATGCCAAGCACCTGAAGCAGCAGGCCAGCAGTGGAGTGGCCCTTATCGTCAAGGGCACCCAGAATATGCTTTTTGCAGACCTGGTGGAACAGATACAGACCCGTATCCGGGACAGCGGATATCCCAGCCTTATCTACTATATCGACGAGGATGACGATGAGATCGACCAGGCCATTCAGGTGTGCCGGGAACGGCGGCCTATGGGCATCCTCTTCCTGGGCAGCAACCTGAGCCTGTTCCAGGCCGGATTTCACCGCATTACCATCCCCTGCGTGCTGGTGACCAACTCGGCGGACGGGCTGGAGTTGCCCAACCTGTCCAGCGTTTCCACCGACGATACCGACGGCGCCCGTCGGGCGGTGGAGCGGCTGATGGATTTGGGCCACCGGACCATTGGCATCCTGGGAGGCCGGGCGGAGCAGTCCAACGCCGCTCAGGCCCGTCTGGAGGGGGTGCGCCTGGCCTTTAATGACCGGGGCATGACGCTGGATGAGGCGAAACAGTGCGAGACCGCCCGCTTCGATCTGTCGGGGGGATATGCCGCTATGGAGCGGCTGCTGAATAAGCTGCCCGGCATGACCGCTGTGTTTGCCATGTCGGATGTGCAGGCCCTGGGGGCCATGCGGGCCCTCCACGATCGTGGATTGCGTGTGCCGGAGGACATCTCCATATTAGGCTACGATGGCATCGAGCTGGGACGGTACGCAGTGCCCCGGCTGACCACCGTCCGCCAGGACGCGCAGCGGTTGGCGGAGCGGAGTGTGGATCTGCTGATCCACCAGATTCAGGACGGCGCGCAGCCCGTCCATGAGCTGATCCCCTATACCTTTCTGGACGGGGAGAGCGTGAAGGAAAGGATGTGAAACTATGCGGACCGGCGGCATTCTGATGCACATCACTTCGCTGCCATCTCCCTACGGCGTGGGCACCATGGGCGCCTGCGCCCGGCGGTTCGTGGATTTCCTCCAGGCGGCGGGTCAGTCCCTGTGGCAGATTCTGCCCATCTGTCCCACCAGCTACGGAGATTCTCCCTATCAGAGTTTTTCCACCTTTGCGGGCAATCCTTACCTCATTGACCTGGACGATTTGGCTGCCGACGGCCTGCTGGATCGGTCGGACTATGAGTCTTTGGACTGGGGGGACGATCCTCAGCGGGTGGATTACGGCAAACTGTATCACAACCGCTACCCGGTGCTGCGGAAGGCGTGCAAGGCGCTGCTGGCTGCACCCACGGCGGACTACTGGACCTTCTGTGAGGAGAACTCCTTCTGGCTGGAGGACTATGCCCTCTTTATGGCAATGAAAGAGGCCAATGGTGGTGAGCCCTGGACGGACTGGGAGCAGCCGGTCAGGGACCGGGAGCGGGTGGCTCTCAATCGAGTACGCCGGGCCCTGGCCGCCGATCTGGCCTTCTGGAGAGGGGTGCAGTACCTCTTTTTCCGGCAGTGGAAGGCACTCAAGGAGTACGCCAACGGGCGGGGTATCCGGATCATCGGCGATCTGCCCATCTATGTCTCCGCAGACAGTGTGGATGTGTGGGCCCATCCGGAGCAGTTCCAGCTGGACGAGCACCGACGGCCCACTGAGGTGGCGGGCTGTCCGCCTGACGGCTTCTCCGCTGACGGCCAGCTGTGGGGTAACCCGCTCTTTGACTGGGACTATATGGAGCGGGACAACTTTTCCTGGTGGGTGCGCCGCATCGCCTATCAGTTTGAGATCTACGACGTGCTGCGCATCGACCACTTCCGGGGCTTTGATGCTTACTATGCCATCCCCTATGGGGAGCCCACTGCCCAGAATGGCCGCTGGCGGCAGGGCCCCGGGATCAAACTTTTCCAGGCCGTGGAGCGGGCCCTGGGTAAAAAGGATATCATTGCGGAGGATCTGGGCTTTCTGACTCCATCAGTCCACCGCCTTCGGGATGAGACCGGATTCCCCGGTATGAAGGTGCTCCAGTTTGCCTTTGACAGCCGGGATAAGGAGGGGCCGGCCTATCTGCCTCACAACTATCCGGCCAACTGTGTGGTCTATGTGGGTACCCACGACAACGAGCCCGCTATGGGCTGGCTGGTGACCGCCCGACCGGAGGATGTGGCTTATGCCCGGGAGTATCTCCACCTGGACCAACGGGAAGGGGAGAACTGGGGCATGATGCGGACGGTCTGGGCCAGTGTGGGCCGGTATGCTGTGGTACAGATCCAGGACGTGCTGGGGCTTGGCTCGGAGGGGCGGATGAATACCCCATCTACTTTGGGCCGCAACTGGACCTGGCGAGCGCCGGAGGGCTTTGACAGCCCGGCGCTGGCGGTCAAACTCCACCGGCAGATGGCACTGTACGGACGGCTGCCCCAAGCAGAATAAGAGCAAGAAAAAAGTGCGCGTCAGCGCACTTTTTTCTTGCCTGTTTGATATCACAGCATGGCGTACAGCAGTTTGGCAACCTCGCCCCGGGTGATGGAGTCGGCGGGGCGGATCAGATTGTTGTTGCCGCTGACCACGCCCTGGGTCACCAGGATCTGTGTGTAGGAGAGAGCCCAGGCGGGGACCTGACCGGCGTCGTCAAAGGTCAGATCATTGGCGGTGTAGCCCTTGACCTGGGTACGGCCCAGAATGGTGATGGCTTCAGCACGGGTGATGGTGGACATGGGGTTGGCCAGCAGCTGACCGCCGCTGGAGGCGCCCTGAAGGATACCCAGGCTGTACATAGCCTTGATCTCGCTGAGGGCCCAGGAGGGGATGGCGTCGGCGTCGGCAAAGGGCAGCTCCACATTGGCGTACTGCTCCAGATCCAGGCCCATCCACCGGGCCGCCAGGGCAAAGAACTCCGCCCGGGAGATGTTCTTGTTGGGTTCGTACTGAGGGGTATTTCCACCGGTGCCCTGGGAGATGCCCTGGTCGTACAGGAAGGTGGCGTAGGGCTCTGCCCAGTGGCCGGTCATATCGCCGAAGGGACTGGGCCGACTGGAGGAGGGCTTCACGTCGGCGGATGCCCGGGCAAGATTGCCGCTTGCATCGGAGGCAGTGACGGTGGCCCGGTGATAGCCGTTGTCAGCGGCAGGCAGGGTGGCGGTAAGCGTGCCGGTGGCTTCATTCCAGCTGGCAGTCAGGGGCTTGCCGTCATAAGTGAGGGCCACATTGCTCTGAGGAATGCTCTTGTCCAGATCATCCTTGACTGTGGCGGTGAGCTGGGTGCCCTTTACCGACACGGAGACAGTGGGGGCGATGCTGTCGGTAACCTGCTGATTGGCGGTGACCAGCTGGTCCAGCCAGATGGAGCCCGTCTGGCGCTCCGCGCCGCCGCCGTAGATCACATCCAGGCTGGACAGAGTGGAGGTACCGGCGGGCAGCTGGACCATGACATACTTCCAGCCGGTAAAGTCCAGGGCGGTCAGAAGGAACTGCTGGGTCTGTCCATCCGGATCAGCGGCGGTGGCCATCAGGGTATTGCCAGAACCGTTGCCGTATACCCACATACCCAGCCAGCTTTCCCCTTCGGGAATGGAGAGGGAGGTAGACAGACTGGCGGAGCCGCTGGTGGCATCATAGGACAGCTTCAGGCTCTGGCTGCCGTTGTGTACGAAGTCCAGACCGGTTTCCTTCTCGGCGGTGGCGGTATCGGTGTTCTGGAAGGAAGACAGGTCGCCCTCACAGGTATCCAGGGTCTTGACATGGCTGGCAATGGTGACCGGGATGGTGACGCTCTTGCCGCCGGCGGAGACGGTGAGACTGCCGCTGCCGCTCTCCTGAGAGGCCTTAAGTACACCGTTAGCATCGATCGTGCCCAGAGCAGAGTCCAGGGACCAGGTAAAGCAGGTGTCCTGGGCAGTGAGTCCCAGGGTGCGGTAGGTGGCAGAGGCCTTCAGATCGATCTGCTGACCGGGATTGAGGTTCAGGGAGGTGATCTTGGAGCCGGTAGACTCACTGGAAATAGTGATGGCGTCCGGTGTGGCCACGGTGGTCAGATAGGCGGTGCCCGAGTGCTCACCATCTGTAGCGGTGACCTGGTAGAAACCGCTCTTGCTGCCGGCGGTAAAGAGCCCGCTCTCATCGATGGTTCCGCCGCCGTCAGAAACGGACCAGGATACCGTGTTTCCAGTGGTGGGATAGTAGTTGGTATCCAGGCCGGTAGCAGAGAGCTGAACTGTGGCGCCGGAGAGTAGCATGGAATCGGTGGGGGTCACATAGTAGCTGTCCAGCTCACCGGTGGGCTGAAGGGTGGTGGTCAGGAAGATAGCGGTGCTGTTGGAACGCTGGGAACCATCAGAGGGACGGTTGACCACCTGCATTCCGTTGGTGTCTGGATAGGTAGCGCCGATGGTGGTGGAGCCGCCGCCGTCCATGGCAATGGCCTCCACACAACCCAGTTCCACCAGTCGCTGAGCAGCCTGGGACAGGGTGCAGCCCACACTATAGCCGGACTGCTTGCCGTCCAGGGTGTAGAAGATCACGGTGCCGTCCGCCTTTACGCCAACTGCTGTCCAGGCGGTGCGCTCCGAGGGCAGGCCGGAGGAGACCACCTTGCCGTCGGTAACAATTTTATAAGTACCGCCCAGTGCCTGGTCCACGCTGTTCCACCGCTCATCGGTGCTGGTGATGGACAGGGTCACCGTGTCGCCGGGCTGGAGGGCGCGGAGCTTGGCTAGAATGTCGGCGTTGTCCTTGGCATTCATGGTGAGGACAGCCTTGCCCTCGGGAATGGCGATGCTGCCGGTGGATTCCAGCACTTGGTCCACGGTATACTGGACCTCCTTGCCGATGGTGGGCTGCATGGCGCTGGTGCCGCTGCCGTCGTCCACCGGGGTGAGGATCACATCCACACCGGGGTCGGTATTCTGGGTGGTGGAAGCGAAGTCAGAGGTGAGCAGGGTCAGCCCACCGCTGGTGTCACTGGCGGTGAGCTTGCGCACTTTGTTGATGGCGCCGCTCACCTTGTAAGTGGAGCCGCCGAAGGTGACAGTGGTGGAGAGGGCTGGCTGACCGATAAAGGCGGTACCGTCCTCGTGAAAACCGATGGCCCAGGAGTTGTTGTAGTAGGGGGTGGCACGTACTACGCCGTCGGTGACCAGCAGGCCTACTGTGGAGCCGGTGGAAAGTACATACCAGTCTCCGTTGATGCCGGAGACCACCCGCTTCCCCTGATTTTCCAGATTCTTGGCCATGTTGGACAGGGTGAGCCGGTCCAGTACCTTGTTTCCGTAGGCTACGGTAGGCACTACATTTTCATTGGGACTGTAAGAGATGTAGTACTCGTGGCGCAGATCGGAGTAGCTGTCACTCCAGAAAATGTTTTTGCCCAGGGTGGCACCCTGAGAGAGAGGGACCTGGCCTGTGTGCAGGTCCCAGCCCAGCGCGTATGAGGCCGACGCCGCAGTGACCGTCAGAGCCAGAGCCAGGCCTGCTGCGGCGCTTCGCCGGATAAAATGCTTCATGATCGTCCTCCTATGATCGGGTGAAAAGATATATACGTTATGTTAACACAGATACCCCCGCTTGTAAACAAGCGGGGGTATCTGAACCAAAATCTTTATTCTGAGTCCTCAGGACGCCCCTGTTTCAAGCGAGGAAGTGTCTTTTCCAGAGTTGCCTCCTCCTGGACTGCCAAAAGATCCCCAATGAGCTGATTGGATACCAGAAATCCCTTGGGAGTGAGGTGCCAGCGGCGGTCATGGCGTTCTGCCCAGCCGTGGCGCTCATAATCTTCCAGCTTCTGTTCAATGGGATCGAAATCCAGGAAAAATTCCCGGCGGTACTCCCACTCCTCGATTCCACGGGTGGTGCGCATCCGCAGCATGAGATATTCGCTGCCCCGCTCCCGGGAGGGGATCAGGTCGGAGGAGTCGATCACCACGCCTCCCTCCAAAACGCCGGAGATATAGCCCTCCAGGTCCCGGATAAAGGAGTAGCGTCGTCCGCCGAAGTCAGAGTGGGCGCCGGGACCAAAACCGATATAGGGCCGGCCCATCCAATACTTCAGGTTGTGGCGGGACTGATAGCCGGAGCGGGCGAAGTTGGAGATCTCATACTGGCGGTAGCCCTCTTGTTCCAGCCGTTCCACCGTCCAGAGGTACATATCTGCCTGAGCGTCATCATCGGGTAGCTTTTCGCCCCGGGAGACCCGGTAGTCCAGAGGGGTACCCGACTCCACCTTCAGACCGTAGCAGCTCAAATGCTCCGGTTTGAGGGAGAGAACCTGCTCCACTGTGTCCTGCCAGGCGGTCAGTTCCTGACCGGGCAGACCGTAGATCAGATCCAGACTCAGATTCTGGAACTTGGCCTGCCGTGCCAGGGTGACTGCCTGGACCGCCTGTTCAAAGGTGTGGGGGCGGTGAAGGCTCTGAAGAGCTTGGTCGCAGGCGGACTGAACGCCCAGAGAGAGCCGGTTGACACCGGCCCGGCGGAGGGCTTGGAGCATTTTTAAATCCACGCTGTCCGGATTGCACTCCACGGTGATCTCCGCGTCCTTGGCTAGGTCAAAGCGCTTGGCAATGAGCCGTAGCAGCTCCCGCAGCCGCTTTTCCCCATAAAAACTGGGTGTACCGCCGCCAAAATAAACGGTGTCAACCTGCCAGCCTCTGGCCTGAGGGGCGGTTTCCTTGAGATGGGCCAGTAAGGCCTTCTGGTAGTCGTCCATCCGTCCCTCTTGCCCAGCCAGAGAGTAGAAATCGCAATAGTCGCATTTGCTGCGGCAAAAGGGAATGTGGATGTAGATGCCCAGTTTTTCTGCCATAGACGGCGCCTCGCTTCCTGGAAAGGTGCAGTAGTGCTACCCAAGTATCACTTGCTCATCTAACTATTATACATGAAAAACCTCAATTTGAAAAGTACAGGCTGCCATGCTATACTCAAAAAGAAAGGAGGGGGGAGACAATGGCCCAACAGAACGGGCGGCGGCTGACGCTGACGGTGACCTCGGAGTGGGACGGAGAGAAGATCGACACGCTGCTGCGCCGGGAACTTGGATTGTCAGGCACCGTGATCAAGCGCATCAAGTGGCTGGAGGACGGTATCCTGCTGGACGGCGTCCGGGCCATCACCGGCCAGCGGGCAGCGGCGGGACAGGTCCTTTCCGTACGGGTGGACGATCCGGACCGGCCCGAGGTTGTGCTCCCCACGCCTGGGCCGGTGGACGTGGTCTATGAGGACCAGGACTTATTGGTGGTGAACAAGGCCCCCGGCGTACCGGTCCATCCCGGACCAGGCAATGGCAGAGAGACCCTGTGCAATTATATCGCTTATTATTACCAACAGAAGGGGGAAACGGCGGGGGTTCACCCGGTCCACCGGCTGGACAGAGGCACCTCCGGCCTGATGGTGATTGCCAAACACCCGCTGGCCCAGGAGCGGCTGAAGGAGCAGCTCCATACCGCTGCCTTTCGGCGGATCTATCTGGCGGTGTGTGACGGTGTGCCGGCGCCGGAACAGGGAAGGGTGGAGGTCCCCATCGGGCGGGTCCCCGGCTCTCTGATCCAGCGGCAGGTGGACCCGGCGGGCCAGCCCGCCGCTACCCGTTACCGGATGGTGGAGCGGACGGGGAACCGGGCGCTGGTGGAGCTGGATCTTGAGACAGGCCGTACCCACCAGATCCGGGTTCACATGGTCTGGCTGGGCTGTCCGCTCACCGGCGACTTCCTCTACGGCAGGGAGGACAAGGGCCTCATTGCCCGACCAGCCCTCCACTCATCGGAGCTGTTTCTGACCCACCCCATCAACGGGGTGCATCTCCGTCTGACCTGCCCGCTGCCGGAAGATATGGCGGCGCTGCTGAGGTAATAAGCGGCAAACACTATGCAGAGGGGATATTGTAACGCCATTCTTGCTTGTGCTACACTTGGTTCTGAAGTTCCGTCAGGGGTGTATCTGCCCTAATCTTACAAGGAAAGGAATGGATGAACATGAAGAAATGGATGGCAGCTTTGCTGGCAGCGGCTATGATGTGCGCTCTAGCCGCGTGCAGCGGCGGGGGGAGCGGCAAAACCACCCAGTCGCCCACGGGGAATGAGGTCGGAAACAATTCTCCGTCCCCTGCGGTGGAACCCACGGAGAGCCAGCCGGTAGAGGAGACGACCAAGCCGGCGGTGGAGTCCTTTGCCATTGGCGATACCATCACGCTGGACTTTGTTGAGATGACCTTCACCGAAACCGGGGTCGCCGAGGATATCAGAACAACCATTACCACCGACAATGGCGTAAAGATTACCCGTACCACCGGCCCTGAGCCGGAGAGCGGAAAGCAGTTCGTGTACATCAAGGGTACCATCAAGAATCTGGCCACCGAGGCCCTGCCGGTCTACGACTTCTTTGAAGGTAACTTTAAGCTGGACGACTACAACTTCGGCGTGACCGCCAACGAATGTGACGTCATTACCGCCGAGGGAGAGAGCATCTATGAGATCGATCCCCTGTCCACCGGCTCTTTCACCCTCTATGCGGCCATCCCCAATGAACTGGTGGAGAGCCACAACAGCAGCAGCTTTACCTTTGGTTTCTACGACCTGTTTGATAACGAGGAACTGGCCAGAAACCGGGCCTTTGAAGACGACCCCATCTCCATGTGCCCCTATCAGTATACCGTGGATCTGGGTGTGTAAAAAATGAAAAGCGGGTCTGCTGCGAAACAACGATTCACAGCAGACCCGCTTTTCTCGTCTCAGGAAAGTTGTGCGAAGAGATTGACCATCTCAATGGCGGATAGGGCGCAGTCATAGCCCTTGTTGCCCGCCTTGGTGCCGGCCCGCTCAATGGCCTGCTCGATGGTGTCAGTAGTGAGCACCCCGAAGAGCACCGGCTTGCCGGTCTGGAGGGAGGCCTGAGCCACGCCTTTGGACACCTCGGCGCACACATAGTCGTAGTGGGAGGTGGAACCACGGATGACGGCGCCCAGGCAGATCACCGCGTCATACTTGCCGCTCTGGGCCAGGTGGAGGGCGGCTACCGGGATCTCGAATGCACCTGGTACCCAGGCAACGTCAATGTTCCCGGTGGGAATGCCGTGACGTACCAGGCCGTCCTCCGCGCCAGAGAGCAGCTTGCTCACGATGAACTCGTTGAAGCGGGACGCCACAATGGCAATGTGCAGGCTTTCGCTGCCGATCAGTTTTCCTTCCAGAATGTTCATGTCAAATGCCTCCCTGAATCTTATCGTCGTCGGCCACCTGCTCCAGCAGGTGGCCCATTTTTTCCCGCTTGGTCCACAGGTAGAAATGGTCATGCTCCTGGGGTGCTGCCTCGATGGGTACTCGTTCGGTGATCTCCAGGCCGAAGCCGGACAGGCCGTAGATCTTGTCCGGATTATTGGTCAGAAGCCTCAGTTCCTTGACCCCCAGATCCCGGAGAATTTGAGCTCCGATCCAGTACTCCCGCAGGTCGGGGGCGAAGCCCAGCTTGATGTTGGCCTCCACCGTGTCATACCCCTGCTCCTGGAGGGTGTAGGTTTTCAGCTTATTGATGAGGCCGATGCCCCGGCCCTCCTGCCGCATATAGAGCACCACGCCACGGCCCTCTTTTTCGATGCGCTCCATGGCGGCGGTCAGCTGCTGGCCGCAGTCGCACCGCTGGGAGCCGAACACGTCTCCGGTAAGACACTCGGAGTGGACCCGGCACAGCACACCCATGCCGTCCCCAATATTGCCTTTGACCAGAGCCACATGGCTTTCGCCGGTAAGGTCGTTGGTGTAGCCGTAGATGGTGAAGTAGCCGTATTTGGTGGGCATTTTGGCCACCGCCTCCCGGACCACGTGCTTGTCGTGGAGGCGGCAGTAGTCCTGGAGATCCTTGATGGTGATGACCTTCACACCCCAGGCCTCTGCATTTTCCAGCAGCTCGGTGGTGCGCATCATGGTGCCGTCCTCCCGCATGATCTCGCAGCACAGGCCGCACTCAGCAAGGCCCGCGTGGCGGCACAGGTCCACCGTGGCCTCGGTGTGACCGTTGCGGGCCAGTACGCCTCCACGGCGAGCCACCAGGGGGAACACATGGCCGGGCCGCCGGAACTCCTCCGGTTTGGCGGTAGGGGAGGCGCACCGGCGGCAAGTAAAGCCCCGCTCCTCGGCGGAGATGCCGGTGGAGGTGTCCACATGGTCGATGGATACGGTAAAGGCGGTCTGGTGGTTGTCGGTGTTTACCTTTACCATCTGCTCCAGCCCCAGCCGGGCGGCTACCGCCTCCGACATGGGGGTGCAGATCAGGCCCTTGGCATGGACCGCCATAAAGTTTACGTTCTCGGTGGTGGCAAACTGGGCGGCGCAGATCAGATCGCCCTCATTTTCCCGGTCCGGGTCGTCGATGCACATAATGAGGTGACCGGCCCGCAGCTCCTCCAGGGCCTCCTCGATGGTGGCAAATCCCATGGTATGTATCCTCCTTTAAAATCCGTGTTGCGCCAGAAATTCCATAGTGATGCCGGAGGACTTGGGTGCCTCCCGGTCCAGCAGTCTGGCCACATATTTTCCTAAAATATCGGTCTCCAGATTGACGGCGTCTCCTGCTCTTCGGTTCAGCAGGGTGGTCTGGGCCCCGGTGTGGGGGATGATGGAGACAGAGAAGTCCCGGTCGGTGACGGCAGCTACCGTCAGGCTGATGCCGTCAATGGCGATGGAGCCCTTCTCCACGATGCCGGAGAGCAGTTCCGGGGCGGCGGAGATGGTGACCCACACCGCGTTGCCCTCCCGACGGAGGGAACTGACGGTACCGGTGCCGTCGATGTGGCCGGTGACAATGTGGCCGCCAAAACGTCCGTCTGCCGCCATGGCCCGCTCCAGATTGACCTGAGAGCCGGGATGCAGCAAGCCCAACCCGGTGCGCCGGAAGGTTTCGGGCATCACGTCGGCGGTAAAACCGGTGGGGGAGAGGGCGGTTACCGTTAGGCACACCCCATTTACCGCGATAGAGTCACCCAGTTTGGTTCCCTCCAGTACTATACGGGCGGCCAGTTCCAGGCTGCCTGCTCCCACTTTGCGGACGGTGCCCAGTTCTTCAATGATCCCTGTGAACATTCTGTATCACCTCATATTCCAGCAGCAGGTCCTCGCCCATGGGGGTGCAGGTGGGGGAAGAGAGCCGCCAGCAATCCTCCGGACAGTCTACCCCCCGGCCCTCCACCGGGCTTTTGGCCTCCGCTCCGCCGAACAGCTTGGGAGCCAGGTAACAGTATACTTTCTGTACCAGTCCCTGCCGCAGCATGGACTCATTGAGTCCGCCGCCCCCCTCCAGCAGCACGCCGTCGATCTCCTGTTTTCCCAGCTCTGCCATCAGGGCGGGCAGGTCCACCCGGCCGTCGGGGCCGGGCAGGTCCAGTACCGTGATCCCGTGGTCCTCCAGGGCAGCCCGCTTGTCCGGCATAGGGGAGGCACAGGCCATGATGGTGGGCACCTCCCTGGCGGTGCGGACCAAGTTGGAGGTGAGGGGGATGCGCAGCTGGGAGTCGCAGATGATGCGTACCGGATTCCGTCCACCTTCCATCCGGCAGGTGAGCCGAGGATCATCCTGAAGCACCGTGCCGATGCCTGCCAGAATGCCCCGGTATTGGTGCCGCAGAGTCTGGACATGAGCCCGGGTGGTCTCTCCGGTGACCCACTGGGATAGGCCGGTATGGCAGGCGATCTTGCCGTCGGCGGTCATGGCGTATTTCATGGCCACATAGGGGGTCTTGTGGGTGATGTAGTGGAAGAATACCGGGTTCAGGGTATCGCACTGGTCCCTCATGAAATCTTCTTCCACGTCTACTCCAGCTTGCCGCAGCAGGGTAGCCCCCTTGCCGTGGACCAGGGGGTTGGGGTCCCGGGAGCCGATGACCACCCGAACAATGCCTGCATCCAGAATGGCCTGAGTGCAGGGGGGCTGACGGCCCTGGTGGCAGCAGGGTTCCAGGGTGACGTACAGGGTGGCTCCTGTCGGGTCCTCTGTACAGGCAGCCAGAGCCTCCCGCTCGGCGTGAAGTCCGCCACAGCGGCGGTGCCATCCCTGGCCAATGATCCGGCCCTCCTTCACCAGCACCGCCCCTACCAAAGGATTGGGGCTGGTCCATCCGGTGCCCTGTTGGGCCAGCTTTATAGCCAGCGCCATGTAGTCAGTATCGTTCATATTCGCTTGTCCCTCCTTTTTCGGGACGAAAAAAGCGCCCCGAATTAACTTCGGGGCGCTGAGAAAGCAACTGCTGGGCAGGAAAAATGGTACCAAAAGAAAAAAGGGTACATCCATTCCCGCCGGCGTCTTCTTCCATCCAGACTTTAACTGTCGGTTTTGGAATTACACCAAATCCTGCGCTTGCGCGCTCGCGGACTTTACCGCCGATCGGGAATTTCACCCTGCCCTGAAGACTGCATATGAACTTGTTGGCCTTATCATAGCACTGCAAAAAAGTGTTGTCAACTACTTATCCACGCTGGGGATCTCGGTGGTATCCACCTCGTCCAGGTGATTCAGATAGTATTTGGTCTCTTTTGCAATGACGCCGGAGAGCAGAAGGACCGCTACCAGGTTGGGGATAGCCATGAAAGCGTTGAGGATATCGGCAATGGTCCACACCAGGTCCAGAGCCAGCACCGGGCCCACTACAACCACCGCCACAAAGAGGATCTTGTAGGGGAGAATGGCCTTTTTGCCCCACAGATACTGGGCGCACCGCTCACCGTAGTAGGACCAGCCCAGGATGGTGGACCAGGCAAAGGTGATGATGCCCACCACCAGGATCACCGGTCCCAGCACGGGGATCTGAGCAAAGGCCAGGGTGGTCAGCTGGCCGCCGTCTGCCACATCCGCCATGTTGATGGCAGGGTTTTTCATGATAGTGGATACCAGCACCAGACCGGTCATGAGGCAAACTACCACCGTGTCCCAAAAAGTGCCGGTGGCGGAGACCAGGGCCTGACGCACTGGGTTGCGGGTCTGGGCGGCGGAGGCCACCAGAGGAGCGGAGCCCAAGCCAGACTCATTGGAGAACAGGCCTCGGGCCACGCCGAAGCGCATGGCGATCATCAGACCCTGGCCCACCAGACCGCCGGCCACCGCGCCGGGGGTAAAGGCCAGATGGATAATAGCGTCGATGGCAGGGAGGATGAAGTCGTAGTTGAAGCCCAGAATGATGATACAGCCCAATACATAGAAGGCTGCCATGAAGGGCACCAGTTTTTCACAGACGCTGGCAATGGAGTTGATGCCGCCAATAATAACGATGGCAGTGAGCAGGCCGCCCACGAGGCCGATGATAATGGGCGGGATAGAGAAGGGAACGTTGTTCTGGATGACCTCGGCAATGGCGTTGATCTGGGTGCCGCAGCCGATGCCGAAGGAGGCCAGAGCGGCCAGGGCGGCAAAGAGGACGCCCAGCCATTTCAGGCCCAGGCCCCGCTCCAGGGCATACATGGCGCCGCCCTGCATCTTGCCGTCTGGGGTGCGCACCCGGTACTTCACGGCGATGAGGGACTCGGCGTACTTGGTGGCGATACCGAAGATGCCGGCGATCCAGCACCAGAATACCGCGCCTGGGCCGCCCAGAAAAATGGCGGTGCCCACACCGATGATGTTGCCGGTGCCGATGGTGGATGCCAGTGCAGTTGTGAGGGCCTGAAACTGGCTCACGTCGCCGGGGGAGTCGGGGTCACGGGTCACCGACAGGCGAATGCCCGTAAAGGTTTTGCGTTGGATAAAGCCGGTGCGTGCCGTCATAAACAGGTGGGTGCCGAAGAGCAGCACGATCATGGGAATGCCCCAGATAAAGTCGTCCAGCCAGTTGATGAAGGATACGATTACATCCATAGAAACCCCTCTTTTCTCTCTCGTTCTCTCTTATTTGTTCTGTTCCAGCCACTTTTTCAGCTGCTCGGCCATGGCGGAGCTGCCGCTGTCCTTCTGCTGCTCCTGCTGCTGGAGGTAGCGGCGCACATCTCCCTTGCCGGCGGATCTGCTCTCCCGCCGCTTCTTGAAGTCGCTGAGCCGCTCCCGGTAGCCGCACACGCAGGCGAAGAGCTGCTTATCCCCCTCGCCCCGCAGCTCCATCTTTTTGTGGCAGTTGGGGCAGCGGGCGTTGGTGGTCTGGGTGACCGAGCGGCGGTAGCCGCACTCACGGTCGGGACATACCAGCATCTTGCCCCGCTTACCCTTGACGCTGAGCAGGAACTTGCCGCAGTCGGGACACTTTTCCCGGGTCACATTATCGTGGGTATAGGTGGCGTCGCTGGACTTCACCTCGGCCACCAGATGGGAGGCGTAGCCCTTCATTTCACCCACGAAGGCGTCCTCCTTCTCCTTGCCCTGGGCGATGTCTCCCAACCGTTTTTCCCACTGGGCGGTGAGGGAGGCTGAGCGCAGGTCGGCGGGGGCCAGTCCCACCACCTGGACCCCCTTGGAGGTGGGTACCAGCTCTTTGCCGCGCCGCTCGATATAGAAGGAGGAGAACAGCTTTTCAATGATATCCGCCCGGGTGGCGGGGGTGCCCAGACCTCCGGTCTCCTCCAGGATCTTGCTCTGGTCCCGGTCCTGTACCTGAGCGGCGGGGTGCTCCATGGCGGTGAGCAGGGTGGCCTCGGTGTACCGCTTGGGAGGCGCGGTCTTGCCCACATTGGCCCGGACGGACAGCACAGGCAGCTTATCCCCCTGGCGCAGGTCGGGCAGAGACTGCTCCCGCTCCTCCTCGTCCTCCGGCTCCTCCAGATCGAAGGAGCGGTCATAGGCCGCCTTCCAACCGGGCTCCTTTACGATTTTACCCCGGGCATGGAAGGTCTCGCCGTCGATGGTCAGCTTGAGAGAGACCTCCTCATACTCGAAGGGGGGCAGCAGCACCGCCAGGAAGCGGCGGGCCACCAGGTCGAAGATGTTGCGCTCCGGACCGGACAGCCGCCACAGGTCCACCTGTTCCTCGGTGGGGATGATGGCGTGGTGGTCGCTCACCTTGGCGTTGTTCACCAGGTAGCGGGTCTGGAGGGGACGATGGCTCATGATCTGCCGGGCCAGAGGGGCGTATTCGTCGATCATCACGCTGCGCAGCCGCTCAGGCAGGGTGGGGACCACGTCGTCGGAGATATAGCGGGAGTCGGTGCGGGGATAGGTGAGGATCTTGTGGACCTCATAGAGGTTCTGCATGACGGACAGGGTCTCCTTGGCGGAGTAGGCGTACTTCTTGTTGGCGTCCCGCTGCAGCTCGGTCAGGTCGTAGGCGGCAGGGGGAGGCGTTTGCTTCCAGGTGCGCTTGACTTCGGTGAGCACGGCGGTCTTTCCTGTCAGTTTATTGACAAGGGAATCTGCTTGCTCCTTATTGAAAATACGGGCTTGTCCGTTTTTATCGCGCCATGTCGCTGTGAAGCCATTTAGCTTCACGGATACGGTGTAAAATTCCTTGGGCTGGAACTTGCGGATCTCCTCCTCCCGGTCCACAATGAGGGCCAGGGTGGGGGTCTGGACCCGTCCGGCGGACAGCTGAGCGTTGTATTTACAAGTGAGGGCCCGGGTGACGTTGAGACCCACCACCCAGTCGGCCACGCTGCGGGCCCGGGCGGAGTGGTACAGGTTGTCGTAGTCGGCGGCGGGACGCAGGTGGGCAAAGCCCTCCTTGATAGCCTTATCGGTCTGGGAGGAGATCCACAGCCGCTTGGCCGGCTTCTTCCAGCCCGCCTTCTCCATGATCCACCGGGCTACCAGCTCCCCCTCACGGCCGGCGTCGGTGGCGATGACCAGATCGCTGATGTCCCCCCGGCGCATCTGGGCCTGTACCGCCCGGAACTGCCGCCCGGATTGGGGAATGACCACCGTTTTCATTCTGTCAGGCAGCATGGGCAGAGTGAGCAGATCCCACTTGGCCCAGGCCTTGTCGTAGTCCTCCGGGGGCGCCAACTCCACCAGATGGCCCAGGGCCCAGGTGACGATGTAGTGTTCCCCCTCCAGAAAACCCTCGCCGGACTTTTTGCAGCCCAACACACGGGCCAATTCCCGCGCTACCGAGGGCTTTTCCGCCAATACCAATGTTTTAGCCATATAGATTCTCCTAACCGCCGGTAAACGGCGTTTTTGGGTGATTTTCAACGGTTGACTTTTGGATACCGCTCTGGTATGTTTAAGTCAGAAGGAATCCCCGTTACTGGTGCGACTGAGAAAGGAGTATCATATGCAAGGGTTAGGAATGACTGCTGCGTTTGCTATGATGCAGGCCAGGCTGAGCCAGAACCTTCCTCCTGACGACCGGATGAGCCATGCAGAAAAAGTCTGCCGCAGGCAGGCCAGGGACGCGGAATGGCAGTTCCGGGTGTCCAAGGGATACGAGAAGGATACCTTCTGGAACCGGGTCAAGTTCAATATGACCCACAAAGACTGAGTTTCTATCCAGCCGCGGGCAAATCCCGCGGCTTTTTTGTATTTAGAGGGAGATGCTCCAGTTGCCCAGCTGATCCAGAATGGGGATCAGCTGCTTGCAGGGCTCAGTGATGCTGTATTCCACCCGCACCGGTACCTCCAGATACTCTGTCCGGGTGACCAGCTTGTCCTCCTCCAGCTCCCGCAGGGCATTGGCCAGCACTGTGTTGGATACCCCGTCCAGCGTCTTTTTCAGTTGATTGTACCGGGTGGGGCCATTGTTGTACAGGGAGCACAGGATCTGCATCTTCCACTTGCCGCCGATAAGGGACAGGGCGTGGTTCAGCGGGCAGGTCTCCATGCAGGGACAGTTTTCATGTTCCACAGGTCAGTTCCTCCTTACCTGGTACGAAATTTCTGCGCTCTTGCGCTGGGGCAATATAGGTACTATAATACTACCAGGTTGTAAAAATGAAAAGCATTTTTTAGGAGGAATTTCCATGCCGCCCTATCTGACCGGTCTTGGCATTGGCCTGGCCTATGTGGCCCCCATCGGGATGCAGAACCTGTTTGTCATCAACTCGGCCCTGACCCAGCCAAGGCACAAGGCGCTGCTGACCGCCCTCATCGTGGTCTTCTTTGATGTGACCCTGGCGCTGGCCTGCTTCTTTGGCATTGGCGCGCTGATGGAGCACTTTACCTGGCTGCAGATGGTCATTCTGCTGGTAGGCGGCGCCATCGTGATCTGGATCGGGATCAGTCTGCTGCGGGATAAGCCCACCATGGACAACAATGTGGATGTAAACATCTCCCTGCCCCGTGTGGCGGCCAAGGCCTGCGTGGTGACCTGGTTCAACCCTCAGGCCATCATCGACGGCACCATGCTGTTCGGCGGCTTCCGGGCGGGCAACCCCGGCGGGGTGAGCACCCAGCTGATCCTGGGGTCCTCCACCGCCTCCTTCCTATGGTTCTTCGGCATCACGGTGCTGATCTCCCTCTTCTCCGCCCGCTTCAACGACAAGATCCTGCGGGTCATCAACATTGTCTGCGGCATTATCATTATTTTCTACGGCGGCAAGCTGATCTGGCAGTTCTTTCAGATGGTCATGTAAAAAAAGTCCCCTCCCAACGGAGGGGATTTTTTATGTCCAATCAGCGGCAGGAGAATCTGATACGGCGGCTGGAAATATGAACAGGTCTATGCTATGCTTAATAAAAGCAGTAAATCAGCACCCAGGAGGAGCGGATATCATGACAGATGTGCAGCAGAGGGCGGCGGCGAAGGAGTTTACAGCCTATTGGGCAGGCCGGGGCGACGAGAAGCAGGAGACCCAGCGTTTCTGGATCGACCTGCTTCGGAACGTCTACGGTGTGGCGGAGCCGGAGAAGGCCATTGAGTTTGAGTGTCCTGTGAAGCTGGACCACGTCAGCTTCATTGATGGATATATCAAGGATACCCGTGTCCTCATTGAGCAAAAGGGGGCGGACATCGACCTGCGGCGGGGCTACAAGCAGTCTGACGGCTCCATGCTGATCCCCTATCAGCAGGCCCGCCGTTACGCGGGCTATCTGCCCCACGACAAGAACCCCCGGTGGATCGTGGTATGCAATTTCCGGGAGTTCCACGTCCACGACATGAACCGCCCCAACGACGAGCCGGAAGTGGTGGCCCTGGCCGATCTGGAGAAGGAATATCACCGCCTGAATTTCCTGGTGGACACCGGAGACGAAAACATCAGGAAGGAGATGGAGATCTCCTTGCAGGCCGGTGAGATCGTGGGTACCCTGTACGACGCGCTTTTGAAGCAGTACAAGGACCCGGAATCCCCGGAGACGCTGAAGAGCCTGAACGCCCTGTGCGTCCGGCTGGTGTTCTGCCTGTACGCCGAGGACGCGGAGATTTTCGGGGGCCACGGCAAGTTCCACGACTATATGCAGCGCCACCAGAGCGACGCCCGCCGTGCTCTGATGGATCTGTTCCAGGTGCTGGATACCAGGCCGGAGGACCGGGACCCCTATATGGACGACGATCTGGCTTCGTTTCCCTATGTCAACGGCGGGCTGTTTGCCGATGAGGCTATCATCATTCCCCGGCTGGACGAGACCATTGTGGACCTGATCCTCCAGCGGGCCAGCGCGGACTTTGACTGGTCCTCCATCAGTCCCACCATTTTCGGCGCTGTGTTTGAGAGCACCCTGAACCCGGAGACCCGGCGCTCCGGCGGGATGCACTATACCAGCATCGAGAATATCCACAAGGTCATTGACCCGCTGTTTCTGGACGATTTGAAGGGGGAGCTGGCGGAGATTCAGGCTGTGGCGGTGGAGACCACCCGGAAGCGCCGCCTGAAAGACTTCCAGCATAAGCTGGCGGGCCTGAAATTCCTGGACCCGGCCTGCGGCTCAGGCAACTTCCTGACGGAGACTTACATCTCCCTGCGCAAGCTGGAAAACGAGGCCCTGCGGTCCCTCTCCGACCAGATCACCATGGGGGATTTCACCAACCCCATTGAGGTCTCCATCGGCCAGTTCTACGGCATCGAGATCAACGACTTCGCCGTGACCGTGGCCAAGACGGCCCTGTGGATCGCGGAGAGCCAGATGATGAAGGAGACTGAGGACATTATCCATATGTCTTTGGATTTCCTGCCGCTGAAATCCTACGCCAACATCGTGGAGGGCAACGCCCTGCGGATGGACTGGGAGAGCGTGGTGCCCAAGCATGAGCTGGATTACATCATGGGCAACCCGCCGTTTGTGGGGTACTCCCTTCAAAGCAAGGAACAGAAACAGGATATTTTATCCATCTATATTGATGAAAAGGGAAAACCATATAAGACGGCAGGAAAAATCGACTATGTTTCAGGCTGGTATTTCAAAGCAGCAGTGTTTATGCAGAACTCAACCATACGCACCGCCTTTGTGTCCACAAATTCCATCACACAGGGTGAGCAGGTTGCGGGTGTTTGGAAGCCGCTGTATGACCGTTTCGGAATTCATATCGATTTTGCACACCGCACCTTCCGCTGGGACAGTGAAGCCAGCCTAAAAGCTCATGTTCATTGCGTAATAGTTGGATTTAGTGTTGCACCATATACGAGCCATCGCAAGCTCTACATTGCGGAGCGATGTCAGGAAGTTGAAAACATCAATGCTTATCTTATTGATGGTCCAGATGTTTTTATTGAAAGTAGAACCCGAGTTATTTGCAATGTTCCGGAAATGGTGTATGGAAATAAACCAACCGATGGCGGCTTCTTATTTTTAACACCAGAAGAATACCAAGAAGTAATTCAGGCGGAACCGGGAATTGAAAAATATATTAGACGGGTATATGGTGCAACCGAATATATCAACAATAAAACTCGCTATTGTTTATGGTTGGTTGGCGCTTCTCCTGCTGAACTGCGAAAGTCAAAATTTATTTTGGAAAGAGTAGAAGCAGTCCGAAAGTTTAGACAGGAAAGTACAAAGGAGGCTACTCGGAAAAGTGCTGATACACCAACTCTTTTCCAAGAAATTCGACATCCAGACACTCAATATATTATCATTCCTAGGCACTCTTCTGAAACGAGACGATATATTCCATTCGGTTTTGTATCGCCACAAGTGATAGTTAATGATGCAGTACAAATCATTCCAAATGCCGGACTTTTCCATTTTGGAGTATTGATGTCTAATGTTCATATGGCCTGGACAAGAGCTGTATGTGGGCGGATTAAGAGTGACTACCGTTATTCCAAGGATGTGGTTTACAACAACTTCCCCTGGCCCACGCCTACCGACGAACAGAAGGCCAAGATCGAGGAGACCGCCCAGGCCATTCTGGACGCCCGGGCCCTCTATCCCGATTCCAGCCTGGCCGATCTCTACGACGAGACCACCATGCCCCCGGAGCTGCGGAAAGCCCACCAGCAGAACGACAAGGCCGTCATGCGGGCCTACGGCTTCGACATCAAGACCACCACCGAGACCACCTGCGTGGCGGAGCTGATGAAGCTGTATCAGAAATTGACGGAAGCCACGGGCAAATAAAACGAAAGGGCCATAAAAACAGCGCCGTCTGCTGAGCAGACGGCGCTGTTTTGCGCTTGTTCAGGCCTTCACCAGATGGACCAGTACATCGGTCATCTTGTGCAGGGCGTCCACCGGGATATACTCGTGGACCCCGTGGAAGTTGACGCCGCCGGTACACAGATTGGGACAGGGGAGTCCCATGTAGCTGAGCCGGGCGCCGTCGGTGCCGCCGCGGATAGGCACCTCCAGCGGTTCGATGCCAATGGCCTCCATAGCCGCCCGGGCGCGGTGGATCAGGTACATATGAGGCTCGATCTGCTCCAGCATATTGTAGTAGGAGTCCTTCAGATCCAGTTCCACGGTACCGGCGCCGTATTTGGCGTTGAGATAGTCCACAACACGGGTCAGGAAGGCCTTGCGGTCCTCAAACTTGGCACGGTCGTGGTCCCGGATGATATAGGAGAGGGTGGCGGTGGTCTCATCGCCGGACATCTCGCACAGGTGGTAGAAGCCCTCCCGGCCCTCGGTGTGGGCGGGAGTCTCGGCGGGGGGCAGCAGGTTGACCAGCTCCACGGCCATGAGGATGGCGCTCTTCATCTTGTTTTTGGCAGAGCCGGGGTGGATGTTCACGCCATGAATGGTGATCTGAGCGCTGGCGGCGTTGAAGTTTTCATACTCCAGCTCGCCCAGCTCGCCGCCGTCCACGGTGTAGGCCACCGCCGCGCCAAAACCGGCCACGTCGAAGTGATCAGCGCCGTTGCCCACCTCCTCGTCGGGGGTGAAGGCGACGGCAATGCGACCGTGGGGGATCTCGGGGTGGAGGGTGAGATATTCCACGGCGGACATGATCTCCGCCACGCCGGCCTTATCGTCGGCGCCCAGCAGGGTGGTACCGTCGGTGACGATCAGGTCCTGGCCCACATAGTTGGACAGGCTTTCAAACTCGGCGGCCTTCATTACAATTTGCTTTTCCTCGTTGAGAACGATGTCGCCCCCCTCATAGTGGACGATGCGGGGCTTTACATCGGCGCCGGGGGCGCTGGGGGCGGTGTCCATATGGGCGATGAGGCCCATGCAGGGGATGCCCTCACATCCCGGAGTGGCGGGCAGCCAGCCGTAGACGTAGCCATACTCGTCCATGTGGGCGTTGTGCAGGCCCAGCTGGTTCAGCTCCTCCGCCAGAACGGCCCCCAGCACCTTTTGCTTTTCGGTGGAGGGTGTGGTCTGGCTGTGTTCGTCCGACTGGGTATCATAGGTGACGTACTTTAAAAAACGTTCCACAGCGTTCATGTTCTGCGTCCTTTCTCCCGGTTTCCGTTCCTTGCTCTTGACGGATACCGGGCAATGGAATAGACTAAACTAAATAGCATCCGATATTATACCATGGCTGCAAGCCGCTCCGGCTTGCGCACCGCAGAGCGGCGAAAACCGGCGCAGCCGGTTTCGGCCATGGTGTAACAAGCGCAGTGCGCGGCGGTTCGCCGCGCCTAGCCGCCTGAAAGGCGGCCCCAAACAGCTCGGCTGTTTGGACTGCGGTTATTATAACATAAGAGGAGCTAGATTTCTATGGTAACGACGCAGGAATTTACCTTCCCCTCCAGCG
The DNA here is from genome assembly GCA_022785125.1 of Clostridiales bacterium. Lineage (GTDB taxonomy): Bacteria > Bacillota > Clostridia > Oscillospirales > Oscillospiraceae > Flavonifractor > Flavonifractor porci. The sequence continues at coordinate 69,474 of JALFRA010000043.1, forward strand.
ACGGCGTTCATCTGGTGGGAGCCACCTGGTGGAAAGGGGAGGCGGAGCGGCCCAGAGCCATTGTGCAGCTGGTCCACGGAATTTCGGAATATATCGGCCGGTACGATGATTTTGCCCGGTTCCTGGCGGAGCATGGCTACTGGGTGGTGGGTCACGACCACCTGGGCCACGGCCGTACGGCGGCGGACCCCTCGGAGTACGGCTGGTTTGCCGACAAGGATGGGTGGAAGTATGTGCTCAAGGATACCCGCACCCTGCGGCGGCTGGCGGGGGAGGCCTGTCCGGAGGTACCCTATTTTATCATGGGCCATTCCATGGGCTCCTTTGTGGTGCGGGGTTACCTCAGCTACTGGCCGGGTACGGTGGACGGGGCCATCCTGTCGGGTACAGGCCAGGAGGCACCCGCCAAGGTGAACGCGGGGCTGGCCCTCTCCGGCCTGCTGCTGAAAACCAAAGGCCCCAGAGCGCACAGCAAACTGCTGGATAACCTGTCGGTTGGGGCTTACAACAAGCAGTTCAAGCCCACCCGCACCGGGGCGGACTGGATATCCCGGGATCAGGCGGTGGTGGACGCCTACTGCGCCGACCCTCTATGCCAGTTCCTGCCCTCGGTGAGTATGTTCCACGACATGATGCACGGCCTTAATCTGCTGGCCCGGAAGAGCACCCTGGCCCGGCTGGACCCGAATACGCCGGTGTACTTCTTTGCCGGAGACCGGGACCCGGTGGGCCAGCAGGGTAAGGGTGTCAAAAAAGTGGCCCGCTGGTTCAGAGAGGCGGGGGTGAAGGACGTTGCCCTCAAGCTCTACCCGGAGGGACGCCACGAGATGCTCAATGAGACCAACCGTCAGCAGGTCTATGAGGATGTGCTGGCCTGGCTGGAGGGGCATTTAACCAGAAAAGAGGCATGACAAAAGCGGCCGCGCGCAGCGCGGCCGCTTTTCCTTTGGGGGATCAGCCCGGAGGCCAGGTCATGTCCCGGCCCGCCAGCACATGGAAGTGCAGGTGGTGGACCGACTGGCCCGCCTGCTCCCCGCAATTGGACACCACCCGGAAGTCGGTGATGCCCAGCTGGGCGGTCACATTGGAGATGACCTCAAAGATATGGGCCACCACGCCGGCATTGTCGGCGGTGATCTCACCGCAGGAGCCGATGTGGGCCTTGGGGATCACCAGGAAATGGGTGGGCGCCTGGGGATCGATGTCATAGAAGGCAAAGACCTGATCGTCCTCGTAGACCTTGTTGGACGGGATCTCCCCGGCGGCGATCTTACAGAACAGACAGTCGCTCATAGCAGGACCTCCTCATTTGTCAAGCTGGGTCCAGTATAGCACAGAAGGGTGGGATTGTCATGCCTGAAAGGGAAAAAGACAGGTCCATGCCGAGTGGTTTCTGAACTGGGAATACAACAGCAAAAGGAAACAAGAAAGCAGCTTTGCGGGTCTTGCTGCCTAACACCCAAGCGCAAGAATATACTTGAAGACCATATGATAAAATGATATAATATGACTGAAAAAGTAAATATAAAATGGTTGTATTTTATGCAAATTGCTTGGCGTAGGTGTTGCAAGTACCAGTGGCATAAAAATTGTAAATAATTAGAGATATGCAAAGCGCAAGTGGTTCTTACTTAGGTTTGGTTCTAATGGAATGTATTCAATAATAATGAGAAGGGATGATTCCGATGGGGTTACTATTGCAGTAGATCCTATATTTCGACGAAAGGAGAAACTGCTGTCGGATATCAATATCCAGAATTTGAATATGATGGCATTAAAGTGACGCCAAATGTTGTTCAGGGTAGCCGCATAATTTATTCTGTTCCTGCTGGATATGATAGCAATTTTAATGCGGTAAAAGCATATAATGATATTTATGCCAATACAAGTGCATACGTGATGTCTGTAGAAATTACTGGGATAGAAAGTAAGACCGTTTCCGATATTTCACCTGTTTGTCCGCAATTTCCGGCTCACATTACTTGATGCTGGGGTGAAAAATATGAAGAGGGTAGTGCGCATAGGGAATACACTTATTATTCTGGGAATGCTGTCCATGATTCTTTCGCTCTTTTGGAAGGCGGCCACGCCATTAGTGGGTATTTTGGGCCTTGTGATTGCGTGTGCAGGTTTCATATTTTTCTTCATTTTTTGGCGATGCCCTGCTTGTCATACGCATTTGCCCCTCCAGGGAATGATTGGAATGACTACCTGCCCATACTGTGGGCACCAAATCTATCATTAAAATTCTGGAATATGGGATTTGTGAAAAAGACGGAAAAGAGCTAACAGATGGAGCTTGTTGCTGCAAAATAAGCGTCAAATCTGCCGACGGTTTCACAATTCAAAAAAACAGCAGCATGATGCTAAGGCATCATGCTGCTGTTTTTTCAGGTATAAAAGACGCTGGTTTCTATTGGTCAATTACACAGCGCGGGTGACCTTACCCGAACGGAGGCATCTGGTGCACACATAAACGTGCTTGGGCGTGCCGTTGACGATCGCCTTGACGCGCTTCACATTGGGCTTCCAGGGGCGGTTGGTGCGGCGGTGAGAGTGGGACACCTTAATACCGAACACGACACCCTTGTCGCAAAATTCACATTTGGCCATTCGCTTATACCTCCTCGCTCGTCAGGATACGCTTATAAAAGCATCGAACGATATGATAGCAGAACTTTCGGAAAAATGCAAGTGCTTTTTTAAAAATGACTGGAATTTTTCTGTGGGACCTGTATACAGGTTCTTATGACACCGCTTCTTTTGACAAATTGCCTTCCCGGTTGCAAATCGGGAGAAGAGAATGGTATAATAATGTCTACTGAATAAACCGCGATGCGGTTTATTCGCGCGGAGGTAGCCGCGCAATTTCATAAAAACAGCTCGAAGTGGCCGTTTTTATGAAATTCAGCCATTGTTACAATGCGTATTTCCGTTGGCGCGTCTCAACGCACCAACGGAAAGTGCGAGTTTTTTTGGACGAGATCGTCCAAAACCCTTGCACTTGAACAAAGCCATTTGGCCTTGAAAACCTTGGTTTTCAAGGTTTGTGGCTTTGTTCAGTACGTATTATAATAAAACAAATCGCTTTGAAATGACCGGCGGGGGACAACCCGCCTTTATAGGAGGAAGAGCTATGGAAAGCTTGTACACCGTCAAACTGGGCGAATTGATCAAAAAGTTTAATCTGGAGGTCCTGCGTGGTGCGGAGGGCTATGAGGATCAGGCCATCTGCACCGAGGACGTGAATCGTCCCGGCCTGCAGCTTACCGGATTTTTCGACTACTTCGATCCCCACCGGCTCCAGGTCATCGGCAAGGTGGAAGATACCTACCTCTCCGGCCTGACGCCGGATCAGCGGCGGGAGAGCTTTGAGCTGCTGCTGAGCCAGGATATTCCCGCCCTCATCGTTTCCCGTGGCATTGATCCCTTCCCGGAGTGTATGGAGATGGCGGAGAAGTATGATCGGACGGTACTCCGCAGCCAGGATACTACCAGCGTACTGATGAGTACCATCATTGCCTCTCTGAAGTCCTACCTGGCCCCCCGCATCACCCGCCACGGTGTCTTGGTGGAGGTGTACGGCGAGGGCGTGCTGCTGCTGGGCGAGTCCGGTGTGGGTAAGAGCGAGACCGCCATTGAGCTGGTAAAGCGTGGCCACCGCCTCATTGCCGACGATGCGGTGGAGATCAAGCAGACGGTTACCGGCGGCCTGATGGGTACTGCCCCCGAGCTCATCCGCCACTATATTGAACTGCGGGGCATCGGTGTCATCGACGTACGCCGCCTGTTCGGTATGAGTGCTGTTAAGGAAGAGGCGGAGATCGACATGGTCATCAGCCTGGAGCAGTGGAAGGACGGGGCCATGTATGACCGGCTGGGCCTGGAGAACCTGTACACCACCATCCTGGACGTACAGGTGCCCTCTCTCACCATTCCGGTGAAGCCGGGCCGGAATCTGGCGGTCATCATCGAGGTGGCGGCCATGAACAACCGCCACAAGAAGATGGGCTACAACGCCGCTCTGGAGTTTACCAAGCAGATCAACGAGCACTTTGACCAGGCCATGAGCGCCCAGATGAACAAGTAATCCCTCAGATCACGGCCCGCCGAGGCGGACTTCGGAGCCAGAGGCCCCGGAGCAAAGCCCGGCGGGCTTTTTAAAGGATGTGACCGCTCTTGACCTTTTTATCCCTGCCCTTCTTCTGCTTCTTTCCGGTGACAGCGCTGGGTTATTTCCTGTTGCCCCGGAAGGTGCGGAACCTGTGGCTGCTGCTGGCCAGCTGGTTTTTCTATCTGTGCGCCAAGCCGGTCTATCTCACCCTGCTGCTCTTTGTGATTCTCACCTCCTATGGAGCGGGGATCGCCTTGGGAAAGAAGAAAAAACAATGGGTGTTGGCGCTCTGCCTGCTGACCGACGTGGTGCTGCTCTTCCTCTTTAAATATGTCAACTTCGCTCTCTCTATGGCGGGAGAAGTTCTTCACGGCATGGGGATTGCCTGGAATATGCCGGTACTGGACATTGTGCTGCCGGTGGGTATCTCCTTCTATCTCTTCCAGGCCATGGGCTATGTGATCGACGTATGGCGGGGTAAGACGGAGGCCCAGGGGAATTTTCTGCTCCACGCTCTGTTTCTCTCCTTCTTCCCTCAGGTGGTGTCCGGCCCGATCGGCCGGGCAGGGGAGCTTATTCCCCAGTTCCGGGAACCGCATCCCTTTGACTGGAACAAATTCCGGGAGGGGCTGGTGCGCTTTTTATGGGGCGCCTTTCAGAAAATGGTGCTGGCCGACCGGCTGGCGGTGCTGGTCAACACCATCTTCGGGGCGCCGGAGACCTTTGGCGCGGTGCAGGTGATGGGGGCGGCGGTGGCCTTTTCCCTTCAGATCTACTGTGATTTCTCCTCCTACACCGACATGGCCCTGGGCGTGGCCCACAGCATGGGCTTCACCCTGCGGGAAAACTTTGACACACCCTATTTTTCCCGGTCCATTGCGGAATTCTGGCGGCGGTGGCATATGTCCCTGTCCAACTGGTTCCGGGACTACCTCTACATCCCCTTGGGCGGCTCCCGGCGGGGCACTGCCCGGAAATATCTGAATGTACTCATCGTTTTTGCCGTCAGCGGCCTGTGGCACGGGGCGGCTATGACCTTTGTAGTGTGGGGCGTGCTCAACGGCCTCTATCAGGTGATGGGGGCGGTCACCGCACCCCTGCGGGACGGCGGGTACCGGCTGCTCCACATCAGGGAGGACGGTCCCTTCCGGCATGGGGCGCAGGTTCTGATCACCTTCCTGCTGGCTACGGTGGCCTGGGTGTTCTTCAAGGCCAGCTCCCTGTCCAACGCCCTGGCGGTATTGGGTGGGATGCTCCACGGTCCCCTGTGGGTGCGTCAGAGCATGGGCCTGGACCGGTGGGAGCTGCTGGTGGCCGCTGCGGGTCTGCTGCTGCTCTTGCTGGTGGATCTGTTGAGCAAGCGGTACAATCTGTGGAAGGCCTATCTGCAACAGCCCCGGATGGTACGGTGGTGCATCTTATGGGTGCTCCTCTTTGGCTGCCTGATCTTCGGCAGCTATGGAGCGGGGTACGACGCCCAGGATTTTATGTATGGATTCAGTTTTTAAGGAGGGGATACACCAATGAAGCGCCTGAACAAGGGGAAAGAGTGCTTCTTTGCCCTCCTCTTCCTGCTGCTGGCGGCAGTGATGGTCAATTTTGTCTCCGATGTTCTTCGGCCCGCCCAGACCATGTACGGTGCCACCTGGAGTTCCTTTCGGGCGGAACCGGAGAACAGCCTGGACGTGATTTATCTGGGCAGCTCCTTTGCCTACTGCGATTTCAACCCCTCGGTGGTGTATGATGCCTCCGGCCTGACGGGGTATGTGATGGCGGGCTCGGAACAGCCTCTGTCCATTACCTATTGGTATTTGAAAGAGATTTTCCGCACGCAGTCTCCATCCGCCGTGGTGCTGGAGGGTACCTCTCTGTACTTTAAGCAGTACCAGAACTATACCCAGCAGAATGTGAGCCAGATGCCCTTCTCGGTCAACAAGCTGGGCGCCATCTTTACGGCGTCTGAGGAAAACCTGCGGACCGGACTGCTCTTTGACCTGTCTCTCTACCACAGCCGTTGGAAGGAGATGGGCAAAAGCGATCTGAAAAAAGCAGCGGTCCCGGTACAGGGGGACCACTACAAGGGCTTTACGCCGGTGGATCAGGTGATGGACGGCGTGGGAGAAACCGTGGTGGAGGGCAACCGCACGGTGTCGGAGGAGGACTACGCCGCCAACCTGGTATGGCTGGGCAGGATCCTGGACCTCTGCCGGGAGCACGGCGCCCAGCCCATTGTTACATTCAATCCAAGCTATACCCGCTGTACTCAGGAGCAGTACGCCCGCAATACGGCAGACATTCTGGCCCTGGATGGGGAGGCACTGGTATACAACTGGTCGGACAGCTTCGAGGAGATGGGGCTGATCCCCACAGAGCATCTCTATGACGGCGGCCACCTGAACCAGGACGGAGCGGCCATTTTCTCCGCCTGGCTGGGCCGGTTCCTGACCGACGAGGTGGGGCTGGTCCCCAGAACACAGACTGCGGAAAATACCGCTGCCTGGGAGGAATCTGCCGCCTGGTGGCGGGAGAAAAACCAGAGCTGACTTGAAAAACCTCCGGCTTCGGCCGGAGGTTTTGTCACGTTTGGCTTTGCCCAGGTGTATTCCAGGTGAACGCGTTCCAATCCACAAGGCAAGAAGGAGGGAGGAGCATGGAAGGACAGGACAGGGAGGCGCTGGCCCGACGGCTGGTGGACACTTATTCCGACCAGCTGCTGCGGCTGGCCTATTCGCTGCTGAACAATGTGCCGGACGCACAGGACGTGTGCCAGGAGGCGCTGCTTAAGGGGCTGGACCACGCCCATGACTTTGAAAGCCGGGAGCACGAGCGGGCGTGGCTTATCCGTGTGACTGTCAATCTGTGTAAAAACTTGCGGCGAAGTCCCTGGCGCACCCGGACGGTGGGGCTGGATACGGTGGCTGAACAGGCGGCCTTCCAACCGGAAGAGGGGGGCGTGCTGGAGGAGGTCCAGCGGCTGCCCGCCAAATACCGGGAAGTATTGGTGCTCTATTACTATATGGGCTATAACACCAATGAAATCGCGGAGATCCTGGGTATCCGGGCGGATGCGGTACGGGCCCGGATGAGCCGGGCCAGACAGAAGCTGAGACTGGGATTGGAGGTACAGGGCTATGGCAAGCTATCGAGATGAACTGGACCGGCTGAAATTCTCGCCGGAGGAAAAGGATGAACTGACCCGACGCCTGACGGCGGAGCGCGCGGCCACAACGGCGCGGCGGATGTGCCTGCCCTACCGGGGACTGGTGGCTGCGGTAGCGGCTATCTCCCTGCTGGTGGGGGCGGTGGGCGCGGCATCCCTGGCGGGGGTATCTCCTGCCTTCCGGGAACTGTTTGGTATCACCGATGATGCGCAGGCCCTGCAGCTGGGCGCGGAACAGTTGAATCTGGTCTTTGAGGATCAAAATGGCTCCGGCGCCTCCATCGCCGTCAAAGAGGTGGTCAAGGATCAGGAGCGGGTCTATGTGCTGCTGGACTTTACCGCTCCGGCAGGGGTAGCGCTTCCCACACCGGAGGAGACTGCGGACGGACGGAACTTCTGGCTGGGGGAGGAAGAGGAAGACTGCTCCGCCGCCTTCTATGGAGATGAAAACTGTACCCAGCGGGTGGACCCCCGCAGCTGGGGCTGGGGGTTCCGAGCGGTGGACGACCCGGATACCACCGACCAGGTGATCCCCCTGATGCTCCAGATCACCTGCGATGAGACCCTGCCGGAGGAGGCGGCATGGCTAAAGGTCACCCACTTGTCCAACCTGTGGGCACTGGAAAACGGGAAAGAGACCCGTGTGCTGTCCGGAATGGACTTTACCCTCGCCATTCCCATTGAGACCACGGCGGAGATCTATTCTTTTGAAGGGCGCTGCGGCGTAAATCTGAACGGCGTCACGCTGGCCACGGCGGAAAACCTGACCATCTCCCCGGTCAGTGTGGCCATGGATCTGGTAATCCCAGATGGGGCGGCCTACGATGCCGCCTTCGAGGCCCAGGGCCCCTGGCAGGTGTATGTGCTGCTGGAGGACGGCACCCGGGTGTGGACCGAGTTTGAGCAGGGAAGCGGTGTTCATGATGTGTTCCAGGATGACGCGGGGCAGACCTTCTTCCGGGCTGACCATGTCCGCTTTGAGCTGGACTCCCCCATTGATGTGGCCCAGATCAAAGATATCGTCTTTGTGGGGGACAACAGCCTGGCGTATGGGGAAGAGAAGCATGAGGCGGTGATCCACTTCAGCTTTACCCCCCATTATTTCCGTAATGAGACCTACTGGAATCAGGTCAACCAACATTAAAAAAGTTGCTGCATTCAGGCGTAAAAGAGCCCGGGGTACTCCGGGTTCTTTTTTGTTTTTTTGAGGTGAAAAAATCCTTGCAAAACTGGAAACACTGTGATATTATATTCGGGCATGATTACGCACACCCGCGGACGGGGGGCCAGGTGCTTCCGCTTGGAGGTTGGCCGGCTCCGAATGAAACGGGTGGAGGAATCAACAATTAAAGGAGGAATTTTATCATGGCAGTCGTATCTATGAAGCAGCTTCTCGAGGCGGGCGTCCACTTCGGTCACCAGACCCGTCGTTGGAACCCCAAAATGGCCACCTATATCTACACCGAGCGCAACGGCATCTATATCATCGACCTGCAGAAGACCGTGAAGAAGCTGGAGGAGGCCTACAACTTCGTCCGTTCTCTGGGCGAGTCCGGCCAGACCCTGCTGTTTGTGGGCACCAAGAAGCAGGCTCAGGAGGCTATTAAGGAAGAGGCTGAGCGTGTTGGTATGTACTATGTGAACGCCCGTTGGCTGGGAGGCATGCTCACCAACTTCAAGACCATGCGCGGCCGCGTGGAGCGTCTGAACCAGCTGAAGAAGATGCAGGAGGACGGCACCTTCGATATGCTGCCCAAGAAGGAAGTCATGAAGCACCTGGGCGAGATCGCCAAGCTGGAGAAGTACCTGGGCGGCGTTGTGGAGATGAAGAAGCTCCCCGGCGCTCTGTTCGTGGTCGATCCCCGCAAGGAGCGCAACGCCATCAACGAGGCCCGCAAGCTGAACATCCCCATCGTGGCTATCGTGGACACCAACTGCGACCCCGACGAGATCGACTATGTGATCCCCGGCAACGATGACGCCATCCGCGCCATTAAGCTGATCTCCGGTGTGATGGCCAACGCCATCCAGGAGGGCAAGCAGGGCCAGGACGCCGCTGAGGAGACCGAGAAGACCGAGGCCGCTGAGTAATTTACCCGAATGAATGACAGGAGCGCCCGCCCGCGCGGGCGGACGCTCTTTTTTATAATTGAGATGGAGGTAATGTGATCATGGCAATCACTGCAAAAGACGTACAGGCCCTGCGCGAGATGACCGGCGTGGGCATGATGGACTGCAAGAAGGCCCTCACTGAGGCCGAGGGCAACATGGACAAAGCTGTTGAGATCCTGCGCGAGAAGGGTCTGGCCGCTTCCCAGAAGAAGGCCGGCCGCATTGCTGCCGAGGGTATGGCTTATGCCGCTGTTATCGACGGCATGGGTGTGGTGGTCGAGGTCAACGCCGAGACCGACTTCGTGGGCAAGAACGAGAAGTTCGTGGACTTCGTGAAGGGCGTGGCTGCTGTTGTGGCCGCCAACAAGCCCGCTGACCTGGATGCTCTGCTGGCTCTGCCTTACGGCAACGGCCACACCGTGCAGGAGGAGCAGCAGGAGATGGTGCTGGTCATCGGCGAGAACATCAAGGTTCGCCGCTTTGCCTTCTTCGCTGAGGGCATTTCCGTGCCCTATATCCATGCTGGCGGCAAGATCGGCGTGCTGGTCAACCTGGAGACCGATCTGTCCGCTGAGCAGGTGGAGACCATCGGTAAGGACGTGGCCATGCAGATCGCCGCTCTGAATCCCCGCTTCTGGGATAAGAGCCAGGTCGACCAGGCTACTCTGGACGAGGAGAAGAAGATCCTGCTGGTTCAGATGGAGAACGATCCCAAGATGGCTTCCAAGCCTGAGAAGGTGAAGGAAGGCATTGTGGCCGGCAAGATGGGCAAGTTCTACAAGGAGAACTGCCTGCTGCAGCAGGAGTTCGTGAAGGACGGCTCCATGACCGTGGAGCAGTATATTGCTTCCGCTGCCAAGGCTCTGGGCGGCGCTGTGAGCTTCAAGAACGCTGTTCGCTTTGAGAAGGGCGAGGGCATCGAGAAGAAGCAGGAGAACTTCGCTGAGGAGATCGCCAAGCAGCTGGGCAAGTAATTGTGTACTTGTCCCCCCGCAAACAAGCACATTGTCCCGAAATAATGACTCACAAAAGAGTCCGAGGAAATTCGTTTCCCCGGGCTCTTTTTTTGTTTCTTTTTTACTCTTTGTCCGGTTTTTGGCTTGATTTAGAACTAATTTAGAATTTTTTGAGAAAGAGATTGGGCGAGCAACTGGTGGTCAAAATGGTTGGACAAACGACCGTTTTGGAAGGAACGACCACAAATTGCATTCAGAGAAACGAAGCGCCGGGCACGGAAGTATCCGGCGCTTTTTCATGCCGATGAAGTTCTCCTGTGCCTGCCCTGAACTTGACGCAGTCGGGAAAAGCCCCTATAATGAAGGCGTTCCAACAGGCAAAGTACAGATAGGAGGGCTGTCATGGCGGAAGAGATCAAGATTCTGAATCTGGCCGATGTGCCGGAGTACATGGAGGAAGTTTCCCAATGGCTGTGGCTGGAGTGGGCCAAGGCCGACGGGTATTCTCTGGAGGAGATCATTTATCGCACAAAGTATGCTTCCCAGCGGGATACAGTGCCTCAGATGCTGGTGGCAGTCATGGGAGACAAGCCGGTGGGTGTGGTGTCCCTGTGGCTCAACGATGCCAAGACCAGACAGGACCTGTCGCCCTGGATGGCTACCCTGTATGTGAAGGATGAGTACCGCAATCTCCACATTGGACAGCGTCTCCAGGCGGCCAGCATTGAGGCCGTTAGAGTGCTGAAGCGCTACCCCTGCCTTTATCTGATTACCAAGTTGGAAAACTACTACGAGAAGATCGGATGGAAGTTTGTGGACTACATCCCAGTGGGCGAGGGCGCCACGGAAAAAGTATATCGTTACGATCTCTAAACCTAAAAATCAAGTGAAACGGGCCTGTCGCATCTGCGGCGGGCCCGTTTCTGATTTAGGGGCAAGACAGAGCGGAGGAGTCCTGCGTGAGGGTGAAGCGGTTTCTATCCACCAGAAGTAATCCATCCCGCTGCATTTTGCCCAACTCATTGGACAGGGCGCTGCGCTCCACATTGAGGTAGTCGGCCAGCTGCTGCCGGTTGAAAGGAATCGTAAAGCTGGGGCTGCCGCTCCGGCGGGCCTGGTAGGATAGATAGGAGAGCAGACGGCCCCGGATGGTTTTGGAAAAGGTATGGAAGATTTTTCGGGACAAATTCAGATTTTTCTGGGCGGACAAAAGCAGCAGGTTGCGGATCAGCTTGCTGTGGTGGGCACAGGTGTGGGAGCATACCTGCAGCACCCGATCCACATTGAGGAAGAGGACCTGTGTTCCCTCTGCAGCCACCACATCCACCATCAGCGGTTCTCCGGGCACACAGGCGTAAGTCTCGGCAAAAATCTGGCCGGGGCCAGCTCTGTCCAGCATGGTGGTGTTGCCCCACAAATCGTCAGTCTGAATCAGAACGCTGCCTGAGAGCACCATGCCCAGATCGGTCACATAATCCCCGCTGCGGTAAATTCGATCCCCTTTGGAAAACCCCTTCTCCACTGCCCCCAGGCAGTTCAGCATAGCCTCCGCCTCCTGGGGAGAAGTGCCTCGGAATAAGGCGGTATTCGCCAGTAAGGTGCCGTTCATCTTTCCCTCCTGAGTGTTGTTATAACAACAGACTTGTTGCTATCATTATACTATACTAGGCCTACAACGGCAAGCAACCGTGCAAAACCAGGAGGGCTTATCAATGGAACACAATATGTTTTGCTATCAGTGCCAGGAGACAGTCGGCTGCACTGGCTGTACCAAAGTGGGTGTCTGTGGAAAGACCGCCGATGTGGCGGTCATGCAGGATTTGCTGGTCTATGTGACAAAGGGACTGGCTGCGGTGACTACCGCTCTGCGGACTCAGAACGTGCCGGTGGAGAGGGCGATCAATCACCTCATTACCCTGAATTTGTTTACCACCATTACCAACGCTAATTTTGATCAGGAGGCCATTGAGGCCCGCATTAGCGCCACATTGGAGGTCAAGGCCAATCTGCTGGCCCAGGTGGAGGGGAAGGAATCCTTGCCTGAGGCTGCTCTTTGGGACGGCTCCGGGGACTGGGCGGCCAAGGCTGCCCAGGTAGGGGTGCGGTCCACTGAAAATGAGGACATTCGCTCTCTGCGGGAGCTGATCACCTACGGCCTCAAAGGCCTGTCCGCCTACTCCAAGCACGCCAATGCACTGATGCAGGATGATGACGAGGCGGACGCCTTCCTCCAGAAGGCGCTGGCGGCTACCCTGGATGACAGCCTCACCGCTGATGAGCTGGTTGCCCTGACTCTGGAGACCGGCAAGTATGGCGTCCAGGGTATGGCTCTGCTGGACCAGGCCAACACCGGGGCCTATGGCAATCCGGAGATCACCAGGGTCAATATTGGCGTGGGCAAGAATCCCGGTATCCTGGTATCTGGTCATGACCTGCGGGACCTGGAACAGATGCTGGAGCAGACCCAGGGCACCGGCGTGGACGTGTACACCCACTCCGAGATGCTGCCTGCCCACTACTACCCCGCATTCAAGAAGTACCCCAATTTTGTAGGCAACTACGGCAATGCCTGGTGGAAGCAGAAGGAGGAGTTTGAGTCCTTCCACGGCCCCATCCTCATGACTACCAACTGCATCGTGCCCCCCAAGGAGAGCTACAAGGACCGGCTGTACACCACCGGGGCCGCCGGATTCCCCGGCTGCAAGCACATCTCCGGCGGGGTAGGAGAGAAGAAGGACTTTTCCGCCCTCATCGAGCACGCAAAGCGCTGCGCTCCTCCTGAGGAGATAGAGACCGGCGAGATCGTGGGGGGCTTTGCCCATGCCCAGGTGCTGGCTCTGGCCGACCAGGTGGTGGAGGCAGTTAAGAGCGGCGCTATTCAGAAGTTTGTAGTCATGGCGGGCTGTGACGGCCGGGCCAAGAGTCGGAACTACTATACCGAGTTTGCCAAGGCCCTGCCTCGGGATACGGTAATCCTTACCGCCGGCTGCGCAAAGTACAAGTACAACAAGCTGGATCTGGGCGACATTGGCGGTATTCCCCGGGTGCTGGATGCAGGTCAGTGCAACGACTCCTACTCTCTGGCGGTGGTCGCGCTAAAGCTGAAGGAGGTCTTTGGGCTGGCGGACATCAACGATCTGCCCATCGTGTACAATATTGCCTGGTATGAGCAGAAGGCGGTCATCGTGCTGCTGGCGCTGCTGTACCTGGGGGTCAAGAATATCCACCTGGGGCCCACTCTTCCCGCTTTCCTCAGCCCCAACGTGGCCAAGGTGCTGGTGGAGAACTTCGGTATCGCCGGCATTGGCACTGTGGAAGAGGACATGAAGCTGTTTTTCGGTGAGAACGCATAAATCAAAAATCCGGCAGGCACAGCCTGCCGGATTTTTTTATCGGTTAAGATACCAGACGCCCAGATTGAGGTAGGCGGCAAAGCTCACCCATAGCAGGTAGGGAAGCAGCAACCAGGCGGCAATCGGGTCGATCTTGCGGAAGGTGAGGAGGGTCCAGAGGATCAGTCCCCACAGTGCCGCCAGCCAGAGCAGGGCAACGCCGAAGGCCTGGAGGTTAAAAAACAGAATGCTCCAGAAGAAATTGAAGGCCAGCTGTACAAAATAGAGCACAAGCCCCCGGGTGCGGATGTCGGATGGGGGAGAAAGCCAGATCCGGGCGGCGGCTATGGCCATCAGGGCAAAGAGAATGCCCCAGACAATGGGAAAGACTACGGCGGGCGGGGATAGAGGCGGCTGTACAATGGACTGGCTGTAGGCTTTGGCCCCGTCCCGGGTGAGCCAGCCGGAGAGAAAGCCTACTCCCTCTGTGATGAGGATAAACAGGGCATAGATTTTCCAGGGAAATTGTTTCATACCATATCACCTGGAGTCAGTATATACACAGAGGCGCTTTCGTATACGTTACTGTCCTTCGACTTCCATGGTTGCCATCTGGGGCTGGGAGTTCCCGAATTGCGCACCTCGGCTCAGCCAGTACTTATTAGCGGCCCGCAGGAACATACCTCCGGTCAGCGGCAGGGTGATGGAGAGTTGAGCGGGGCGGCCTTTTTGAATGGAACGGGCCAGCTTTTGGACCTTTCGACGGGCCATTCCCATAAACGGAGTGTTGGGGAAGGCCTCGCCGCAGCCCATCCGCAGGACACCGCCCATCTTATGTCCGCCCCGCTTGCAGAAGAGACGGATCATGTCCACTGCCACATCGTTCTGATGCGGCTCCCGAAAACCGCAGTTGATAATAACATGGACGGTGAGGGGAGCGGTGTGCTGCTCTAACATGGCCTTTAAAAATTCCATCAGACCAGTGGGCAGGCCGTCGGTATAAAGAGGGAAAACCAGCAGCAGATCGGAACATTCCTTGAGCTGTTCCAGACAGGCGGTATGCTGCCGTTGGAGCACACTGTATTGCTCATATTCGCCAGACCAGGCGGACAAAAAGGCCTGGATATACAGTTTGGAGTTGGATTTTGGCGCCCGGGGGCTGCCGTTAACGATCATCAGTTTGCCCATGCTTGTACCACCTTTCCAGCCAGATCTTCCACCTGAGCCTCCGAGTCTGCAAAATGGATGGTGTAGTGCTCTGTCAGGGTGTTCAGGGAATTGCGGGCCAGCCATCGGTCAAAAATGGTCCGCTCCTCCTCATCCTGAGCGCCATAGGCTACCACAGTCAGTTCCTTGGGCTTGACTGCACGCTGGAAGTGGTGGCACTCTCCGTGGTGGAGGCGGATAAAAGCCTGCTGACTGGGGATGGAACGCTCCACCAGGCGTTTTATGGGCAGATCATAGCAGCCAAGAAACAGGCGGCTAACGACCAACAGCCGCTCGCAGCGGGCTATATCAGGGTAGATAGCCGGGGCGTCATCCCGGATGACACAGCGGCCCGGTGTCTTGACCCAGCAGCCAAAGCAGCCCACACAGTTAGCGATCTTCTGTTCGGCTACGTTGATCAGCCGCAGATTACTGGCTGAGGGCAAGGAAGAGAGAGGGTGGTCTGTTAATATCAGGTCCATAGGTATGCTACACTCCTTTTTTCTGTTGGTAAACGACATCTAACAGTATATCATAGATAAAACAAAAATCCTAGTAAAATAATATGAATAAAGAAAAAAGACAGACCTGCTACCGGGAGGGTGGCAGGTCTGTGGGGCAGATAATTCAGAGGGCGGCGCACTGGGCCTCAATGGAGGCCTCACAGTCCTTCATAGCCTGGAGGGTGCGCTCCAACAGGTCGTTCAGTTCCCAGCCAAGCAGCTGAGCGCCCTGGGCAATGGTCTCCCGGGAACAGCCAGCGGCAAAACGCTTATCCTTATACTTCTTTTTCAGACTGGACAGCTCCATATCCTGAACGCTCTTTGAGGGACGCATGAGGGCGGCGGCGCCGATCAGGCCGGTAAGCTCGTCCACGGCAAAGAGAACCTTTTCCATCTGATGCTCCGGCACCGCATTGCCCTCGGTCATGCCCCAGCCGTGGCTGACCACCGCATGGATAAGAGCGGGGTCCAGACCTTGCTCCTCCATGATCTCCCGGACTTTGACACAGTGTTCATCGGGATACAGCTCAAAATCCAGGTCGTGGAGCAGTCCTGCGGTGGCCCAGAAGTCAGCCTCCGCTTCATATCCGAACTGACGGGCAAACCAGTCCATGACCGCCTCTACGGTGAAGGCGTGACGGAGATGGAAAGGCTCTTTGTTATATGTCTTCAGCAGAGCCAGAGCCTGCGCACGGGTCAATTTCATAATAAGGGCCTCCTTTTGTGCTTTTCCACATTATAGCACAGAAGAAGTTCCGATGCAAAAGGATTGCGGTCCTATGGCTGCGTCGGAGGAGGGAGGAAGGTGAGACCTCCGATGCCCTCCAGCGGAAAGAGCGGCGCATGACAGCGGGCGGCAAAGCGTTCCAGCTGGTCCATGGAGTCGATCTGGCGGTATTGAGCGCTGATGACGTCCTGTACATGGGCGGGCAGGTGGTCGAAGTATTCCCGTGCTCTGGCGTCATGGCGAAACAGGACGTAAAGGTCCCTGTAATATGCTTTCATGGTATCACCCCGGAATTAGGATGTACTGCGACAGAGTGACTTATAGACGGAAAATGAAGGAACTTCTGCAAAAAATAGTTCGTCAATTTAGCTGCGGGGAAAAATGGGAAAAATAAGCTGCAAAAATGATTATCTGCATTTGAGTAAAAACAGAGAAAAACGGCACCTGCCAGGTAGAATGGGAGTGAAGAAAGTTTACATAAAGTGAGATTTTGAAGGTGGAAGTTAATGTCTTTGTAATAGAAATGCTTAAAATGCGGTTAAAATTGTCCACATATCCACAGAGATATCCACATTGGGGGGAGAGTGAAAGGGAAACTGACTGGTTTTCGGTAACATAATGTAAAGACGGGGAGAAAATGAAAGAAAAGAAGCAATGCCCTTCAACGTGCGCTGGTCCAAAGGGCGTACAAAAGAAAAGCACTTGCGGTTCCCGGGAAACCGGTATAAAATAAGTTGAATCAACATTACAGTGTAAACCGGGAGGAATGTTACACCTATGGAACAGGCAAAGGTATATTACTCTGACCTGCGTTGTCGGCCTGGGAAAAATTTGCTGAATAAGCTGGAAAAGCTGATCCGCACCGCGGGGATCGGGGAAATCGACTTTGACCACAAGCTGGTGGCCATCAAGATGCACTTTGGAGAGCCGGGCAATCTGGCCTTCCTGCGGCCCAACTATGCCAAGGTGGTAGCCGATGTGGTAAAGAGTCTGGGTGGTGTGCCCTTCCTGACCGACTGCAACACCCTGTATCCCGGACGGCGGAAGAACGCCTTGGAGCATCTGGATGCCGCTTTTGAGAATGGTTTTTCTCCGCTGTCCACTGGCTGCCAGATCATCATCGGCGACGGTCTGCGTGGCAACGACGACGTAGAGGTGCCGGTGGAGGGCGCGGAGCATATTACCACCGCCAAGATTGGTAAGGCCATCATGGAAGCCGACGTGATCATCTCCCTGTCCCACTTCAAGGGACATGAGCAGACCGGCTTCGGCGGCGCGATCAAGAATCTGGGTATGGGCTGCGGTTCCCGCCGGGGTAAGATGGAGCAGCATGCTCAGGGTAAACCGGTGGTCAGTGAGAAGCGCTGCGTCGGCTGTGGGAAGTGCTCCATGCAGTGCGCCCATGACGCCATCTCTTATGGGGAGGATCGCAAGGCCTCCATTGATCAGAATAAGTGCGTAGGCTGTGGCCGCTGCATTGCGGTATGTAATGTGGACGCCATCCACACCGGCTATGACGCCGCTATGGAAGAGTTGAGCTGCCGTATGGCGGAATACACCAAGGCGGTGGTGGATGGCCGTCCTCAGTTCCATATCAGCCTGGTCATTGATGTGTCTCCTTATTGTGATTGTCACGGCGAGAACGACCTGCCTATCCTGCCCGACGTAGGTATGTTCGCCTCCTTTGACGCTGTGGCGCTGGACCAGGCCTGCGCCGATGCCTGCCTGCGCCAGGCTCCCATCCCCGGTTCCGCCCTGGATGATCAGATGCACCGTCCCGGTTTCTGTGATCACCACGATCACTTTATCAACAGTATGCCGGAAACTGATTGGAAGGTATGTCTGGCCCACTGCGAGAAGATCGGTGTGGGCACCCGTTCCTATGAGTTGATCAAGGTAAAATAACGCCCAAAGAAAGGAAGATTTGATATGGACGTAAAGGAGATTCTGGCCCGCTGTGACCACACCCTGCTCAAACAGGAGTCTACTTGGGAACAGATCAAAGCAGTTTGTGACGACGGTCTGAAGTACGACTGTGCTTCTGTTTGTATTCCCGCCTCCTTTGTGAAGCAGGCGGCCGACTATGTGGGGAACGACCTGAAGGTCTGCACCGTGATCGGGTTCCCCAACGGTTATTCCACCACCGCTGTTAAGGTCTTTGAAACAGAGGATGCCATCCGCAACGGCGCGGATGAGATCGATATGGTTATTAACATTGGCTGGGTGAAGGACCAGCGGTGGAATGATCTGCTGGAGGAGATCAAAGCCATCAAGGCCTCCTGTCAGGGGCGTATTCTGAAGGTCATCGTGGAGACCTGCCTGCTGACCCAGGATGAGAAGGTCAAGATGTGCCAGATCGTTACCGAGGCGGGAGCCGACTATATCAAGACCTCCACCGGATTCTCCACCGGCGGCGCTACCCGTGAAGATGTGGCTCTCTTCAAGGCTAATGTGGGGGCTGAAGTGCGTATCAAGGCTGCCGGCGGCATCCGTACGCTTCAGGACGCCGAGGATTTTATCAACCTGGGCGCCGACCGCCTGGGTACTTCCGCTATTGTTAAACTGGTGAAGGGGCAGACACCCCAGGGATACTGAGCGCTGAGGGGTCGGCGCCCAGGACCCGCCGCAGGCAGGACGCCGCCAATGCGGCGCAGGCCGGGGGAATTCAGTTTCCCCGGCCGCAAATAAAAAGAGGGGTCCCCATGAGATTGTATCTCATGGGGTAGCCGACCGCCTGGGTACTTCCGCTATTGTTAAACTGGTGAAGGGGCAGACACCCCAGGGATACTAATTCAAACAAGATATAACAAGGCCCTCCGGCACTGCCGGAGGGCCTTGTTGTTTTATGAGAAGCAGTCCTTTGTCGCAGACTGAAGATAACCCTCCACGGCGGAGGCGGTGGACAGACCCATGGCCTCCTGAGTGACCTGGGCTGCCTGGGCGGCGTACCAGTGGTGGATCTGGGCGCGGGTTGCCAGCACGGCGGAGGAGCTGACGGAGAACTCATCCAGGCCCCAGGTCATGAGCAGGGGAATGAGCCGGGGATCGGCGGCGGCTTCGCCGCACATACCTACCGGAATGCCGGCTTCCTTGGCGGAGGTGATCACGCTGCGGATGGAGCGGAGCACAGCGGGGTGGAAGGTGGTGTACAGATTTTCCACCTGGGCGTTGCCACGGTCTACCGCCATGGTGTACTGGGTCAGGTCGTTGGTGCCAATGGAGAAGAAGTCGCACTCCCGAGCCAGCAGGTCGGCAATAAGGGCGGCGGCAGGAGTCTCCACCATGATGCCCAGGGGGATGTCCTTGTGGTAGGGCAGCCCCTCAGCCTCCAGCTCGGCCTTACAGGCCTCCAGCAGAGCCCGGGCGCCGCGGATCTCCTCCAGAGAGGTGACCAGGGGCAGCATGATCTTGATGTTCTTCTCCTCGGCGCCTGCCCGGAGCAGGGCCCGGAGCTGTACCTTGTACAGGTCGGGGTTGTCCAGGCAGTAGCGGATGGCCCGGTGGCCCAGGAAGGGGTTGTCCTCGTAAGCCATGCCCAGGTACTCCACAGCCTTGTCGCCGCCTACATCCAGGGTGCGGATGATGACCTCCTTGCCCGCCATGATGCGGGAGACAGCCAGGTAGGCCTCATACTGCTCGGTCTCGGTGGGCACGCTGGTCCGGTCCATGAACAGGAACTCAGTGCGGAACAGGCCGATGCCCTCGGCCCCTGCCTCAGCGGCGGCGCCGGCCTCTGTGGGGGAGCCGATGTTGGCGTACAGGGCGTAGCGTTTGCCCTCAGCATCCACGGTCTCCCGGCCCCGATAGACGGCCAGCAGGGCCTTTCTGCGGAGAAACTCCTCCTGCTTGGCCAGATACTCGGCCAAAGTGCGCTGGTCCGGGTTGACCATAGCGGTCCCCTCGCTGCCGTCCACAATGACGCTGTCCCCGTCCTTCAGCTGCTCCATGGCCCGGGGCACACTGAGTACGGCGGGAAGTTCCAGCGCTCGGGCCAGGATAGCGGAGTGGCTGGTACGGCCTCCGACTTCGGTAAGGATGGCGGCAACGTGTTCCCTGTCCAGCCCCACCGTCATGGAGGGCGTCAGGTCGTTGGCCACCAGCACGCTGCCTGCGGGCAGATGGCTCACATCCACGCCGGTGACCCCCAGCAGGATGGCAAGCATCCGGCTGCGGATATCACGCACGTCGGTGGCTCGCTGGCGCATGAGCTCGTCGTCCACCCCGGCGAACATCTCGGCGTACATGGTGCACACCTGATCCACCGCCGCCTCGGCGCACTGGCCGGCGTCAATGACTTCCCCCATCTGGCTCTGCATGAAGGGGTCGCCCAGCATCATGATCTGGCCGGTGAGGATCTCGGATTCCTTTTCTCCCACCTGGGCCCGAATGTGGTCGGCCATGGCGGTGGTTTTTTCGTTGAACTGTGTGATAGCGGCCTGGAGCCGTTCCTTCTCTACCTCTTTGCCGCCGTATTTCACAGCGGAGTAATCCAGACTCTGCTCCCGGACGCAGACGGCTTTGCCGATGCCGATTCCGTCTGAAGCGGCGATGCCCCGTAAGATCATAGCGGTTTCCTCCTATTTATCGGTTCGGGGGTCTGAGCGATCACTCGCCCAGACCGGATTCCACCAGCTCCACGGCGGCCTTCAGGGCGTCGGCCTCCTGCTCGCCGCTGCACTGGATCTCGATCTCGCTGCCCTGCTTGATGCAGGCGGCCATCAAGTGCATGATGCTCTTGGCGTTGATTTCCTTGCCGTTGAAAACGATGGTAACATCGCTCTTGTACTTGGCCATGGTGTTGACAAAGAGTTGGGCAGGACGCATATGCATACCCTGAGGATTGATGATTTTGGTCTTGGCGATAACCATAATGATACTTCCTTTCTGAGTTCGATCAAGTATTGTGTGTAGGATATACGTTTTATTAGATCTTTTTCTTTTTCAGCAGGCCCAGCAGGATCATACCCACCAGAGAACCTGCGGCCAGGGCAATGACATAGCCCAGTACATTGGTCATGACGGGGAAGACGAAGATGCCGCCGTGAGGGGCGGGGAGGGCGCAGCCGAAGGCCATGGACAGAGCGCCGGCCACGCCGGAGCCCACGATGCAGGCGGGCAGGACACGGAGAGGATCGCCGGCGGCAAAGGGGATGGCGCCCTCGGTAATGAAACACAGGCCCATGATGTAATTGACTACGCCCGACTTGCGTTCATCCTCGGTGAAGCGGTTGCGGAAGAAGCTGGTGGCCAGCGCAATGGCGATGGGGGGCACCATACCGCCAATCATGACGGCGGCCATGATGTCGGAACCCTGCCCGGCGGCCATGGTGGCCAGAGTGGAGGTTCCAAACACGTAGGCGGCTTTGTTGAAGGGACCGCCCATATCCACGGCCATCATACCGGCCAGCACGATGCCGAGAACGATCTTGCTGCCCTCGCCCATGGCCTCCAGGCCGGAGTAAAGGGCGGTGTTGATGGCGCCCACAATGGGATTGATGAGGCACATAAACAGGCCGATGATGAGAAGCCCCACCACGGGGTAGATCAGGATGGGTTTGAGGCCCTCCAGTGCCCGGGGCAGCTTGTCGCAGATCTTCCGCATACCCAGCATCAGGTAGCCGCCAGCGAAACCGGCGATGAGAGCGCCCAGGAAACCGGCAGAGACAGCGGTACCGGAGGGGGAGGCGAAGGTGGCGCCGGACACGGCCAGCGCGCCGCCTACAAAGCCCACCATCAGACCGGGCCGGTCGGCAATGGACATGGCGATGTAGCCGGCCAGGATGGGCAGCATAAAGTTGAAGGCTACACCGCCGATGTTTTTGAACCAGGCGGCAATGGGGGTGTTGGTGCCGAAATTGGCATAGTCAATGGAGGCGTCGTCCAGCAGGAAGGCCAGAGCGATGAGGATGCCGCCGCCGATGACGAAGGGGAGCATATGGCTGACGCCGTTCATCAGCTGCTTGTACAGCTTTCGGCCGATGCTTTCGTTGGAGGTCTCCTGCACCACCTGACCGGCGTGATGGTAGATGGGGGCGCTGGGGGCCTGACGAATGAGTTCCTCGGGTTTATGGATGCCGTCAGAGACCGGGACCCTCAGCACCGGTTTGCCGTCAAACCGGGCCAGATCGACCTCTTTGTCAGCGGCGATGATAATGCCGTCACAGGCATCGATCTCCTTCCGTGTCAGGATGTTTTTGGCGCCGCCGGAACCCTGGGTCTCAATTTTAACGGAAATGCCCAGTTCCTTGCCCTTTTTCTCCAGAGCCTCGGCGGCCATGTAGGTGTGGGCAATGCCGGTGGGGCAGGCGGTGACTGCCAGGATACGGGGACCAGCGGCAGGACTCTCGACAGTGGATGCAGGAGATTCTGCGGGGGCTTCCTCGGGGAATTTGGCGGCCTCGTACTTATCGATGACATCCATAAAGGTTTTGGCATCGGAGGCTGCCCGCAGTTCGCTGATGAAGTTGAAATCCATCAGCAGCACCATCAGGTGGGACAGGATCTCCAGGTGCAGATCCCCATCCATGGGGGCGGCGATCATGAAGAAGAGGTCAGAGGGCTGGCCGTCCATAGCGCCGTAATCCACGCCTTCTTTCAGAATGCACGCGGCAAGACTGGGGGATTTGACGCAGGCGCTTTTGGCGTGGGGGACGGCGATCCCCATCTCAATGGCTGTGCTGGTCTGAGATTCCCGGGCCAGGATAGCCTGCTTATAGGCTTCCCGGCCAGTGAGACAGCCGCTCTTGTTTTGCAGGTCCACCAACAGATCGATGGCGGCCTCCTTATCGGTGGCGGCGGCGCCCAGCGCGATTTTTGCCGGGCTCAGCAGATCGACAATGCGCATGGTAGGAAACTCCTTTCTGAATTAGAAGGTATGGATCAGTGCCATGATTTCTTCTTTCGTGGCCAGTCCGTCAGCAAAGGCGGTAGCGGAACCGGCGGCGGCGCCCAGGCGCTGGGCGTAGGCGTAGTCGCCTCTCTCCAGCCAACCAGCCAGGAAACCGGCCACCATGGAGTCGCCGGCACCTACCGAGTTGCGGACGATGCCCTTGGGTACGCCCAGCCGGTGGCAGCCGCCTCGCTCGTCCAGCAGCAGGGAACCCTCCCCGGCCATAGAGACCAGTACGTTGCGGGCGCCCCTGGCCTGCAGCTCTACGGCACAGGACCAGATGTCCTCATCGCTTTCCAGGGTACGGCCAAACAGCTCGCCCAGTTCCAGATCGTTGGGTTTGATGAGGAAGGGATGATAGGGGAGGGCGCTGCATAGCAGATCCCGGGTGGTATCTACCACAAACTGGATGCCCCGATCCTCCAGACGGGCCAGGATCTGTTCATATACATCGTGAGACAAAGCAGCGGGTACAGAACCGGAGATCACCAGAAAGTCTCCGGCCTCCAGCCGGTCCAGCTTGTTCTGAAGGGCCCGTAGGGCGACTGGACCCACGGTGGGACCCTGGCCGTTGATTTCAGTCTCATCGCCGCCCTTAACCTTGACGTTGATGCGGGTCAGTCCATCGGGGAGCCAGATAAAATCGGTGCGGATTCCGCGGCTCCGCAGGCCCTCCTCCAGCGCCCGGCCGGTGAATCCGGCCAGAAAGCCCAGTGCTACATTTTCTACACCCAGCGCGGACAAAACAGTGGATACGTTGATGCCCTTGCCGCCATACTGGATTTCCTCGCTCTGGGTGCGGTTGATCTGGCCGGGACGCAGAGCATCCATCCAAACCACATAATCCAGGGCGGGATTAAAGGTTACTGTGTAGATCATACGGATACCTCCTTGATGACCGTGTGCTCCAGATAACTGGGGTCGGAGAGATGCTCGGTAATAATAGTGGCCTTCTCCAGCGGCAGCACGGTCACGGTGGATACCAATTCAAATTTGCTGCTGTCGGCCAGCACAAAGGTGAGGTAGGACTGCTCAGCGGCTTTGGTCTTAATGGCCGCCTCCTCCGGGTCTGGGGTGGTGAAACCCTGGCGGATGGTGATGCCGTTGATACCCAGGAAAGCTTTGGTGAAGTTATACTTGCCGAGCTCCTCCAGTGCGCCGGTACCTACTACAGCCCAAGTGCCAGGCTTGAGGTAGCCGCCCAGCACGTAACCACGCAGTCCCAGCTCCATCAGCCGCTGGGCGCAGGCGATACCGTTGGTGACAAAGGTAGCACGGGAGCCCTTTAAGTACTCCACCATCCGTACCGTGGTGGTACCTGCGTCCAGATATACCACATCATCGTCATTGATGAGTCCGGCAGCGTAGTGGGCAATGGAGTCCTTTTCGTCCCGATGAAGCAGGGATTTGGTGGTTACGTCAGGCTCCTCACCCTGAAAGGTGCTGTCGGTCAGAACCGCTCCGCCGTGCACTTTGTTCAGCCTGCCCTGTCGGGCCAGGATGGTCAAGTCCCGCCGGATGGTGGCTTCAGAGGCGCCGGTGAGTTCGCACAGACGGGTTACACTGGCTGCCCGACTGTTGGTCAGTTCCTGCAGGATGGTTTCGAAACGCTGCTCTGCCAACATGGAGGACCTCTCCTTTCTGCTTTGTTTTGATTGAAAATGACTGATCTTTTTTGCAACTCAAATATAGCACCAATATCAATCACAGTCAATCACAAACAGTCAAGTCCGCGCACAAAAAAGCAGACTGCTTTTTGGACAGTCTGACGAACTACCATGGGGAGGTTTTGGAAAAATCCGGTGAAAAAAGAAAGTACAAAATATGAAATACGCAAAAACGATCAAAAAAGTGCGCCGGTGGCCAAAGCACACCGGCGCATGATTTTACTGGAGCAGCCCCGTGATTATGGTTGCGATTCCAGCAACCAGAAAAACGGCTCCGCCTATTTTTGTGGTGATACTGGAACGCATCCTTCGAAAAACAGTCTTAAGCTTTTCAAAGGGGATCAATAGGAAAATCAGGCCGAGAATGAGGAACAGTGCACCCAGGGAGAAGTAGACCGACATGGTTTCACCCACCGTTTCTTATGTAGTAGTTCCATCTTACCAGTTCTGTACGGCTATTGCAAGAGTTCCTTGTATTTCGGGGAGACATCTGGTAGGATAACAGAGAAATAGGACAAGGAGCCGAGAACTTCAATGGAGGGCATCCATGCGGGAATATGAGGGAGCGCTGCGTCGGACGGCGCTGTTTCGGGGAATGGAAGAGGAGGAGCTGTTTGCCCTGCTGGACTGTATGGGCGGGGGTGTGCGGCGGTATCCGCGGGGGACTGCGGTGCTTCGAGCGGGAGATCCTGCGACCCATTTGGGTGTGGTACTGGCGGGGCAGGTGCAGGTAAGCCGCATCCGATCTGATGGGCAGCGGATCGTGATGGGAGAGATGGGACCGGGGCGGCTTTTTGCAGAATCCTATGCTTGTGCCGGAGCCGAGAACCTTCCGGTTACCGTTACCGCAATGGCGGATACGGCGGTGCTGCTGCTGGACTGCCGGCGGCTGTCCATGCCCTGTGCCGCTGCCTGTGGAGCCCATGGAAAGCTGATTCATAATCTGTTGTGGGTGTTGGCTGAGAAGAATCTGTTTCTTACCGGAAAGCTGGACCACCTCTCTGGCCGTACCATTCGGGAGCGGCTGCTCTCCTATCTGGAGGAGGAGGCAGCCCGCACCGGTCGGGCTACGGTGGTGGTTCCCTTTGACCGCCAGAGTTTGGCAGACTACCTCTGCGTGGATCGCAGCGCACTGTCCCGCACCATCGGCCAGCTGCAAAAGGAAGGGGTGCTGGAGGCCGACCGCCGGCGATTCCACCTGAAGGTTCTGCCGGAGTCTATGGAATAACAAAAAGCGGGCATACTGCAATGCAGTACGCCCGCTTTTTGTTTGTAGATCAGTTCAGGAAGTCCTTCAGCTTCTTGGAGCGGGAAGGATGACGCAGTTTACGCA
The DNA here is from genome assembly GCA_022785125.1 of Clostridiales bacterium. GTDB lineage: Bacteria > Bacillota > Clostridia > Oscillospirales > Oscillospiraceae > Flavonifractor > Flavonifractor porci. Next base: position 95,473 of record JALFRA010000043.1, read on the forward strand.
GGGCCTTGGCCTCGATCTGACGAATACGCTCACGGGTCACCTTGAACTCCTTGCCGACCTCCTCCAGAGTGCGGGTGCGGCCGTCCTCGATGCCGAAACGCAGCTTGAGGACCTTCTCCTCGCGTTCGGTGAGGGTGCCCAGCACGGAAACCAGCTGCTCCTTCAGCAGGGTGAAGGAAGCGGCCTCAGAGGGCTCGGAGGCGTCCTCGTCGGGGATAAAGTCGCCCAGATGGGAGTCTTCCTCCTCGCCGATGGGGGTCTCCAGGGAGACAGGCTCCTGGGCGATCTTCAGGATCTCCCGAACCTTATCCACCGGCATATTCATCTCCTCGGAGATCTCCTCGGGGGTGGGATCATGGCCCAGCTCCTGGAGGAGCTGACGGGAGACACGGATGACCTTATTGATGGTCTCCACCATATGGACGGGGATACGGATGGTACGGGCCTGGTCGGCGATGGCACGGGTGATGGCCTGCCGGATCCACCAGGTGGCGTAGGTGGAGAACTTGTAGCCCTTGGTGTAGTCAAACTTCTCCACAGCCTTGATGAGGCCCAGATTACCCTCCTGGATCAGGTCCAGGAAGAGCATGCCACGGCCCACATACCGCTTGGCAATGGACACCACCAGACGGAGGTTGGCCTCGGCCAGGCGCTGCTTGGCGGCCTCGCCCCGCTTTACCAGCCGGCGCAGTTCTTTGATATCATCCTCGGACAGCATGACCTCTTCGCCGGCTTCTTTTGCCCGCTCTATCTCCTCCAGCTGCTCCTTGGCGGCATCGCCGGCGCCCATATCCTGGGCCAGCTGGACCTCTTCATCGGGGGTGAGCAGGTTGACCTTACCGATCTCCTTCAGGTACATCCGCACCGGATCGTCGATGCCGAAGGAGTCCACCAGAGTATTGGGGTCTACGATCTCCTCTTCGGGCAGATCTTCGATTTCGTTGAGTTCCTCCAGAGGAGGCATGGTATCGTCAGCCAGCTCGGGCAGATAATCGTCGCCCACAGTGTCGATGCCCAGGTTCTCCAGGGTATCGTAGATCTTGTCCATCTGCTCGCTTTCCAGGTCCATGTTCTCCAGCACGTCCATCAGTTCGCTGGAGGAAAGCTTGCCGTTTTTCTTACCCCGCTCGATCAGTTCGGCCAGTTTTTCAGAGCCCTGGACGCCTTCCACCACCTTCATGACCTCAATCTTGCCCTGCTCCATCTTCTTGGCGTTGTCGCGGGCCAGCTTGGCCTGATCCTCCAGGGTCAGGGTGAGCTCTTTTTTACCGGTGGTCTTCTTTTCACTCATGCGGTTGTCCTCCATATGATTTTTTCTCTCTGAATTTATCCCGGGCTGCCAGCAGCGGGTCCAGTCCGGCGCCGCCCCGTTTGGCGGCTTCTGTTTCGATGATCTCTAAGTAGTCGCGCAACGCTTGGCTGCGATTGGAACGGGTCTCCGGTTGTTCCAAAAGCCCGGTGATGTGACTCATCTCCTCCGGGTCCAGCGATCCGGACAGCGCGCCCAGCTGTAAGCTGAGCCCCTGGCTGTGCCGCTGCTTGAGCAGCACATAGAGCTTGGCCAGCAGGGGAGAGGAGAATTGGGAGGGGTCCAGCCCCTCTGTCTCAGGCAGCAGACTTGAGTCCAGCAGCAGCAGCCGGATTACACCCTCCTCCGCCCGGGCGGAGCGGATGTTCTCGTAGCGCAGCTGCCTGGATTTGGGCTGGAGCTGGACGGCAGGGGTCAGGTCCTTTTTTGCCTGGACCTTTCTAGCCCGCCAGGCCCGGTCCTTTCGGAAACGAGCCACCTCCTGGGCCATGGCGGTTCCGGAAATGCCTGCTACTGCCGCTGCCTTGTTGCCGTAGATCTCCCGTTCAATGGGGCTTTGAAGGGCGGCGATGGTGGCTACTGCTTCCTTTAGGTAGGCCAGCCTGCCCTCCTCGCTTGACAGGTCATGCTTTGACTGAAGGCTGTCCAGCCGGTAGTCGTTCTGGCCGGCACTGCCGTTGAGGCATTTCTCAAAGGCAGTGGGCCCAAACTTTTTAACAAAATCATCCGGGTCCTGTTTGATGGGCTTGCCTTCGGCGTCAAAGGCGTTGGGCAGCTGAAGTACCCGGACGGTGAGGTTGGCATTTTTTAAAATGTTGAGCACCCGGTCGGTGGACTGCTTGCCGGCGGCATCATTGTCGTAGCACAGCACCAGTTCCTTGGTGTACCGGGCCAAAATGCGGGCGTGTTCTTCGGTGAGAGCGGTACCCATGGTGGCTACCACATTATCAAAGCCCGCTTGGTGCAGGGTGATCACGTCGATGTTGCCTTCCACCAGCACCAGATTGGGGCGCTTGGTATTCTTGGCAAAGTTGAGGGCATAAATGAGCCGGCCTTTTTTGAAGAGTACCGTCTCTGGGGTGTTCAGATACTTGGCGCCCTCCAGTCCGGGGAGCAGGCGGCTGGTGAAACCCACCACTTCGCCCCGCACGTCAATAACCGGGAGCATGAGCCGGGACCGGAACTTGTCATAAATGCCACCGTTCTTCCCGGCCACCGCAAGACCGGCGTCGATGAGTTCCATCTTGGTGTACCCCTTGGCGGTCATGGCCTTGGTGAGGGCGTCCCACTGGTCGGGAGCGGCCCCTAGACCGAACCGGGTAGCGGTACGGGGAGAGATTTGCCGCTGAGCGATGTAGTCCCGCACCTGTTGGCCGCCGGGACTGGTAAGGTAGTCATGATAGAAGCGGGCCGCGTCTCTGGACAGCTCCAACAGCCGGGTTCGCTTTTTGCGGTAGGCCTCGTTTTCTCCGGCCTCAGGCACCTCCAGTCCTGCCCGCTTGGCCAGCAGCTTTACCGCGTCAAGAAAAGGAAGGTTCTCCATCTCCATGACAAAAGAGATCACGCCGCCACCCTTGCCGCAGCCGAAACAGTGATAGATCTGCTTATCGGGAGAGACGGAGAAGGAGGGGGTCTTTTCATTGTGGAAGGGACACAGGCCCCATAGATTGCTTCCTTTTTTTGTGAGGTGGACGTAAGAAGAGACCACATCGGCGATGTCGCTGCGGGCCACCAGATCGTCAATAAATTGTTCTGGTATCGCCACAGGCATCCTCCTTCCGACTATGTTTTCCAATCAATGCCATTTTCATACGCGAACATGTGTAAAGTCAAATAACCTTACAAAATGAACTCCCGATAAGAGGGGAAGTAACGAGTTGGAATAATCAAAACCCTTTAAAATCAAGAAGTATAAAGTGAGATTACTTTACGCTCCAGGACTTCGGGATAAAAGCGTCGCTGAACTGATCTACGGCATATTTATCGGTCATACCGGAGATATAGTCGCATACGGCACGCTCCACACCCTCCTCCACACGGATATCCTGATATTCCGGAGGCAGCTTGTCCGGGTCCTTCACATAGAACTCAAACAGACGGCGGATCATGTCCTGAGCCTTTCCCTCTTCTCCTTTGGCCACCGGGCTGCGGTAGACATATTCAAACATGAACTCCCGCAGTTCATTCATAGCGTCCCGGCAGGCGGGGGACTGGACAATGTCGTTCTTTCCGGCGGACTGGGTGATGATGTCCACTGTCAAAGTGTTGATTCGCTCAGAGTGGGTGAAGCCCAGCACCTGGGACACCGAGAGGGGCAGGTCCATGGGGTAGATGATCTTGCCCCGCATGGCGTCGTCAATGTCGTGATTGATGTAGGCGATCTTGTCGGCCAGCCGCAGCAGACGGCCCTCCAGGGTCTCAGCCTGGTCGGGGCCGGTGTGGCAGAGGATGCCCCGGCGCACCTCGTAGGTCAGGTTGAGTCCCTCGCCCTCCCGTTCCAGGCGGTCCACCACCCGCAGAGACTGCTCATTGTGGGCAAAGCCGCCGGGCATGATCTCGTTGAGGACCCGCTCTCCAGCATGGCCGAAGGGGGTGTGGCCCAGATCGTGGCCGTAGGCTGCCGCTTCCGCCAGATCCTCGTTGAGGCGTAAGCCACGGGCGATGGTGCGGGCGATGCGGCTGACCTCGATGGTGTGGGTCATGCGGGTACGGTAGTGGTCCCCCTCCGGCTCCAGAAAGACCTGGGTCTTGTGCTTGAGCCGCCGGAAGGCCTTGGAGTGGACGATCCGGTCGATGTCCCGCTGAAAGCAGGTCCGGGTGGGGCAGGGCTCCAGAGGGACCAGACGTCCCCGGGAGTGGGCGGACAGGCAGGCATAGGGGGAGAGCAGGGCCGACTCGGCGGCTTCGGTCTGTTCACGCAGTACCATGGTCGCTCACCAGCCTCTCAGCAAATTTCAACCTTTATTCTTTATACGCCGCAGCCTGGATAAAACCCTTCTTTTTTTGCGGATTTTCTATTATGCTCACAAATTCCCTTGAGGAAGGTGGAGAAATTCGTCACTTTGCTTGCCGGTGAGCAGGGCCAGCAGAGAATCAGGGGTGGAGATGATCTGCTGTGCGCCCTGTCCGGTCAGAAATTGTGGATCACGGAAGCCCCAGCTCACGGACAGGCAGGGCAGACCGGCGTTGCGGGCGGTCTGGATATCCACCTCGGAGTCGCCTACATAGACGGCCTCTTCGGCATGGGCGCCCAGCTCTTTCAGGGCGCGAAACACAGTATCAGGGGCGGGCTTGCGGGCAATGCCCTGGGATTCACCGATGGCCACCTTCACCCGATCTCCAAAGTAAGTCTGACACAGACCTTTGACAGCGCCGTCAAATTTATTGGACACCACTGCCAGTTTGATCCCGGCCTGATTCAGACCGTCCAGCAGTTCCAGCACACCGGCGTAGGGGGCGGTGCGGTGTTCCATGTTCAGCAGGTAGTGGGCCCGGAAATCGGCCAGACATTGCGCCTCCAGTTCTTCGGGAGTGCCCCCGGGCACGGCGCGGTGGATGAGCAGCCCAACTCCGTTGCCCACAAAGCGGCGTACCTCATCCAAAGAGCGGGTGGGCAGTTTGTGGAGCGCCAGAGCGTAGTTGGTACTGTCGGCCAGATCCTGAAGGGTATCCAGCAGGGTGCCGTCCAGATCGAAGATTACAGTGGAATAGGGGATCATAACAAGCCTCCTTATCAGCAATGGCAGGAAATGCGGGCGGTCTGTGGGACCGCCCGCATTGTGGGTCAGTAAAGTCCGTTGGCAGAGAGGATCTGGGCAACCTGCATAGCCCGGTTGGACCAGGCGGCGGCGGCTCCGTGTTCCCGCCGGCGGGCGGCAGGCCAGCCTGCCGGCTCCTCCAGAGCGCGGATGCACAGCCGCGCAAACTCGCCGGGGCTGTGGGCGGCGTAGATCACATCGGGAAAGTGCTCCACATGGTCAGGGAAGAACATGGCAACAATGGGCTTGCCGGAAGAGAGATATTCATAGATCCGGCTGGGTACCACATCCGCGCCATAGTCGGATTGGCGTAGCAGATGGAGGCACACGTCGAAACGGGACAGATAGTCGGGAATATCCACCGGCAGTTGGCGGCCCAGCAGACGGACGTTGGGCAGGGACTCCAGAGTGCGCAACTGGGGATTGTAGGGTTCTGCCCGACCAACAAAAACAAAGGTACACCGGGGCAGGGCGCGGGCGGCCTGGATGGCTGGCGTCAAGTCCAGATCTTCCCAGATCGTGCCCACAAAACCCAGTACCGGGCCGGCAAGGTCGGCCAGGGGAGCGGGGCACTCTGTACTGGCACGGGAAAACATGGGATAACTGACTCCGTTGGGAAGCAAGGCAATGTTGTCACTGCAGGGGGAAAGATGGTCGGCCAACCCCTCGGAGGCGGCAAAGATCACGTCGGCGGCCAGGGCCAGGTCGCTCTCCCACTCAGGCGGGGTGTCCAGCCAGTCCTGAGCGCAGTCATATACCAGCCCCTGATGAGGAATGGCGTCCAGCAGGTGGACCTGCTCCGGAGAAGTACACCAGAGCAGAGGTTCCCGAAACCGGTGCATATCCATCAGTTTGAGGATGTGGCGGGTCAGCTTGCGGTCCCGGACGAACCGGAGCAGCCGCTGATCCTCGGCGGCCTCAGGCGCGGGCGGGAGGGCGTATACAGTTAAACCGGGGCGCACCTTCCGGCCAGGCTTGCGGTAGCTGCGGGAAGGAGGCTCCAGAAAGAGAATTTTGGCATCCTTCAGCCGGGTCATCAGCTGCTGGGTGCGGGTGGGAATGGTGCTCCAGGGCTGGGAGGAGAGACACAGGATCTGTTTCAACGGGACACACCCTCCAAAAGCTGGCGAGCGGTCTCCTGATTGCGTTCCTCCACCTGGCGCAGGCGTTCTACGCCGCCGGACAGGAATTCGGTGTCTCCGATCCGGGTATAAACCGCGTCGATATAGCCGCACAGGGATTCCACCGTCACCTTATCCAGATCGGTATATAGATCCTGGCCGATATAGGAGAGGAAGGAACTGATTTTCTGGTCGTATACCACGCCCACCAGGGGTACACCCTGACCGGCGGAAAAGACCAGGGCGTGAAGCCGCATAGAGATAACCGCCTGCATCCGGGCAAACAGACCGATGGTGTGATCGGAACTGCCGGTATGGGTGAGAATGTGGTGGGGGGCTTTCATATACTTTGCAGCCAGCTTGGCGGCATCCACGTCCAGACGGCGCTCAATAGGCAGAAAGACGGGAGTCAGGCCGTATTTTTCATAGGCGTAGTCGGCGGCGGCAGCAAAAACGGGGGCCTTGGCCTCGAAGCCCGGCCAGGGCCGCAGGGCAAACCCGATATATTTGCCGTTGGGGTCGATACCCTGGCTCTCCAGAATACCGTCCACCACGGGCGCGGGAGCGGCGGGCAGGATGACCGTGGGGTCGGCGGAGAGGATGATCTCCGGGTGGGTGACCTTCATGTCGGTCAGTTCTTCACGGGAGTGAGTGTCCCGCAGGGTGATGGCGTCCACGCTCTTCTGGAGCACCTTGGACGCCCGTTTCCGGTTGGCAGGGGAGTGGATGGGACCAATGCCGCAGCCGTACATCATAACCTGATTGCCCAGCCGTTTGGCCCAGGAGATGGTGAAGAGATAGAACCACAGGGAGCGGTGGCTGGTTACGTCCTGCATCAGGGAACCGCCGCCGTTGATATACAGCTTGGTTTTTCGCATCCGCCACAGGAACTTGGGGAAGGCGAAGGTATAGATGGAGTTGACGCGATAGGTGCGCCGGGTATCCTCCGGACTGCGGGAGAGCACCCAGATGGGCAGGTCGGGGTCTACCTGCCGCAGCTCGGTGACGATGGCCTCCAAAATGGCGTCGTCACCGGCGTTGCCCCGGCCATAGGCTCCGCATACCAGGGCGCCGTCCCGCCGGCCGGTCTTGCGGTCCTGGCGGCGGAGAATGGTGTCGTAAATGGAGAGCTGCCGCTGCAGGGTGCTCTCCAGGGAATAGTCCTCCTTGGCCCGCTGATAGAGCCGCTGGCCCATATGCTGGCGCAGTTCCCGATCCTGGGCCAGCGCAATGAGGTGGCGGGAGAGTCCCTCGGCGTCCCCTGCCTCAAAGAGGAAGCCGTGAATACCATGCTCGATCAGGTAAGGTACGCCGCCCACTCGGCTGGCTACTGTGGGCAGGCCCGCCCGGGCGCCCTCGGTGAGGGAGTAGGGGAAGGTTTCGGAAAGAGAGGTGAGGGTATTGATGTCCAGGGCATTGTAGAAGCTGTCGGTGTCGGACACCCAACCGGCAAAGCAGACCTGCTTGGATACGCCAAGCTGGCTGGCCAGATCCTTCAGCATTCCCATCTGCTCGCCGTCACCGGCGATAAGCAGCCGCAGATGAGGGCAGACTTTATGGGCCAGCGCAAAGCCGCGGACCAGGGTGGCAATATCCTTGACGGGATTGAGGCGGGCGGCAATGCCCACCACAACGGACTCCTGGTCGGCATCCAGACCCACGCTCTTCCAGTATTCCTCCCGGGAGAGGGCGGGGGTACGGGGCGTAAAATCAATGCCGTTGTAGATGGTAAACAGCTTGTCCGGGTCAAAGCCCCGGGAGATGAGCAGATCGGTCATGGCGTCGGAAACGCCAATACGGTAGTCCAGCCTCCGAAGGGCGATGGTGTTGATGGTGCCGTAGGTGATGCGGGAGAAGGGACGGCCCAGGTAGTCCAGCCGATAATCGGAGTGGACGGTAGTGACCACGGGCAGGCCGGTGGCCTTCCGCAGCAGGGCGCCCATCAGGTTGCCCCGGGCGCCGTGACAGTGGAGGAGTTGATAGCCCCCCTCCACGATCATCTTTTTCAGGGTGCTGCGGGTCTTCAGCAGATTGTGTCCAGGCAGGACCACGGTGGGGATACCCAGTTCCCGGGCTTCCTGTGCAAAGGGACCTTCCATAAAACATACCATGGTAACATCAATGGTATGGGCAAGATTTTTCAGCAGGGAATGAACGTGAGTTTTGGCGCCGCCGCTGTCGCCGCCGGAGATGAGGTGCATGACCTTCATGAAATCAAAACCTCCAAAGAAAAAAGAAAGTACTTGTGTCTCGGTGGGGATCTATGATACAATAACCCGGTACCATTGTACCAAGTGCGACATGAATTTACAACCTCGGAGGCTGCAAAAAGATGATAGACGAAAAGGGAAGATTGTTTGGTAAAATCAACATCGTGGATCTGCTGGTGCTTCTGGTGATCATCATCGCGGCGGTGGTGTTGGGTATGAAATTCCTCAAACCCGGCAGCAGCGGCATTGTGGGCGGAGGCGCCACCACCACCCATGTGGAATATACCGTGTTGGTAGAGAACGTTCAGCCGGCGGTTTATGAGAGTATTAAGGAAAATTATATCCCTTCCACCCTGATGGCCTCCGGTGAACTGCTGGACGGCCAGGTCACCGGCGTAGAGGCCAAGCCTCACGGCGGAGATGTGACAGTGAGCACATCCGGCGATACGATCGCTTTTACTGCTGATAAGGGACTGCTGGACCTGACCTTCACCGTGGAGTGCAATGTGGCCAATCCCATTACCACAGAGCTTGGTACCCAGGAGGTGCGTGTGGGCAAGAACCACATTCTCAAAACCGATAAATTTGAGCTTAACGGTGTGGTTCTGGACTGCACCTGGAGCGAGAACGCCGAGTAAACCGGCTGAGATCGATCAAAATAGGGAGGGCGGCGGTCATAGTACCGCCGTCCTCTTTCCAATAGGAGGAACTTATTATGCCCCAATGGCTGCTGCAGATAGACGGCGGTATTCTGCTGTGGATCCAGAACTTCCTGCGCTGTGCTCTACTGGACCCTATCATGATCGTTTACACCCGGATGGGCGACGCTGGCATCCTGTGGATCGTGCTGTCGGTGGTGCTCCTCTGTATTCCCAGGACCCGCAAGGCGGGCTTTGTCAGCTTGATCGCCATGCTGCTGGGCCTGCTGTGTACCAATGTGGCGCTCAAACACCTGGTGGGCCGGGACCGGCCCTGGCTGGTGGTAGAGGGGCTGATCCCGCTGGTGGCCGAGCACGACCCCAATTCCTTCCCCTCGGGCCATACCTGCGCCGCCTTTGCGGCGGCCTCTGCCTGGTGCCGAACCCTGACCCGGCGGTGGATGAAGGTGATGTCCCTGGTGATGGCCGCTCTGATGGGCTTCTCCCGGCTCTATGTGGGCGTCCACTTCCCTACAGACGTGTTGGCCGGTATGGTGGTGGGTCTGCTGTGCGGCTGGCTGGCCTGGCTTATCTGGAAGGGGCTGGCCGCCTGGCGGGGCTGGGAGGCATAACCATGCGGGCAGAAGAGATGCAGACCACTCTGCGGAATGGAAGCCAGTGCCTGCTTCGCAGTCCCCGCCCGGAGGACGGAGAGATGGTGCTGCGCCATCTGCGCCGGGTGGCGGCGGAGAGCCCATTTACCGCTTTTCTGCCGGAGGAGATCAGCAATACCCTGCGGGAGGAACAGGCCTTCCTCAAACGGCAGCTGGCCAGCCCGGGCAGATTGATGCTGGCCGGATTTGTGGAGGGAAGGCTGATTGGACTGGGGGGTGTGGGCCCCGCAGCCGCCAACCGCAAATGTGGCCACCGGGCTGAGTTGGGGCTGTCTATCCGCCGCCGTTGGTGGGGCCAGGGCCTTGGCCGGGCACTGGTGGATGGACTGTGCCGGGAAGCTGGGCGCATGGGCTATGCCCGCATGGAGCTGTCTGTGATGGAGGACAATGCCCGGGCGGTAGCCCTCTATGAATGCTGTGGGTTTGAGCGTTTTGGCCTGCTGCCCGATGCCTACCGTACAGAGGGAGGCAGTCAGGCCGCCATTTTGATGAGTAAGCCATTATAAAACGGACGCCGGTCCCATAGGACCGGCGTCCGTTTTATCTGAGTTTATTCGGTGGTGTAGTTGTCGAAGTAGCCCTGGATGTAGACGATAGGAGTACCCTTGTCGCCGGAGCCGGAGGTCAGATCGCACAGAGAACCGATCAGATCGGTCAAACGGCGGGGGGTGGTGCCCTGAGCGGCCATCTTGCCCACCAGAGAGCCATCCTTTTTCTTGATCTCGCCCTTGATGGCCTCCCGCAGCGCCTCGCCGGACAGAGCGGCAAAGTCGTTGTCAGCCAGGTACTTCAGCTTCAGCTCATTGGGAGTACCCTCCAGACCGGCAGTGTAAGCGGGGGAGACCACCGGGTCGGCCAGCTCCCAGATCTTGCCCACAGGGTCCTTGAAGGCGCCGTCGCCGTAGACCATAACCTCCACGTGCTTGCCAGTGGCTTTCAGCAGTCGGGCCTGGACTTCCTCAACCAGATCCTGGCAAGGACGGGGGAAGAGCTTTACCTTGTCCTCGGTGGATTTGTTGGAGCCCAGCAGGCCATACTTCTCGTTGTAACCGCTGCCGTTGACAGGGGCGGTCATGATCTCGTCCAGACAGAACACCTTCTCGCCGCCGGCGGCAACCAGACGGCGCTTGGTACGGGCGCGGGTATGGATGTCGCAGGCCAGCACGTTCTTGGTATAAGGCAGAATGGCCCGGGGATCGTTGGCGAAGATGACCTCTACCTCGGCGCCGGACTCCCGGATCAGGTTGGAATAATAGTCCACATAGTCCACCCCGGTAAAGGGGTGGGTGGTATAGCCGAACAGCTCACGGTAGCGCTCCAGAGAGAGCACATCCTTATAGGGATCCACGCCCTTTTCGTCCATCAGATCCTCGTCAATGAGGTGATTGCCCACCTCATCGGAGGGATAGGACAGCATCAGGACTACCTTCTTGGCACCTTTGGCAATGCCCCGCAGGCAGATGGCAAAACGGTTGCGGCTGAGGATGGGGAAGATCACGCCAATGGTCTCTCCGCCCAGCTTGGCCTTTACATCGGCGGCAATATCGTCCACCGAAGCGTAGTTTCCCTGGGCGCGGGCCACAATGGCCTCAGTCATGGCGACCACGTCGCGGTCGCGTACGGAGAACGCGCCATCGTTGACCGCCTCCAGGACAGACCTGGTGACGATCTCGGCCAGGTCATCTCCGCTGCGGATAATGGGGGCGCGGATACCCATGGATACGGTGCCGACCATCCGGCTCATAGAACAACACTCCTACTATAGTTGGATTCGCTGCGGTATTCCCGTAACGGTGAAATTATACTATATTTTTTTCTGCTTGTAAAAGGTTTTTTCTTTGCCCAGAGACTTTATTCGACGGATACCCATTGCCGGACCATGTCCAGGAACCGGGCTGTCAGGGGAGAGAGAAGCTTGCCGCTGCGCACCGCCACGCCGATCTGGCGACTGCGGGGGTGCTCCAGGGGAATGGCGGCAAAGGATCGACCGGAACTCTGGAGTACCAGTTCAGGCATGATGCTCACCCCCAGCCCCTGCTCGATCATGGACAGAATTGCAAAATCGTCGTTGACTGTATATTGGAGGTTGGGGTGGAGTCCCTCCTCCTGAAAAATGTGGTCGATCTCTACGTCGCGTTCCTCATTGATACGGATATAGGGGTCCTGGGTGAAGCGATCCATGGGGTAGCAGGGGGCGTGGGCCAGCGGGTGGTCGGGGGGGAGCACCGCCAACAGGCGGTCCTGGCGCAGGGCGATGGTATCCAGTCCCTCCCCGGCGGGCAGGCCCAGGAAGCCGCAGTCCACGGCGCCCTGGCGTACCATGTCCTCGATCTCGGCAAACTCCCAGCTGCTCACCAGTTCAAAGTGAATGCCGGGATAGCGTTGGAGAAACTCTTTCATGATTGCGGGGAGCCAGTGGATGGATACACTGGTGAAGGTGCCCACTCGCAGGGTACCCCGGGTCAGGCCGTGGAGGTCAGCCACCTGCTCCTCCAGTTCCTTGTGGGCGGTGCAGACGGAGCGCAGATAGGGGAGGAGGGTTTCACCGGCGGGGCTGAGCCGGACGCCGCCACGGCCCCGGACCAGAAGCTCCATGTCCCACTCCTGCTCCAGGGCGGCGATCATCCGGCTGGCTGCCGATTGGGTATACCCCAAGGCCTCCGCTGCCCTGGTGATGCCTCCCACCTCCACAGTTTTCAACAGGATCTGATACTTGATCAAACTCAAAATAACCATTCCATTTCATCATATATTATATGAAAAAGATTCGTTTGCTTCATAGTAAACTCTATTGTATACTATAGCCAGAAGGAAGGCAAGAGCGTTACAACAGAAAGGAGCGATTTCCATGAAGAAGAACAACATGATGGTAATGGATCGGAAAAACAACGGCTACGAGCTGATGGGAAAGGGTATGTCGGTAGACGTCATGCGCGCCTATTGGAAGGGAAGCCCCTGGAAAGCGTTCCAGAGCTGCATCCGTGGTGTATGATTTGAGTTCTGCTTCGGTTGGGGAGAACCGATAGAAGCCCGGGGGGGCTGCCGTTGGGCAGCCCCCCCGGGCGGCTTTTATTATGTTGTGAGTGATTGGGACAAACCTTCCGTGTGAAGGAATGGGTAGGTTACGCTGCCGATGGTGATGGATTCCACCTGACTCAGATCAAAAGCCTGGGCAGGGGTGAAGCGGAAGACGTGGATGCCGTCCCTACTGGATCCGGGGTAGGGGCTCTTGCCAGGCCCCCAGGTTCCGGCATAGGGGTTGGGGATTTGAGCAATCAGTTCCGAGGTGCCGTCCCGGTAGTTCAGCCGGGCGTCTGCCAAGGCTTCCTCTACGCTGACCCACCAGCTGCCGCTGTATGTGTCTCTGACCAGATAACCCTCCAACTGCGGGGGCAGCGGTATGTCGGAACGCTGCTCCAGTTCCAGCAGAATCTCAGCGCCGGAGGCGGCCGTCCACTCCTCCAGAGTGGGGGTGCGCATCTCCAGTTCGATATAGCCCGCGCAGATGGAGATCTGATAGATGGTGCCCTCCTGGATATATTCGGAGAATTCCGGCTGGTCGGGCCGCAGCCCCCAGGCTTCCTTCATCTGCCGGGTGGTATTGACTACTGTAATGTCTGCCGGGCAGGTGAGGGTCTGGCTCTCAGTCACCGGTACCGTCACCGGGCCGTAAGCAGCGATGGGCTTGAAGTTATGGTTGAGGTTCATGCTCACCTCTACCTGCTCCAGTTCAGGGTCCTCCAAAGTCATGGATACCTTGACCAGAGAGGTTTGCGTATCGGGGTCGTAGCTGGCTTGCTCCAGATTGAGGGCGCTGCATCCCTCGAATCCGCCCCGGGGACCCCATTCATATTCCGGCGAGTTGTCCGCAAGAACCACACCCGCCTCCTGGGATACCGGAGAAGCCGCAATATAGGCATACAGTTGATTTCCGCTGCACATGGTTGCGACCAGGGTGGCCTGGGGCGCCGACTGGGTGCCGGTTTGGGGGGGAGTAGCATATTCAGTCCACTCTTCGATGGGGGCCTCTTTGGATATGCCCATATCTGCCCGAGCCGCGTCCCGCAGCGTCAGAACCACCGCAAAGGCAGTGAGGCAGCAAAGGGACGCGATGATTGCTGCTACCAGAAGTCCCCGGGTCAGATGGCGGGTTCTCCTGGTTCTATAGTTCTGTTTGAATCGTTTCATCGTCAACTCCTCAATCCTGGTGGGGGAGAGGGGTGTGGTATCTGTTAAGAGGATGCTGTCCTCCTGATAGTGATCCAGCAAATCAAAGATCTCACGTTTCAACAGCCTGCTCCCCCTTTCGTCAACGCTTCTTTGAGTTTTATGCGACCGCGCCTCAGCTTGGTTTTTATGGTGGATTCGTTCAGGGCCATATGAGCTGAGATCTCTTTGATTGATTGGGCGTAATAGTAATGCCGGAGAAAGATTTCCTTGTCCTCTGGGGGCAGTGCGTCCACCGCTTGGCGGACCAGGCGCCGCTCTTCGTCCTGTTCCATGGCCTCTGACAGGTCGTTTGAGGTTGGAATATCCATACTGTTTTCTTCCAGAGAAACAGTGCGGCCCATTTGACGGAGTTTATTTTTTGCCTTGTTTCTGGCGACGGTGCCCAACCAACCTTTGACATGACCAGCCCTCAAATCGGCAGACTGTTCCCATGCGGCAAGAAACACGTCGGAGACCACTTCCTCTGCGTCCTGCGGCGACATGGCATCCTGGAGGATGTTCCATACGATGACGGAAATATACGGCACATAAAGCTCCATCAGTGCTTTGAGGCCCGATGGGTCGCCGGTTTTTATTTTCTGCAAGATCATTGATTCTCTCATATATGGCCCCCAACTTGTGCGAAAGCAGCTTTCACTTATAATATCACATGGGTACTGCTTCTGGTTTCATCTGTGGGCCCCAGGGGCGTAAAAATAAAAAGAGATACGACATATATCGTATCTTTTTCAGAAAGCGGCGCTTATGCGCCGTACAAGTGTTTTGCGGATACAAAACCTAGGCGGAGGGGCAATTTACTTGCCCCGAGCATTTCGATATGAAAGGCTTCTGGCCACCATCGGGCGGCCAGAACAAAAAAGAAAGACATCTGCATGAAGCGGATGTCTTTCTTTTTTGGAACATCGAAACAGTATAGATGCCGCAGCTTCCAGGTTTGCACCCAAAACCAAATTACAACCCAGCGTTAGCGGTTGTAATTTGGAAAGGAGGAGCAGCGGCGTGAGCGCGCTCTGACTTATAAAATAAGTCGGAGCAAGCGATACAAAGCTTGCTCCGACGTGGAGCAGGTAAAGGGAATCGAACCCTCATATTCAGCTTGGGAAGCTGACGTTCTGCCACTGAACTATACCTGCAACGATTTGTTGACTTGAGCATTATAGCATACTGCCTGGTATTTGGCAAGGAAATTTTTGCGACGCCTTTCGCGGTGCGTCTCTGTGTAGTCTGAAAAAACACAAAAAACCTTGCAATCCTTTCCAATCCATGATATCATTTCTTAAACCAAAGGTATAATAACTGAAAGGGTATGGAAAGGTTGGAAGTACGATGAGTAAAAAACAGGCGCTGACTGAATTCCATCGGGGCTCCATCCTGGCTGCTGCCGAGCGGCTGTTTGCGGAAAAGGGCACCGAAAAGACCACCATGGATGACATTGCCCGGGAGGCTGAGTACAGCAAGGCGACTCTGTATGTCTATTTTCAGAGCAAGGAGGAGATCATCAACGCGATCCTCCTCAGTGGGATGGTGCTGTTGAAGAAAAAACTCCATGAGGCTATTGAGAGTCACAGCGATTGGTTCCAGGCCTATGATGCGGTATGCCAGGCGATCGTGCGTTTCTATGACGAAAACCCCACCGCATATGATGCCGCCACTGGAGCCATTCCTCTATCTCAGGATGGGGATACACTTCAGAAGGGAATGTCGGACATCCTGCGTGTCAGTGATGAGATTGAGCAGGAGTTGGCTGATTTTCTGGTGCGGGGTGCAGCGGACGGTGCCGTCCGTTCTCAGCTGCCTCCTGTAGAGACCGTGCTTCTCTTCTGGTCTGCGCTGTCTGGTATGGTTCATACTGCTGAACAGCGGGAGAATTACATCCAGAATACCTTGGGCCTGACTCGGGAGGAGTACCTTCAGCACGGCGCCCGGCTGCTGCTGGCCTCTCTGACCAAAGCGAATATGTAAGTACTGTATACAAATTGAACCCGGTCCGGATTTCCGGACCGGGTTCTCTGTTTTAACGATAGCAGATCTCGTGGCGCTTGGGGCCGGTGGAGACAATGGTGATGGGATACTCGATCTCCTGTTCCAGGAAGGTCACATAGTCCTTGGCCTGCTGAGGCAGGGCATCAAAGTCGGTAACGCCCCGGATATCGCACTTCCAGCCGGGCAGAGTGGTGTAGATTGGCTTGGCCTGATCCAGCAGGGCGGGTACCGGGAAGTCCCGGGTCACTTTACCGTTGATCTCGTAGCCGGTACATACCTTGATCTCATCCAGATAGCCCAGACAGTCAATGGCAGTGAGAGCTACCTGAGTGGTGCCCTGTACCATACAACCGTACCGGGTAGCCACGGTGTCAAACCAGCCCACCCGACGGGGACGGCCGGTGGTGGCGCCGTACTCGCCGGCGTCGCCGCCCCGGCGGCGCAGTTCCTCCGCCTCATCGCCGAAGAGCTCGCTGACAAAGGCACCGGCGCCCACGGCGGAAGAATAGGCCTTGGTTACAGTCACGATGTCGGAGAATGCCGTGGGAGGCACTCCGCCACCCACAGTACCGAAGCCGGCCAGCGTGTGGGAGGAAGTGGTCATGGGGCAGATGCCCAGGTTGGGGTCCTTCATGGAACCCAGCTGACCCTCCAGCAGCACCTGCTTGCCTTCCTTCAGGGCCTGGTGAACAAAGCTAACTGCATCACCCACGTAGGGCTCCAGAATCTTCTTATAGCCCATCAGTTCCTCAAACAGAGCCTTGGGTTCCAGAAGAGGCTTATGGTACAGGTGCTCCAGAAGAACGTTTTTCAGGGCGCAGATATGTTCCAGCTGAGCCTTGAGCCGATCCTCGTGCCACAGATCGGCCACCTGAATACCAATCTTGGCATATTTGTCGGAATAGAAGGGAGCGATGCCGGACTTGGTGGAGCCAAAGGCGGCGCCGGCCAGACGCTCCTCCTCGCAGCTATCCAGCAGCACATGGTAACTCATCAGAAGCTGAGCCCGCTGATCCACGATGATGTGGGGAGCGGGTACGCCGCCGTCCTCCAGATGCTTGAGTTCGGCGGCAAATTTCGTCACATCCAGGGCAACGCCATTGCCGATGATGTTGGTGGTGTGGGAATAGAACACACCGGAAGGCAGCTGATGCAGGGCAAATTTACCATAATCGCAGATGATGGTATGGCCCGCATTGGCACCGCCCTGAAAACGGATGACCACATCGGACTTTTCCGCCAGCAGATCGGTGATCTTGCCCTTGCCTTCGTCGCCCCAGTTGGCGCCTACGATTGCTTTCACCATGTCGGATTCCTCCTGCCGCGGGGATTCGCGCATTGGCCTTTTCCCGTCGGCAATCCATGGGGATATCATTCCCCTAATGGTATTATATTACGCTTTTACCTCTGAATCAAGGTAGAAAAAGAGAAAAAATGTCATAAAAGCATTGCCATCACCTTCCAAAATGCCGGGCTTTGTTGGAAAAGTAAAAAAAGAGGTTTACTTCCACACTTCACTTTGATAAAATAAGAAAAACGGGCGGCTTGGAAGCTGCCCTTCGGTTTCTGAAAGAGAATCATCAGGAGGTCAACTACTCTATGACGAAAAACGAAAAGCGGGAACACAGTGATCTGCTGTATGAAGCGATCCTCACCCTGAAGGACCTGGACGAGTGCCGGAAGTTCTTTTCCGACCTCTGTACGGTGGCGGAACTGCGGGCCATGGAACAGCGCTTTGAAGTGGCCATGCTGCTGTCCGAGGGCATGATCTACAATGACATTCTGGAGCGCACCGGCGCCTCCAGCGCCACTATCAGCCGGGTGAACCGGTCTTTGCAGTACGGTGCTGACGGATATCAGGCTGTGCTGCCCCGGATCAAGGAGAAGCAGAGCGGCAATGGCGTATGAATATCTGGCCGGCTGTTATGACCGTTTTACAGCCGACGTTCCCTACGCTGCCTGGGCCGACTATCTGGAGAAACACTTTGCCCGCAATAAGCTGCCCATCCATACCGTGCTGGACCTGGCCTGTGGTACTGGTACCCTGACCTGTGAACTGGCCCAGCGGGGCTACGAGATGATCGGTGCCGATCTGTCGGAGGAGATGCTGGCCCAGGCGGCCGAGAAGGCCCGGGACGTAGAGGGGATTCCTCCTATCTTTCTGCACCAGGCCATGGAGAAGCTGGACCTGTATGGTACCATCGATGCCTGTGTTTGCTGCCTGGACAGTGTAAACTATGTTACCCAGCCCAAAAAACTGGCGCGGGCCTTTCAGCGGGTCCATACCTTTTTGATGCCGGGAGGACTGTTCCTCTTTGATATCAATACCCCGGACAAGCTGAAAGGGCTGGACGGTCAGCTTTTTATGGATGAGGACGAGGATGCCTGCTGTATCTGGCGGGCGGAGTATTCTCCACGCCGGCGCATCTGTACCTACGGCTTCGATATCTTCTGTCAGGAGGAAAACGGGCTGTGGAGCCGGATGGAGGAGGTCCATGAGGAATACGCCTATGAGCCGGAGGAGTTGGAGCAGATGCTGCACCAGGCTGGTTTCCGGCAGATCAAGCAATATGGCGAACTGAAGATGCGCCGCCCCGGACCGGGGGAACAGCGCATCTTTTTCGCCGCACGAAAGGAATTTTAAACGTATGTCAGATTCGATCATTCGCGTTCTGGCCAAGGACGCTCCCGTCAAGGCCTCGGCCATTTCCGCCAAGGCCATGGTGGAGCGGGCCAGGCAGATCCACAAGACCCTGCCGGTGGCCACCGCAGCTCTGGGCCGCAGCCTGATGGCGGCTTCCATGATGGGTAACCAGCTGAAGGAGGAAAACGGCTCTGTCACCCTGCGGATCAAAGGCGATGGCCCTCTGGGTGGTATTACTGTGGTGTCCGACAGCGCCGGAAATGCCCGGGGCTATGTGGTCAACCCCCTGGTTGATCTGCCCTTGAAGGGCCCTGCCAAGCTGGATGTGGGCTCTGCTGTGGGCAAGGACGGCTCTCTTACTGTTATTAAGGACATGAACATGAAGGAGCCCTATGTGGGTACCATCCCTCTGATATCCGGTGAGATCGCCGAGGACATCACTTCTTATTTTGCGGAAAGTGAGCAGATTCCCTCCGCCTGTGCCTTGGGTGTACTGGTGGATGTGGACCAGAGTGTGCTGTGTGCCGGTGGTTATCTGATTCAGCTGCTGCCTGGTGCGGACGACAGCGTCATTACTGCGATTGAAGAGGGAATTGCCAAGGTGGGCCCCGTTAGCGAGGCTATGCGCAACGGTGAGAGTGCCCGCAGCCTGGTGGAGCGTGTTCTGTCTGCCTTTGACCTGGAGGTCCTCAGTGAGGAGCCGGTGGAGTACCGCTGTTATTGCAGCCGTGAGCGGGTGACCCGCGCCCTCATCAGTATGGGCAGGGAGGAACTGGAGGCCCTCATCAAAGAGCAGGGCAAGGCAGAGCTAACTTGTCAGTTTTGCGACAAGGTTTATAGCTTTACAGGTGAGGACCTGCAAGGCCTTTTAACCTCTCTATGATTTTTTGAAAAAAATCGAAAAAAGTTGTTGACAAGTGGGGGGCGTTCTTGTATAATAACTTTCGTCGCTTGGCCCGACAGCCAAACGAAACCAAAACAAGAACGAGGGAGCATAGCTCAGCTGGGAGAGCGCATGCCTTACAAGCATGATGTCACAGGTTCGAGCCCTGTTGTTCCCACCACTCCCTTTCTGGGAGCTCCCGTACCCCCTACCGTCTGGCGCGGTAGTTCAGTTGGTTAGAACGCCGGCCTGTCACGCCGGAGGTCGAGGGTTCAAGTCCCTTCCGCGTCGCCATTTTTTCGATGTGGATGGCTGAAGTTCATCCGGAGGATGAGGCAAAGGCCCCTCCCGCATCGTGATTTGCCTCTGTAGCTCAGTTGGTAGAGCAGGGGACTGAAAATCCCCGTGTCGCTGGTTCGATTCCGGCCGGAGGCACCACCGTTCCCGGTGGATACCGTATGGTATCCACCGGGGGCATCCTTAAAATTCAGGCATATGCGATTCGTTCCTTTCATAGGATGGAAGCAGATGCAGGTGTAGCTCATCTGGTAGAGCGCCCCCTTGCCAAGGTGGAGGTAGCGAGTTCGAGCCTCGTCACCTGCTCCAAAAATGATAAAAGGAAGGTCTGCCCTTCCTTTTATCCATATGGCGACATAGCCAAGTGGTAAGGCAGAGCTCTGCAAAAGCTCCACCCCCAGTTCGAATCTGGGTGTCGCCTCCATAAAAATAACCACACCGTCAGGTGTGGTTATTTTTATGGAGCCCTGGGGAATTTAATTATGCTCGGCGGAAATGAATTCTGCCTGCGCCGAGGTTTTGGCCTGCGGCCAAAACATTCGTACGGTGCAAACGCGCCGCCCCGCCGTGCGGGGCCCCGGTCTTGTCCGCCATCTAAAGTGTTCGGACAAGACAAAAAGAAACACCAGCCGATAGGCTGGTGTTTCTTTTTTGGACGACTGCCCATGGGAACTGTGATTTTTTCTCCAGTATCTTGCCAGCCGGTAAAGACGGGGGTATACTGATGGCGAATGAATACGTCTGTACCAACGGACGAGAAGGAGAAAGAATATGGTAGAACAGATCTGCATACGTCCCATGGAGGAGAATCAAGTGGCTGCGGTATCGGCCCTCATTGGCAGGGTGTTGCTGGAGGTCAACATTCGGGACTATCCCCGCGAGGCTCTGATGGAGTTTGTGGAATATTACAATCCAGAAGGTGTGGCTGCCATCCCCAAATCAGGTGGACACAGCTATGTAGCCATGCTGGGTGATGAGCTGCTGGCCTGCGGCTCTGTGGCACCTATGGAGGAGCGGCCGGGGGAGTGCGAGATCAGGGCCCTGTTTGTACGGCCTGACTGGGAAGGTAAGGGTGTGGGCAGAAAATTGGTGCAGACCCTGGAGGCTGATCCGCTGTTCCGGGCTGCCAAGCGTGTGGCGGTTTCTGCTTCACTGACCTCCCATGAGTTTTATTTGAAACTGGGCTATCGCTACCAGGATGGGATCAAGGTCTGCGAGGACAATGACCACTACTGGATGGAGAAATTCAACTGAAAAAAGGCCTCCGGCCGGTTCAGATTTCCTGGCAGACTTTTCTGTTACATCAAGGGGGCGAAGAGCCGCAGCAGTGTCCGGCCCAGACCTAACTTCCTGCCCTGATAATCCTCCGTGACCTCCCGACACTGGGCAAAGGTATCCGCAAAATCCTTCCCCACCTCTTCCACCGCCTTGCAGTCATAGAGGAACACGCCGTTTTCAAAGTGGAGGTACAGGCTGCGGTAGTCCAGATTGATGGTACCCACTGCCGCCGTCTCCCCATCGCACAGCATCATCTTGGCGTGACAGAAGCCGGGGGTATACTCAAAGATCCGCACACCCCGGTCCGCCAGACATCCGTAGTAGGAACGAGTTGCTTTAT
This sequence comes from Clostridiales bacterium, assembly GCA_022785125.1. Taxonomy (GTDB): domain Bacteria; phylum Bacillota; class Clostridia; order Oscillospirales; family Oscillospiraceae; genus Flavonifractor; species Flavonifractor porci. The sequence continues at coordinate 116,838 of JALFRA010000043.1, forward strand.
AGACTAACTTTTTATCCGGGATACCGGGGGTAATGATCCGTACCTCCACCCCCCGCATGGCCGCCAGGGTCAACTCAGAGATGATTTCGTCATCCAAAATCAGGTAGGGCGTAATAACATATACATAGTCCTTGGCGTTTTTTACCATATTCAGGTAGACCGTCTCCCCCACCTGTTCGTTATCCAGGGGACTGTCCCCATAGGGGACCACCACGCACCGTTCCCTGGCCTGATAGTCCACTTTGGGCAGGTAAGGAGCAAAGTCCTTGTCGGTCTCCTTGATCCCGTTCCACATGGTCAGAAACATGACTGTCAGACTGGGCACCGCATCTCCCGTCAGCTTGACCCCCGTGTCCTTCCACCAACCAAAGGGATGCGTCAGGTTAAAATACTCGTCCGCCAGATTGTAACCGCCGGTAAAACCCACCTTGCCGTCAATGACGGTGATCTTTCGGTGATCCCGGTTGTTCATAAAAATATTGAGTACCGGTATCAGAGGATTGAACACCCGGCACTGGATACCCAGCTTTTCCATCCGCTTGATAAACGCCGGGCTGATAAAGCCCATGCTGCCCATGTCGTCGTACAGCAGCCGCACTTCCACCCCTTGCCGGACTTTCTCCGTCAAAATCTCCTTCAGGCCATGGAAGGATTGAGAGTCCTCAATGGCGTGGTACTCCATAAAGATAAAGTGCTCCGCCTGCCGCAGGGCCTGCTTCTGGGCCTCCAATCCCTCTTCCGCCGTGGCATAATACTCTACGTCGGTATTCTCATAGGCAGGAAACCCGGCCCGCCGGGAGAGGTAGCGCAGCTGATTGGCGATTCCCTTGTCCCGCTTCTCCATCCGGGCCAACACCGTCTCGCCGTCAGGCAAGAGGTCATGGGTCCGCTGCTGGAGGCGCTCAAACCGCCGGCGCATGACACGGGTACAGTTGGGACGTCCCAACATCAGATAGATACACAGGCCCATCACGGGGAAAAAGAGGATCAGAATGATCCAGGACGCCTTCATGGGTCCGGTCATCTGCTTGCCATAGAGATTGAGCACCACCAGAAAGGCCAGCACGCTGGTGATCAAAGAGACAACATAATAATAGTCGTTGAGCAGCAGCACCAGCCCTACGATCCAGGCTGCCTGGAGCAGTACGCTGAACGCCACAAACAGCGCTCGTCCCACGCTGTTTTTTACGGTTTTGGTTCGGCTGTTTTTCAATGCAGTCACCTCTTATTTAAAAAACTCTTCCTACAGCAAGTATAGCCTCTGCCACTCCGGAACGCAACCGCTTTGGGAGCGATTTCTTTCTTCTTCCACAACGGACTCCTTCCTTTTTTCGTCAAAGTTGTATAACAAGACAAAAATCCACCAGTGGCCTTGCCAAGCGTCAAAAAATCCGATATGATTCTACATGAAACAAAAAAGGGAGGTACGAGGATGTCATCACTGCACTGGTTTTACGCAAACTGGCGATCCATCCGCCGCACCAACCTGTCCAACCTCAGGGTCTGAATCTATCAGGGCATCCGTATACCGGATGCCCTGATTTATTTTTTCCAGCCCTGAAAAATTTTTAGGTACACAGGAGGGTCTTATGAGCAAAAAAGTCGCTGTTGTTATGGGTTCCGACTCCGATTTGGACACCATGCGCCCCTGCATCCAGCGTCTGCGTTCCTTTGGCATCCCCGCTGAGGTCCGCATCATCTCCGCCCACCGCACCCCCGCCGCCGCTGAGGAATTGGCTTCCCATGCCGCGGAAAATGGGTTTGGGGCCATCATTGCTGCCGCAGGCAAAGCCGCTCACCTGGCCGGCGTGCTGGCCGCTTACACCACGCTGCCTGTGATCGGCGTCCCCATCAAGACATCCATGATGGGCGGCCTGGACTCCCTGCTGTCCATGGTCCAGATGCCCAAGGGCATCCCCGTGGCCTGCGTGGCGGTGGATGGCGCTGACAACGCCGCCATCCTGGCCGCCCAGATGCTGGCTCTCTCCGATGAGGAGTTGACCCATAAATTGTCCCAGTTCAAGGCAGACATGGCCGCCGAAGTGGCCGCTAAAGACCAGAGAATTCAGGAGGAGATCTAATCATGGAAAAGAAGCTTGTTTACACCGGTAAGACCAAGGACGTATTTGCCCTGGATAACGGCCATTATCTGCTCAAGTTCAAAGACGACTGCACCGGCAAGGACGGCGTGTTCGATCCCGGTGAGAACTCCGTCGGTTTGACCATTGACGGTGTGGGTGACGTCAACCTGCGTATGTCCATTTATTTCTTTGAGAAAATCAATGCCGCCGGCATCAAGACCCACTATGTGTCCGCCGACCTGAAGGATACCACCATGGAAGTCCTGCCCGCCAAGGTGTTTGGCCAGGGACTTGAGGTCATCTGCCGCCACAAGGCCGTTGGCAGCTTCCTGCGCCGCTACGGTGAGTATGTCCAGGAGGGCGCCGATCTGCCCGCCTATGTGGAGACTACCTTCAAGAACGACGAGAAGGGCGATCCCCTGGTCACCAAGGACGGCCTGGTGGTGCTGGGCGTCATGACCGAAAAGCAGTACGACGATATCAAAAGCATGACCCAGAAGATCACCCAGATCGTGGCCGATGATCTGAAGGAGAAGGGGCTGGTTCTTTATGATATCAAGTTTGAGTTTGGCTATGACGCCAATGGCGACGTGATGCTCATCGACGAGGTGGCCTCCGGCAATATGCGCGTTTACAAGGACGGCCAGTATGTGGATCCCATGACTCTGTCCAAGCTCTTTTTTGCCTGAGATGGATACGAATGCAACTTCTGCGAGGTGTAACTAACAATGGGCGGTTTCTTCGGCACTATCTCCAGGCATGACTGTGTGATGGACGTGTTTTTCGGCACCGACTATCACTCCCATTTGGGTACCAAACGGGGCGGTATGGCGGTCTATGATCCTGAAAGCGGATTCCAGCGACAGATCCACAATATCGAAAACACGCCCTTCCGCACCAAGTTTGATAAGGATTTGGCGGACTTCAAGGGATGCGCCGCCATCGGCTGCATCAGCGATACCGATCCTCAGCCCTTGCTGGTCCGCTCCCATTTGGGCCTTTACGCCATCATTACCGTGGGCATCATCAACAATTCCGAGGCTCTGATCGAGCGGTATTTTTCCGACCACGGCCACCAGTTTATGGCCATGAGCTCTGGCAAGGTCAATACCACTGAACTGGCCGCCGCTCTCATCAATCAGTGTGACGACCTGGTTTCGGGTATCCGTCATGCCCAGGAGGAGATCGACGGCTCCTGCACCATGCTTCTTCTCACTCCTGATGCCATTATCGCCGCCCGGGACAAGCTGGGCCGGCTGCCGGTACTCATCGGACAAAATGAGGAAGGCTGCTGTGTCTCCTTCGAATCCTTTGCTTACCACAAACTGGGGTATACCGACGCCTATGAACTTGGTCCTGGCGAGATCATCCGGCTTACGGCAGAAGGTTGGAAAACTCTGGCTCCCGCCGGAGACAAAATGCGCATTTGTGCTTTCTTATGGACCTATTACGGCTATCCCAACTCCAACTACGAGGGAATGAATGTGGAGGTCATGCGCTACCGCAACGGTGAGATCATGGCCCGGGACGAGGTTCAGAAAGGCCAGCTGCCCAAGGTGGACTATGTGGCCGGCGTGCCTGACTCCGGCGTACCTCACGCCATCGGTTTTGCCAACCGCAGCGGAAAAGCCTTTGCCCGGCCCTTTGTCAAGTACACCCCCACCTGGCCCCGCTCCTTCATGCCCGCCAATCAGGCAGCCCGCAATCAGGTGGCCAAAATGAAGCAGATCCCCGTACCTGAGCTCATTGAAGGTAAAAAACTTTTGTTTGTGGACGACTCTATCGTCCGGGGTACCCAACTGAGGGAGACGGTGGAGTTTCTCTACGAATCGGGCGCGGAAGAGGTCCATATGCGTTCTGCCTGCCCGCCCATCATGTACGGCTGCAAGTATCTGAATTTCTCCCGCAGCAACTCTGACATGGAACTGTTGGCCCGGCGCACCATTCAGGAGCTGGAGGGAGACGAAGGCCAACAGCATCTGGAGGAATATGCCGACGCATCCACCCAGCGAGGCCAGTGTATGCTTAAGGCGATCTGTCAGAAATTGGGTTTTGATTCTCTGGGATATCAGTCCCTGGAGGGTCTGCTGGAAGCCATCGGTATTGACCGGGACAAGATCTGTACCTACTGCTGGACAGGAAAGGAATGACCGACATGAAAAACTCTCACTCCGAGTCCTACGCCGCCGCCGGCGTGGATGTCACCGCCGGCTATGAGTCGGTAGAGCGCATCAAGCCCATGGTGGAATCCACCTATATCCCCGGTGTAATGGGTACCCTGGGCGGCTTCGGCGGCCTGTTTGCACCCGACATGGCGGGCATGAAAAAGCCGGTGCTGGTGTCCGGCACCGACGGCGTGGGCACCAAGCTGCGGCTGGCCCAGCTGATGGACAAGCATGACACCATTGGTATCGACTGTGTGGCCATGTGTGTTAATGATATCATCTGCGGCGGCGCCGCACCCCTCTTCTTCCTGGACTACATTGCCTGCGGCAAAAACGATCCCGCCCGCATCGCCGACATCGTGGCCGGTATCACCGAGGGCTGCCGCCAGGCTGGCTGCGCTCTGGTGGGCGGCGAGACCGCCGAGCATCCCGGCCTGATGGCGGAGGACGACTATGACGTGGCCGGCTTCTCTGTGGGCATCGTGGATGAGGAGAAGATCATCGCCGGTAAGGACCTGGCCGCAGGCGACACTCTCATTGGTCTGGCCTCCACCGGCGTCCACTCCAATGGCTTCTCCCTGGTGCGCAAGGTGCTGGACGTGGAGCACGCCGACCTGACCTCCCCCATGGAGGAGCTGGGCGGCAAAAGCCTGGGTGAGACCCTGCTCACCCCCACACGCATCTATGTCAAGGCGATCCTGGCCCTGCTGAAAGGCGGGATCGACGTTCATGCCATCAGCCATATCACCGGCGGTGGCTTCTACGAGAACGTGCCCCGTATGATGACCGATGGTCTCACCGCCCGTATCGATCTGAGCACTTTCCCCCGCCTGCCCATTTTCGACCTCATCGAAAAGAAGGGCGGCATCCCCCAGCGGGATATGTACAACACCTTCAACATGGGCATCGGCATGATCCTGGCCCTTCCCGCCGCTCAGGCAGAGCAGGCTATGGAGCTGCTGAGCCAGGCCGGCGAGCAGGCCTACGTCATCGGCTCCGTGGTTAGCGGCGACGCCGGGGTGGAACTGGTATGACGAGGATCGCCGTACTGGTCTCCGGCGGCGGGACCAACCTCCAGGCCCTTATCGGCGCCCGGGACCGGGGTGAGCTGGGCGGCGGTGAGCTGGCCGCCGTTATCTCCTCCAAAGCCGGCACCTATGCCCTGGGGCGGGCCAAAAACGCCGGTATCCCCGGCTATGTGGTAGCCCGGAAGGACTACGACTCCAACCGGGCCATGACCCGGGCTCTGGTATCCAAGCTGAAGGAACTGGATATTGATCTGGTTGTGCTGGCCGGCTTCATGCACATCCTGACTGAGGAAATGGTACAGGCCTATCCCAATGCCATCCTCAACGTCCATCCCGCCCTCATCCCATCCTTCTGCGGGGCGGGCTATTATGGCCTCCACGTCCACGAGAAGGCCCTGGCCTACGGCGTGAAGGTCACCGGCGCCACCGTCCACTTCGTCAATGAGGAGCCCGACGGCGGTCCCATCGTTCTTCAGAAGGCGGTGGATATCCTGCCTGGCGACACCCCCGAGGTACTTCAGCGCCGGGTCATGGAGCAGGCCGAGTGGCATATTCTGCCCCAGGCTGTCTCCCTGTTCTGTGAAGGACGCCTCCAAGTCGATGGGAGGACCGTCCATATCTCGTAAGGAGGGATATGAGAATGAGTGATCTGCGCATCCTTGCACTCGTTATCAGCGGCGGCTTTTTGTTTCTGGGTGGGATCATGTTCGGCGGAGATCTGGGCCTCGCCCTGATGCTCCTCGGCGCCATCCCCCTGCTGATCCCCTTTGTCCTGGCGTGCTTTCACCTGTTCCGCTGGCTCACTACTCCTTACTCCGACCAAGACAAGGAATCCAAATAAAGGAGTCTTTCTATGAAAACGCTGGATTTGACTGAACTGCTGCGCTCCAATCCCTATCCCGGCCGCGGCATCGTGCTGGGCCGCTCCGCCGACGATGCCAAGGCGGTCATTGCCTACTTTATCATGGGCCGCAGCGAGAACTCCCGCAACCGTGTGTTTGTGGAGACCCCCGACGGCATCCGCACCCAGGCCTTCGACCCCTCCAAGATGACCGATCCCTCTCTCATCATCTACAACCCGGTCCGGGTGTTCGGCTCTTCCACCATCGTCACCAACGGCGACCAGACAGACACCATCCGTGAGGGTCTGGCCGCAGGCAAGACCTTCTCTCAGGCCCTCCACACTCGTACCTTTGAGCCGGACGAGCCCAACTACACCCCCCGCATCTCCGGCCTTGTGAAGAAGGACGGCGACTATGTGCTCTCCATCCTGAAGAGCGCCGACGGTGATCCCGCCGCCTGCCGCCGCTATTTCTATGCCTATGAGAAGCCCCTGGCCGGTCAGGGCCACTTCATCCATACCTACATGGGTGACGGCAATCCCCTGCCCTCCTTCGAGGGTGAGCCGGAGCAGATCACCATCACCAGTGAGACTCCCGAGGAATTTGCCCAGCTGATCTGGTGCAGCCTCAATGAGGAGAACAAGGTCTCCCTTTTTGTGCGCTATATCGACATCATGACCGGCAGCTGGGAGACCGTTATCCTCAACAAGCATCAGTAAGAAGGAGGAAGCACAGAACATGACCGAACTGGAGCTGAAATACGGCTGCAATCCCAACCAAAAGCCCGCCCGCATCTTTATGGAATCCGGCGAGCTGCCCATCAAGGTGCTTAACGGCAAGCCTGGCTACATCAACTTTCTGGATGCGCTGAACTCCTGGCAGCTGGTCAAGGAGCTGAAGGAGGCCACCGGCCTGCCTGCTGCCGCCTCCTTCAAGCACGTCTCCCCCGCGGGCGCCGCTGTGGGTACTCCCCTTACCGACGTGGAGAAGAAGATCTACTTTGCCGAGGATATGGATTTGTCCCCCATCGCCTGCGCCTATGTGAAGGCCCGGGGTGCCGACCGGCTGTGCTCCTACGGCGACTGGGCCGCCCTGTCCGACGTGTGCGACGCCCAGACCGCCCGCTACCTGGCTCTGGAGGTGTCCGACGGCGTCATCGCCCCCGGCTACACCGAGGAGGCCCTGGCCATCCTCAAGACCAAGCGCAAGGGCGGCTACAACGTGGTGGAGATCGACCCCAACTACGTTCCCAAGGCCATCGAGCACAAGGATGTGTTCGGCATCACCTTTGAGCAGGGCCGCAACAACTATGAAATCAACACCGACCTGCTGAACAACATCGTCACCGACAGCAAAGAGCTGCCCGGGCACGCCAAGCGGGATATGCTCATTTCCCTCATCACCCTGAAGTACACCCAGTCCAACTCCGTGTGCTATGTGAAGGATGGCCAGGCCATCGGTGTGGGCGCCGGTCAGCAGAGCCGCATCCACTGCACCCGTCTGGCTGGCTCCAAGGCGGACAACTGGCTGCTGCGCCAGCATCCCAAGGTACTGGGCCTCCAGTTTGTGGACGGCATCCGCCGCCCCGACCGGGACAACGCCATCGACGTGTACATCTCTGACGAGTATGAGGATGTGCTGGCCGAGGGCGTGTGGCAGAATACCTTCAAGGTACGCCCTGAGGTACTTACCACTGAAGAGAAAAAGGCCTGGATTGCCACCCAGTCCGGCGTCACCGTTGGCTCCGACGCCTTCTTCCCCTTCGGCGACAATGTGGAGCGGGCCCGCAAGTCCGGCGTGTCCTATATCGTACAGCCCGGCGGCTCCATCCGGGACGACCACGTCATTGCCACCTGCAACAAGTACGGCATTGTCATGGCCTTTACCGGGATGCGGCTGTTCCACCATTAAAAGGCGCATCGCCTTTCTGCGGAAAGGCTGTCGCTTCGCTCCCATATGCGCCTTCCAGGGGGAACCAGTTCCCCCTGGATACGCGGCTTTGCCGCGATACCCCCTCCGCTCTCCGAGGGGACCATACTGGGAGTCATACTCACTGAACCGGTCCCCGGAGGGGACTCCAAACACTAACGAGAAACGAGGTATATCACAATGAAAGTTCTCGTCGTAGGCGGAGGCGGGCGGGAGCACGCCATCTGTTGGAAGCTCTCCCAGAGCCCCCATGTCACCCGGCTCTACTGCGCCCCCGGCAACGGCGGCATTGAATCCATCGCCCAGTGCGTTCCCATCGCCGCCACCGACGTGGACGGCATGGTCAAGTGGGCCAAGAGCCACGCCATGGATTTTGTGGTGGTCGCCCCCGATGATCCCCTGGCTCTGGGCATGGTAGACGCCATGGAGGCGGCGGGCATTCCCGCCTTTGGTCCCACGGCGGACGCCGCCATCATTGAGGCCAGCAAGATCTTCTCCAAGAACCTGATGAAGAAGTACAACATCCCCACCGCCCAATATGAGACCTTCACCGACATGGACGCCGCTCTGGCCTATGTGGAAGCTCAGGGCACCCCCATCGTGGTCAAGGCCGACGGTCTGGCCCTGGGTAAGGGCGTGATTGTGGCCCAGACCGTGGAAGAGGCCAAGGAGGCCGTCCGCTCCATGATGAGCGATCACCGCTTCGGTGAGGCCGGCGCCAAGGTCGTCATCGAGGAGTGCATGACCGGCCCCGAGGTCACCGTGCTGGCCTTCTGCGATGGAGAACATCTTTTGTGTATGCCCTCCTCCCAGGACCACAAGCGGGCCTATGACGGCAACCTGGGCCCCAACACCGGCGGCATGGGCGCCATCTCCCCCTCCCCCAACTACACCGGTGCCGTAGCTGTCCGGTGTATGCGGGAGATCTTCCTGCCCACTGTAGCGGCACTGAAGGCGGAGGGCCGTCCATTTAAGGGCGTCATCTACTTCGGCCTCATGATTACATCTGATGGCCCCAAGGTGGTGGAGTACAACGCCCGCTTTGGCGATCCCGAGTGTCAGGCCGTCCTCTCCCTGCTGGACTCCGACCTGATGGAAATCTTCGCCGCCTGCCGGGAGGGCACACTCAACCAGTTGGATATCCGCTGGAAGCCCGGTGCAGCCTGCTGCCTGGTACTGGCCTCCGGCGGCTACCCCGGCAGCTATCAGAAGGGATATCCCATTACCGGTCTGGAGGAAGCCGGTGAGGCTGCCGTGGTATTCCATGCCGGTACTAAACTGGACGATAACGGCGACATTGTTACCAACGGCGGCCGTGTTCTGGGCGTCACCGCCGTGGGCGATACTCTGGACCAGGCCATTGATGGAGCCTACGCCTCCGCCAAGCACATCCACTTCCAGGATATACACTTCCGCACCGACATTGGTCGGGTATAAACGCCATAAAAAGGCCTCCGGCCGGGAAATTGAACAGGTCCAGTAAAATCGGACAATAGAGAAAAGCCCTCCTAATGTAGGAAAATAAAACTACATTAGGGGGGCTTGCTATGTCCGGGAAAAAAGGAATGAAAAAGTATCCGGTAGGGATAAGAGAAGAAGTGGTATCACGAATCCGCGGAGGAGAAAGCCAGCGTGCTTTGTGCCGGGAGTATGGGATCAGTTGGCGGGCCACTCAGTGTTGGCTAAAGGAACCGGTCCTTCCAAAGACACGAGGGCGTAAACCTGCAAAAACACTGGCAGAGTACAAGTATGATAACAAACGGCTAAAGATGGAAAACGAGCTATTACGGGATTTTCTGCGCCCCACAGAAAGGAAGTGAGGCCAAGGGCAAAATATGCCGTGATCTACCGGCACAGAAATGAATATCCAGTATCCGTCATGTGTCACTTCTTTCAAGTATCCCGAAGCGGATACGATGATTTCGTCCATCGCCTGGGCAGGTCGGAGAAAGACGCGGCCCTTGCAAAAATCATTGCGGAACAGAGGGAGCACAGCTTTCGCACATATGGCTACCGCAGGATGTGGATGGTGCTGAAGAAGCGAGTCATTCACCGCAATCCCAAGACCATCCTTCGTATCATAGAGAAATACGGTTTGCTTTTGGAAATCTGCTGCCGCAGAAAGTGGCAACAGATGGGGCGGAAGTTCCACAGCGACCAGGGGTTCCAGTACACCTTGTGAGCATACTTTAACCTGACAAAATCTTATGGCATTAAGCCCTCCGTGTCAAGACGAGGAACGCCGTATGACAACGCTATTGCATAAAATTTCTTTTGCATTCTCAAGACAGAGCGTATCTGCCGCCATAAACCGGCTTCATTCTGCGAAGCCTATGAGATGCTTGACCACTATATCTATTTTTACAACCACGAGAGCATTCAGCTAAAAACTGGAGTGGCGCCGCTCACGCTGCGTCAATCCGCTTAAAACTTCATATTTCCCTACATAGAGGCCTTTTTGTGCTGTCCGCACAATCTGGGGCGGTTCAAATTTTCCGGCAGGCTTTTTTGTATCAACTGCGTCCGCTGACCGCATGAAAGACGGCCACCGAGCGGGGGCCCATCTGCAGTCCATTTCCGCTGAACAGGGGGCCGGCGCCAAAGGGATCGGGGCAGGCGGTGTGGAGTACCAGGCTCCACCGCAGACCGGAGGGCAGCTCAGGCAGGCCCTGCCAGTGAGCCTCCCAGTGAGAATTGACTGCCAGCAGGATGAGGTCGTCGGCGGTATCATCCTGGTTACGGCCGGTAAAGAGCACCCCGATTTGCCGGGTCTGCTCGTCTATCTTGGCATTCCAGGCCACGCCGTTGTGGAGGGAGACGGAAGGCCAGCCGCACCGGGCGGGGGCGGTTTCTCCGCGGATAATGGGGTGGGCTTTGCGGAAGACGATCATTTGGGAGACAAACTGGAAAAGATCTTTATGTGATTCAAGCCGGGACCAGTCCAGCCAGGAGATCTCGTTGTCCTGACAGTAGGCGTTATTGTTGCCGAACTGGGTGTTGGCAAACTCGTCCCCTGCCAGGAACATGGGGGTACCCCGGCTACACAGCAGCACGGCAAAGGCGTTTTTCATCAGCCGGTCACGGAGGGACAGCACCGCCGGGTCCCCGGTATCCCCCTCCACACCGCAGTTCCAGCTGTTGTTGTCGTTGGCCCCGTCAGTGTTGCCCCAGCCATTGGCCTCGTTGTGCTTGACGTCGTAAGAGTACAGGTCGTACAGGGTAAAGCCGTCGTGGCAGGTGAGGAAGTTCACCGAGGCGTTCTGCCGCTGGGAGGGGGGATAGAGGTCGGCAGAACCGGTAATGCGCTGGACTGCTGCCCAGGCCAAGCCGCTGTCTCCCTTCAGGAAGCAGCGCAGGTCGTCCCGGTACTTGCCGTTCCACTCGGCCCACCGGTTCCAGGAGGGGAAGGAGCCCACCTGGTACAGCCCACCGGCATCCCAGGCCTCGGCAATCAGCTTGACCCGGCCCAGGATGGGATCGAAGGCCAGGCTCTCCAGCAGGGGCGGCTCGGACAGGGGAGCGCCGTCGGTGTCCCGGCCCAGAATGGAGGCCAGATCGAACCGGAACCCGTCCACCCGGTACTCCACCACCCAGTACCGCAGGCAGTCCAGAATGAACTGCCGCACCACCGGATGGTTGCAGTTGAGGGTATTGCCCACTCCGGAGAAATTATAATACTTGCCGTCGGGGGTGAGCATATAATAGATGTTGTTGTCCAGACCCTTGAAGGAGAAGAAGGGACCCTGCTCATTGCCCTCGGCGGTGTGGTTGACCACCACGTCCAGAATGACCTCGATGCCGTGCTCATTTAAAGTGCGAATCAAGTGCTTGAGCTGGGTACCCTCATGATTGAATTCCGGGGTGGCGGTGTAGCTGGTGTTGGGGGCGAAGAAACAGACGGTGTTGTAGCCCCAGTAGTTGAGCAGCTGCCTGCCGTCCACGATACGCTCGTCCGCCATCTCGTCAAACTCGAAGATGGGCATCAGTTCCACTGTGTTGACTCCCAGCTCCAGCAGATAGGGCAGCTTCTCCAGCAGACCCTCAAAGGTGCCGGGATGCTTGACGCCGGAGGAGGGATGCTGGGTAAAGCCCCGGACGTGGGTCTCATAAATGATCATATCCCGGAAGGGGAGATGGGGGTCATGGAAGCCTCCCCAGTCGAAGATGTCCTCCACCACCCGGGCATGGTAGGAGCAGCCTGGAGTCTGGTTGCTGCCCCACACGCTCTGCCCCGTGACCGCCCGGGCATAGGGGTCCAGCAGGTACTTGGTCTTGTCGAAGAGCAGGCCCCGCTCCGGGTCATTGGGACCGTCCATCCGATAAGCATATTCGATCTCGTGGATGTCCAGGTCAAAGACCATCATGGAGAAGGTGTTGCCGATGCGGAAGTGCTCCGGGAAGGGAAGAATGGCAAAGGGCTCCTGCTGGGTGCGGCGGAAGAGACACAGTTCGCAGTAGGTGGCGTTGATGGAGTGGATGGTGAAACTGACCCCGCCAGGCACCACGTTGGCGCCGTTCAGCAGAAAAAGACCGGGCCGCACCCGGAAGCCGGAGATGTTGTTGGTGGCGGCCAGGGGTTTGGCGGGCAGCAGTGGGGTAGGCTTTGGGACCATGGGAAAGTCTCCTTTGAAAAAGAGGGGCGCTGCATCGATGTGCAGCGCCCCTGCTTTTATTTGGCGTAGTAGTTGATGAGGCGGCCTGCCAGAACGATATCCCGCGCGCCCCACGGAGCGGGCTCCGTGGGGGCCCCAAGGCGGATCTGATCTGCTGGGGCGAAGTGAATTCGCCCCGCATCAAGGTTTTGCCTACGGCAAAACGCTTGGTACGCCGCATATGAGGCGGGGAAGAGCGGGATATCTTACTTGGCGTAATAATTGATCAAACAGCCTGCCAGAACGATATCCCGCTCTTCGCGGGTCATGCCGGGCAGCTTCAGGGTGACGGTGTGCTCCGTGCCGTTCTGGATGAGGACGGCGGGGATCACGTCGGCGCCGCTGTCCAGGGCGGTGCGGACGCCGGGGATGTACAGCTTATCGCCGGGCTGGATATTCCAGTCCTTTACCTCCTCGTTGATAAAGGGAAGCATACCCCAGTTCACCACGTTGGAGCGATAGCGCTTGGTGGCGTACTCGGCGGCCAGGTTGGCAACACCGCCCAGCACACGCTGGCAGGAGGCGGCCTGCTCACGGGCGGAGCCGTCGCCGGGCTTGAGGGCCATGACCAGGGAACCCAGGCCGGTGTTGGCGGGATCGTGGCCCATCATGGCCTCCTGTACCTCGGGAGCACCGGGATTGGTGCGGCGCAGGCGTTCCACCGCCAGCACCTCCTTGGCCCGGGGCACATACTGGGGGTCCTTCCGGCTCAGAGCAAACTCGGACAGCTTGATGGGGTTGGAGCGGTAGGAGGAGGTCTCGCCGGAGGGGATCAGCTCGTCGGTGGTGGTGACGGGATCATAGATGGCGGAGCACACGGTGAGCAGCAGGTTGTCGGGCAGAGCCACCTGCTCCGGCCAGTCGGCGATGTTGGGGCCAAAGACCAGCTCCTGGTTGGGATCGGACTTGCCCACGCCGAAGTACACCCGGGCTTTGTAGGGGGTGTCGTCATAGGCGAAGGGTTCCACGGCAGGATCAACCGGGGCGTTGGGCAGCTCGTCGGCTCCGGTGAGTGCGCCGCCGTTGAGGGCGGTGGCGGCGATGGATCGGGCGTCCATCAGAGCCACATAGGACACCTGACCGTCGGAGGGCTTGGAGCCCTCCCGGTTGGGGAAGTTACGGGTGGAGTGGCGGATGGAGAAGGCCCCGTTGGCGGGCACGTCGCCGGCGCCAAAGCAGGGACCGCAGAAGCAGGAGCGGATGGAGGCGCCAGCCGCCATCAGGGAGGCGATGTAGCCCCGGCGGGTCAGCTCCAGGTTGACGGGCTGGCTGGTGGGATAGACGGACAGCCAGAAGGCGTCGGAGCCAATGGCGTGGCCGTCCAGCACCTGGGCCGCCCGGACGATGTTCTGATAGGTGCCGCCGGAGCAGCCGGCGATGACGCCCTGGTCCACCATGAACTTGCCGTCCACGATCTTGTCCAGCAGGGAGGCGGGCTTGCTCTTCAGCTTCAGCTGGTGCATGGTGTCCTCGTCCACCTGGTGGAGGAGGTCGGCCATATTCTCCTTGAACTCCTGAATGGTGTAGGCGTTGGAGGGATGGAAGGGCAGAGCGATCATGGGACGGATCTTGTCCAGCTCCACATGAATGACGCCGTCATAGTAGGCGCCGTCGGCGGGAGCCTGGGGCTTGAACTCGCCGCCGCGGCCCAGCACCGCCAGGTGATCCTTCAGAGTGTCGTCGGCCACCCACACGGAGGACAGACAGGTGGTCTCGGTGGTCATGACGTCGATGCCGGAGCGGTAGTCCATGGACAGGCTCTGCACGCCGGGACCGAAGAACTCCATGACGGCGTTCTTGACGGTGCCGTCCTTGAAGGTGGAGCGGATGAGCTCCAGAGCCACGTCCTGGGGACCCACGCCGGGAATGGGGGCGCCGGTGAGGTAGATGGCAATGACCCTGGGATAGCTGATGTTGTAGGTCTTTTCCAGCAGCTGCCGGGCCAGCTCGGGACCGCCCTCACCGATGGCCATGCTGCCGTAGGCGCCGTAGCGGGTGTGGGAGTCGGAGCCCAGGAGCATCTTGCCGGGGGCGGCGTACCGCTCTCTCATATAGGAGTGGATGACGCTCTGGTGGGCGGGGACAAACTCACCGCCGTACTTTTTGGCGGCGGACAGGCCGAACACATGGTCGTCCTCGTTGATGGTGCCGCCCACGGCGCACAGGGAATTGTGGCAGTTGGTGAGCACATAGGGGAGCGGGAACTCCTTCATGCCGGAGGCCCGGGCAGTCTGGATGATGCCAACGTAGGTGATGTCATGGGAGGCCATGGCGTCAAACTTGATGGCCAGACTGTCCATAGAATCGCTGGTGTTGTGGGCCTTCAGAATGGAATAGGCCATGGTGCCCTTCTTTGCCTCCTCGGGAGCGGGCAGGCCGGCGGCGGGGCCGTCCTGGACAGGCACAAAGGCGTTGTTTTTATAATAGACGCCCTGACGGGTGATGTTCAGCATAGTATTCCCTCCGATGCTCTTGAATTATCTTTCATCATACCAACTTTTTCTTGCAAGTGCAAGAGCTTTATCCGTCATTTTGTGGAGGGCGAAATTTATGTCAACTTTTTCTGGCGGTGTTTTCTTGACGGCTATATGGGAAATAGGATAAAATATGTCGAAGATATCCCAGTTCTGGCAAGGAGCATACCATGAAGAAACGTATTTTTACGCTGTTTTTGCTGCTGACGGTGGCAGTGGGGCTGCTGCCGGCCGCTATGGCGGCGGGGACGGAGCAAATCACCGTCCGGTTTTATGATGAGGTGAGCCAGCGCTACAGTGAACCCACGGTAACCGATCGTGTCAATCTGACTCTGGATGGGGAAGCGTTAATACCGGAGGATGTGCCGGCGCTGGCGTATTATCCGGAGGGGAGCACCAACGGTCGTACCTTGGTGCCTGTCCGGCTTATCTCCGAGGCCCTGGACGCTGCCGTGACCTGGGTACCCGAAACCCGGCAGATCATCATCCTGCGGGAGGAGAACACCATTGTACTGACGGCAGGCAGCGCCACGGCCCTGGTGGACGGCCAGGCGGTGGAGCTGCCCGACGGAGTGCCTGCCGGCGGCGTTATGTGGGATGGTAAGGAGAGTACCATGGTACCCCTCCGCTTTGTGTCCGAGCAGCTGGGGGCCGGCGTAGAATGGGTGGGGGAGACGGCTACAGTAGCCATTACCTCTCCGGAGGAGCCTCAGCAGCCTGACCCCACCCAGCCCCAGGAGGCAGATCTGGGATGGATCACCGAATTGTCCTTTGATGAGGAGAAGCAGACCCTTACCATCACCGCCGACCATGCGCCCAAGTACCGCATTGTGGACCTGGGGGACCGGGTGGCCATAGACTTGCTGGGGGCGGTGTACGCACCGGCGGTGGGGAAGGAACTGACCCTTCAGGTGGAGAGCGACGCCATTGAGAAGATTCGCTGCTCCCAGCACGGGGATAATCTGGGTTACGGGTATCCCCACACCTTGCGGGTGGTGCTGGATCTGGCCTCCGGCGTCAGCTATGCCCAGCATCTGTCTGTGTCTGCCGGTGAGAATCAGGTGCGGGTCAGCGTTACCGATGTGCCGGAGCAGCCGGAGGTACCGCCTCTGGACCCGAGCAAGATCACCATTGCCATCGACCCCGGCCACGGCGGCAATCAGCCGGGCGCGGTCTACCCCGATGAAAACGGAAATGATGTAAAGGAAAAGGAGCTGACCCTGCCCATGTCCCTGATGCTGGCGGAGATCCTGGAGGAACGGGGGTATAACGTGGTGCTTACCCGGACCGGGGACGACTCAGTGAGCCTGGCCGACCGGGCTAAAATGGCCAATGCCGCCCAGGCGGAGGTCTTTGTCAGCATCCACTGCAACGCCCTGGACCGGACGGATTATGAGGGGATCTTTACCTATTATTTTCCCAAGAGCACCCGGGGCGAGGCCTTGGCCAAGCAGGTGCAGGCCGGGGTGGTAGCCGCCACCGGCGGCATCGGGCGGGGCACCCCCTCCGCCAATTTCCAGGTGCTGCGGGAGACCACCATGCCGGCCGTGTTGGTGGAAACCGGATTCATGACCCACCCGGGAGAACTGGCCCGGCTGTGTGATCCTGATTACCAGCAAAAGATCGCTCAGGGCATTGCCGACGGTGTGGAGGCCTATCTGAAGGCCGGGACATAACAACAAAGCCGAGCCCCATCCGAAAAACCGGAGGGGGCTCGGCTTTATTGATGGAAAGGGAGCTGCTGACGGTGCTTACTGTACGGAACCGTCGGGAGCCACCACGGCCACCCGCATGGGAAGGTCCTTCCCGCTGGCAGCCACGGCGTTCTGGACCGCCCGCTGAATGCCGCCGCAGCAGGGCACCGTCATGCGAACTACAGTGACGCTCTTTACATCGTTGCCTGCCAGGATGGCGGTCAGTTTTTCAGTGTAATCCCCTTCGTCCAGCTTGGGACAGCCGATGAGGGTTACTCTGCCACGGATAAAATCCTGATGGAAGTTGCCGTAGGCGTAGGCGGTGCAGTCGGCGGCAATGAGCAGATGGCAGCCGTCGAAGTAGGGGGCGTTGACAGGAGCCAGCTTGATCTGCACCGGCCACTGACGCAGCTGGCTGGGCGCCGGCCCAGTGCAGGGGGAGGGGGCAGCCTCACGGTGGATGGTCCGGCTCATGCTGCCGGGGCATCCGCAGGGCAGGGGAGCGGCGGCTGTCTCCTTGGCAGCTTTGGCCGCTAGCACAGCGGCGTGGTCGTAGGCGGGAGCCTCCCGCTCCTCGAAAGTGATGGCTCCGGTGGGGCAGGCGGGCAGACAGTCCCCCAGCCCGTCACAGTAGTCCTCCCGGGTCAGTTTGGCCTTGCCGTTCACCATCTCAATAGCGCCCTCGTGGCAGGCGGCGGCACACAGGCCGCAGCCGTTGCACAGTGCTTCATCAATTTTTATGATCTTGCGTTTCATGGATCAACGCCTCCTTGTGATTGTATGAGACAAGCATACCAGAGTCGGAGGGTATGGTATGTTGCAGCAGCAACACAAATAGTAAAAAAGATGTCTGCGCATAGCGCAGACATCTTTTTCTCGCAATCAGACATCAATCCCTGAGATACTGCTTGACCAACTCCTGCAACAACTCGTCCCGGTCCAGTTTGCGGATAAGGGCCCGGGCGTTGTTGTAGTTGGTGATATAGGTCGGGTCCTCCGAGAGGATGTACCCCACGATCTGATTGATGGGGTTATATCCCTTCTCCTGAAGGGAGTTGTATACGGAGGTCAGCACCTCTTTGATCTCAGGATCTTTTTCATAGCGGATGCTGAATTTGCGAGTGTAATCGGTCTCCATACCTGTCGCACCTCCTGGTTCAATCTGCTTTCCATTGTAGCTGAAAATACCCGCGCTGTAAAGGGGGCGGGTGAAAATTTATCAATCTTTAAGATGTTGGAAAGAAAAATAACCCGGGAATGCAACCGTTGGGCAGATGCTGTGGTATTATGGATACCAGGGGCCTGGCGGGACCTTCGCTTATGGGCATGAGCGCGGGTGAAACCGGCGGTTCCCGGATGCCCACAAGGGAGGGAAAGCCATGACAGATGAGAGGACTGCCCGGACGCAGATCGCCCGCTGGGGGGATATGGTGTGGCGGCTGGCCCTGGCCCGTACCCGCCATATCCAGGACAGTGAGGATGTGTTTCAGGAGGTGTTTGCCCGCTTTTTTCGCCACGAGGAGGAGCTGTACAGCGATGAACACCGGAAGGCCTGGCTCATTCGCTGTACCCTGAACTGCACCAATACCCTGTTGTCCGCCCGCTGGCGGACCCACCTGCCTCTGGAGGAGGCGGTAACTCAAGCCATGGAGCCCCAGGACCGGCAGGTCTATGAGGCGGTGCTGGCCCTGCCAAAAAAATACCGGACTGTAATCCACCTGCACTATTATGAAGGCTATTCGGTGGATGAGATCGCCGCCCTCACCGGAGCAAGGGCGGGTACAGTGAAAAGCTGGCTGTCCCGGGGGCGGGACAGGCTGGCGCAGGCACTGAAAGGAGACGAATGACCATGATGGATGAATATAAACGGGCCAACGATGTCCTCCATCCCACCCGTTCCGCAGTAGAGCGGGCGGTGAAGGGGGAGGCTTCCAATCGGAAAAGAAAGCCTCTGAAAGCACTGGTACCGGCGGGTGTGGCGGCTGCGGCAGCCGCGGCCCTGCTCATCACCGGTATTCCCGGCCTGGGCGGCGGGACCGGCGGCGGACCGTTGACTGGCAGCGCCTATGCCATTGCTCTCCCCGAGTATCCAGACCTGCCCAAGCACCCCACCGAACCACTGGGGGGCAGCGAAGCGGAGTGGGAGCGGTTCAATGAGGAACTGGATGTATATCTGGACGCCTGGGAGACCTACCGGGATGAGACCGCCAGCCTGCGTGACACTCCTGAGCTGACTGCCGCCCTGAAAGATTATACTGGCACCAGCGCGGCCCTGGCTTTGGCGGGGGAGGGCAACCGTGTTTATTCTCCCGTATCCCTGTGGTTTGCCCTGGCCATGCTGGCCGAAACCACCGGCGGGGAGACCAGACAGCAGGTGCTGGACGCCCTGGGCGCTTCCGACGTGGAGCAGCTGCGGGAATGGGCCGACATTCTGTGGCACGCCCTCTACCTGGACGACGGTACCGCTGCCACCCTGCTGGGTACCTCCATCTGGCTCAATGAGAATGTAAGCTTTCACCAGGATACCCTGGAGACACTGGCGGAGCACTACTACACCGGCTCTTTTCAGGTTCCTATGGGTACTGATGAGGCGGACCAGGCCATCAATGAGTGGGTATCAGAGCAGACAAAAGGCCTTATCGGCTCTGACGGCAAGGTACTGACCACCAAGGCCAATACCCTGGCGGTGCTGGCCTCCACCCTGTACTTCCAGGCCCGGTGGAGCGACGAGTTTGATCCCAGTCTCACGGAGGAGGACGTGTTCACCGCCGCCAACGGCGCTGAGACCCGGGTAGACTTCATGCACAAGACCCAGACCGCCGGCTTTCTCCGGCAGAATGGCTATCAGGCGGCCTCTTTGGATACCAGCAACGGTACGATGACCTTCGTGCTTCCTGATGAGGGCGTGAGTCCAGCCGATCTGCTGGCGGACCCGGACTTTTTGCAGGAACTCATCCAGTCTGAAAACCAGATCTATGGCGAGGTCCAGTGGTCGGTGCCCAAGTTTGACATCAGCTCGGACCTGGATCTGACCTCCGCCCTGACAGGTATGGGGATCACCGATGTGCTTGACCCGGAAACCGCTGACTTTACCCTCCTCACCGATACCGATCCGGTGTGGCTGGATCAGGCCAGACAGATCGCCCGGGTAAAGGTGGATGAGCAGGGAGTGGAGGCCGCCGCCGTCACCCTGATGGCAGATGCGGGAGCGGCTGCTCCCCCTGAGGACCCGAAGATCTGCATCATGGATCTGGACCGGCCCTTCCTTTTCGTGATTCGGGACGGCGCCACCGTCCTCTTTGTGGGTGTGGTGGAGCAGGTATAAGCACAGCCCCCGCGGCATCTTGCCGCGGGGGCTGTGTTCGTTTATACCAGGGGCGCCAGTACCCGCAGGATGGATCGGAACAGACGACGGGGCCAGGACCGCTCCAGGCACTGCTCCAGGGTGATTTTCTGGCTGGCCAGCTGGGTGGCCAGAAAGTCGGCCTTGATATCCAGCACCGTGGGGTCCTGGTAGAGAAGGACCGCGTCCTCAAAGTGCAGGAACATACTGCGGTAATCCATGTTGATGGTGCCCACCACTCCGCACACGTCGTCGGATACCACATTTTTGGCGTGGACAAAGCCGGGGGTGTACTCAAAAATCTGTACCCCCGCTTCCAGCAGAGGCTGGTAGTGGGAGCGGGTCAGCTCAAAGACCAGCTTTTTGTCCGGGATGTGGGGGGTGATGATGCGCACATCCACCCCGGATTTGGCGGCGTTGCACAGAGCGGTATTGACGCTGTCACTGACGATGAGATAGGGTGTCATGATATAGATATACCGCTTGGCTTTGGAGATCAAGTTGAGATACACTGTTTCACCCACCGGCTCGTTGTCCAGGGGATTGTCGGCATAGGGCTGCACAAAGCAATCCGATCCCAGAGCGGCCTCGGGAGGCAGGGAGGTGGGCCGCAGGGCGGCATAGTCCACCTTGACCTCCCGGATATATTCCCACATGGTGAGAAACATCACCGTCATGCTCCAGGCCGCCTCGCCCTTTACCAGGATGGCGCTGTCCTTCCAGTGGCCGTAGCGCAGCTTTTGGTTGATATACTCATCCGCCAGATTGATGCCGCCGGTAAAGGCGGTGTGGCCGTCGATGATGCACAGCTTCCGGTGGTCACGGTTGTTCATACGGATCGAAATGACCGGTTTAAAGCGGTTAAAGCAGCAGCAGGGGATACCGGTTTCCTGCTCGAATTTTTCGGCGTAATTGGCGGGCAGGGTGCCAAGGGAACCCACATCGTCATAGATCACCCGCACGTCCACGCCGGCGGCGTACTTTTCCTTCAAAACCTCCACGATGGAGTCCCAGAATACACCGGGGGCCAGGATAAAATACTCCAGGAAAATATAGCGCTTGGCCTTTTTCAATTCCTCCAGCATGGCGGGGAAGGCGTCGTCTCCCAGAGCAAAGTACCGTGTCCAGGTGTTGGTATATACCGGGCAGCGGGCGTACCGCTCCAGATAGCGGGCCTGATTCACCGCATCCTGGCTCAGCACGGAGAGCTTTTTAGCCTTATAGTCATCCTCCAGCTGCTCCAGCATGGTGCGATCCATACCCTGCATCTTCCGGCGCATCCGGGCGGACAGCTTGTTGCCGCCGCACAGCAGGTAGACCAGCCAGCCGAACATGGGGAACAGCAGAATGGGGATGATCCAGGCGATTTTGTAGCCCGGATCGGTCTGCCGCCGAACAATGACCAGCACAGCCAGCAGAGACAGTACCACACAGGCCCAGTACACATAGACATAGTAACTCCAGGCCCATATCATAGGTACCAACAGCACCGCAGCTTGCAAGAGGATCAGCACCGCCACGATGACCGAGCGCTGAAAGAGAAAGGAAGATAGCTTTTTAACGTTCACTGGGTCACTCCTTACCGCATGACGGTTACTTCACCACCACATTTTCCCCGCCCAGCAGTTCCTTCAGTTCTTCCACGAGGGCTGGATGGATCACACAGGGGGCAGACAGCAGCTTGCCGGTGTCGGCGCAGCGGATCACCAGCTGTTCCGTGCCGGGGAACATGGTGAGTACCAGCTTGATCCGGCGCCAGTAGGGGTCCTCCAGGCTGGGGATGCGGATGTATAGCTTTTTGATCTTCACCGCAGGCTGGTCCGGCTCCTCGCAGCCGTCCCGCAGGTGGTCCAAGGGCTGTACCCGGTCGCACATAAGCTGAGGGGCCTTTTCGTCCCGCACCGAGATGCGCCCCTCGGCCAGCAGCGGCACATTTTCCTTCAGATAGGGGCCGCACTCGCCCAGAGCACGGGCAAACACCAGCATCTCCATGGAGCCGGTGTCGTCCTCCAGGGTGACATAGGCCATCAGCGTATTGTTGCGGGTGGTGCGGGTACGGGAGGCGGACACCACGCCGGCAATGGTCACCCGCTGCTCGTCCCGGAAGGTGGTGGGACCGCCCTCCTGGGCAAAGTCGGAGAGAATGGCGCCGATGGAGGCCACCTTCCGTTTTTTCACCAGGTCCCGGTACTCGTCCATGGGGTGGCCGGACAGATAGAGACCGGTGGTCTCCTTCTCCATGGTCATCAGCTCCCGGCGGGAGAACTCGGGAATATGTTTCAGGTTGAGCTGGGGAGCGGATTGGGGCTCGTCCCCGCCGCCGCCGAAGAGATCGAACTGCCCCTCCAGATTCTTGCGCTTGTTCTGGGCGATGGAGTCTACCAGAGACTCATAGGCGTCCAGCAGCTGGGAGCGGAAGATTCCCATGCTGTCAAAGGCGCCGCACTTGATGAGACTTTCCAGCACCCGCTTGTTCAGGTCGGAGTCAAACATCCGCTGGCAGAAGTCGGGGAAGGAAGTGAAAGCGCCCTTCTTTCGTTCGGTCAGTACATCATTGATGAAGCCACGGCCCACGCCCTTGACGGCCACCAGACCGAAGCGGATGTGGTCGCCGGACACGGTGAAGTCGGCCCCGGATTCGTTGATGTCGGGGGGGAGGAGTGGAATGCCGCAGTCCTTGCATTCGGCAATATATTCGGCCACCTTTTCGCTGGAGTCCAGCACTGAGGTGAGGAGGGCGGCCATGTATTCCTTGGTATAGTGGCACTTGAACCAGGCGGTGTGGTAGGCCACGATGGCGTAGCTCACCGCGTGGGCCTTGTTGAAGGCATACTGAGCGAAGGCCTCGATCTCGTCATAGATATCCTCGGCGGTCTGCTGGGGGATGCCGTTTGCCATGCAGCCGGCGATGTTCCGCTCGGGGTCGCCGTGGACAAAGGTGTGTCGCTCCTTCTCGATCTGGGCCTTCTTCTTTTTGGAGATGGCCCGGCGCACCATGTCGGCCTGGCCCATGGTGTATCCCGCCAGACGGCGGAAGATCTCAATGACCTGCTCCTGGTACACGATGCAGCCGTAGGTCACTGACAGGATGGGCTCCAGGGCGGGGTGCTTGTACTTCACCTTGTCCGGATTGTGCTTGCAGGCGATGAACCGGGGGATGGAGTCCATGGGGCCGGGGCGGTAGAGGGCGATGATAGCGGTGATATCCTCGATGTTGTGGGGCTTCAGACCCACGCATACCCCGGTCATGCCAGCCGATTCCATCTGGAACACGCCGGAGGTCTTGCCGTCGGACAGCATCTGGAACACCTCCGGATCGTTGTCCGGGATGTTGGCTAGAGAGAAGCCGGGGTGCTTCTGAGCCACCAGCTTCACCGTGTCGTCCAGGATGGTCAGGTTCCGCAGGCCCAAAAAGTCCATTTTCAGGAGGCCAAGCTCTTCCAGTGTGGTCATGACATACTGGGTGACCACCGATTCGTCGTTTTTGGCCAGGGGCACATAGTCCATCACCGGCTTGCGGGTGATGACCACGCCGGCGGCGTGGGTGGAGGCGTGGCGGGGCATTCCCTCGATGGCCTTGGCGGTGTCGATGAGTTCCTTTACCCGCCCGTCCCCCTCGTAGAGATCCTTCAGAGGCTTGGACAGTTGGAGGGCCTGATCCAGGGTGATGTGGAGGGCGCCGGGGCCGCTGGGCACCTGTTTGGCCACCGTGTCCACGTCGGCGTAGGGGATATTCAGAGCCCGGCCCACGTCCCGGATGGCCCCTCGGGCAGCCATGGTACCAAAGGTGACGATCTGAGCCACGTGGTCCTCGCCGTACTTGCGCTGGACGTACTCGATGACCTCCTGCCGCCGGCGGATACAGAAGTCGATATCAATATCGGGCATGGTGACACGCTCGGGGTTGAGGAAGCGCTCGAAGTAGAGGGAGTACTTCATGGGGTCCACATCGGTGATGTTCATGCAGTAGGCCACCATGGAGCCTGCCGCCGAGCCACGGCCGGGGCCCACCGAGATGCCCTGGCTTTTAGCATACCCAATAAAATCAGAAACGATAAGGAAGTAGTCCACAAAGCCCATCTGACGAATGACTCCCATCTCGTAGGCCAGACGGTCCTGGTACCCCTCGGGATCGTCAGGGTAGCGGCGGGCGTACCCCTCCCGGCACAGCTTCTCAAAATAGGCGTCCCCGTCGGTGTAGCCCTCGGGCAGCTTGAATTCCGGCAGGTGATAGGTGCCGAACTGGAAGTCCATGTTGCACAGATCGGCGATCTTCAGGGTGTTTTCCACTGCCTCCGGCCAGTCCGGGAAGAGGGCGGCCATTTCCTCGGTGGATTTTACATAGAGTTCGCTGGTCTCCATCTTCAGGCGGTTGGGGTCGTCCACCGTCTTGCCCATCTGGATACACATGAGGGTGTCCTGCATCTGGGCATCCTCCCGGCGGAGGTAGTGGGCGTCGTTGGTCACCACCAGGGGGATGCCGGTCTCCTGGTGGATGCGGATCAGCCCCTGGTTGATGGCGGGGTCATTGGGCAGGTTGTGGTCCTGAAGCTCCAGATAGTAGCCGTCCTCCCCAAAGAGCGCCCGCATTTCAAGGGCGATGGCCTTGGCTCCCCCGTAGTCTCCGGCCAGAATGCGCCGGGGCACCTCGCCGGACTGGCAGGCCGACAGGGCGATGAGTCCGGCGCAGTGCTGCCGCAGCAGCTCCTTGTCGATGCGGGGGCGGATATAAAAGCCCTCAGTAAAGGCGCAGGAGTCCAGGTAGCAAAGGTTGCGGTAGCCCTCCTCGTTGCGGCAGAGCAGGATCAGGTGGTTCATGGCGGCGTCCAGCTCGTGGACCCGGTCGGTACGGCCCCGGGGGGCCACATAGACCTCGCAGCCGATGATGGGCTTGATGCCCTCCGCCTTGCAGGCCTTGTAGAAGTCCACCACGCCGTACATAACCCCGTGGTCGGTGATGGCCACGGCAGGCTGACCCAGCTCCTTCACCCGCTTGACCAGCAGGGGAATGCGGCAGGCGCCGTCCAGCAGGGAGAACTCGGTATGGACGTGAAGGTGGACAAAGGACATGGGGATACCTCCTTGGGAATATGAAAATGGGGGTTATTGTTTGGAAAGTTCCACCAGCTTGCGCAGTCGGTGATTGAACGCGGATTTGCTGACCGGCGGATCGCACAGCTCGGCCAGCTGGGACAGGGTGAGCTCCGGGTGGGCCATCCGCAGGTCCACAGCCTCTTTCAGCTTGTCCGGCAGATCTTCCAGCATCCCCCGCTCCTCCAGTTTGTAGATGGCCTCGATCTGGCCCTGGGCGGCGTCCACCGCCTTGTCCAGGTTGGCGGCGTCACAGTTGACCCGGCGGTTGATGCTGCCCCGCAGGTCCTTCTCCGCCTTGGCGTTCATCAGATCCATAGCGGCCAACGGGGCTCCCATGGCGGTGAGAAAGTCCTCAATGGCGTTGCTCTGCTTGAAATAGGTGATGGCGTTGGCCTTGCGGTGGCTTTCCTTGGGGGAGAAGCCCATCTCCAGCAGCAGGGCATGGAGTTCCCGGCTCACCGACAGATGGGAGGTGGCCAGTTCCAGATGGTAGCGCTTGGCCGGGTCAGTCACTGAGCCGCCCGCCAGAAAGGCGCCCCGGAGGAAGGCGGTACGGCAGTGATCTTCCTCCAAAACGGCGTAATTGATGTGATGGACCAGCGCCTCCGCCGGATCATGTCCAAAAACAGACCAGAGGGCGGACAGCTTGTCCGGATCCGTGATGGAAAAGATGCGCTTGCCCGCCCCCTCTGCGGGCAGACGGTCAAAGCGCACCTGAAAGGCCTTTTGAAAAAGCTGGGGCAGCCGGTCGGCAAACTCCGGCGACTCGGTGGTGATGCGGACCTCGGTGGGGGTGGACAGGGAGCAGTAGAGCAGTACCCCGTAAGCCTCCGCCTGGGCGCAGCATTTTCGGTTGAGGGAGGCGCGGCACAGTTCCGCCTTGACCTGGGTGGAAAAGGACATGATACGCCCTCCTTACAGAATCCGAGTGGAGGCCCGCTCCTGGTACAGATCCATCACCGCGGCGGACAGCCGGGCAAAGGAGTGGCGGGCGTAGTCCAGGGTTTCAGAGGCCAAAGGACGGGTGACCAGCTCTACCCCCAGAGCCTCAATGGCGTCTTTGTCCACGATGATGGGGGCAGAGTCCTCCTCCTTGTACCGCTCCAGCAGGCCGGGGCGCACCGGGGCGGAGTTGCACAGACAGATATCAATGAGGCAGGGACCGGAGTGGCGCAGCAGTGCTTTCACATGGTCGGAGGCGGTCATACCCTCGGTCTCGCCATCCTGAGTCATAATATTGCAGATGTAGATCTTCAGAGCCTTGGAGGCGCATACCGCTTCGGAAATGCCGTCCACCAGCAGATTGGGAATGACGCTGGTGTACAGGGAGCCGGGCCCCAGCAGGATCAGGTCGGCCTCCTGGATAGCCCGGATGGCCTCGGGCAGGGCTTTGGGATGCTCGGGGAGCAGACGCACACCCTGGATGCGGCAGTCCTGGGCCTTTTTAAAGTCGCTGATCTTGGATTCGCCCTGGACTCTGGTGCCATTCTCAAAGGTGGCCTCCAGCACCACGTCGGCGTTGGTCACAGGCAGTACCCGGCCGGTGATGGCCAGAACCTGGCTCATTTTGGATACCGCCTCGTCAAAGGAGCCGGAGATCCCGTTAAGGGCGGCCAGGATCAGATTGCCGAAGGACTGGCCGGTGAGGTTGCCGGAGCCCTGGGGGAAGCGGTAGGTGAGCAGCTGCTGCATCAAAGGCTCGGCGTTGGCCAGGGCCTCCATGCAGTGGCGGATGTCTCCCGGAGGGGGCATCCCCAGATCCTGCCGCAGCATACCGGAGCTGCCGCCATCGTCGGCCACGGTGACGATGGCGGTCAGGTTCTTGGTGTGGTTTTTCAAACCGCGGAGCATGGTGGACAGACCGGTGCCGCCGCCGATGGCGACGACCTTGGGTCCCTGGGCCCAGCGGCGCTCATAAAAGGACTGATACACGGCGGCGCCTCCTTTACGCCCGGGTCATGTCCCGGTGATTTTCGGTGGCCTGATAGCCCTTTTGCTTGATGAACTCAGCCAGAGCGTGGGTAATGGCTACCGAGCGGTGCTGTCCGCCGGTACAGCCCACGGCGATGACCAGGGCCGCCTTGCCCTCTGCCACATAGAGGGGAAGGAGGAAACCGATGAGATTCTCCAGATAGTTCATAAATTCAGTGGTCTGACGATAGCCGAATACAAAGTCGTATACCCCGTCGTCCAGTCCGGTCTGGTGGCGCAGCTCGGCGATGTAATAGGGATTGGGCAGAAAGCGCACGTCAAACACCAGGTCGGCCTCGATGGGGATGCCGTACTTGAAGCCGAAGGAGGTGACGCTGACGCTCATCTCCGGGGTATCGCCGCCGTGGCTGAAGAGGCGCAGCACCTCCCCCCGCAGCTTGGCGGTGGAGAGGGCGGAGGTATCGATGATGTACTCCGCCCGCTGGCGGACAGGGGAGAGGACGGTGCGCTCCAGCCGGGCGGCCTCATCCAAAGAGTGTGCTGAGCCGGCCAGGGGATGGCTGCGGCGGGTCTCTTTGTACCGCTTGATGATGGTCTCCACGCTGGCCTCCACGAAGAGGATCTTGTACTCACAACCCATCTCCTGGAGAGCGTCCAGAGCGGAGAACAGCCCGTCGAAGGTCTGACCGCCCCGGATGTCGGTGACCAGAGCCACCCGGTCATACCGGGAGGGATTTGCCATGCACAGCTCAGCAAATTTGGGGATCAGGGGGGCGGGCATATTGTCGACCACATAAAAGC
Organism: Clostridiales bacterium; assembly: GCA_022785125.1. Classification (GTDB taxonomy): domain Bacteria; phylum Bacillota; class Clostridia; order Oscillospirales; family Oscillospiraceae; genus Flavonifractor; species Flavonifractor porci. Next base: position 144,873 of record JALFRA010000043.1, read on the forward strand.
CGATATCCTCCAGGAAGGAGGCGGTTTTACTCTTGCCTGCGCCGGACAGACCGGAAATAATAATAAAATCCATAGGAACTCACCTCAAAAACCCAAAAACTTCACTTCTGGTTCCAAAGTAATGCCGGTCTCGCGGAGTACGGTGTTCTGGATCAGCTCCATCAGCCGGCGCACATCGTCGGCGGTGGCCCCACCGCAGTTGACCACAAAGCCGGCGTGCTTTTCCGATACCTGAGCCCCCCCCACGCCCACGCCTTTCAGGCCGCACTGCTCAATGAGAGCGGCGGCAAAGTGGCCCTCGGGGCGTTTGAAGGTGCTGCCCGCGCTGGGCAGGTCCAGGGGCTGCTTGGAACGGCGCTTCTGGGCCAACTCGTCCATTTTGGCTTTGATTGCAGCGGGGTCTCCGGGGGTGAGGGCAAACTCGGCCTCCAGAATGAGCCATTCCGGATGGTCGGTAAACAGGCTGTGCCGGTAGGTGAGGGCGCACTCCTCCACAGGCAGAGTGATCACGTCGCCGGCCTCGTTGAGGAAGGTGACGGAGGTGAGCACCTGGACCAGCTCGCCGCCGTAGGCGCCGGCATTCATGGTGACGCCGCCTCCCAGGGTGCCGGGGATGCCGTGGGCAAACTCCAGGCCGGTCAGGTCTCTGCCCAGGGCCGCCATGGCCAGCCGGGCTAGAGGAATGCCGCTCTCCGCCCGCAGACGACGGTTTACCTCCCGTACATCATCCAGTCCGGAGGTTTTCAGGACAAAACCGTCATACCCCTGATCGGACACCAGCAGGTCGCTGCCGTTGCCCAGAAAGAAGGGGGTGATGTCCAGTTCTCTGGCCGCCTGGACTGCGGCAATAGCCTCCTTCCGGCTTCTGGGCAGAGCGATCAGTCGGGCTGGACCGCCGATGCGGAAGGTGGTATAGGACGACATAGGCTCCTGCTCCCGCAGTTCCAGCTGAGGGATGCGGCGGCGCAGTTCCTGGATCAGAGTATCAAAACGGTCCATAGGGGCCTCCTTACAGTGTTGCGTACTGGTATTATATCAAAAACAGGGGGAAATTAGAAGTTCTTATCCCAGACCGAAAGCTTCAAATTGCTCCTTGCTGCCTCGAAATACGTTTAGATCAATGAGGGGCTGAGCGCCGGTGTAGCCCTCCAGTTTTGCGGAATGGGAGTACTGCCAAAAATGCCACCGGGGCACCAGCGGGAACACTGTGGGACTGGAACACCATACCGGATAATCGGCGTATTTGGCGTCGGTGAGGTAGCTGTAGTAGGAGCGGTAGGTCACATAGAGAATGGGCTTGACCCCATAGTGCGCCTCCAGCCGTGCCAGCAGAGGGTCCAGAATGCTCTGGACCTGGGCCTTCTCCGGCGGATTCTCCAGGTATTCACCGTAAAATTCAATATCCACCACCGGAGGCAATGTCCCCTCGGTGACCGGGACCATGGAAATAAAGTTGTCAGCCTGGGTCTCGCCGGGACTGTCATAGCTGAGGAAGTGGTAGGCGCCGGGCCGGACTCCGGCCTTCAGGGAACCGTTCCAGTTGGAGGCAAACTGCTTGTCCTGAAGGAGGGAGCCTTCCGTAGCCTTGATAAAGGCAAAATCCACACCCTGGCGTGCCAGGGCGTGCCAGTCCACCGTCCCCTGATAGGAGGATACGTCCACACCAAATACCTCCCACTGGTCCGGATTGGATTCGTGGGAGTACAGAATCAGCCCGCGCCAGCGCAGGAAGAAAAAGCCCAGCAGGAGGATTGCTCCCACCAGAAGAAGGATCAATATTGTACGCCGCAGGATGCGGAAAACTCGTCTCAAAAAGCATCACCAAACAGGATAGGGATTCAATAGACAATATGATACCCGGATGCGGGGGAAAAGGCAAGCAAAAACCAGCGGGATACCGCCTATGCAGTATCCCGCTGGAGTAGAATCAGCGCTTTTTGATGGATAGGAGCAGACCAAGCAGGATGCCCACAACGGCGGGGAGCACCCAGCCAAGACCCATGGAGGCCAGAGGCACATAGGTCAGGAAGGAGAGGGGAAGGCCGATGCCCTGGAGGGCATAGAACAGGCTGGCCACGCCGGCAAAGAGAATGGCCACCGGATAGACCATCCGCCGCCCTTCCAGCCAGCGCTGGAAGAAGGACAGGGCGATGAGCACGATAGCCATAGGGTAGAGTACCCCCAGAACAGGAGCCGACACGGAAATGATCTGAGCCAGACCGGCATTGGAGATCACCATGCTGACCACAGCGAACAGAATCGCCCAGCCCCGGTAGCTGAGACGGGGGAAGAGCTTGTGGAAGAACTCGCCGCAGGAGCTGATCAGGCCAACGCACACATTGAAGCAGGCGATGATGAAGATGGCGGCCAGCAGGGCGTTGCCCAGAGGGCCAAACAGCAGGCCCACCACATTGGTGAGGGCGGCGGCGCCGTCGGTGGGGTTGGGGACTGCGCCGCCGGACAGAGCACCGATGTGAGACAGCATGGCATAGACCACCAGCAGCATGGCCCCGGCGATAAAGCCGGAACGGATGGTGCCCTTGATTACGGCTTTGTCCTCGCTGACTCCCCTGGCCTGGATATTGACTGCGATCACAATACCAAAGGCCAGCGCGGCAATGGTATCCATGGTCTGGTAGCCCTCCAGGAAACCCTTGACCACCGGGTGGGTCACATAGTCGCCGGAGGCGGCTCCATAGCCGGACAGAGGGTTGACCAGACAGCCTGCAAAGGTGACCACGATGAGGACCACCAGAATGGGGCAGAGGATCTTGCCCAGCCGGTCGGTGAGCTTTTCCGGCCGCAGGGCAATGACCAGAGCGGCGGCAAAGAACACCAGGGAATAGATCAGCCGGAAGAGGGACAGAGGAGCGTCCGGTCCCGCAAAGGGAGGCACAGCCATCTCAAAGGAGGTGGTGGCGGTGCGAGGGATGGCCAGGCAGGGGCCGATGGCCAGATAGGCGGCGATGGTAAAGGCCTTGGAAAAGAGAGGGTGGACCCGGCTGCACAGGGTATCCAGACCTCCGGCGCGGGCCACTGCCACCACGCCCAGCACCGGCAGACCCACGGCGCTGACGGCCAGACCCAGAAATGCGGGCCAGGTAGCGGTGCCTGCCTGGGCGGCAATGCCGGGCGGGAAAATCAGATTACCTGCTCCGAAAAACATGGAGAACAGTGTGAGGCCCACGAGAAGCAGGCTCTTGCCCTTAAGCTGCATAAAATCCTCTCTTTCTGAATAAACGGGCTGACAGCCCGGGTGTTGGTTTGGCATGGAAGTAAAAACAGCGGCATACCAGTGGTATGCCGCTGTTTTTCTTTCGCAGTGCGTCAATTAGCCCTGGGAAATAGCACCCGTGGGGCAGGTGTCGGCACAAGTACCGCAATCGATGCAGGAACCGGCGTCGATCACGTAGTGGTCATCGCCCTGAGCAATAGCACCGACGGGGCAAGCGCCCTCGCAAGCGCCGCAGCTCACGCAAGCGTCGCTGATGACATAGGCCATTGGATACACCTCCAAACTTCAAAGCTAACGATATTGTATCATAACTTTTCAAAATTGCAATGCTAAAATGTGCGTACCATGGGTATATTTTTTTCTGGCGGGAAAAATGATAACTGCGATACGCAGCCGGAAGGGAGCGATCGGATGGAAAAGACATCGATGTTCCGCATGGAAGCGGCAGGGGACTTGACCCCTGAGCTGAACGGGGCTCCGTGCAGCGGGGCTCATCCGCACAGAACAAAGGAAAAGGGGCGTGGCACAAAGAATGAAGCCCGTCAAGAAGAAGCACAGGCTTTTTCCCTGGAGAAAGGGATGGCGAAGCGCCGGCATGAATGAGACCCGGTTTACCCAGCGTGCTCAGGCTGCTCTCCGGCTGGCTCAGGAGAGCGCGGCGGAACTGGGCCACGGTTATGTGGGCAGCGAGCATCTGCTGCTGGGTCTGGCCAGAGAGGGCAGAGGAGTGGCTTCCAAAGTGCTCCAGGCCGCTGGTTTGGAGTCGGAGAATCTGAAGGAGATGGTGGCCCAGCTGGTGGGGGTGGGTACGCCGGGGGGCGCCCCATCCCAGGGGCTTACCCCGCGATGCAAAAAGATCATTGAGCTCTCCCTCACCGAGGCGGTGCGGCTGGGCCACCAGTATGTGGGCACGGAGCACCTGCTGCTGGGCATCCTGCGGGAGGGGGACGGCGTGGCGGTGCGGGTGCTGGACGCCGCTGGGGTGGAACCCCGCCGGCTGCGGAGCGACCTGTCCTCTGCTATGGGAGGGGAGGCCCCTCCGCCCGCCTTTCGGGGGAGCGGCAAACCCCGTACCGAGCGGGACTACCCAGGAGAATCCAAGGTGCTGGAGCAGTTTGCCCGGGATCTGACCCGAATGGCCGCCGGCGGCCAGTTGGACCCGGTGGTGGGGCGGGACAAGGAGATCCGGCGGGTGATCCAGATCCTGTCCCGGCGGCAGAAGAACAACCCTGCCCTCATCGGGGAGCCCGGCGTGGGCAAGACGGCGGTGGCGGAAGGGCTGGCCCGGATGATGGCTGCCGGAGAGGTGCCGGAGGAATTGCAGCGTAAGCGGCTCATCTCCCTGGACCTGTCCGCCATGGTGGCAGGTACCAAATACCGGGGTGAGTTTGAGGAACGGGTCAAAAACGTTATGTCCGAAGTGCGGCGGGTGGGGGATGTGATCCTCTTCATTGACGAGCTCCATAATATCGTGGGCGCGGGCTCAGCCGAGGGCGCCATCGACGCGGCCAATATCATCAAGCCCGCTCTGGGCCGGGGGGAGATCCAGGTCATCGGCGCCACCACAACCGAGGAGTACCGCAAATATATTGAGAAGGACGCCGCGCTGGAGCGGCGGTTTCAACCAGTGGTAGTGGGCGAACCTGATCAGGAGACGGCTGAGGCCATCCTTTTTGGCCTGCGGGACCGCTACGAGGCCCATCATCGTATCACCATCAGCGACGGGGCCATCACCGCTGCCGTGGCCCTGTCCAGCCGGTATATCGGGGATCGCCGCCTGCCTGACAAGGCCATCGACCTGATGGATGAAGCGGCGGCCCGGGTACGGCTGGACCGGCTGGCAGCGCCCCCCGATCTGCGGGAGCTGGAGAACAAGGTGGCCCGGGCCAGGGGGGAGAAGGAGGAGGCCATCCGCAGCCAGGACTTTGAGAAGGCCGCCATGCTGCGGGATGCGGAGGAGGATTTCCGCCGGGAGCTGGACCAACAGAAGGCCCTGTGGCGGGCAGGCCAGAATACCGGCGCTGTGAGCGCCGAGGATGTGGCGGCGGTGGTGTCGGGGTGGACTGGCATCCCGGTCACTACTCTGACCCAGGCTGAGAGCGATCGCTTGCTCAGGCTGGAGGAGGACCTCCACCGCCGGGTGGTGGGACAGGAGGAGGCCGTCAAGGCGGTGGCCCGGGCGGTACGCCGGGGGCGGGTGGGCTTGAAGGAGCCAGAGCGGCCCACCGGCTGCTTTCTGTTCCTGGGCCCCACCGGCGTGGGCAAGACCGAGCTGAGCCGTGCCCTGGCAGGGGCTCTCTTTGGAAGCGAGGAAGCCCTGTTCCGATTTGATATGTCGGAATATATGGAGAAGCACGCTATCTCCCGGCTCATCGGCTCCCCGCCGGGCTATGTGGGCCATGAGGAGGGGGGACAACTCACGGAGAAGGTGCGGCGGCGGCCCTACTGTGTGGTGCTCTTTGATGAGATCGAGAAGGCGCATCCCGATGTGTGGGGCATCCTGCTCCAGATCATGGAGGATGGAGTGGTGACCGACTCTCAGGGCCGTAAAGCCGACTTCCGCAACGCTGTGGTGGTGCTCACCTCCAACGTAGGTGCGGCCAAGATTACCACGAAAGGCAGCAAACTGGGCTTTTCCGCCGCCGAGCACCGGGACGGGGAGACCCGGACGCCGGAAGAGCTGCGCAGCGCGGTGCTGGAGGATTTGAAAAAGGTGTTTCGGCCGGAATTTCTCAACCGTCTGGACGAGACCATTGTCTTTACCCAGCTGGGCCGCAGTGAGATCAAAGCCATTGCCCGCCGCCTGCTCTCCCGGGTGGGGGAGCGGCTTAAGGCTCTTGGAGTTACCCTGACTTGGACCGACGAGGCCCTGGATGTTCTGGCACAGCTGGGGTTCGACCCGGACTACGGAGCACGGCCTCTGCGCAGGACCATCCGCGCCCGGGTAGAGGACCCCGCGGCGGAGCTGCTGCTGGGAGGTAAGGCGGTCCGGGGCGATACCCTGGTAGTGGACCGGGCGGGAGAGACGCTGACGCTGCGGAAACAAGAAATGGAAAAGGAGAAGAAACCATGCGAAAACAACTGATGCTCCCTCTGGCGATTTTGCTGCTTCTGCTGGCTGGCTGCGGAGAGAAGATGAAGGAGCCAAAGATGCTGACAGCGGAGGAGCGAACAGAACTCTATCAGACCGCGATTGAAAACGCCCGGGATGCGGAAATGAACGAGGCCGTGCCGGTGGTAACCTCGGGAGAGGAGGAACTGGCCCCCGCCATCTTTGGCCTGATTGGAGTCACTGAGGAGGACATGACCGCCTATGCCATCGCGGTATCGCCCATGAACGTGAAGGCCTATGGTATTGCGGCCATCCTGCCCGCTGAAGGACGGGAGGCTGCGGTGGTGGACGGACTGCAGGCTTTTATCGACCGGCAGAAGAGCAACTTCCAGACTTACCTGGCCGACCAGTATGCCATTGCGGAAAAGGCCGGGCTGGAGACCCTGGAGGACGGCACGGTTCTGATGGTTATGTGTGAGGATTCGGACCAGGTGCTGAAGAATATCAAAACGGCCATAGAAGCCGGCACCTGATCAGCGAGCAGCCCTTGAAAGCCACGGCTTTCAAGGGTTGCGGCTTTTTCGGGGATGTAATATAATAGGAGCGTCCGTAATCAATGAAGTGGAGGCCTGTTTATGCAAGCAAGAGCCAGCGGGATCCTGCTTCCCGTATTCTCCCTGCCGGGGCCTTACGGCATCGGCACGCTGGGCAAGCCGGCCCGGCAGTTTATTGACTTTTTGGAGGCCGGAGGCCAGAAATTCTGGCAGATCCTGCCCCTTGTGCCGCCGGGCGGGGGTAATTCTCCCTATATGTCTCCCTCTTCTTTTGCCGGTAATCCCCTGTTTCTGGATCTGGATGAGCTGGCGGAGAAAGCTTTGCTGACCCAGGATGAACTGCGCTCCGCCTGCCGGGACAACCCGGACCGGGTGGATTATGCCTGGCTCCATGAGACGCGGCTTCCCCTTCTGCGGAAGGCCTTTGAGCGGGGTAGGGCGAAGTATGCTCCCCAACTGGAGCAGTTTGAAGCTCAGGAGGCGGACTGGCTGCCCGACTACGCCCTCTTTATGGCACTGAAGGAGTACTTTGGTGGTAAGGAACTGGCCGATTGGCCTGACGAAGTTCGTCTGCGTCAGCCTGCTGCAATGGCTCAATGCCGGGAAGAGCTGGCGGAGGAGTGTGCTTTCCAGGTTTTTCTGCAGTATCTGTTTTTCCGGCAGTGGAGGGCGGTCAAAACCTACGCCAATGCCAAAGGCATCTCCATCATCGGAGATCTGCCCATCTATGTTTCCCCCGACAGCGCCGAAGTATGGGGCAATCCGGAGCTCTTCCAGCTGAAAAAGGATATGCGCCCCTCCGGCGTGGCCGGTGTGCCGCCGGATGCCTTCTCCGACAAGGGCCAGCACTGGGGCAACCCCCTGTATGACTGGGATTACCATAAAAAGACTGGTTTTGCCTGGTGGAAGCGCCGTGGAGCCCATATGGCCAGACTGTACGACGTGGTGCGTATCGATCATTTCCGGGCCTTCCATACCTACTGGTCCATCCCCGAGGGTGCCAAGGACGCCCGGGAGGGGCACTGGGAGAAGGGGCCGGGCAACGACCTGCTGGACGTGCTGAAAAACGTGCCCGGCCTGGCCCTCATTGCTGAGGATCTGGGGGACCTGGATGCCGACGCCCTGGCTTATATCGCCCAGAGCGGCCTGCCCGGCATGAAGGTGCTGGTCTACGCCTTTGATCCGGTGGGGGAGAGCGCCTATCTGCCCCACAACTGCCCCCGGGACGCGGTGATGTATACCGGCACCCACGACACTCCCACCTTTGTCCAGTGGCTATTTACCGAGGCCAACCCGGACGAGCGGCAGTACGCCTTCGATTACCTGCGCCTGCGGGAGGATGAGGGCTTCGGCTGGGGTGCGGTGTGCGGGGCCTGGATGTCCCCCTGCCGTCTGGCCATCGCTCCCTTCCAGGATCTGCTGGGCCTGGGCGGGGACGCCCGGGTCAACGCCCCCGGCACCCTGGGGGACCAGAACTGGTCCTGGCGGGTGCGTGCAGACGCGCTTAACCCCACAGTATCCGGAAAACTGGCCAGAATTACCCGTACTTACCGGAGATAAACGACAGCCCGCCCTGCCGCAGATGCGGCGGGGCGGGCTGTTTGTTATCGCGCTATTTGGCCTGGGCGGTGGGGATCCGGCTGAACTGCAGGCTGACGTTGCCCATACCGCTGGTCAGGGACAGCTTGTGTTTTCCTTCGCCGCCGCTGACAGTGTAGGGTTGGGTCGTTTCCCCGTTAAGCCGGATGGTGCCGCTGCTGGCGGTCAGATCCCAGGTGTAATCCTCCTGGCTGCCGGCCAGATCCAGGGTTATGTTACCCATGCCGGTGGTCAGCGCGGTTTCCTCCACCGGAGCGGACACGGATAGATTGCCCATGCCGCACTCAGCCCGCAGACGGCCTTTTACGGCACAGTCGTCCCAGGTGAGATTGCCCATGCCCAGCGACAGGTCGGCCCGCTCCAGGATCGTTCCGGTGGGAACGGTGACCAGGACCCGCACATCGGGAGAACTTTCGCCGGAGGCGATGTTGTCCGATGTACTCCAGACAGAAAGGGTATCGCCGTCCTGACTGTACTTCAATTCCTGAGAGGCGTCATACCGGCTGTCCCACCCCCGGTTGATCAGACGCAGATGCCACTGGTCGCCTTCCTCCACCTGAATGTTGCCCAGGCCGATCGCAATGTCCAGCTTTGAGAAGGGTTCCACTTCGCCCTCCCAATCCTCCTGAACGGCAGGAGTTTGGACGGCGCTTCCCGTTTGGCCGGGCAGAAGGACCGGAACGGAGGTCTGCGGGCGGAACAAGAGAGCGTAGAGGAGAAGGGCTAGAATGGCGGCTCCAACAATCACCAGGACTGGCAGAAAAATCTGGCTTTTTTGCCTGCCGGGTTGGGGCGTGGGTATCTCTTTGGGCGGCTCGTTCCGATCTTTCAGCACCTGCTCCGCCACCGAGGCGGGGGAGCCCAGACGCTCTGCAACGGTCTCCTCATCCTCTTCGGAATCGGCAAAATAGGCTTCATAGTAGGAGAGCACGTCGTCCAGTTCCTCCGGCGGCAGCTTGCCCGCCAGAATGTCACGCAGTTCTTTTGAAAATTCTGCCTTATTCATGGTCCTCCTCCTTTTTCTCCAGCAGAAGCGCCTCGATCTGGCTCCGGTAGCGTATCCACTCCTCTCGATAACCGGACAACAGCGCCTGGCCGGCAGGTGTGATGGCGTAGTAGCGCCGGTTCCGGCCCTGAAAGGGTTTATCATAGACGGTGAGGCAGCCGCTCTGCTGCAGACGCCTCAAAACGGGATAGAGCGTGGACTCCGACAACTCCACCTGCTCCTTCATGCGCTGGGTCAGACGGTAGCCGTAGGTGTCTCCCTCAGCCAGTACTGCCAGCACACAGGCGTCCAGCAGGGGAGCGCCCAGTGGAAAGATCATGGCCAGACCCCCTTTCTGTTTGGCAATATTATATGACGTATAATATTGTTTGTCAACAATGATGTATAACAAATGGCCTTGTGAAAAGTGCGCCGGTAGCCGGGGTGTGGAAGAAAATTTTTGGGCACAATTCTTTCCGAATACGGAACTTCCTGTATTTTGAAGGTTTGCTCTTGTAAAAAAAATTTTTTTGTTATATTATGAAGGCTACGAAATTCTTTATAATAAGGATACCAGGTGAATCTATGAGTCTGCGGATTGGAATTGACATTGGTTCCACCACAGTAAAAGTGGTGGTATTGGACGAGGAGAACAAGCTGCTCTTCCGCTCTTATGAACGGCACTACTCCAAGGCCAGAGAGCGGGCAGCAGAGACCCTGCGTTCCATTGAAGAGAAGCTGCGGGGCAGACAAGTGCGCATCGCCATCACCGGCTCCGCCGGTCTGGGCGTGGCCAAGGCGGCGGACATCGACTTTGTACAGGAGGTGTATGCCACCGCCGCTGCTGTCAACACCTACATACCGGATACCGATGCCGTCATCGAACTGGGCGGCGAGGACGCCAAGATCATCTTCTTTGGCGGTGCGCTGGAGGAACGGATGAATGGCTCCTGCGCCGGCGGTACCGGCGCTTTCATCGACCAGATGGCCACTCTGATGAATGTGACGGTGAATGAACTGGACGCACTGTCCCTGAAGCATGAGAAGATCTATCCCATTGCTTCCCGCTGCGGCGTATTTGCCAAGAGTGATATCCAGCCCATTCTGAACCAGGGCGGCCGGAAAGAGGACGTGGCGGCCTCCATCTTCCAGGCGGTGGTGGATCAGACCGTGGCCGGTCTGACCCAGGGCCGCGAGCTCAAGGGCAAGATCGTCTTTCTGGGCGGCCCTCTCCACTTCCTCCAGGGCCTGCGGCAGCGGTTTGTGGAGACCCTGAAGCTGGACGAGGCCCACGCCATTTTCCCTGAGGACGGAGATTGTTTTGCCGGCATCGGTGCGGCTCTGTGCGCCACCGATTTCGCCGAATGTTCCTTTGACCAGATGCTGGACCGGCTGGAGAAAAGCGTGGACAATGTGGGATTGGTGGATACCATGCCGCCTCTGTTCCACGACCAGGCTGAGTACGACGCCTTCCTGACCCGCCACAACGCCATGCATCCCCCGGAGGTGGACATTAACACCTATTCCGGCGATGCCTGGCTGGGGATTGACGCCGGCTCTACCACCACCAAGATGGTTCTCATCACTGCCGACGGCGGCCTGCTTTACACCTATTACCACTCCAATTTGGGTAACCCGGTGGCCATCGTGCTGGATCAGTTAAAGGAGATCTACCGCCTGTGCGGTGACCGCATTGCCATCAAGGGAGCGGCGGTCACCGGCTACGGCGAGGAACTCATTAAGAACGCCTTTTCCTGCGACGCCGGTTTGGTGGAGACGGTGGCCCACTACAATGCCGCCCGTCACTTTAATCCTGACGTGGATTTCATTATCGACATTGGCGGCCAGGATATGAAGTGCTTCAAGATCCGCAACGGTGCGGTGGACTCCATCATGCTCAATGAGGCCTGCTCCTCCGGCTGCGGTTCCTTCATTGAGACCTTTGCCAAGGCGTTGGGCTACAACATCGCTGACTTCTCCAAGCTGGGCCTGCTGGCCCAGCACCCGGTAAACCTGGGCTCCCGCTGCACCGTGTTTATGAATTCCTCGGTGAAGCAGGCCCAGAAGGACGGGGCCAGTGTGGAAGATATCTCTGCCGGCCTGTCCATCTCCATCGTGAAAAATGCCGTGTACAAGGTCATTCGTGCTGCCAACGCCGATGATCTTGGCAAGCATATCGTAGTCCAGGGCGGTACCTTCCACAACGATGCGGTGCTGCGGGCCTTTGAGCTGGAACTGGGCCGCAATGTGACCCGGCCCACCATCGCTGGTATCATGGGCGCCTTCGGTGCGGCACTGGCTGCCCGGGACCTCCATCTGGACAAGAGTGCCATCCTGACGGCGGAGGACCTGAAGTCCTTCTCCCACACGGCCAAGCCCGTAACCTGCAACCTGTGTACCAACCACTGCTCCCTCACCGTCAACACCTTTGACGGCGGGCGGCGGTTCATCTCGGGTAACCGCTGCTCCCGCCCCCTGGGCAAGGAGCGCACAGAGAACCCCGACCTGATGCACTATAAGTACAAGCGGCTGCGGGCCCTTCAGGGCAAGGGGGCCGGCAACGGCGTCCGGGGCCGGATGGGCATCCCCTTCGGCCTGAATATGTACGAAAACCTGCCTTTCTGGTTTGAGTTCTTTACCCGCCTCAACTTTGAGGTGGTGCTGTCCCCTGAGTCCTCCCGTAAACTCTATCTGAAGGGCCAGCATACCATCCCGTCGGACACGGTGTGCTATCCCGCCAAGCTGCTCCACGGCCACGTGGAGGCCCTGGTGGAGGAGGGCGTGGACGCCATCTGGTATCCCTGTATGTCCTACAACAACGATGAGGGCATCGGCGATAACCACTACAACTGTCCGGTGGTGGCCTATTATCCCGAGCTGCTGGCCGCCAACGTGCCTATGCTTAAACAGACCAAATTCCTGGATCCCTATGTGGGCCTGTGGCGGCATAAGGATTTTTCCAAACGCATTGCCACAATTATGGAGAAGGAATTCAACATCCCCAAGCGGGAGACTGAGGCGGCTGCCAAGGCGGCCTACACGGCCTATGACACCTATCTCCACGATGTGCGGGAGACGGGCAAGCGCTATGTTGAGTACGCCCGGGCCCATGATATGCCCATCATTGTGGCCTGCGGTCGTCCCTACCACATTGACCCGGAGATCAACCACGGAATCAATGATCTCATTACCTCTTTTGGTTTTGTGCTGGTCACCGAGGACGCCCTCAGTTATTTGGAGGGCTACGCCCCCCGCAAGGTGCTCAATCAGTGGACCTTCCAGTCCCGGATGTACAACGCCGCCCGCTATGTTTGTACTCAGCCTGATATGCAGGTAGTGCAGCTGGTCAGCTTTGGCTGCGGTACCGATGCCATCACCACAGATGAGCTGCGGGACATTCTGGAAAACGGCGGCAAGCTGTACACCCAGCTGAAGATCGACGACATCAGCAATCTGGGAGCCGTCACCATCCGCGTTCGCTCTCTGATGGCGGCTATGGACGCCCGTAAGCACCAGGACTGAGAAAGGAACCATGTTACTATGGCTGAACTGATTTACGATAAGACGGGGCGGCTGCTGTTCACCAAGGAGATGAAGGAAGAGTACACCATCCTCTTTCCCACCATGCTGCCCGTCCACTTTGGCCTGATTGCCCGCGTTTTGGAGCAGGAGGGCTATAAACTGGAGATGCTGACCACCAACCACCGCAACATCGTGGATGAGGGCCTGAAGTATGTCCATAACGACACCTGCTATCCCGCTTTGCTGGTCATTGGGCAGCTCATTGATGCGGTAAAGAGCGGTAAATATGATCCCCATAAGGTGGCCCTGCTTATCACACAGACCGGCGGCGGCTGCCGGGCCTCCAACTACATTCACCTGCTGCGCAAGGCTTTGGTGAAGGCGGGACTGGAGTATATTCCCGTCATCTCCCTCAACCTGTCGGGCCTGGAGCAGAATCCCGGCTTTAAACTGAACCTGGACATCATCCGTAAGGCTATCTTTGGCTTGATGTACGGCGATATCATCGTCCAGTCGGCCAACCAGGTCCGCCCCTACGAGGTGGAGGAGGGGCAGACCGAGCGTACCATCGAGGCGGTGCAGAGCCACCTGCTGGAGGAGATGAGCAAAGGCAAGGGCCTGTCCTTCAAGAGCATGGTGGAGAACTTTGACCACATTGTGGCAGCCTTCAAGGCTATCCCGGTGCAGGGAGAATCCAAGGTGCGGGTAGGCGTGGTGGGCGAGATCTACATCAAATACTCCCCGCTGGGCAATAACAACCTGGAGCAGTTCCTTCTCTCTGAGGGGGCGGAGCCGGTAGTGCCCGGCCTTACCGACTTTATCATCTTCAAGATCTACAATCGGGAAGTGGACGTGGACATTTATGGCGGAAAGTGGGCCAAAAAGACCGCCTGTGCCGCCCTGCGCCACTATGTAGAGAAGTGCCAGCGGGCCATGATCGACGCCATGAAGCGGGGTGGCTTCCGGGCTCCCGGCACCTTCCAGGATCTGCGCCGGCTCATCAAGGGCTACCTGGGCGAGGGTAACAAAATGGGTGAGGGCTGGCTGCTCACCGCCGAGATGCTGGAACTCATCCACACTGGTACGCCTAATATCGTGTGCACCCAGCCCTTTGGCTGCCTGCCCAACCACATCGTGGGCAAGGGTATGATCCGCAAGCTGAAGGATGACTATCCCAACTCCAACATTGTGGCTATCGACTATGACCCCGGCGCCACCAAGATCAACCAGGAAAACCGTATCAAGCTGATGCTGGCCAACGCCCGGGCTCTGGCCCGGCAGGCGGCTCAGCAGGAGGCTGAGACGGTAGGGGAAGAGGTCCATGTCTGATCACCTGCGCTTTGTGGATGCCTGCTCGGAAGAGCATTTTGCTGCTATGAGCGCCATCCATTGCAGAGGGTGGCGGGCAGCTTATCCGGGCTTTGTACCAGAGGACTACTTGAGAGAGGTCATCACGGAGGAACGTTGGATTCCGTTTTTTCGGGAAGACTATGCTGCCAAGAGGTGCAAAGGGCTTTTGCTTTACGAAAATGGCGTTTCTATAGGGTGCTGTAACTACGGTCCCATCCGCAGCGGTCCCAGTCCCCGACAAAGTGAGGAATTGGTGATCAAGTCCTCCAATTACAGCGGATGAGGTGAGGTGATTTCCCTTTACGTTGAGCCTGCCAGAACCGGTTACGGGTATGGAGGGCTGCTCTTGGAGGAGGCGGTCCGCCGCCTGAGCGAGACTGGCTATCCAGGCTGTGCCCTGTTTGTTCTGAAGGAGAATGAAGGGGCCCGCCGGTTCTATGAACGGCACGGCTTTACTTGGGATGGCACTGTGCAGAAGGTGCCTTTTCCCCACAATATGGTTTGTAACGACCTGCGCTACATCAGAAGTTTATAAGCGCCCAGCGGGCTGCCACGCCGCTGGGAAGGAACAGATCGGGGCGTGCGTCAGCACGCCCCGATTTTTACAGAAAGAGAATGATAGGAGGAATTTGGGTGGAAGAAAACAAGATGGCGGTGATGCCGGTACGCCGGCTGCTGCTTAATATGTCCTGGCCCATGATGCTGTCCATGCTGATCCAGGCGCTGTACAATCTGGTGGACAGCCTCTTTGTAGCCAAATTGAGCCGGGACGGCTTTGAGGCGTTGGCGCTGGTCTATCCAGTTCAGATGCTGATGATCTCAGTCTGCGTAGGTGTGGGTGTGGGCTTCAACGCACTGCTGGCCCGCCGCCTGGGCGAACGGCGGCAGCAGGAGGCGGATCAGGTAGCGGCCAATGGCTATTTTGTTTATGTGGTTTGCTGGCTGATCTTTATGGTACTGGGCGTGGCCTTTGCCCGGCCCTTCCTGTGCCTTTTTTCCGAGGCGCCCCGGCAGATCGACTACGGCGTGCAGTACCTCTCTATTGTTACCGGCCTCTCCATTGGCATATGTATGCAGTTTGCAGGCGAGCGCACCTTGCAGGCTACAGGGGACACGGTAGGTCCCATGATCATTCAGGGGATCGGTGCGGTGGTCAACCTGATCCTGGACCCGCTGCTCATTTTCGGTATTGGTCCCTTCCCGCGGCTGGAGGTGGCGGGAGCGGCGCTGGCTACCGTTCTGGGGCAGATCGTGGGTCTGGTGGCCAGCTTCTGGATGGTGCGGCGCAGCAAGCTGGTCAAGCTCTCCTTCCGGGGCTTTCGCCCCAACGGGGAGATCATCCGTACCATGTTCCGGGTGGGCTTTCCGGCCATTTTGATGCAGTCCCTGTCCAGTGTGATGACCGTGGGCATGAATCTGATCCTGCCCCTGTTTACCTCCTTTGGCGTTTTTATTCTGGGCGCCTATTACAAGATCCAGTCCTTCATCTTCATGCCGCTCTACGGCATGAACAATGCGCTGGTGCCCATCATCAGCTTTAACTATGGTGCCAGGAGCAAGGAGCGCATCACCGGTACAGTGCGTTTTTCCATGGTGCTGACGGTAGTCATTATGGGCGCTGGCACCCTGTTTTTGCTGGTTTTGGCCGGGCCGCTGCTGACTCTGTTTGACGCCAACGGTGAGCTGCTTGCAGCCGGCACGGCGGCTCTTCGTATGATCGCCCTGTCTTTTCTGTTTGCAGGCGTTTCCATTATCCTGTGCTCTGCGCTGCAGGCCCTTGGGTCTGCCAATGCCAGCCTGCTGATCTCTCTGCTGCGGCAGGTGATCCTGCTCTTCCCGGCGGCACTGACCTTCGGCTGGTTGGGGGCGGATCTGGTATGGCTGTCCTTCCTGGTGGCGGAAGTCATCTCCTGTGGCGTGGCCTTGCTGCTCTATCGGATGGTCTATCACAAAAAAGTATCTCTGCTGCAATAAAAAACCGGCCCGCGTTGCTGCGCGGGCCGGTTTTTTGTGATGGCAGGAGCGATCAGTTGCCGCCAAACTCATGGAAGAAACGGTCGTGAATGACCTGTACGGCACGATCCGCCTCAGGCAGATCCACCAGGACCGATACCTTGATCTCGCTGGTGGCGATCATGTTGATGTTGATGCCGGCATTGTACAGGGCCTCGAACATCTTGGCGGCTACGCCGGGATTATGGATCATGCCGGCGCCCACGATGGACACCTTGGCAATGGAATCGTTCACGTCAATGTGGTCAAAGCCCAGCGCACCTTTGTGGGCCTCCAGAATCTCTTTGGAGCGGTCCATATCATGCTTGCCCACGGTAAAGCTGATGTCCTTGGTGTTGTTGCGGCCGATGGACTGAAGGATGATATCCACGTTCACCTTCTCTCTTGCCAGCAGAGAGAAGATCTTAAAGGCGATGCCGGGTTGGTCGGCCAGCCCCACAACGGCCAGACGGGCCACGTTCTTGTCGCAGGCCACCCCGCTGACGTGCATTTTTTCCATGGTTTTTGCAACCTCCTTGACTTTGGTGCCGGGCTTGCCGGAGAAGCTGGAGAGAACCTCCAGATTGACGCTGTAGCGTTTGGCCATTTCCACCGAACGATTGTGCAGGACCTGGGCGCCAAGAGTAGCCAGCTCCAGCATTTCATCGTAGGTGATCTCTTCCAGCTGGAAGGCGCCGGTCACATGGCGGGGATCGGCGGTAAACACGCCGTCCACATCGGTGTAGATCTGGCACAGGTCCGCCCGGAGGGCGGCGGCCAGAGCCACAGCGGAGGTGTCGGAGCCGCCTCGGCCCAAGGTGGTGATGTCGTCGTACTTGTTCAGACCCTGGAAACCGGTGACGATGACGATACACTTTTTATCCAGTTCCGCCAGGACCCGCTCAGTGTCCAGCCGCTTGATGCGGGCGTCGCCGTATACGGAGTTGGTGCGGAATCCGGCCTGC
This sequence comes from Clostridiales bacterium, assembly GCA_022785125.1. GTDB lineage: Bacteria > Bacillota > Clostridia > Oscillospirales > Oscillospiraceae > Flavonifractor > Flavonifractor porci. Next base: position 162,127 of record JALFRA010000043.1, read on the forward strand.
CAGCCAGTCAGGGAGATGACAGGGTAGCCCATGGCCTCGATGGCCATGGCGCACAAAGAGCAGGAGATCTGCTCGCCGGTGGAGAGGAGCATATCCATCTCTCGCTTGGAGCCGTTGGGGTTGATCTCGGCGGCCTTGGCGATCAGGTCGTCGGTGGTATCTCCCTGGGCGGAAAGCACAGCCACAACATTGTGGCCCCGGCGGTAGGTTTCGGTGATGATGCGAGCCACGTTGCGGATGCGGTCTGCATCAGCCACGGAGCTGCCGCCGAATTTTTGTACAATGAGTCCCATTGGCGTTTGTACCCCCTAAATCAGGTGAAATCTCTTACGATATCCTATGCGCTCAGTCGAGCACACGGAACACGGAGCAGGGCTTAAGCCCGGCCAGCTTGCCGTCCAGCGTAGGACGGCTCATGGACGGCGTCAGGAAGGCAAATTCATTTTCCGGCGCTCCGGCACGGGGCAGCAGAGCACAGTCGGGGAAGGCGGCCTTCACGGCCTCCAGCGTGCCCTCAGCCCGGACATACCAGACGCTCTCCAGGTCGGTGGGGGGGACGGCCACATCGTCGCCGCCCTCGGCCCATACCATCCGTTTTTTGGCGTCCTTATGGCGGGCGGCATCAATGACGTCGGCCACCACGGCGGAGGCGGTGGGGAGTTTACCGGCGCCCCGGCCGTAGAACATCACATCGCCGATGGCGTTGCCCTTGACAGCGATAGCGTTAAACACATCCTCTACGCCGGCCAGGGGGTTCTCCACATCCACCAGATGGGGCGCCACAAAGGCGCACACCTTCCCGTCGGGTCGGTGGATAGCCCGGCCCAGCAGTTTGATTTTCTTGCCGCAGGCATCGGCATAGGCCACGTCGGCCAGCGTGACGCCGGTAATGCCCTCGGTAGGCACCTGGCTGGGATAGACGTGCCGGCCAAAAGACAGGGAGGAGAGGATGCAGATCTTGCGGCAGGCGTCGTGACCCTCGATGTCGGCAGTGGGGTCCTGTTCGGCGTAGCCGTTCTGCTGGGCTTCCTTCAGGGCAGCATCAAAGCTGAGACCAGCCCGAATCATCCGGGTCAGGATATAGTTGGTGGTGCCGTTGAGAATGCCGGCGATCTCCTCGATCTCATTGGCGGCCAGGCACTGGTTCAGGGGGCGGATAATGGGGATTCCGCCGCCTACGCTGGCCTCAAACAGATAGCTGACGTCCTTCTCTTGGGCCAGCTTGAGCAGCTCGCAGCCGTGCTCGGCCACCAGTTCCTTGTTGGAGGTGACCACGCTCTTTCCGGCGGCCAGAGCCCGGCGGGTGAAGTCCAGGGCTACCTTGGCACCGCCGATGGTCTCCACTACAATGTTGACCTCGGGGTCGTTCTCGATGATGCTGAAATCGTGGATGACCTTGTCGGCAAAGGGACTGTCGGGGAAGTCCCGTACGTCCAGAATATACTTCAGGCGAATCAGATCGTCCACCTTTTTATCAATGTGAGGGCCGTTGGTGGCCAGGACCTCCGCCACACCCGAGCCTACCACGCCGAAACCCAGAATCGCTACGTTCACCATTACAATGCCTCCTTACTCCAAAAGGGTGTTACCCTGATATTACCTCACTGCGCAGGACGCCCTCTACCTTCAACAGCCGCTCCAGCAGTTCCTCCATAGAAATCTGAAGACCGGAAGTCTCCGCCCCAATGGTCACTGCCGCGCAGCCGCTGACCGGGATAGCCTGGTTGATGGTCAGAATATTTCCGCCGGTGATGGCAAAGATATTCAAGACCGCGGACAATACGCCCGGCTCATCCTTCAACACGATCTGGAAGGTGACGATCCGTCCATGAAGCATATCGTTGAAGGGTCGGACCGCATCCTTATATTTATAAAAGGCGCTGCGGCTGATCCCTACCCGGCGGACCGCCTGATTGACGGCTCCGGCCTCGCCGGTCTCCAGCAGACGCTTGGCTTCTGCCACCTTTAGAAATACTTCAGGCAGCGCGCTGGCCTCAATAATGAAATAGGCTGGTGCCTTGCCCATTCTATGGACCTCCTCTTGTCCATGCTAGAAAAGCATTTGTTCTTGTATTGGAGCCTATTTTAGCACAATAAAGTCTGTGCCGCAAGGGCCAAGTTTTTCTGGCGTGCCGATATCTTCTGAGTTTCTGACGCAAATTTCGTCATTTTATACATAATATAGAAAGGGGGCGCCGGAATGGGGAAAGACAGGTATCTGGAGCGAGTGGTCCGCTTGCTGTGGATCGGACTGGTTTTGGTGGGGGCTTGGGCAGGTGCACGGTGGGTGTTGCCCTGGTTAGCGCCCTTTTTGGCGGCTGCGGTGCTGGCATGGCTGCTGGAACCGGTTGTAGGTTGGCTTATCCGCTCCCTGAGGCTGCCCCGCCGGTGGGCGGCAGCCTCGTGTTTGCTGGGGGCGGCAGGTCTGGCAGGCGGTCTGGCGGCACTGCTGGCCTGGAGGCTGTGGTATGAACTAATAGCGCTGCTGGGGCGGCTTCCTGGGCTGTTGACAGAGCTGAATGTTTGGGCGGAACGGGCAGAGATGTGGCTATACCGCCTCTTTGTGGCGCTGCCTGCGGAACTGCGTGAGCCAGCCAGACAGGTGGCAGAAGAGACGGTTCGGGGTATTCTGGCGTTTCCGTCCTGGGCAGGGGAGAATCTGGCGGGAGGCGTGGGAGGACTTCTGACCGCACTGCCGGCGGCGGGGTTGTTTCTGTTTACAACCTTCCTGGCCTCCTATTTCATAATGGCTGGTCGTCCTGGGCTGCAAGCTGCTGCCCAACAGCTGCCGCCGGCGTGGCAGGAGCGGATAAAACGCTGGCAGCGGGCAGCATCCGGGGCGGCAGGCAGTTGGCTGCGGGCCCAGGGAATTCTGATTCTCTTTACCTTTGTAGAACTCTCTGTAGGCCTTTTGGTGCTGCGGGTGGAGGCGGCACTGCTGTTAGCTGGGGTGATTGCCTTGGTAGATGCACTGCCCATTTTCGGAAGTGGTGCGGTACTGCTGCCCTGGAGTCTGGTTTCTCTGCTGGCAGGGAGGATGCCATTGGGATTGGGCCTGATGGTGCTTTATGGGGTGGTTACGCTGGTTCGGGGGGGCTTGGAACCTCGTTTGCTAGGAAAGCGCGTCGGGCTGCCGCCTCTGGTATCTCTGGTCAGTATGTATGTGGGATTTCAGATCTTTGGCGTGGCAGGCATGATCCTGATGCCGGTACTGACCATGATCGGCTGGCAGATCTGGTTGGACCGGGATGAAGTGGCGGGAAAGAAAGAGGGACGGCATTGAAGCCATCCCTCGAATGCCCTGTTATAAAGGGCTCAATGCCGGCCAATGCAAAAGAAGGTGAAGTTGCCGGTGGCCAACAGGTTTCCGCTTTCATCTGTGATTTCCACATCGGCCTGACAGGTGCTGCGGCCTCGATGACGGATTACTGCCCGGGCGGTCACGGTGCCGCTGCGGGCGGAACGGATGAAATTCAAACCGCCGTGCAAGGTGACGTAGTTTCTTCCATCGGTGCGGCAGGCGGTTCCACAGGCGCTGTCAGCCATAGTGTAGTAAGCGCCGCCATGCAGCAGACCATAAGGATTCAGACTATCAGGGCCCAGGGTGAGCACGGCCTCTCCATGGTTGGGAGCGGAAGAACTGGTTCGAATGCCGTTAAAAATGGCAAAAGCGTTGGGCAATAGGGCTTGGGTGGTGTTTTCCATAGGGGTCTCCTTATGCCAAAATAATTTGACCATGTTCAATGGCCTGCACGGTAGTTAGTGCCTCTACCCGGATACCCATCCGGCGCAGGACCCGACCGCCCTCCCGCATGGATTTTTCAATGGCAACGCCTACACCAGCGACTTCTCCGCCGGCCTTGGACACCAACTCTAAAAGACTGAGCATCGTTTGACCGTTGGACAGAATATCATCAACCAACAGGATTTGATCCTCTTCGGTCAGGTATTTCTTGGACACCCGCAGCGTGTAGGACTTGTCCAGAGAAAAGGAATGGGTGTCTGCGGAATAGACATCGGGATCAATGTATCCGGTTTGAAATTTTTTGGCGTAAATCACCGGTACACCAAGTGCCCGGGCGGTAAAGCAGGCGAGCGCGATGCCGGAACTTTCCGCAGTCAGCACTTTTGAGATGCGCTGGCCCCGGTATCGCTTGGCAAGGGCGGCGCCCATTCGTTCCATCAATTCCATATCCATGCAGTGGTTGAGGAACATATCAACGTGGATGATATCGCCTTCACCCACGATCGCTTCGCTGAGTATGCGTCGTTTTAGTTCTTCCATGATCTCCTCCTGCATATATGTCAGGTTACTTATATATGAACTTAATTATATCTTATTTCATGCCTGGCTGCAATATTGACAAGTAAACGAAAATGAGGTATCTTATACATTACGGCACCAAGCGGATGGTGTCGTAGAATTCATTAAAATGTAGTGGTATTGAAGTGGTCATAACCGGGCTGGATGGGGCTGGCTTGAAATGGATGGGGCATTTGGTCGCTTTGTTTGCGAGAAGTGATTGGTTTTCGATTGTTTCCGGTGATTTTGCTCACTTATCCGCGCGTAGTTTTCTCCTGAATGAGTATGGAGTTCCTGTGGAAGTAACCGATTTGGAGATGTACCCAAGTGGTTGAAGGGTCCGCACTCGAAATCGTCACTCATGAAGGCACGGCGGAAAACCGCAAATCCTTGTGCCGCAAGGGATTGCAGGATTTAGAAAAAGTGCAAAAAACGCAAAACGCTAACAGAATGCTAACAGTTTTCCCGAAAAGTGAATAAACAGGTTGTAAATCGGGCGACCGATTTTCAATAAATGGAGGTGTACCCAAGTGGTTGAAGGGTCCGGATTCGAAATCCGGTAGGTCGGCTTCGCCGGCGCAAGAGTTCGAATCTCTTCACCTCCGCCAAAAAGAAGGGCATTGAAATGCCCTTCTTTTTTTGATAATTTAGTTTTTTCTTTTGCAATCTCAATACCAACATGATATAATATATTTATCCCAAGCCGTATTAGCTTAGTTGGATAAAGCGCCTCCCTTGCGAAGAGGTAGACGGGGGTTCGAATCCCCATACGATTTTTGAAGCATCTGCTTATTTATATATTGCGCTATAACAGCGGCATGGAGTTTGGCTCCATGCCGCTATTCCACTTCTCTGGCCGAAACTCCTTCATCCATTCCTTATGCTGCTGGGAGGGTACGGCAATGGCCTGCCCTTTGGAGGACGCCAGCCAGCAGGCCAGAGATTCCTTGGAGTACCGCAGTTCATTTCGGTACTTCACTCCCTGAATCTGCCCAAGGTTCCACCAGCGGTTGAGAGTATTCACACTGTACCCACATAGTTCCGATGCTTGTCGGGTTGTCAACAATATCGGGCCAGTCCTCCCAGCACTCCAGCAGGTAGGCGCAAAGCTCGGCCTCATCCAGCAAGGGAATGGTCGGACGGACTGGGCGGGAGCTGTCACTGGAGAAGATCCCCTGTGGAATGACATCATCCAGCAGTCCCGCATCCCGCTGTTCCAGAAAGCAAATCACATCCTCCAAGCGGATGGAAAAACGCCGTGTCTGTTTGCCGGAGTCCTGACAGGGAATTACTCTATGTTCCAACAGCCAGCGGGCTTTCCGCTTGCTGATGTGGCAGATCCGGTAGAGTTGATCCATGGAGATTGTTTCAGGGTATTCTCTCTGGAGATATCGATAGTCCATTCCGTCACCTCACCTAGATAGGCTCATGCCAAAGCCATCCTCTTCCTGCTCCTCTGCCGGTTTCTCCTCAGCAAAGGCTGCGGTGATGGCGTCCGCCGATTCCAACTTGGAGTTGAAATCCAGATGGGAGTAGATGTCAGCGGTGGTGGCAAAGGTAGAGTGCCCCAGCCACTCCTGTATTTGCTTCATGGGGATGCCCTGACTGAGCAGCAGACTGGCGCAGCTATGCCCTTACGGTATAATTACGACAAACCGGAAAAGCCCCGTAGAATCAAGGGTTTTGAGGTTTTCAGTCTGGTTTTTTCATCCTTTTCCAAACCGAAAAATCATACTGAAATAAGTCGAATTATAGGGGGTGTTTCATTAACGACAAATGAATAGCAGAAAGGAACTCAAAGCCTTTTGATTTCAAGCACAGTAGAATATTGGATTTAGGCGAAGCCGTCACTTGTTTCGAGTGGCGGCTTTTGTCATTTCCAGGACTGCTGTGCAGGCACATGACAACACCAATCAGAAATGAGGTGAAGTCATTGAACACGCAAATCATCGCCATTGCCAACCAGAAAGGCGGCGTTGGCAAGACAACCACCTGCGCGAACCTGGGGATTGGGTTGGCACAGGCCGGGAAGAAAGTGCTGCTGATCGACGGGGACCCGCAAGGCAGCCTGACCATCAGCCTGGGCCACCCCCAGCCGGACAAGCTGCCCTTTACCCTGTCCGACGCGATGGGCCGTATCCTGATGGACGAGCCGCTGCGCCCCGGCGAG